>CAWFGG010000008.1:0-221428 GCA_963815325.1 uncultured Gemmatimonadales bacterium
ATTGGCAGCCCATCGGACGGATCGAGCGCGTTAGCGTGATGTGCGCCGCACTCTTACAGGCGCTCCCTGTGGCTGTCTTCCCCTCATCTTTAGTCGCTAAGTACCAGGGTAGTGGGTCTCACATATCATGAAGCCACGGGCATGTGTGAACGAGAGTGGTCTTCGTGTGTCAACTTCTTAGATAACAATTGCTTGGCTCATCGATCCCCCGGCCGACCTGAGGACACAATCGGGAGTACTTGACTTTTAGGATAATGATAACAATTATGTTATGTAAGGGCAATATGTTAATACCCCGTTCATTCAACGTAGACGGACTGCTCGATGCCGGTACATACGAGGCAACGTTTGCCGAACTTCGTGCCTCCGTTCTGGTGGCAGGCCCCGCAGGCTTCGCCGTGTCGGGCTGGGATGTGGGTTGGCGATCCCGTCTTGTTGGCAACGCACAAATCCTGGTCGATCAACTGTGGCAGGTAGGGATCACCACCATCTTTCTGGACGGATCCTTCGCTGAAGCGAAGCCCAGGCCCAATGACATCGATGGATACTTTGAGTGTGACTTACGTCGGTTTGCCAGCGGCGCTCTTCAGCAGGACTTGAACCGTCTCGATCCTCACAAAGTGTGGACCTGGGACCGACACTCAAGGAGGCCAGCCGCGGGCTCCACGAAGCGCGAGCTTCCCATGTGGCATCGTTATCGGGTCGAGCTATACCCTCATTTTGCGGGTCTATTGAGCGGCATACGAGACCAGGCAGGCAATGAACTGCCATTCCCATCCGCATTCAGGCAACATCGGGGGACTGGGTTGAGCAAGGGTATCGTTAGGATCATTCAAGGCAGGTGAATTGGAGAAGACATGATACGGACTGAACGGGAATACGAAGATGCGCTAGAACGGCTCACGCAGGATATGGCGGTCATCGAAGCTCAACGTGAGAGCATGTGTGCGGTCGGGCTTTCAGGTGATGAAGTCGAGCGTGCTTTGGAGCCCACCCTGGCCTTCCATGAGCAGCTCAAGGAAGAAGTGGAGATCTACGAGCGAATGCGACGTGGTGATATCATGCCCATCATGAACTTAATGGAGATCGGGCGTATTCTGATCGGCCTTCGTATCGCACAGAACATTTCGCAGCAGGAACTGGCTGACAGACTGGGCGTCTCCCCCTCGCAAGTATCACGCGATGAACGCAATGATTACCACGGGATCACCATGGAGCGTGCTCAGAGAATTATCGGAGCGCTAAAGGCACGTGTGAAACTGGAGGTTGATGCACCCATCGACGATGGCGTTGCTGCATAGATAGGAGTGAGGAGTAAGGAGTGTGGACAGGGAGTGGGGAGTAGCATGTAGGGAGTAGGAGGGCAGGGTAGGCTCTGGATTGTCATCCCGAGGGTGCAGAGCGCCCGAGGGGTCTCGTTAGACGTAAGCCGGGAAGGCCCAAAGGCGGGAGCAAGAGGCTATCGGCTATCAGCTATCGGTCCTTTGCGGGTTGGAGATCGTGACAAGGCAGAGAGCTATTGGCTATTGGTCCTTACGCGTTGGATACCGGGACAATGCAAACGGCTATTGGCTATTAGCTATTAGTCTCTGCACGGGATGGCCAATAGCTAATAGCCCCCGTCGCTTTAGCGACAGCCGCCGAGTCTCGGCTTTAGCCGAGGACTTCGGGCCCTCCGCTTCGCTCGGGATGACAGAGCATGGCGGATGACCCTGCAACACGCGACCTTCGATCCGCCGATCCGCCGATCCGCCGATCCGCCGATCCGCCGATCCGCCGATCCGCCGACCCGCCGAACCGCCGATCCGCCGACCAGAGGGATAGCCACTTGACAGACGTCGAATTGATGGCACTATTATAGTCTCTATAATCGACTATAATAGTACCATGGCCCCGGAGAATCTCGTGGCTCAACCGGTCATTCCCGATATCGAGCGGGCACTCAGCGCCGTGGGTGATCTCCTGGCTGCTCGCGGGCACGAAGTCGGGATCGTCATTCTCGGCGGGGCGGCCGCCGATGCGGCTGAGTGGGTACGAACGCAGGATCCGTCCCCTGCGTTCGGTGCCAGCTTGGCGGGGGTGGTGGATTACGTTGGGCGCCATGTGGACTAAGGCCGTCGAGCGGCTCCGCGAAGCAGTCACCGATGCCGCGTGGCGGCAGTGGCGCGCAATCGGCGCACCGGCAACAGATGGGGGACGGGCACACGCGCTCGTCGATCCGGAAGCGCTCCTCCTCCTGTCGCTCTATCTCGAGGATCGGGAACGGCGTCTGGCTCGATTCGTCGCGTGGTGGGCCGAGTCGGGTGCCACCATGCTCAGCGTGCAGCGCACCCGGAACCTGCTCAGGACCTACCACACCGCCGAGCTGAAGGATCGCGTGGCCGCGTTCGCTCTGCTTGCCTGGAAGAAGGGCAACGACGCGCGGTGGCGAAGCCTGGCAGGAGAAGCACTGCACCCCGGTGCACGCCAAAAGGACTCGCGCTCAGCACCCAAGGTGACCGATCCCGCCGCGCTCATGCTCCGGCTCCGTGTAGGGATCGGCGTCGGGATCAAGGCCGATCTCCTCGACATTTCTGCTCGGGCAACGGGGCAAGAGAGAGACCGTGAAGGGAATCGCCGCCGCCACGTATTACAACTCACACGCGATCCGGCGAGCGGTCGACGAAATGGCCAGCGCGCGATTGGTGCGGAGCTGGGGCACCGCGCCGGCAACGTACAGCGCCGATGTGGACGCGTGGTCGGCTCTCCTATCACTCGGCAAGGAGCGCCCAGTCTGGCGGCACTGGCATCCGGTCTATTGCTTCACCGCCGGGTTGCTCGACTGGAGCAGCGCCACCAGAGCGGTCCAGGCAACACCATACCTCCAAAGCTCCCGGGCCCGTGACCTCGTGCGACAACATACGAACGCGTTCGAGCTGAACGGCATCCCCCTCCCAGCCGAGACAGACTATGTGGGAGAAGAGTACCTCGAGCCATTTGGCCAGGCGATTGAACGGATGGCGGCATGGGTGGGTGAGAGGAGTGAGGAGTGGGAAGGGAGTGAGGAGTAGCATTGTAGGGAGTAGGAGGGCAGGGCAGGCTCTGGATTGTCATCCCGAGGGTGCAGAGCGCCGAGGGATCTATAAGCGCATGTTAGGCACGCACGGGAAGGCCAGTAGCTCAGGCGCCCCCGTCGCTTCAGCGACAGACGCCGAGTCGCGGCTTAAGCCGCGGACTCCGGGCGGAGTTCGGCGCACAGTTGAGAAGATCCCTCGCTGCGCTCGGGATGACAGGGGAGTAAGGAGTAAGGAGTAAGGAGTAAGGAGTCTTCCCGGTTGCCACTCCTCACTCCTCACTCCTTACTTCTTTTAGCCTTCCTCTTGCATTGAGTATTACTCAGTACTACTTTCTCATACCATGCCGTTGACCCGCATTTCGATCACCATTCCCGAGGACGTGGTCGAGGCCGCCGACCGAGCCGCCCGGGAATTGGATCGCTCCCGGAGCTGGCTCGTGGTCGAGGCCCTGAGGCGCTATCTGGCCGCGCCGGCGAGGCCTGCCGGGGCCGTGGCCGAGCCGGTGGCGCCGTACCGGGTGCCGCCGGTGGCGGCCCCGGTGAGGGTGGTGGATGCGGCAGCCGAGGTGGCGGAGGCACGGCGGCTCCGTCTCGCGAGCGAACTCCGCTTGTCACCGCTCGAGCGACTCGAGCGGGCGGAGGCGTTGGGACGCCTCGGGCGCGAGGTGCAACGGCGGGAGCAGGGAGGAGCAGTACGGGTGCAGATCATAGGATTCGATTCTTACGACGACTACTACCGGTGGAAGCGGACGAAACTGATCGGGGCGTAAGGCCCAAGACCATGGCGGCTCAGGTGTGTGCCGCGCTCAACGAATGCGGATCACGGTACCTGGTGATCGGCGGAATCGCCTGCGTGCTACATGGATACGTGCGGGCGACAACCGACATCGATATCCTGATCGAGCGCACCGAGGAGAACGCGCGACAAATACTCGCCGCGCTGGGCAGCGTCGGCTACGGTTTTGCTAGGGAATGGCGTCCGGAGGAGATCCTCGAGCGCCCGATCACGATCATCGGCGACGACCCCCGGGTAGACATCTTCACGGTTGCCTGGAGCGTCAACTACGAGGACGCGGCGCCCCGCTCATCCGTCGTGGAGATCGAAGGGGTACCGATTCCGCTCATTGGCCTCGACGACCTGATAGAGACCAAGCGGACCGGACGGCCCCTGGACGCGGCCGACATCGAAGCGTTGGAGGAAATCCGGCGTTTGCGGCGGGAACGCGGAAAGTGAGGAGTGAGGAGTAGAGGAGTAAGGAGTAAGGAGTAAGGAGTGAGGAGTGAGGAGGTGAGACTCTCGTCGCCCCGCGCGCGTCCGAGGGCGGGAAGGCGCTGCGGACAAACGGCGGATGGGACATGATCGGGGCCCCCGTCGCTTCAGCGACAGCAGCCGAGTCGCGGCTTTAGCCGCGGACTCGCGGGCGGAGGTGAGGAGTAAGGAGTGGAGTAAGGAGGGACGCTCTGTCTCCACTCCTCACTCCTCACTCCTCACTCTCTTGACCAACAGCCAATCTTGACTAGATCCAAAATCAGACCCAGTATTAGCCCGCGCCCATGAACCCATCCCTCGATCCCGCCGACCTTCTGCGTCACCACGGCCTCCAGGTCACGGCCCAGCGTCTGGCCGTGCTGCGGGCGGTGGCCGGTCGGCCGCATTCCACCTCGGACGATGTGGCCGAGGCGGTGCGGGGGGAGATCGGCGCCATCAGTCGCCAGGCGGTGTACGACGCGCTCGGCATCCTGGCCGACAAGGGCTTGATCCGACGCATCCAGCCCGCCGGCTCGCCGGCCCGCTACGAAGACCGGGTCGGCGACAACCACCACCATCTCATCTGCCGCGAGCTGCGGCCAAATGGTCGACGTCGACTGCGCGGTCGGCGCCGTGCCGTGCCTGACCGCGGCGGACGACTGCGGGCTTCGAGATCGACGAAGCCGAGGTGATCTACTGGGGCCGCTGCCCGGAATGCCTGGCAACGGCTCCGGCTCCATCCGGCGACTAACGCGACACCAACGGAGCACCTTCGCAACACCAGAGCAACCAACACTCAGAATCACCCATCAGGAGGACCAGTGTCGAAGAGCGGAAGCCAGTGCCCGTACTCGGGCGCCAACACAGCGATCGGAAGCTCGGCCACCGAACAGTGGTGGCCGGATCAGTTGAACCTGAAGATCCTCCACCAGCACCATCCCAAGTCCGATCCCATGGGCGAGGACTTCGACTACGCCAAGGAGTTCAAGACCCTCGACCTCGCTCGCGGTGAAGCGGGACATCATCGAGGTGTTGACCACGTCGCAGGACTGGTGGCCGGCCGACTACGGCCACTACGGGCCGCTCATGATCCGGATGGCCTGGCACAGCGCCGGCACCTACCGCGTGGGCGACGGCCGCGGCGGCGGCGGCTCCGGACACCAGCGCTTCGCACCGCTCAACAGCTGGCCCGACAACCAAAACCTCGACAAGGCCCGGCGGCTGCTCTGGCCGGTCAAGCAGAAGTACGGCCGGAAGATCTCGTGGGCCGACCTGATGATCCTGACCGGCAACTGCGCCCTGGAGTCGATGGGACTCGAAGACCTTCGGCTTCGCGGGCGGGCGCCGCGACGTCTGGGCCCCCTCGGAGGACACCTACTGGGGCGCCGAGAAGGAGTGGCTCGGCGACGAGCGCTACACCGGCGAGCGGGTAGCTCGAGACGCCGCTCGGCGCGGTGCAGATGGGCCTCATCTACGTGAATCCCGAGGGGCCCAACGGGAACCCGGACCCGATCGCGGCCGCGGTGGACATTCGCGAGACCTTCGCCCGCATGGCCATGAACGACGAGGAGACGGTGGCGCTCATCGCCGGCGGCCACACCTTCGGCAAGGCCCACGGCGCCGCCCCCGTCGCCGAGTACATCGGCGCCGAGCCGGAGGGCGCCGGCGTCGAGGCCCAGGGCTTCGGCTGGAAGAACAGCTTCGGCACCGGCATAGGCGACGACACGATCACCAGCGGACCGGAGGGCGCCTGGACGCCCACGCCGGTGACCTGGGACAACAGCTTCTTCGACACCTTGTTCGGCTACGAGTGGGAGCTGACCAAGAGCCCCGGCGGTGCGCACCAGTGGCGCCCCACCGATCGCGCGTCGGACAACACCGTGCCGGATGCCCACGATCCGTCGAAGCGGCACTGCCCGATCATGCTCACGACGGACCTGTCGCTGCGAATGGATCCGATCTACGAGCCGATCTCGCGGCGGTTCCACCAGAACCCGGATGAGTTGGCCGACGCGTTCGCCCGGGCGTGGTTCAAGCTGACCCACCGCGACATGGGCCCGGTCTCGCGCTACTTGGGCCCCGAGGTCCCGACCGAGCAATTGCTGTGGCAGGACCCGGTCCCCGCGGTCGATCACAAGCTGATCGACGGCAAGGACATCGCGGCGCTCAAGGCCAAGATCCTCGAGTCGGGCCTGTCCGTCTCTCAGCTGGTCGCGACCGCCTGGGCGTCGGCCTCGACGTTCCGTGGCACCGACAAGCGGGGCGGGGCGAACGGGGCCCGTATTCGGCTGGCGCCGCAGAAGGACTGGAAGGTCAACCAGCAGGCCGGCGTGGCCAGCGTGGTGGCGAAGCTCGAGAAGATTCAGCAGGACTTCAACAAGTCACTCCCCGGCGGCAAGAAGGTCTCGCTGGCCGACGTGATCGTGCTGGGCGGGTGCGCCGCGGTCGAGCAGGCGGCGAAGAAGGCGGGGCACAAGGTGCAGGTTCCCTTCTCGCCGGGGCGCACCGATGCGACACAGAAGCAGACCGACGTGGACGCCTTTGCCGTGCTCGAGCCCACCGCCGACGGCTTCCGGAACTACATCGATGCGAGCCACAAGAAACCGGCGGAGGAGTTGCTGGTGGACAAGGCGTTCCTGCTTGAACCTGAGCGCGCCGGAGATGACGGTGCTGGTCGGCGGCATGCGGGCGCTCGACGCCAACGTCGGGCAGGCCAAGCACGGCGTCTTCACCGACCGGCCCGGGACACTGACCAACGACTTCTTCGTGAACCTGCTGGACATGGGCACGGAGTGGCAGGCGTCCTCGAAATCCAAGGGCGTGTTCGAGGGACGCGATCGCGCGACGGGCAAGGTCAAGTGGACCGGCACCGCCGTCGATCTCGTGTTCGGGTCGAACTCCCAACTCCGGGCGCTGGCCGAGGTCTACGCCTGTGACGACGCCCAGGAGAAGTTCGTGGAGGACTTCGCCCGGGCGTGGGGCAAGGTGATGAATCTCGATCGCTTCGACCTGGGGTGATGTTTCTCGCGCCCTGAAAGGGCGCGAAGTGAGGAACCAGGAGAGAAGAGTAAGGAGTAAGGAGTAAGGAGTAAGGAGTAGCCACAGAACTGTCATCCCGAGGGTGCGAAGCGCCCGAGGGATCTCGTTAACGCATGTCCGGAGAGCTACGTGGGCGAGGCCGGGGTCGGGCAACAGTTGAGGAGATCCCTCGCTGCGCTCGGGACGACAAGAGACGGTGACGCGGTTCGCGACTCGACCACGCTCTTACCCCTACTCCCTACTCCCTCACGCGACCTCTTATCCACTGCGCGAGGTCGTCTTCCGACATGGTGCCCGAGGCCGTCGCGAGCATCACCTCCACGACATCACGCTCCTCGGCGACGAGATCCAGGCCGTTCAGGCCGAGGAACACGACCATGGTGACAAAGGCGGTGCGTTTGTTGCCGTCGCGGAAGCAGTTGCTGCGTGCAATGCCATAGCAGTAGGCGGCGGCAAGCGCGGGGAGATCGGTCGCATTGTCGTAGTGATACTTGTGCTGCGGGCGCGACAGCGCGGACTCCAGCGCGTTCTCGTCTCCGATGCCCTGGAGCCCGCCGTGTTCGCGAAGCTGTTCGAAGTGGATGATGTCAACGACCAGCCGACTGACCCAGCGCGGTTCCTTCACGGACGCGCGCTCTTACTGGCCCAGCTCACGCAGCGCATTGCGGTACCGCTTGGCGGCACTGCGCATGAAGTCCAGGGCCGCGATGGTGGTGGGGTCGTAGGGCGTGAGCAGGATGCCGTGCTCCGTCTCAACTGCAAGCACGGTGTCCCCAGCCTCGACTTTGAGGCGATCGACCATGTCCTTGGGCAAGGTGGTGCCAACCGAGCCGCCAACCTGCCGCAAGGTAATTTCTTTGAACATAATGAGTTAGGTCGTTTCTCCGGGGGCGTTATACGATTGTAGTACAATATATAACTTTTGTGGCACTGGGCAAGGCGTGGAGGAAAGTGAGGAGCAAGGAGTAAGGAGTAAGGAGTGAGGAGCGAGACAGATGGCAGTTGGGCGGATGGGCGGCTCCGATGAACACGATCGGCCGATCCGCCTAGGGCGGAGTGGAGTGATCGTGGCCCCGTCGCTTTAGCGACAGCAGCCGAGTCGCGGCTTTAGCCGCGGACTCGGGCGTAGGTCGCGGAACGGTTGAGGAGGTCCCTCGCTACGCTCGGGATGACAGAGAGGAAGGCGGAAAGACGGGAAGACGGGAAGTTGTCAGACCACCATTCCATACTGTCCGACTTCCCGACTGTCCGCCTATCGCGGCTCCCTCCGCGGCGCGAAGCAACTCAACCACGGCCGCGGCTGCTTGGTGCGCGGGTTGATCGGCAGCACGGCCCGGTCGCGGCCCATCCGCTCCGGATCCTCCGAGGCCTGGTAGGCCAGCATCGCCGCGAGCGTCGCGTTCTCCTTCAAGTCGTCGAACACGATCTTGTCGTAGGTGTCGCGGTTGGTGTGCCAGGTGTACTGGCGGTACTCGTCGTACGGCGACTGCAGCCGGAAACTCGGCGCGCCGGTGCAGAGGAACGAGATGTGGTCGCTGCCCCGGTTGTCCTGCGCACCGGGCAGCTCGAGCGCGATGTGCTCGGAGATTTCGAGTGGCACGGCTCCCATCCACTTGGGCAGGAACCGGTCCGCGTCGGCCATGCCCTGGCCCTCGATCTTCTCGAACCGCCAGGTGCCGTTGTCTTGATTGAAGGCGACCTGGAGCCCCTCGAGTCACCTCGGGATGGTCTTCCCGGAACGAGGCCGACCCGATGAGCCCCATCTCCTCGGCGCCCCAGTGGCCCACCAGGATGGTGCGGCGCGGCCGCGGGTAGGTCTCCTTCAAGATCCGCATGGCCTCGAGCATGGTGATGGTGCCGGTGCCGTTGTCGGTGGCGCCGGTCGCGGCGTGCCAGGAATCGAGGTGCGCGCCCAGCAGGACGTACTCGTTGGGCAGCTCGGTGCCTTTCAACTCGGCGATGACGTTGAACTGCGGCACCACGCCCAGGTCCTCCGCTTGGGCCTCGACCCGGAGCACCGGTACGAGGCCGTCCGACGCGAGCCGAAACAACAGGCCGTAGTCTTCGCATGACAGATCGATCGAGACGGCGCGGGTGTTCCGTGTCGAGTGGATCTTGTTGACGCCCCAACCGCCGGACCAATACGACGTCAGGATGCCGAGAGCGCCGGCCGAGTCGCATCGCCAGCTCACCCCGGCGCATACCGCCCAGCGGCCGGAGCCGCGCGATCCATTCTTCTCTCATGGCCTCGCGCTGCGCGTTGATCCGCTCCACCGTCTCAGGCCGGGCGTACTGCTCCAGTTCCTGGTGCGCTCGACACATCGGCTCCGGCGGCGACATGAGCACGAACTTTCCGCGGACGCTCCTGAGCCACTCGCGCGCCGTCTCCGTGGTCAGTCCGGCGGGCGGCAGCAACACTTCGGCTTCTTTCGGTCCGTCGGTGCCGGGGCTCCACGCGAGGAGTTCGGCCTCGAGGGTCTGGACCCGGGGCTCGATCATGTCGACGTGGAGCGTTCCCTGCTGCCAGCCGTTCCAGGTGCCGTACTGCTCCTTCCGCGCCGGAACGCCCCAGCCCTGGTAGCGTTCGACGAGCCAGTCCTGGGCCTCGGCCAGGTTGGGTGAGCCGGCGAGCCGCGGGCCGATCACGTCCATCAGCACGTGCGCCAGCTGTTCGGTCTGGGAATTTTCGATCCCGACCTGCCACATGCGGCTGATGATCGAGTCGTTGGTGGGGAAGGTCTGGGCCGCGGCAGGTTCAGTCGGGTGCAGACCAAGCACTGCGGCCATGAACGAGGCATTGGCCTATTCGGGAGAGGGGCATTGGCATCGAATCCAGTATGAGGATGTCGGGTAAGGTAGTAGGGCTAGGTACGGTGCACGGGCCGGGGCGGTTTCTAAGGAGTGAGGAGTGAGGAGTGAGGAGGACCGGACAACCACGGAACTGTCATCCCGAGGGTGCGGAGCACCCGAGGGATCTCGTTAACGCATGTCCGGGGAGTTTCCGAAGGCCCGGCGGAGGTCGGGGAACAGTTGAGTAGATCCCTCGCTTCGCTCGGGATGACACTCCCTGCACCCGACCGATAGCCGATAGCTGTTGGCCCTTTCGAGATCTCTCTATTCTCACGCGGCTAAAGCCGCTGCTCGGCACGGCGTGGCTGTCGCCACGCGCTGCGGGGGCAGAGATTCTTCCCGCGGCCACATCCTCACTCCTTACTCCTTACTCCTCACTTCATAGACCGATAGCCGATAGCTGCCAGTCGTGACTCAATCTTCCCCTGCACCTAGCCAATAGCCCTCAGCCACCCTGCCTCGTGTAGCTCCCATCCATGAAACTCACCCACGTCTCGCCGTCGTCCGACATCTCCATCTTGGACGTCATCTTGCCGGGCTTGGACATGTCGTAGGTCAGCCGTGAGAAGCGTGGGCCGCCCGGGGATGTGTGCTCGCAAGTCAGGATCAACACGTCGCCCGCGAAGTTGCCCGTGAACACGTTGGGCGGCACGCCCATGGAATCGAACCAGTAGAGTACGTGGCTCTTCAGGTTTGCGTCATACATGTGGACGCTGTGACCGGTGAAGGTCACCTGTCCGTCCTTCTCCTGCTGGTAGTCCCCGATCACCACGAAGTCGCCCAATGCCAGGCGGGTTTCGTTCCGCGCTTGCACGGTCGAGCCGTTGGGGTTCCACCGGGAGGGATGCAGGACTTCTTCACCGGTCCAGGTTCCGGCGAACCTGGCAAGGTTCTGGTGCACTTCGGTCGGCTTGGACATGTGCATACTGTGATCTCAGAGTTGGGGTCCGGGCTCCAGATGGGATCGGACCCTAGGTCGAGTGCGATTCGACGGCCGGCAGCGATTGGCTCGGTCCTTTGGTAAGACTGATAGCTGACAGCACTAACCCAGCGGATCGATCCGTCCCTGCATCAAACGCCTAAATGTAGCCGGAAACTGAGTGCGCCGGGTGAGGGGAAAGGCGGGAAGAGGGAAGTGAGGAGTAAAAGGGAGTTAGGAGTTAGGAGTTGGGAGTGAGGAGTGAGGAGTAAGGAGTAAGGAGTGAGGAGAGAGGAGGCTGGCCGTTTCTTTGGATTGTCATCCCGAGCGAAGCGAGGGATCTCTTCGACCGTCCCTCGAACTCCGCCCGCGAGTCCGCGGCTAAAGCCGCGACTCGGCACCTGTCGCTAAAGCGACGTAAACCTGCTTTCTCCTTACTCCTCACTCCTCACTTCATAGACCAATAGCCAATAGCCAATAGCTAATAGCAGGTAGCCCTCCGCGATCTCTCCCTGCCCGCGCGGCTAAAGCCGCTGCTCGGCACGGCGTGGCTGTCGCCACGCGCTGCGGGGCAGAAATTTCGCCCAGGCCCCCTCCTTACCTCTTACTCCTTGCTCCTCACTCCTGAAACCATCCCCTCCGTCCTCCCGTACGATCCCCAGACCACCGTTTCGACTTGCAACCTCTCCTGAGGCTCCCGATGCGACATCTCCTTTGTCTGACCCTGCTCGCCGCAGCCGCCACACCATTGGCCGCGCAGAGCGCCGCCAAGCTCTCGCCGCCGTCCAAGGCCGTGACCAAGGCCGCCGCCACCATCACCCAGGCCGACGTGGCCCGGCGGGTCGGTATCATCGCCGACGACTCGATGATGGGTCGCGACACGCCGAGCCAGGGGCTCGAACAGACGGCGGCGTATATCGCCGCGCAGTTCAAGGCGTACGGGTTGAAGCCTGCGGGCGACAACAACAGCTACCTCCAGCGCTATCCGTTGACACTGCGGAAGCTCAAGGTGGACGAGTCGTACATGCAGGCCGCGGAAGTTGACGGGTTCGGGCTGGTGGTGCTGCCCTATGCGACGTCGGTGGTACACCATGTCGGACCGCTCACGGGAAAGCCGATCACCGCGCCGATGATCATGCTGGGCGGGCCGCCCGACCCCGAGAAGTTCCTGCCGGACAGCGTGCTCCAGGGCAAGTTCCTCATGTGGGTGATGGACTGGGCCACGGTCGACAAGACCGCCAACGCCGTCGTCATGAAGGCGATGAGCGCGGGCATGGCCGGCATCGTCGCGATCAGCAACCGCAGCCAGGAAGAGGTGGCGCGCGAGGCCGCCCGGGCCGGTCGGGTACAGGTGTCACGCCCGAGCGCCGAAGGCCAGGCCTACAACATCCCGCCGGGAGTCGAGGTGCCGGAGGCCGCGATCCTGGAGCAGGTCCCGGAGGCGCAGGAGACCTTCGACCAACTCCGGGCCGCAACCCAGACGACCATGTTCCCCTTCCCGGAGTGGGAGGCCACCATCATGGCGGCCGACACCGTCCTCGGCGATACGACTGCCCCGAACGTGGTGGCGATCTTGGAGGGCAGCGATCCCAAGCTCAAGAACGAGTACGTGCTCTACACCGCGCACATGGACCACATCGGCATCACCCCGGGCGCGCCCGACAGCATCAACAACGGCGCGGACGACGACGCCTCGGGCACGGTGGGTGTGGTGGAGCTGGCGGAGGCGTTCAGCCAGCCGGGTGCGCAGGCCCAAGCGGTCGGTCATCTTCGCGACGGTCAGTGGGGAGGAGAAGGGCCTCTGGGGCAGCGACTACTTCGCCGCTCATCCGCCGGTGCCGCTCGAGCAGATCGTGGCCAACATCAACATCGACATGATCGGCCGGAACTGGCCCGACACCATCGTCGCCATCGGCCGCGAGCACTCGGATCTGGGCCAGACGCTGGCCGCGGTCGACGCGGCGCACCCCGAGCTGGGCATGACCGTGATCGACGACCCGTGGCCGGAGGAGAACTACTACCGGCGGTCCGATCACTTCAACTTCGCCCGGCGCGGTGTCCCGATCCTGTTCTTCTTCAACGGCAACCACGCCGACTACCACGGCGCCGGCGACTCGCCCGACAAGATCAACGCCGAGAAGGAAGCGCGGATCGTGAAGCTGCTGTTCTATCTGGGGCAGGAGATTGCCAATGCGCCGGAGCGGCCGAAGTGGAAGGAGGAGAGCAAAAAGGAGATCGTGGGGGAGGGGAGTAGGAGTAGGGAGTAAGGAGTGAGGAGTAGGGAGTGAGGAGTGAGGAGTAACGAGTGAGGAGGCCGGCTATTCTCGGGATTGTCATCCCGAGGGTGCAAAGCGCCCGAGGGATCTCATCAACGCATGCCTGGGGACTTGCTTCGGCGAGGCGGAGGTCGAGGACCGGTTGAGGAGATCCCTCGCTGCGCTCGGGATGACATAACGGCGGGAAAACGGGAAGACGGAAACTCGGGAAGACGGAAAGTCGGGAAGTCGGGAAGTCGCTCAATCCTATCGCCTTCCCGCCTTTCCGACTTCCGACCTACCGCCTTCGACTTGTTACTGATCGACAATTCCGCCTCTCCCTCCGGCGCCACCGCGAACTGCGACGGCACCTCGCCCGTGAGCGCGCCGAGGAAGGTCAGGATCGAGCTGATCTGGTCGGTGGTCAGCTCCTTGCCGAGCTGGTGGTGGGCCATGAGCTCGACTGCCTGTTCCGCCGTGCCGACCTCGCCGCCGTTGAAGTAGGGTGCCGTCTGCATCACGTTTCGGAGGCTCGGCACCTTGAACACCATGCTGTCGGCCGGGTTCTTGGTGATCTCGAACCGGCCCGGGTCGTCATCGTGCCACGGCTGGACCACGCCCATCCGCTGGAACATCCGCCCGCCCATGTAGGGCCCGTTGTGGCACGCCTGGCAGCCGGCGTTCAGAAATTCCTGGAGCCCGCGCTTCTCGGCGGGGGTGAGCGCCGTGTCGTCGCCTTCCAGGTACTGGTCCCACCGGGCCGGCGTGAGCAGTTGCCGCTCGAAGGCGCCGATGGCCCGGCCCACGTTGTCGTAGGTCAGCGGGTTTTGCTCGTCGGGGAAGGCCGCCTCGAAACGCCTCGCGGTAGGCCGGGATCTTGGCGAGCCGGCGGAGCACAGCCTGCTTCCGACGGCATGCCCATCTCGATCGGATTCAGGATCGGGCCCTTGGCCTGTTCCTCGACGTCGGCCGCACGGCCATCCCAGAACTGCGCGATGTGTCCCGCGGCGTTGTACACCGAGGGCGCGTTCCGCCCGCCCTTCTCGCCCGTGATGCCGGTGCTGACCGACCGGCCGTCGGCGCCGTAGGCATCGAGCAGGTGGCAGGTGTTGCACGACTGGCTGCCGTCGGCCGAGAGTTGGGTCTCGTAGTAGAGCCGCCAGCCCAACTCCACCTTGGCCGGCGTCGCCGGGTTGGTTTCCGACGGAATGGATGTAGGCAACGGAGCGAACGCCGCCAGTTGCGCGCGATCGATGGTGACCGCGTCCTGCCGCTGGCAGGCGAACGCGACGCAGGCCAGGACGGCGACGGTGAAGTACCGCATGGGACAATCCTCTGATAGTGGGACTCCCTAGGATGCGGCGGAGGGTATGAAATGAGGTTGAAGCTTGTTTGAGAAGTGGGTGAGGAGTGAGGAGCAGGGAAGTAGGAAGTAGGAAGGTGGGAAGGAAGGACCGATAGCCGATAGCTGATAGCCCTCAGCCCATGGGCGGATGGGCGGCTCCTCTCGCTCTCGATCCGCCGGGTTACCTGCCCCTCACTTGACAATGATTGCACACATCTTGCATATTACTTGCGTCTAAGTGTCACATCTCCGGGAGAGCCCCGTGCCACCAACCGCCTCGCCCAGCCCTGCCCGTCGCCCTCGCCGCCGGAAGAAGCCGGAGAGCATCCGCCACCAGCTCGCCCAGGCGCTGGCCCAGGTGCGGGACACCTTTCTCCTCACCGACACCGAGCTTGGCAAGCTGCTCGGTGTCAGTCGGCAGGCGGTGGGGCAGTGGTGGAGCCGTGGGGTGCCGGTGGGGCAGATGGCCGAAGTCGACCGGCTCCGTGAGCTGGCTGAGGTGATCGCGCGTGATGTGCAGCCGGCCCGGATCCCGGCCGTGATTCGTCAGCCGGCCGACGACCTGGGCGGGCTCACACTCTTGCAGTACGTCAAGCAGAACGGTGCGGTAGCGGCACTCGACTACTGGGTGCGCCTCATGGCCTACCTGCCGGCCTGAGCGGTGGAGCACGTCGAGCGCTCGGGCACCTACTACCGGGTGTGCGGCCCCGATTGGGCCGACTGCGGCGACACGTCATACAGCAAACAGAAGGGCGGCCGTTGGAACCCGCCCGGAAGTTTCGGGGTGCTGTACCTGAACAAGACGCGCCAACTGGCGGCACTCCAGGCGCGGCTCAACTTCGTCGGGTCGCCCATCACGCTGTTCGACTTGAAGCCCGAGCGGCGTCCCGACCTGCAAGCGTTCGTGATTCCCAAGACATCGCCTGGTCGACGCCGTGTCCGACCAGGGTCTCACCGCACTCGGCCTGCCCACGAGCTACCCGTATCGCGTCGGCCACGCCAAGACCCAACCCATCGGCCAGGCGGCGTTCGAAGCGGGCGAGGACGGCATCGCCGCGCGCTCGGCCCTCCAATCATCCAAACCGGGCGAGTGGTACGGCGAAGAGCTGGCGGCATTCGAGCGATTCGCGGCGGAGTTCGTGGCGGGACAACGGGAACGATTCGCGGAGTGGTATCCGAGGACGCGGGAGCCTAAGGTGATGCTAGTGAGGAGTGAGGAGTGAGGAGTGAGGGGTAAGGAGTAAGGGGTGGGAAGTGGGGAGGGTCGGGTACGCCCCGGATTGTCATCCCGAGCGGAGCGAGGGATCTCCTCGACATTGCCCCGAACTCCGTCTCAGTTCTCGGCTAAAGCCGAGACTCGGCTGCTGTCGCTGAAGCGACGGGGACTACCCCGCACCACACCGCTGTACCTTCGGCGGCTACGACGACTCGTCAGAGGTCGTAACGCGGAACCGCCCAACCGCCGTCCTGTCACTCCTTACTCCTTACTCCTCACTGCCTACGGATACAATCTCCGACTCACCCACATATCCGCCTGCTTCCTGAACTCCAACCGATCGTGGAGTCGGTTGGCGCGGCCCTGCCAGAACTCGATGCGCTCGGGAGCCAGGCGGTAGCCGCCCCAGAACGGCGGGAGCGGCACGTCGGTGCCCCTGAACTTCTCGTCGTACTCCCGGACCCGGTCGTCGAGCAGCTTCCGGTCGGCGAGTTCTGCGCTCTGTTTCGAGGCCCAGGCCCCAATCTGGGCGCCGCGCGGCCGGGTTCTGAAATACGCCTCGGATTCCTCGGTGGTGAGCCGGCTGACCGTGCCCTCGATCCGCACCTGGCGTTGCAACACGGCCCAGTGCGACATCAGGGTGGCGTGGGGATTCTGTTCCAGCTCCCGGGCCTTCCGGCTCTCATAATTGGTAAAGAACCGAAAACCGTGGCTGTCGAACCCCTTGAGCAGCACCATCCGCGCCGACGGCCGCCCGTCGGTGGTGGCGGTGGCCAGGGCCATGCTTTCCGGCAGCAGGATGCCCGCACCCCGGGCCGCGCGGAACCAGTCGCCGAACAGCTCGATCGGGTCGCGGTCGCTTGCCGCCTCGGGCAGGCCGACCACCATGCCCTTGCCCATGGTAAACAGGCCGCGGAGGGTCGAGATGACGGACATGGGGGAGAAAGGTAAGGCCGAGGCGGTAAGGCGGTAGGATGGAAAGACCGAGGGTGACCGAATGACTACCTTGCGGTCCGAGTTTCCGGCTTCCCGCCCGGCGATGACTGGCCTCCATGAACTCTTCATAGCCATTTCACTGCTCGTTCAGGGCCGGCCTGCTATTGAGATGGCTGAACCGCCCGCAAGTCCTTCGGTCATCGGGTCAGTTCGATCGATGGGGGGTGCGATGGAGCGCGCGACCGCACCGGACAGTTCGCGACGGCCCGGGATGCGTAAGAGCCTCGCCGCCATGGCTGTGTCCACGTCACAACGTGGCTGGGTCGCACCGCTCCTTCAGCTATCGTTCAATCTGCTCACCCTCGCTGGCCTCTTCCTCGTCAACGCCGCCGTCGTCGTCTGGCTCCTCGTGCTGCCGCTCGGCATGCGCGAAGGCGCGAAACACCCCTATCTGCCGATCTTTTCCTTGGGTGTGCTGCCGGGCACCTTTCTGGTGGGGCTCGGGCTCATCCCGCTCGGCATCTGGTTGCACTACCGACGCACTACGCGCCTCGGATTCGAGCCCCGTAAGTATGCGCCGATCGGGTGGGCCAACCGCGAGTTCCGCCGGATGGTCGGCTTTCTGGTCGGGATGACCGGCTTCAATGTGTTGGCCGGCGGCCATTTCAGTCAGGTGACCGTCGACTACATGGACTCGACCCAGTTCTGCGGGACGGTGTGCCATACGATGAATCCTGAGTATGTGGCCTACCGTGACTCGCCGCACGTCAACATTGCCTGCGTCGAATGCCACATTGGTTCAGGTCGCCCGGCGTACATGTGGGCGAAGGTCAACGGCATCCGGCAAGTGTCGGCGACGCTGCTCGACCGCTACCCACGCCCGATCCCGACCCCGCTCGAGAACTTGCGGCCGGCGCGAGACATCTGTGAGTCGTGTCACTGGCCTGCGAAGTTCAGCGGTGTACAGATCCGCGTGATCGATCACTTCGCGTCCGATTCGACCAACACGTATACGCGGACTGTGCTCGCGTTGGCAGTCGGTGGAGGGGGAAGAACCCGAGGAATCCACGGGTTTCACGTGGCGCCCGGTATCAGAATCGAGTACGTCGCCGATAGCGTGCGGCAGACCATCGACTGGATCGCATATACCAGCGCCGACGGGACGGTGAGCGAGTACCAAAGCGATACATGGCGATCGGGTGCTGCCGACGCCGGCGTACTTCGGACCATGGACTGCCTCGATTGTCACACGCGACCGTCCCACCGATTCCAGATGCCCGAGCGGGCACTCGACGAGGCTCTTGGTGCTGGACGAATCGATCGCACTTTGCCGTGGATCAAACGCGAGGGCCTCACACTGCTCGAGGCGCACTACGCGGATCTCGGGGCGGCTGAGATGGGCATTCCAGCGGCGCTGCGGCAATTCTATCAGCAGAATCATTTGACAATACTCGAGACTCGAGGGGCGGCGGTCGAACAAGCCGGCTCGGCACTGGTCGCGATCTATCGACGGAATGTCTTTCCAGGCATGGCGGTAACCTGGGGCACCTATGCCGATCACAGTGGACACGCCGATTTTGCCGGATGCTTCCGCTGTCATGGTGCCGATCTCACCACTGGCGACGGGATCACCGTGTCCAGTGATTGTACGGCCTGCCACCGAATTCTCGCGCTTCGCGAAACGGACCCGAGCGTGATCGACGAGCTCGGGTTGGACCTGGGCGGGCGATAGGGAGTCGCTTCGTGTGCTTCCTCGCGCCGATCGCGCGTCCAATATGAGAGATGGAAAGCGGGGAGGACGGAGCAGCCGGTACGATCCCCTTTGCCCCTCCGACCGTCCGACGTCCTGACGGTACGACTTTCACGAGGTTCCCCAATGCGCCCACTTCTCGTCGTTCTGGCCGCGGCACTGGTCGGCTGCGGCGGGCCCACCGAAGTCCAACTCGAAGAAGACTTCACCGTTGCCATCGGCAAGTCGGCATCGATCGAGGGCACCGGCATCACGGTGACCTTTCTCGACTTGCTGGAGGACAGCCGCTGCCCCATCAACGCGATCTGTGTCAGGGCCGGCAATGCCAAGATCCAGCTCGGACTCCGGGATCCCCGCCGGGTGGCCGAGGTCAACATTCCCGAGCAGCCGCGCGGCGAATTCGTCGGCCAGATCGAGATCCGGCTGATGGAGCTGACGCCGGAGCCGGAAGCCGGCAAGCAGGTCGACACGGGCGACTACCGCGCGACCTTGCGGGCAATCCAACACAATTCGGCGCCGGCGAGTTGAGCAGGAGAGATAAGGAAGAAATCTGAGCGCTAACAGCTAACAGCTAACAGCTGAACAGCTAACAGCTAACAGCTAACAGCTAACAGCTGACAGCTGTACCTGCCGATCCGCCGAAGCCGATAGCCGATAGCCGATAGCCGATAGCCGATAGCCGATAGCCGATAGCCATTCTTGCGAGGTGCCCCATGCGCCCACTTCTCGTCGTTCTGGCGCCGCGGTACTGGTCGGCTGCGGCGGGCCCACCGAAGTCGACATCGATCAAGACTTCACCCTTGCCTTCGGGAAGTCGGTAACGATCGAAGACACTCGGGTCACCGTCACCTTCGAGGACGTGCTCGAGGATACCCGCTGCCCCAACGATACCGACTGTCTCCTGGCTGGGAACGCCCGGATCCAGCTGGCGGTCACCACGCCAGTGCGCCGCGTCGTGGTCCAGACCCGCGCCGACTCGAACTATGCCGTGGTGTTCCAGGAAGGCATCCGGCAGCTGGTGGTCCAACTCGGGACCTTGCTCCCCTATCCCCAGGCCGGAGAAACGATCGACAAGCGCACCTATCGGGCGACGCTCAAGGCAATGCGGTGGGAGCGGCTGGAGGGGTAGGGACAGATCGGGACTAGGCTGGCTGCTATCGGCTAGGTGCAAGGAGGGATCGCGGCAAGGCCGGCAGCTATCGGTCCCTGCAAGGCGGCCCTGCGAGACCGTTAGCCAATAGTTCATACTAGGCAGTATTGCCCGAATGTCTCCACGGCAAGAGACCAATAGCCAATAGCCAATAGCCACTAGCTTAGAGCTATCGGCTCGTCACTTTCCTCCGCTCCTTACTCCGTCCTCCCGCCTTCCCGCCTCACAAATCCCCCGCAGCATCCCGCGGAACACCAGCTTGTGGAGCGGGTAGAGCCCGTACCAGTAGAGCAACCCGAACAATCCCACCGGATCGAACTCGGCAGTCTGGCGGATGACGCTGCCGCGCTCGTCCGGCGTGACTTCGAATTCGAGCCACGCCCGGCCCGGGAGCTTCATTTCGGCGCGGAGCCGGAGCAGGTGATTGGGTTCGAACTGCTCCACCCGCCAGAAGTCGAGCGTGTCGCCCACGCGCACCTCCACCGGGTGGTGGCGGCCGCGGCGCACGCCGACGCCGCCCACGAGCAGGTCCAGGAATCCCCTGAGCTTCCAGAGCCAATCGCCGTAGTACCAGCCCACCTGCGCCGCCGATCCGCTGGATCGGCGCGAAGGCCTGCGCCGGAGGCAGCATCGACGCGCGCCGTACGCGAGTCCACGATGCGCGAACCGAAGGTGACGCCGCCCCAGCTCCGCTCGGGCCCCGCCGCGGACAGCGCATCCGACCAGCGGGTTTCGGCGATCTCCTGGTCTTCGTTGGCCAGCGCCCGCTCGATGGCCTCGCTCAACCCGCGCGGTTTGACGGTGAACACCGTGTCGGCCGTCTGATCTCGCACCAGGGTCGGGTTCCGGAGGCTCTCGACCAGTTTGCGTCCGGTGCGGGCATAGACCGGGGTGATGAGGCCGAGCCAGAGACTCGACAGGTGGGGGGTCAGGACGGGGACCGAGATCATGAGCCGTTTGAGGCCGCGCTGCCGGGCGTACTCCTGCATGATGTCGCCGTAGGACACCTGGTCCGGCCCGCCGATCTCGAAGATGCGCGACGGGCTGTCCGGCAGGTCGAGTGCTTGGAGCAGGTAGGCCAGCACGTCTTCGATGGCGATGGGCTGGGCCAGGACCCGCACCCATTTGGGGCAGATCATGACCGGAAGCCGTTCGACCAAGGCGCGGATCAGTTCGAACGAGAGGCTTCCTGAGCCGATGATGATCGAGGCCCGGAGTTCGATCACCTGGGCGCCGGATGTGCGCAGCACTTCACCGGTTTCCTGGCGGCTCCGCAGATGCTTGGACAGGTGCTGATCCGATTCGCCGAGTCCGCCGAGGTAGATGATGCGACGCACGCCGGCAGCCTTGGCCGCGTCGGCGAAGTTCTGGGCCGCGGTCCGGTCTTCTTCCTCGAAGTCGGACTGGTTGCCCATCGAGTGGACGAAGTAGTAGGCGGTGTCGACACCCCGGAGGGCCTGGTCGAGCGTAGCCCGATCGAGCAGATCTCCCCGGACCACTTCGGTCGCCTGCGCCACCTCCCCCTCGAGGCTCTGGGGCCGGCGGGTGAGGCAGCGGACCCGAGCCCCCCGCTCTTCGAGGCGCGGCCGGAGCCGCCCGCCCACGTAGCCGGTGGCGCCGGTGAGGAGGATGAAGTGGGAGGGAGGCATTGAGGGAGTCGGGAGTGAGGAGTGAGGAGTGAGGAGTGACGAATAGTAAATAGTAGGTGGCAGGCCGTAGGTGGTTAGAATTCTAATCAGCTGCTCGACGCGAACCCTACTCACCACAAACCAACACCCGTCTCCCTGCTCCCTGCTCCCTACTCCCGACTCCCAGAGAGTATGCCCGTTCCCAGCCTCCGCACCCGCCACCTCAACCAGAAGCCAGCCAATCCCGAGGGCGACTACGTCCTCTACTGGATGACGGCGTTCCGGCGCACCCGATACAACTTTGCGCTCGAGCGCGCAGTGGAGTGGGCGCGGAAGCTCGACGAAACCGCTGGTGATCCTGGAGGCGCTCCGGTCGGACTATCGCTGGGCCAGTGACCGGCTCCACTACTTCGTGATCCAGGGCATGGCCGACAACCAACGCCGCCTCGCCGGGAAACCGGTGACCTACTACCCCTACCTCGAGCCCAAGCACGGAGCGGGAAAGGGCTTGCTCCATGCGCTGGCCGGGCGGGCCGCGGTGGTGGTAGGCGACGACTTCCCCTCGTTCTTCCTGCCTCGGATGGTCCAGGCCGCCGCCAAACAGATGCCGGTTTCGTTCGAGGTCGTGGACTCGAACGGCATGCTGCCCCTGCGTGCGGCCGACAAAGTGTTTGCCCGGGCGCACGATTTTCGTCGCTTCCTACAGAAGAACCTGGCACCGCATCTGGACGAGTTTCCCACGGCCGATCCGCTGGCGCGGCTCCAACTCAAAGCGCTCGAACGGCTACCGTCCGCCGTCACCAAGCAGTGGCCAGCGGCCGACGTCACGGCGCTGGCGGACGACGCGAGCCTCTTGCGCCGGTTTCCCATCGACCATGATGTCGGCATTACCGAGACGAAGGGCGGCGAGCGGGCTGCCACGCGCACCCTCCGCCGGTTTCTCGAGCTCAGGCTGTCGCACTACGCCGAGGAGCGGAATCAGCCCGAGGTGGACGCCACCAGCGGCTTGTCGCCCTATCTCCACTTCGGCCACATCTCGCCCCATCAGGTGTTCCGGGAACTCATGGACTGGGACGGCTGGACCCCCGACAAGCTCGCGGCCAAGGCCACCGGCAGCCGGAGCGGCTGGTGGGGCGCAAGCGAAACGACTGAGGCCTTCCTCGACGAGCTCATCACCTGGCGCGAAGTGGGCTACAACATGTCGTGGCAGCGGGACGACTACGAGCGCTACGAATCGCTGCCCGACTGGGCCAGGATCACGCTGAGGGAGCACGACCAGGACCGCCGTGAGCATGTCTATTCATTAGAGCAGTTCGCGGCGGCGGAGACCCATGACGACCTCTGGAACGCGGCCCAGCGCGAGCTCACCCGGGAGGGCCGGATCCACAATTACCTGCGCATGCTTTGGGGCAAGAAGATTCTCGAGTGGACCCGGAGCCCGCGTGATGCGCTCGACATCATGATCGAGCTCAACAACCGCTACGCGCTGGACGGCCGAAACCCCAACAGCACGAGCGGCATCTGCTGGGTGCTGGGCCGCTACGACCGCGCCTGGGGCCCCGAGCGTCCGATCTTCGGCAAGATCCGATACATGTCGAGCGCTAACACGGCGCGGAAGGTGAGGGTGGGGGAGTATCTGGAGAGGTTGAGGAGTGAGGAGTGAGGAGTGAGGAGTGAGAAGCGGTACGTCGGTAGAGCGGAAGTCGGTAGGGTGGTAGGATGGAAAGTCGGAAAGTGAGGTGATGACTAACTTCGTCTTCCCGCCGCGAGCCCGTGGCTAAAGCCGCGACTCGGCAACCTGTCGCTAAAGCGACGGGGCCCGCGATCACCCCGCTCAGCCCTGGGCGGGTCGGCAGTTCGGCGGTTTGCTTGAGTACTGTACACCGAGCTGCCCATCCGCCCAACCCCCGTCTGTCTCACTCCTCACTCCTTACTCCTTACTTCCCGCCTCCCCGCCTTCCACCTTACTTTCCGACGTCGCCACTTTCCGCCTTTCCGGAGGATCTCCGTGCCCACCATCGCCTGCATCGGCGGCACCACGCTCGATCGGCGGGCCCGCGCCCACAGCCCGCTGATCACGGGCACGTCCAACCCCGCGACGGTCACTACCAAGCCCGGCGGGGTCGCGCGGAACGTGGCCGACTGGCTCAGCCAGCTCGGTGTGGACGTGGCGCTCTACTCGGCGCTGGGTGATGACCGCGCGGGCTACGATCTCTTGCGGCAGCTCGCGACCAACGGCGTCGACGTGTCCGGGGTCCGACGCTCGGCCGATCTTCCCACGGCGACCTACACCGCGGCCCTGGAACCGAACGGCGAGCTCACGCTGGGGCTCGCCGACATGGAGATCTTCGAGCGGCTGGACGCGGACTGGTGTGACTCGATCGCACCCGCGATCGAGCAATGCCCCATCTGGCTGGTGGATGCCAACCTGCCTCGGGCCACGCTCGACTACCTGCTCAATACCTACGGCGACAACGCCACCATCGTGGCCGATCCGGTGTCGGTGGCCAAGGCCGAACGGCTGCGGCCCTACCTGGATGCGGTGGACGTGGTGTTCCCCGACCGGAAAGAAGCCGCGGTCCTGAGCGGGCTCCTGACCGAAACGCCCGAACAGGTCGCGGCCGCCGCGGCGCAGATCTGGGATCTTGGCCCCGGCACGGTCATCGTGTCGCTCGGCGCCGAGGGCATCTACCTGGAAGACGGCACCCGCCACCAGGCCATCCCCTGCGATTCCGGCCACGCAGGTGAGCGATGTCACCGGGGCGGGCGACGCCCTCGTCGCCGGATATCTCTACGGCCTCGCGACCGACCACGCCGACCCCGTCAGATGCGGCCTGGCCGCGGCAAGCCTGGCGCTCGAGGTGAATGCCGGCCAGGCCGATGGAATGACGGTGGATGCGCTGATGGAAAGAGTGAGGAGTGAGGAGTGAGGAGGACCGGATAACCACGTCACTGTCATCCCGAGGGTGCGAAGCGCCCGAGGGATCTCATGAACGCATGCCCCGAGCCTTGTGTGAGTGAACGAAATTCGAAAAAGCGTTGAGGAGATCCCTCGCTGCGCTCGGGATGACACCGAGCATATTGACCAACTCCCTACTCCCTAATCCCCACTCCCTCCAATGGCCGATAGCCCTTAGACACTGAGCACCAACCCACCGATGCCCCTTCTCCACATCAGCCCCGAAGTGCGCGAGGCGCTGGCCGAGCACCGCCCCGTCGTGGCGCTCGAATCGACGGTCATTGCGCATGGGTTGCCGCGGCCGCGGAATCTCGAGACCGCGAGGGCGCTCGAGGCCCAGGTGCGGGAGGAGGGGGCGGTGCCCGCCACCATCGGTATCGTCGACGGGCGGGCGGTGATCGGCCTGTCCGATCGGGAGCTCGAGACGCTGGCCACGACGGACCAGGTGCTCAAGACCAGCACGGCCGACATTGCCGCCGTGGTCGCGTCGAAGGGGCTGGGTGCCACCACCGTGGCGGGCACGGCGTATCTCGCCGCCAAGGCCGGAATCAGGGTCATGGCGACCGGCGGCATTGGCGGCGTTCACCGTGGCGGCGACGAGAGCCTAGATATTTCGGCCGATCTGACCGAGCTCGCCCGGAGCCGGATTGCGGTCGTGTCGGCCGGGGCCAAATCGGTGCTCGACCTGGCCAGGACCCTCGAGGTGCTGGAGACCCTGGGCGTGCCGGTTGTGGGATACGGCACCACCGAATTCCCGGCCTTCTACTCGCGGGACAGCGGCCTCACCCTGGTGCACCGGGTGAACACGCCGGCGGAAGCGGCGCGGCTGGTAGAGGCTCAGTGGGAGCTGGGTCTTTCCTCGGCCATCGTGTTCGCCAACCCGCCGCCGCGCGACGTCGCGATCGACCGCTGGGAGGTGGAGACCTGGATCGGGCAGGCGCTCGAGACCGCCGAGACCCACGGCATCACCGGCAAGGCGGTCACCCCGTATTTGTTGGCGGAACTCGTGCTCCTGAGCCGGAGCCGCACGCTCGAGACCAACGTGGCGGTGCTGGAGAGTAATGCGAGGCTGGCGGGGCGGATTGCAGGGGAGTTGGGAGTGATGAGTGAGGGTTGAGACTGGGACAGAGCTATTGGCTATTAGCTATTAGTCTCTGTACGGGACAGCCAATAGCCATTAGCTAATAGCAGGTAGCCCCTTTGCGATCCCTCCCTGCACCTAGCCAATAGCCTCCTCACTCTTCACGTACTCCATCAACTCCCTGAGCTCCCGTTTCCACCCGGCCACATTCGCCTCGTAGTGCTTCATCGTCGTGAAGCCGGTTTCTTCCAGCCTGAGCGTGGTACCGCCGTTGTGACGCGGTGCCAGGGTCCACTCGACGCGCGTCGTCATGCCCACGTCGACGGGAATGCCTGGCTCGAGCGACCAACGCCAGACGAGCCTGTGATGGGGCTGGATGATCTCGAACTTGACCGCGTGGCGGCCGTGTTTGTGCCAGGTCCAGGCACCATTGCCTCCGGGCCGGAGGTCGACTTCCGCCTGGTCGGGAAACCACTGACTCAGTTCGACGGGGTCGGTGAGCGCGCGCCAGAGCCGCTCGGGTGAGGCCGTGAGGTCCAGCGTTCGCTCGATAGCGGGGATCTGCTGGGCGTGCGTGGTGATGGGCATACTGCCTCCTGCGGCTCAGGGTGCCGGTGGGAGCGGGTGACCCTAGCCTGAGCCTTCGACTTCTCCATCAATATAGCGCCGAATACGCTGTCGGGAGACCTGGTATGCCCTGTCTCAAGCGTTCAGCCCTTCCAGAGTTCCTCTTTGCGGCAAATCCCCCCGTGGCGCTTGCAGCAGGGCGGCCTTCGGCCCATGTTCCCCCCAGCTCATTCCTCGCCAGGATATGCTCCGGGCACACCAATCACGCCCGGTTCCGTATGTGATGCTATCTCCTACGTCGAGGCATCACTCAACATTTTGGAGGCACTACATGAAGACAGCACCAGCAGTTGTACTACTCTCGGCTCTGTTGGTCGCGGCAGGCTGCGCGCCCAAGGAGGCCGGGATCGAGGCCGCCGGCTCGGAGGTCATGATGAAGCTGCCGGTGACCACGGCATCCGACGCGGCACGTCAGGAGTTCTTCGAAGGCACCTACGCGGCCGATATGGGCCGGGCCAACGAGGCCAACAGCCACTTCGAGAAGGCCGTGGAGGCGGATCCCGCCTTTGCCGCGGGCTATCTCCAGGTTGCCGCCACCGCGGCATCGACCGAGAAATTCTCGACCAACCTGGCCAAGGCGGTTGAGAATGCCGCCAATGCGTCGCGGGCCGAACAGATGATGATCGACGTGATGCAGAAGGGCTTCGAGAACAACACCGAAGGCCAACTGGCCGCGGCCCGGGAGTTGGTGGAGCTGCAAGGCGACAGCCCCCGTGTCTGGCTCACGCTGGCCGGTGTTCAAGCAGGCCTGAACCAGATGGCCGACTCCCGGGAGTCGCTGGCCAAGGCCATCGAACTGGCCCCGAATTTCGCGGCCGCGCACATGCAGGCCGGCAACAACTACATGTTCCTCGAGCCCAAGGACTTTGTGAAGGCAGAGGCGCACTTCCAGAAGGCTATCGAGTTGGCGCCGAACGAGGCCACGCCGTACGACTTGATGGGCGACGTCCACCGGGCTGAGGGCAAGCTCGAGGCCGCCGCTGAGGATTACACCATGGCCGCCGCGCGCGCGCCGACGGATGGCTCGCCGCTTGCAGCAGCGTGGGCACGTGCATTCCTTCCTCGGCAACTACGACGCGGCCCGCGCCGACTACACCCGGGCCATGGAGCTCGAGACGGCCAAGGGCAACAACAACGCGCCGTTCTACGCCGTGTTCCGGTCCTATGTGAACATCTATGAGGGCAAGCCCGAGGCCGCTATCGCCGAGTTGCGCGAACAGGTCGCGTCGGCGGATGCGATGAACGTCGAGGGCAAGACCGATATCAAGGTCAACGCCCTGACCAACATCGTGCAGATTTCGCTCCACTACGGCGACTTCGCGACCGCCCGGCAGGCCATCGACGAGCTGGCGGTGCAGCTCCGGCAGCAGGCCGACGTGGTTGGGAAGGACCAATTCCGTCGGGGCCAGGAAGCCACGATCACCTATTGGGAGGGCATGCTGGCGGCGCGACAGGGAGATATGAAGGGTGCCCAGGCCAAGGCCCAGGAATTTGGGACCCTGGTTGAGCCCGATCCCAACCCGCGGAAGCTCGAGCCGATGCATCAGATCATGGGCATCGCCGAGTATTTCCAGAACAACTACGCCGCGGCCGATGAGCACCTGGCGGCAGGGAACCCCAACGACATCTACATGAAGTACTATCGGGGCCTGATCCAGGAGAAGATGGGCAACGCCGATGCCGCCCACGCGATCTTCGACGAGCTCGCGACCTACAACTTCAACAACGTGAACTACGCGATGATCCGGAGCGACGTGTTGAAGGCGGCGGGAGAACACTAGGGAACTACAGTACTTAGGTAAGCAGGAATGCTGGAAGTAGTCGAACGAGGGCGGAATCTCCGCCCTCGTTCTTCACATCTACCTCCCTACCACCTACCACCTATTACCTGCTTCTCTCAGCACTCCCCTCTCCGATGCCGCTGTGGCTGCGCACTCGAGCCCGCCCGATTCCCAGAGCCCGCGACGGGCCTCGCGCGCGACCGATTCGGCGGCGCGGAACCGATCGACGTAGCGCACGTTCGGCGGGACCGTATACAGCACCGCCCAGCCGCGCTCCAGCATGCGCTCGTTCACCAGCACCTGGCCGGCCCAAACGTAGGCCAGGGTCCGGCCGTAGCGGTCGGTCGGGACAACGTCTTGCTCCAGCCATACCGCGCCCGTGTCCGGCAGCAGCTCGGCCAGGGCGGTCCGCGCCGCGGTGAAAGTCAGGCCCTGATCCCGCTCCGGTGAGTCGATGCCGATCAGCCGGACCTTGAGGCCGCCGCGGCAGTGGATGGTGTCCCCATCGACCACCCGCGCCACCACGCATTGGCTGCCAGCGACACTTTGCGAGCAGGCCGGTGCCGCAATGATGAGAACGAGTGGCACCCAGAAGAGGGAGTAGGGAGTAGGGAGTGAGGAGTGGGTCTTGCTCGGACTCCACCGATGAAATCGCATGCGCCCGCGCCTCTCTTTAGTGACCCCTGCACCCCTCACGCGCACTCCTCACTCCTCACTCTCCTACCCCCTACTCCCTACTCCCTACTCCCTACTCCCTACTCCCTACTCCCTACTCCCGGTAGCACCCTTCCGTCGATCGCTCCGATCGGCCGCACGTCCAGCAGCGCCGCGAGAGTCGGAGCGATGTCGACGGTACGAGCCGGTTCGGTGTGCCGGCCCGGCGCGATGCCGGGGCCGGCGAAGACGAGCGGCACGTGGGTGTCGTGCGGGTGCGGGCTGCCGTGCGAGGTCCCGTTGGGACTATTGGTAATCAGGATGTCTTCCCGGGGCACGATCATCACGTCCGCGGAGCGGCCGAGGTAGAAGCTCCGGCGATAGGCATCGAAGTACGGGCGGCTGCTGTCCGGTCCTGCCACGAGCTCGTCCGATGTATAGGCCTCGAGCACCGCGGGTGATTGTCGCAGTGCCGTGGCCATAGCCCGCCTCGCGTCGACCTGGGCCTGCTCCGAGGTACCTGGCGGGAACTCCATGACCACTCCGCCGGCCATGGTGATGGTGGGGGCGGTGGTGTCGGTCGCGATGGCCCGCAGCACCAGCGAGTCGAGGGCGCGCCTCGAGGCGCGCGCCCCGCCGAAGCCGCGGCGGGCCGATTCTTCCGGCATCGTCATGACCCCGTGGTCGGCCGTGAGGGCCACGACGTAGTTGGCCCGGCCGACCGTCTGATCCAGGAAAACAAACAGCGAATCGAGTTGGAGGTCGAGTCGGAGATAGAAGTCCTCCACTTCCTGACTGTAGGGACCGTAGGCGTGGCCGATGTAGTCGGCAGCAGACAGACCAATGGCGAGGATGTCGGGCCGATCGTCCGTGCCTAGCTGCTCGTTGGTGACGAGTTCCCGAGCGAAAGCCAGGGTGAGCTCGTCGGCGAAGGGTGAGCGCAAGAAGATTCTGTCGTAAAACCGTTGCCAGCCGCCGTCGTCTTCGCGGGCTTCGATCAGGTGCGGGAAGGTGGTACTCCGGCCGTCGAACTCCGGGGCAAAATCGTCCTCCCGTGAGGCGACGTAGGTCGATTCCGGATAGAGCCGCTCCCAGCGTGTGCCGTTGTAGCCGGCGGCGGGCTCGGCGGCGTTGAACCGGGCCACCCAGTCCGGGTAATCGGACCGGTAATAGACCGAGGTGACGAAGTGGCCGGTGGCGGTGTGGTACCAATAGACGCCATCCGGCCGCTTCCCACCCATCGCAATCGCGGCTCGATCCTTGATGGCAACGGAAAAGACCCGGCTCGGCGGTGAGCGCCGCTTCAGCCAGTCACCCAGGGCGGTGGTCTTCATGTTGGCCGGCGAGCGGCCGGGTGCATCGGGAATGCCCACAATCGGTGCCGCGGGATCATCGAACGAGTAGACCGTCCGGTGGGTCGAGCGATCGTACCAGTTGTTCTGCACGATTCCGTTGCGGGAGGGAAAGGCGCCCGTCGAGATCGCCGCGTATCCCGGTGCGGTTTCCGTCAAAGCATGGTCTTGGTGCGCGTTGGTGAATACTGCGCCGTCACGAAGGAGCCGTGCCAGTCCGCCGGTGAAGCGATCATCGAACCGGTCGAAGTAGTCCGGCCGCATCTGGTCGACGGCGATGACCACGACCAGCCGCGGCCCCTCGGGCGGCGGCCGGCAGGCAGAGAGTGTGAGGAGGGCAAGGATGACAATCGCAGACTGCCAACGGATGGTCATAGTAAGTGGGCTGAGTGTTCAACTCTCGTGTGAGAGAGTAAGGAGTTAGGAGTCGATTGGCTACTAGCTAATAGTCCTTTGCAGGTCGCAGATCGCAACAATGCAGACAGCTATTGGCTACTAGCTATTAGTCTCTGCACGGGACAGCCAATAGCCATTAGCTAATAGCAGGCAGCCTCTCTGCAATCCCTCCCTGCACCTAGCCAATAGCACTCCTTACTCCTCACTCCTCACTCTCCTCTCTTCCATACGACCCAAACATAGACCGGTATCCCGGCCAGCAGCAGGAGGAACCCCCAGTAGACCGTTTCCTGGCCCGAGCCGCCCACGGCCCAAAGGCTATAGAGAAAAGCCAGCACTGCGACGATCGATGCACCGGTCAGGCGTTGGCCCTCGAATCGCTTCTTCTCGCGGATGAAGATGATGAGCTGGGCTGCCGCCGCGAACACGAACGGGATCAGGCTGGTGAGGGTCGAGAGCAGGATGATGAAGGTGAAGAGCCCGACCAGCCCGCGGGTGAAATTGGTGGCTAGGAGGATGGTGACGAAGATGCTGGAGAGGACGAGTGCGGTGGTTGGGGCGCCGCTTCGGCCCACCTTGGCGAACGGCGCGGGAAACAGCCCGTCGCGCGCGGCTGCGAGCGGGATCTGTCCTTGGTTGAGGATCCAGCCGTTCAGGGCACCGAAGCAGGACACGGCGGCGCCGGCAGCCACGAAGTAGGCCGCCCAGGGGCCGAGCATGCGCTGGGCCGCGTCGGCGAAGGGGGCGGTGGAGGCGACCAGGTCGCGCGGGGCGATGATGCCCATGACGGCAGCGGTGGCCAGGATGTAGAGGACCGCCGTGAAGATGGTGCCGAGCACCGTGGCCTTGGGAATGGTGCGCTCCGGATCGATCACGTCGCCGGCCGGGATGGTGGCCGATTCGAGTCCGAGGAAGGCCCAGAGGGTGAGGGTCGCCGTGGCGGTGATGGCGGCGAAGTTCGACTCACCGCTCACGTTGAGCGGCACGAAGTTGCCGGGTTGGAAGAACGCGTACCCTACGGTGGCCACCAGAATGAGCGGGATCAGTTTGAGTACGGTGGTTACGACTTGGACCCGGCCCGCCATCTTGACGCCCATCACGTTGACAAGTGTGAGGGCCCACACCGCGCCGCCCGCAACCGCGGCCGCGACTCCCGAGCTGTTCGACAGGGCGGGCCAGAACACGCCGGCGTAGCTGACCATGGCCACCGCGATGGCGGCATTGCCGCACATGAGCGAGATCCAATAGCCCCAGGCGATGAGAAAGCCCATGAAGTCGCCGAAGCCTTCGCGCGAGTAAGTGTATGGTCCGCCGGCCCGCGGGATCATGCGGGCCAGCCGCGCGAATACCAGGGCGACCAGGATGGCCCCCGCGGACGTGAACAACCACCCGAACATGCTGATGGAGCCGTAGGTGGCCAGGGACGCCGGCAGGAGGAAGATGCCCGAGCCGATCATGTTGCCGATGACCAGCGCGGTGCAGGTCCAGATGCCCAGGCTCTTGGTGGTCGGTTTGGGTGATGTAGGGATGGTCATGCGGCCTCGGTAGCGCGGCTGGGATGAGGGGGAATGCCCGCGGAACGCACGCACCACAATACCCCGTCCGGGCAGTTGGGGCGAGGTCTGGCCACCCGCCCGCTCCCGCCTCACTGGCTATCGGCTTTCCTTCTAATCTCACGACCTCTTCACCCTCCGAGAGACAACGTAGCGGACTAGCAGCCGGTCACACGCGGAGACCGGTCGAACACCCCGTCTCGCCTATTCTGCTACTGGGAGGGAGTATGAAACTCAACGTAAAGGCCTTGGCGCTGACCTGCGGGCTCTTCCTAGGCGGGACGTTGTTCCTCGTGGGCCTGGCCAACGTGATGTGGCCCAGCTACGGCGGAGCAGTCCTCAACATGTTCGACTCGATCTATCCCGGCTATAAGGCAGCCCAGGGGTTCGGGTCGGTGATCATGGGGACGCTCTACGGTTTGGTGGACGGCGCCATCGGCGGGGCGATCTTCGGGTTGCTGTACAATGCCTTCCGCGGCTCGGAGGCCTAACCGGGAGTTGTTGCGATGGTGCGGCAAGTTGTGGTCCTCGGAGTGATCGGTGTCGTGGGAGCCGCCTGTGGCGACTCCACCGGCACCGACGACCAAGTGCAGAATCAAAACTTCGTGGCGGAGGAGGCGCTCCAGCTCGATCTCGATGCCACCGGGCGCACGACGCTTCGGGTGGAAGGCATCAACGGCACCATCGACGTGGTCGGCGCGGCCGGCACCGAGATCTTTACCGTGCGCGGGGAGCGGCAGGTCTGGTCGGAGAGCGTCGCGGACGCCCAGGATTATCTGGACCGGCTCGAGGTGGTGATCACCGAGACCGTCGATGAAATTCTCATCCGGACGGTGCAGCCCCAGAATCCCGGCGGGCGGAACCTGGTGGTGAATTACGTGCTCACCGTGCCGGAGCGCCTGGCCACGCGGTTGGTGAACGTGAACGGCAACGTGGCTGCCCGCCAAGTGCTCGGCTCGGTCACCATCGACGACGTGAACGGCAACGTCACGCTGGATGATCTGTCCGGCTCGGTCGATGTAGTGCTGGTGAACGGCAATATTACCTGCCAGGCCGTCATCGTGGCCACCGGGACGATCGACCTCGAAACGGTAAACGGCAACGTGACTCTCGACATTCCCCAGAACACGTCCGCCGAGTTCGCGGCACACCTGGTGAACGGGACGATCACGACGAGTAACCTGGTCTTCCAGAACGTGACGGGCGGGCCGACCTCTTTGATTGGAACACTCGGCAACGGCCAGGGCGTGATCGATCTCCGGACGGTCAACGGCAATATCCGCGCGGCAGGATTCTAGGGCCGAGAGGGCGGGAACAAGACCTTTCGGCTGAGATTCTCGATGCTGTTGTGGTATCTTCCGTAGCCAGGAGTAGGCCTCTCGCTTCCACCCCACTGCCCACTACCCACTACCCACTACTCCCTAACTCACCATGTCCTACAACATCGGCGTTCTCCCAGGCGACGGCATCGGCCCCGAAGTCACCCACGAAGCCCTGAAGGTGCTCGCGGCTGTGGCGGCCATCGAGGGATTCGCCTATCAACTGGTCGACTATCCCTACAGCGGCACCCATTACCTCAAGACCAAAGAGCTGGTGCCCGACCATGTGATCGACGAGTGGCGCACTCTCGATGCGGTGCTGCTTGGCGCCATCGGCCATCCCGACGTCGAGACCGGATTGGTGGAGCGCTCGGTGATCCTGGGCCTTCGCTTCGGCCTGGACCTCTACATCAACCTCCGCCCCATCAAGCTCTACTCGGCCCATCTCTGCCCACTCAAGGACAAGGGTCCCGAACACATCGATTTCGTGGTGGTACGGGAGAACACCGAGGGGGTGTACTCCCAAATCGGCGGGCACCTGAAGAAAGGCACGCCCGATGAGGTGGCCATCGTGAACGGAGTCTATACCTGGAAAGGGTGTGAACGTGCCGTGCGCTATGCATTCGGGTTGGCGGAGAAGCGGGGCGAGGAGCACGGACGGACACACCAGCCCAAGGTGACCCTGGTCGACAAGGCCAACGCCATCCGGCCGCAGGACATCTGGAGCCGTGCCTTTGCCGACGTGGCCACGGAATATCCCAAGATCCAGACCGATCACGCCTACGTGGATGCCTGCTGCATGTGGATGGTCAAGAACCCCGAATGGTTCGACGTGATCGTCACCACCAATCTGTTCGGCGACATCATTACCGACCTGGGCGCCATGCTCCAGGGCGGCATGGGAATCGCCGCGTCGGGCAACATCCACCCCGGGCAGACCTCGATGTTCGAGCCGATCCACGGTTCCGCGCCGAAGTACGCCGGTAAGAACGTCGCCTGCCCACTGGGCGCCATCTCGGCCGTGGCCATGATGCTCGACTTCCTGGGCGAGCACACCGCGGCAGGCCGGATCGAAGGCGCGATTGCAGGACTGCTTCAGAGCGGTACCGTGCCGTCGGCCGATGCCCGGAGCGGTATCGCAACCGATGCCATGGGGGATATGGTGGTGGAGCGGCTGGGGGAAGGGAGTGAGGAGTGAGGAGTAAGGAGTAAGGAGTAAGGAGTAAGGAGTGGGGACGGGATACCTCCTCACTCCTTACTCACGGGCAGCCTTCCCGATCCGCCACATCCCGTTTCTGCCCCCCTCCTCGAATCTCCGCGCAACGTTTTCCCGTAAGAAGGCGTCTAAGGAGGAGAACTCCGAACTTTCTCTGACGGAGCCTTCATGCACAGCCTGATCCCCGGACTCCTGTTGAGCCTAGCGGCTCAGGGATCTGCGCCAGTCGCCAGGCCGCCCGACCCGGACCCGCCCCAGCGGGTCCAGGCGATTCGGTCGAGCTGAGCCCATAACGATGGATGGCGCCCTCGACGAGGCCGGGTGGCGGCGGGCCACCCCGTTCAGCGCCTTTACCCAGCGGGATCCCAACGAGGGCGAGCAGCCCAGCCAGCGTACCGAAGTCTATGTGCTGTATGACGATGAAGGGCTTTTGATTGGCGCTCGGCTGTACGATACCGCCGTCGACTCGATCGTCGCCCGGCTGGGACGGCGCGACGATTGGACCAACTCGGACTGGTTCGGCGTGTTTCTCGACCCGTATCGGGATGGGCGGACCGGGTTCTACTTCGGGCTGAACGCGGCGGGCACCCAATATGACGGGGTGTTGTTCAACGACGATTGGGACGATGACAGCTGGGACGGGGTGTGGCAAGGAAAGGTTCAGAGAGACGCCGGTGGCTGGACCGTCGAGATGCGGATCCCCTATTCGCAGCTCCGGTTCAAGAACGGGACGGAACAGGTCTGGGGCATCAATTTCAAACGCGAGATCGCCCGAAGCAACGAAACCGACTACCTGGTCTTCACGCCCAAGAACGGGAGCGGGTTCGTTTCACGCTTCCCCGAATTGCGCGGCCTCCAAGGAGTGAACCCGTCGCGGCGGCTCGAGATCCTGCCCTATGTGACCAGCCGCGCAGCTTTGCTCGATCACGAACCCGGCGATCCGTTCAACGACGGCTCGCGAATTACCAGTAATGTCGGCGCGGACGTGAAATTCGGGCTGGGCAGTAATCTCACCGTCGACGCGACCATCAATCCCGATTTCGGCCAAGTCGAGGTCGATCCGGCGGTCGTGAACCTGAGCGATTTCGAGACCTTCTTTCCCGAAAAGCGGCCATTCTTCATTGAGGGCCGGACCATCTTCGACTTCGGCTTCGGCGGCGCCAACAACAACTGGGGCTTCAATTTCGGCACGCCGGACTTCTTCTATAGCCGACGGCTTGGCCGGTCGCCGCAGGGTAGCCTGCCGGACGCCGATTACTCGCATTCGCCCGACGGCACCACCATCCTGGGCGCGGCGAAGATCTCCGGGAAACTCGGGGGGAATACCAATATCGGCATGCTGCACGCGTTGACTGGACGCGAGATGGGGGATACGGACCTGGACGGCGTGCGGCAATCTGTCGAAGTCGAGCCACGGACCTACTACGGGGTGGCCCGGGCCCAGCGGGAGATGAACGACGGGCGGCACGCCGTGGGGTTCATCGCCACCTACGCCCAGCGCGACTTCGGCGATCCACGCCTCGAAGACGAAATCAACGGCTCGTCGGTCGCGCTGGGACTCGATGGCTGGACCTTCCTCGATCAGGATAAGGAGTGGGTGATCACGGGGTGGGCCGGCGCGAGCCGGGTGGCGGGAACGCGCGCGCGTCTGCTCGACCTCCAGCAGAGTAACCTCCATTACTACCAGCGGCCCGATGCGGATTACATCACGCTCGATTCGAGCCGCACCTCGCTCGCGGGATATGGCAGCCGAGTTGCCCTCAACAAGCAAAAGGGAGACTGGCGGATCAACACGGCCTTTGGACTCATCAGCCCGGGTTTCGACGTCAACGATGTCGGCTTCCAGTGGAATTCCGATGTGGTGAACGGGCATTTCGTGGTGTCGCGCCTCTGGACCCAACCGGGGCGGCTGTTCCGGTCGGTGAGCAGCCAATCTCGCGGTCTTCCGGAGCTGGAACTTCGGGGGTGACGTGACCTGGACCGGCCTGTTCCAGAACGGCCGGTTCCAATTCCTGAATTACTATAGGCTGAACTACTTCATGGCCTACAACCCAGAGACCGTGAGCTTCCGCCGCACCCGCGGGGGTCCGCTCACGGTGAATCCGTCCGGATGGGAAGGCGGCGTGTTCCTCAGTTCCGACGACCGGAAGTCGCTGGTGTTCGGCGTGGGCTTCGATCGATCGGACTATCAGCAAGATGCAAACAGGAGCTGGGAAATCGAAACCGAGATCGAGTGGAAACCATCGAGCTCGCTCTCGCTGTCTTTCGAGCCGTCGTTTGGGCGAAACTTTACGTCGGCCCAGTATGTGGACACCTTCGAAGACCCGACCGCATCGGCCACCTATGGCAGCCGCTACGTCTTTGCCAGCCTCCAGCAGACCACCCTGTCCGGCGGGCTTCGGCTCAACTGGGTGTTCTCCCCCAAGCTGAGCCTTCAGCTCTACGCCCAGCCGCTCATCGCGTCGGGTGACTACACCGATTACAAGGAACTGGCCCGCCCACGGAGCTATGACTTCAACGTCTACGGCCAGAGCGGCAGTTCCACCTTCGACCCCACCGCCTTCACCGCGGATCCCGACGGGCCGGGTGGACCGGCCCAGCCGCTCGAGATCGGCAACCAGAACTTCAACTTCCGCTCACTCCGCGGCAATGCGGTCCTTCGCTGGGAGTATATGCCCGGCTCGACCCTGTACCTGGTCTGGACCCAGAGTCGGAGCGATGCCGAGGCCATCGGCGACTTCCGCTTCGGCCGCTCGCTCAACCGGCTGTTCAGCGCCAAGGCCGACAACATCTTCGCCATCAAGATGACGTATTGGTGGAATCCCTAGAGGCAGGAAGTAGGAAGTAGGCGGGTAGGGGTGGGAAGGCGGAGGGTGGATAGGTTCCACTCTCCGCCTTTCCGTCTATCCCACTTCCTCTCTAGGGCGTGGCTGCCGCCTTCCCGCCCGGCTCCAGGTTCTCCATGAGGTAGCTGGTCAGGAGGTTGTACAGGTGCAGGGTGGTGCCGCGGCCCTCGAAGATGCCGTGGGAGCGGTTGGGATAGGCCATCATGGTAAAGGGCTTGTTGTGCTCGATCAGCTTGTTGATCAGTCGCTCGGTGCCCTGAAAGTGCACGTTGTCGTCGCCGGTGCCGTGCACGACCAGGAGATTCCCCTTCAACTGTTCAGCGTACGTGATCGGTGAACCCTTCCGGTAGCCCTCGGCGTTCTCGTCCGGCAGGCCCATGTAGCGTTCCTGGTAGATGGTGTCGTACAGGGTCTCATCGGGCACCGGAGCCACCGACATCCCCGTGTGATACAGGTCGGGATAGCGGAACAGGAGGTTGAGCGTCATCGATCCGCCGCCGCTCCAGCCCCACGACCCGATCCGTTCCGCGTCGATGTACGGCCGCTCGGCTGATCAGCGCCTGAACACCCGCCGCTTGATCGGCCGAGGCGATGGTGCCGATCTCTCGATAGACGATCTTCCGCCAGTCGCGGCCACGAGGTGCCGGGGTCCCCCGGTTGTCCAGACTGGCCACGAGGTACCCCTGCTCGGTCAGGTATTGGTGCCACAGCATGGACTGGCCCGACCAGCGATCCAGCACCGTTTGGCCCGCCGGCTCGCCGTACACATAGAAGAGCACCGGATATTTCTTGGATGGATCGAAGTCGTTGGGCAGCATCAGCCATCCGTCGAGCTTCACGCCGTTGCCGATGTCGACTTGGAAGAACTCGGTGGGGCGAGCCTTGATCGCCTGAATCGTGGCCTTGAGCGAGTCGTTGGTCACCAGCGTGCGCGCCACGCGATGCTTCGGCAGGGCAATCAATGACGTGACCGTCGGCGTCTCGAAATTCGAGTAGCGGTGAAATGCCCACGTGGCGTCGGGCGACATCTGGTAGCTGTGCGTTCCCGGCAAATCCATTGGCGAGAGTCGCTCGGCCTTGCCCCTCCGGTCGAGCCGAGCGCGGAAGAGATAGCGCTGCGTTGCGTTGTTCGGCGAGGCCATGTAGTAGAGCCAGCCGCCCTTGTCGTCCACCTGCACGACGCTCAGAATGTCGACGTTGGCCGGGGTGATCGGCATGATCGAGCGCCCATCGCGGGACACGCGGTACACCCGGCGCCAGCCGTCGCGCTCGCTGACCCAGGTAAACGCCTTGCCGCCGTCGAGCCAGTAGAGATCGTCGCCCACGTCCACCCAGGCTGAGTCGGCGTCGGTCATGATGGTCCGGACCGCCCCGGTGCGCGCGTCACCCAACATCACGCGGTTTCGGTTCTGGAGCCGGTTCAGCTGCTGGATGATGACCTCGTTGGGGCTCTCGGCCCAATCCAGCCGGGCCAGATAGGTGTTACGCGGGTCACCCTCGGTCGCGAACCAGGTGGTTGCGCCCCCGCTTGCCGGGACGACACCGATACGCGCCGCCGAGTTGGTGGTACCGGCCTTGGGGTACTGAATGGGAATGACGTAGGAATAGAGCGAGTCGGTGTTGTTGATCAGGAGGAAGTCGCGCACGCCCGCCGCGTCGAGCTGCCAGTAGGCGATCCGTGCTCCATCCGGGCTCCAGCGGAAACCGTCCTGGAGGGACAGCTCTTCTTCGTAGACCCAATCGAAGGTGCCGTTGATGATGGTCTTCGATCCGTCGTGGGTGAGCTGGGTGATAGCACCCGTCGTGAGGTCTTCGACGTAGATGTTGTTCTCCCGGACGTAGCCGACCCGGCTGCCGTCAGGAGAGAACTTGGCGAACATGAGCGACGCTTCGGGCGCGTCGCCGCCCAATTGCCGGAGCTCCCCGCTCGCCACGTGCAGCACCCAGTAGTCGCCGCGGGTGTTGGTGCGCCAGACTCGGCGGGTGTTGGTGAAGATCAGGAGGCGTGCGTGATCATCGGACCAGGTGTAGTTGCTGATGCCGAGCGGTCGCGTTTGCCCATCAGGGACGAGAGCCGATGCCGGCACCAGGACTTTGCGGTCACCGGTCCGTGCATCGTACTCGACGATGTCACGCCCGCCGGGCGTTGTGTCCGAGCCCTCGAGTGTCGTGTACACACTGCCATTCAGCCACCGGGCCGGTCCGAAGTTGTCCCCGAAGAAATCACGCGATGCGAAGATGCGATCGAGGGTGAGTCGCTCCACCGCGACATCCTGGGCCGCAATCGGAGCGGGAAGGCTACTGAGAACGAGAAGGAAAGGTGCCAAACGAGAGAGACGCATGGTGACGATCCGTGGTGGAAGGAACGCCCTAAATGGAACGTGAGTTGGGGCAGAGGGGAAGGGGTGAGCAAGGTGGTCAGGAGTGAGGAGTGAGGAGTAAGGAGTAAGGAGTAAGGAGTAAGGAGAACGGGGATTGGGCGGACGGGCGGCTGCGATCAAGTCGCCGCACCGCCAAACCGCCGAACCGCCGTTGTATCCCCCGCCTTCGCGTCCATTCCCGCTCCCCGTGGCACGCCCTTTGCTTTTTCTACCAACCACGAGACGGACCTCGATGTGACGGATGACCACGCGGGATGCGCGCATGAGCCGTTCGACGCCAACCCAACCCGCCCGGGCTCTCCGGGCGCCGCGCCACTCGGCGATTGGCTTGCCGATGGGCCTGGGGCTCTGCGTCTTGGGGTGGATCGTGCCGCTCCCGATCGAGACAGCTGCAACGGGTGCCGGAGCCGCCGGCGCGATTGACCATCGAGCGCTCGCTGCTTCGGTAAGTTGCAGACCCTCGCGGCCGGACTCCGCTTGGAAATCGTCCTCTGCCTCGAGGGCACGCATGCCGGCGATGGCGTGCACCTCACCGACTTCTTCATGCCCGATCCCGAAATGGCGGCCGGCACACGGGTGCTGGCCGCCCCCTGCCCCAGCAACACCGCCGCCGTGTGGCACAATCATCCGTTCCTGGACGCGTTTCATGGGCCGGACGGCGTTCGCCCGCGTGGCGAACCCATTCGCGAGGCGCGAGAGCTCTGCGCGCTGTCCCGGAGCGACATCCAGACGACGATCGACGCGCGGCTATCCATTCGTCGTCGTGTCGGTGGACGCCGAAACCTGGTGCTGGTGGACCCTCGACCAGGTCAAGCGATTCGGGAGTGAACGGCTGCCGCTCGGACCAGCAATCGATGGACAAGGCTCCTGGCGCCGCCCCATCGCGTCGCTGCCCTAGGACGCTCCTTCAGGGCACCGCCGCATCCATACCAATTGTAGAGCGTCCTCCGCTAGTGGGGAATCCCGTTCGGCACTGTTCCCGCCTCTGCTACGCCTGGAAGCTCGGCTGCTTCGGTCGAGCTGGCTGCCGTCGATCAAGTGCCGATTCTGTAACGCGTTACCCATGAACCGCCGGTCGCTGCTCGACGGCGCGGCGCCTGACGGGCCCGCCTGGCCTGACCGCGTTCCTTACCGACGGGGGAACCGGGGTCTATATTGCTTCATCTGCCGGTGCCCCGTTCGTTGGACATCAGGCCGTCCATCTCGTTTGACCGTAGCGGGGAGAGCACCTGCGAATTAGCACCGTTACCTCTGTGTTTCCCAGTGGACCCGCCCCCACGGGTCCGTGTGTTCGTCCCGGGCCGGCACCCGCTGGCCCGGGATTCGTTTGTCACCAAGGAGGAGTAATGTCAGGAATCAGGAGATCGATGCGGTTCCTTGGCCTCGCACTCGCTGCGTGGGCCCTGGCCCCCGGAATCGCGGCGCAACAGGCCTACGAATCGCCGGCCGCGGCGAAGCTCGAGGTCACGTCCGCGTCGGCCGAAGCGAACAAGCATTTCTGGGCCGGCGTCAGTGACGCGGAGAACGTCTTCCCGACCAGCGCCACGGTGCACTTCGACAAGGCGCTCGAGGCCGATCCGGCATTCGGCATGGCGCGGGTGTTCCGTGCCCGGAACGCTGCCGGCATGAACCAGGCCGCCCGCCTGGCCGAGATCAACAAGGGCATCGCGGAGTTGAGCGGGGCTACGACGGGTGAGTTGCTGACCGCGCTGGGAATGCGCGAGTGGACCGCCGGCAATCTGAATGAGGCCATGGCCATCTTCGGAACCGCAGCCAAGATGATGCCGGGGGATCCTCACCTGGCCTACTACCGGGCCAACGTGACCGGTGGCGCCACCAATCCCGAGCAAGCGATCGCCGCCACGCGGTCGGTCACCGAAAAATTCCCCGAGTTTGCGCCCGCATGGAACACGCTGGGCTACCAGCTCTGGCAGGCCGGCGACCGGGCCGGCGGGCTCGAGGCCATCAAGAAGTATGCGGAGTTGGCACCCGACCATCCGAACGCACACGACTCGTATGCCGAGTTGTTGCAGTGGAGTGGGCGCTACCATGACGCGATGACCCATTACCGTCGCGCGGCGGAGCTCGATCCGACGTACGGTGCGGCCTACACCGGCATGGCCGAAGTCTCGCAGATGATGGGCGCGGGTGATCATGCCCGGCGGTACCTGAGCGAGGCCATCGAGCATGCTCAGGGGTCCAACGCCAAGGTCAACCTGATGCGGAGCATCGGCGCCAGCTATGCGATCGACGGCAACATGAAGGCAGCGGTTCAGCAATTCACCGCCGCCGCCGCCGAGGCCGAGGAGGCTGGCAACAAGAACCTCGCAGGGCTCGCGCTCCAGCAGGCGGCAATGGTCGATGCCATGGCAGGCAAGAAGCGTGAAGCCACGGCGCATCTGACCAACGCCGGCGAGATGATGGGTGCGGACAACCCACAGCAACTGGGATTCGCCGCGATGGTTCATGCCAGGATTGGGAACAACGCGCAGGCCATGGAGTCGGCCCAGAAGCTCGCGGAGGTCGCGAGCAAGGGTCCAGCTGGCCTCAAGAACCTCTCTCACCTGGCGAACGGTACGGTCTACCTGCACGCGAACCAGACCGACAAGGCCGTGGCAGAGCTGGCCCAGTCCGACCCGGACGACTACCTAGCCAAGGCGTTGCTCGCCTCGTGCTATGACAAGATGGGGCAGAAGGCTGCTGCTGCGGCCCTGCGCGAGGAAGTCGTGGCTGATCGCGGGTACGCGCTCACCAACCCAGGCTATATGGTCGCACGCCTGGAAGTGATGAAGAAGTAAGTACAGGGAGTAGGAGAGTAGGATTGTAGTGAGTAGGAGGTAGTATCTGGGAACGGCGGGGGTGGCTTCAAGCCGCCTCCGTCTTTCCTTTTGCCTCCTAACCATCCCATCTTCACTACATGCCCAACGCCAATCAGTCCGGTGAGCGAAGTTGGTCGTTCTCCCTGCCCGCTGAGTTTGGCCATCGAGATGTGACCCCTGAGCTCAACGAGTTGGTGCAGGATTCCGGACTCCAAACCGGGGTGCTGGTAGTACAGCTGGTAGGATCCACCGGTGCCATCACCACCATCGAGTACGAGCCGGGCGCGCTCGAGGACCTGCGTCGCGCGCTCGACCTCATCGCCCCGGCCACCGAGGACTACGTCCACAACGCCCGCTGGGGCGACGGGAACGGCTTCTCCCACGTCCGCTCCGCCCTGCTCAAGACCAGCCTGGCCATTCCGATCGTCGACGGGCGCCTGGCCCTCGGCACCTGGCAACAGGTGGTAGTGATCAACCTGGATAATCGGGAGAGGCGGCGAGAGATTGTAGCGGTGGTGGTAGGGAGTGGGGAGTAGAGAGGAGGGGATAGGAAGGCGGGGAAATGCCGAATCACCTATGCCTACGAATTGCCCATGGCGACTGACCTCCCGGTAATCATTCAAGGTGGCATGGGCGTGGCCGTGTCCGGCTGGCGGCTGGCCCGCGCCGTCTCCTCGGAAGGCCAGCTGGGCGTGGTTTCCGGGACCGCCCTCGACGCGGTCTTCGCCCGACGGCTCCAACTCGGCGACCCTGACGGCGACGCACGGCGCGCCCTGGCCGCCTTCCCGGTGGCCGGCGTGGCCGATCGAGTGCTGGATCGCTATTTCGTTCCCGGCGGCAAGCCCGACGGGATCCGATTCAAGACCAAGCCAATGCCCAATCTGCGACTCTCCCGCCGCCTCCAGGAGTTGCTCGTAGCCGCCAACTTCGTTGAGGTGTACCTGGCCAAGGAAGGTCATGGGAATCCCGTCGGCATCAACTACCTCGAGAAAGTCCAGATCCCGACCCTGCCCTCGCTCTACGGAGCGATGCTGGCAGGAGTCGATTACGTCCTCATGGGTGCGGGAATACCGCGCGCGATTCCCGGCATCCTCGACCAGCTGGCCGAGGGCCGTGCAGTCGAGCTGAAAATCGATGTGAAAGGAGCCACCGACGAGGATGATCAGTACAACCGCTTCGACCCGGCCGAGTTCTGTGGTGGAGTGCTGCCGCCGGTCACGCGCCCGGCCTTCCTGGCAATCGTGTCATCCCACGTCCTTGCCACGATGCTTGCCAAGAAAGTAGAAGCCCGGGTTGACGGGTTCGTGGTGGAAGCTCCGACGGCAGGCGGGCACAATGCCCCGCCGCGAGGTCGCACCGAGCTCACCGAGGATGGCGAGCCCCGCTATGGCGAGCGGGATGTGCCAGATCTGGAGGCGATGCGCAATCTCGGTCTCCCGTTCTGGCTGGCGGGGTCATATGCCGAACCTGATCGGGTGGTGGCGGCTCTCGAGCTGGGAGCGGCCGGGGTCCAGGTCGGAACCGCCTTTGCCTTCTGTGAGGAATCCGGCTTCTCAGAGGACATCAAACGTCGCGTCCTCGAGTTGAGCAAGCAGGGACAAGCCCTAGTGTTCACCGACCCGGTAGCGTCACCGACCGGCTTTCCCTTCAAGGTCGTGCAGCTGGACGACACCGTCTCGACCGACCAGACGTATGCGACGCGACCGCGCACCTGCGACCTCGGTTACCTCCGCACCGCCTTCCGTCGCGAGGACGGATCGGTGGGGTGGCGCTGCGCTTCCGAGCCGGTGACTGACTTCGTCGCAAAAGGTGGTGCGGAGGACGAGACGGTGGGGCGCAAGTGCCTGTGCAATGCGCTCCTGGCAAACATCGGGCTGGGCCAAACGCAACAGAACGGCTACGTCGAGCCCGCCCTCATCACGTCGGGCGACGATGTCGCCGGAGTCGCCCGTTTCCTCCGTCCTGGCGCCGAGACATACCGGGCGGTCGACGTCCTCGATTACCTGCTCCCGAGCCGCTAGCCTTTGGTCCGCCTTCCCGCCTATTTCGAGTGCAACGCAAACACGGCCCCCTGCTTGTCCATGCATTGGACTATCCGGTCGCCGCCCGGTACCTCCATGGGGCCCATCAGCACCTGGCCGCCCAGCTGCCTCACCTGGTCCGCGCGCGAATCGACGTTGTCCACCATGGTGTAGAGCAACCAATGGGGTGGGGCCGGAATTTCCTTTGGTTTGGTGAACATCCCGCCGAGTGGAATACCGGTGCCCGGCAGGCCGTACATCTGGTACATGCCCGCCTCACCCATGTCGAAGGCGTCGGTCTTTTCCCACCCGAACAACTTGCTGTAGAACCCGAATGCGGCTTCATGGTCGTGGGCCAGGAGCTCGTGCCACGAGAATTGTCCCCGCTCGGGCGGTCCCTCGCCGCCGGGCATGTCACCGGCTGGAGTATAGGCCGCAAAGATGGCTCCCCCGGGATCGGCCAGGATGGCGATCTTCCCGACCGTCGGGATCTCCATCACATGGTGCACCACACCGCCGAGGCTGGCAGCCTGTTTGGTGGTGTGATCGATGTCGGGAGTGGAGACATAAGCTAGCCAGTGGGGCGGGGCGCCTGCTTTCACTGCGTCTTCGGGCAGCTGCATCACCCCGCCGACCGGCGTTTCACCGTTCATCCACATGGTATACGGCTGGTCCATCTCCCCCTGCCACTGGGACGTGGTCCAGCCGATGAGCTTGGTATAGAACGGGATCGCGGCGTCGGGATCGGAGGTGAGGAGTTCGTACCAGACAAAGCGTCCCAACGGAATTCCTGCCATGGCTGCCTCCTAGGGTCACGGGGGTGAGCGAGGCTGGGGGCGGCTAGTATAGCCAGCGGTGCTGCTGCCGTCCAGAAACATGAATACTCCTTCCTAATACGATCACTCCATCCAAGATGTTTCTGCGCCGACCGGCCCTTGTGAACCGGGTCTTTTCCTGCGATGGTATCCGGGTATTCACGAGACCTCAAGCGCTTTGGAGACCACCCATGCTCAAGGTCACCCCGTTTCATCCGCGGACAGCGGCCCTGTCGCAAGGCATGGCCTGGCGCCGGTGGGCGGGGCACACGGTCTTGAGTTCGTACGAGCTCTACCACGATCGGGAGTACTCCGCGATCCGGAACACCGCGGCCCTGATCGACGTGTCCCCGCTCTACAAGTACGCCATCACTGGGCCGGACGCGGCGCGCTTGCTCGACCGCGTGTTGCCCCGGGACATGACCAAGACCCAACTCCACCAGGTGTTGTACACGCCGTGGTGTGACACCGCCGGCAAGGTGATCGACGACGGCACGATTTCGCGGCTCGACGACCAGCGGTACCGCCTCACCTCGGCCGATCCCAACCTTCGGTGGCTCCACCAGAATGCGGTGGGAATGGATGTCACCATCGAAGACGTGTCCGATACGATCGGCGCGGTCTCGCTCCAAGGGCCGACCTCGCGCGACATCCTGAAGACCCTCACCGACGCCGATCTGGATGGCCTGCGGTTCTTCCGCCTGACTCACGCATCCATCAGGGGAATTCCCGTCACCATCTCCCGGACCGGGTACACCGGCGACCTCGGCTACGAAATCTGGGTCGACGCGGGCCGCGCCCTCGAGTTGTGGGACGCGCTCATCGATGGTGGGGAGGACTACGGGATCACCCCGGCTGGAATCCTGGCGTTGGATGTCGCACGCATCGAGGCCGGCCTGGTGATGATCGAGGTCGACTACGTGTCGGCGCACCGCGCGCTGATCGAAGCCCAGAAGTCCTCTCCGTACGAACTCGGCCTGGGGTGGACGGTGAGCGTGGACAAGGGCCCGTTCGTAGGGCAATCGGCGCTGGCCGACGAACTCCGGCGGGGTCCGGCCTGGCAGTTTCGCGGCATCGAGGTGGCCTGGGAATCGCTCGAGCAACTCTACGCCGAGGTAGGCCTGCCTCCGAAAATCCCGACCGTGGCATGGCGGACCAGCGCGCCGATCTACGTCCAGGGTATTCAGGTCGGGTACGCGACCAGTGGGTGCTGGTCTCCGCTCCTCAAGAAGTACATCGCGATGGCGCATCTCGAAGCCGGCTATGCGCAGGTGGGCACACCGGTGCACATGGAAGTGACGGTCGAGCACCGGCGGAAGGAGGCCAAGGCACGCGTGGCGAAGCTGCCCTTCCTGGACCTCGAACGGAAGCGAGCCTGACATGGCCACGCGCTCGGTGAGCTCGTACGACGCGATCGTCATCGGCGGGGGCCACAATGGCCTGATCACGGCCGCCTATCTCGCGAGGGCGGGCAAGCGTGTCGTGGTGCTCGAACGGAGGTATGTAGTGGGTGGCGCCGCGGTGAGCGAGGAAGTGTTCCCCGGCTTCACGTTTTCCGTGCTGTCCTACGTCGTGAGCCTGCTCCGGCCGGAGATCATCCGCGACCTCGAGTTGCCGCGTCACGGCCTGCAGATCCTTCCGCTCGAAAGCACGCTGACCCCGCTTCCCAACGGAGACTACTTCGCCGCTTGGGCCGACCACGATCAGGCGCGCCAGGAACTCTACCGTCACTCGCCGAAGGACGCGGAGGCGTACGATGAGTTCGGCCGGCTGATGCACCACATGGCCATGGCCGTCAAGCCGATCTTGGGCATGATCCCGCCCGATCCTACCTCGCTCAGCCCGAAGGATCTGCTTGGGTTGGCGCGGCTGGGGCGGCACTTCCACGGCTTGGGCGACGAGAAATTCTATGCCTTGTTCAAACTGATGACCATGAGTTCGGCCGATTTCCTGGAGGAGTGGTTCGAATGCGAGCCGCTCAAGGCCACGAAGTCGGCCAGCGGAATCATCGGGACCTTCCTCGGGCCGCGATCGCCGGGCACGGCCTACGTCCTGCTCCACCACTACATGGGGGAGATCGACGGCGCCTTTCGGGCCTGGGGGTTTGCGAAGGGTGGAACGGGCGGCATTAGCGAGGCCATTGCCAGCGCAGCCCGGACCTTCGGAGCCGAGGTACGCACCGAGGCCGACGTGGCTCAGGTGATCGTCAAGCAGGGGCGCGCGACCGGAGTAGCCCTGGCCGACGGCACCGAGCTCAGGGCGAAGGTCGTCGTCTCGTCGCTGGACCCGAATCTCACCTTTCTCAAGTTGCTCGATCCTCGCGAGCTTCCAGACGACCTGGTCCAGGGTGTCCGACAATTCCGGTTCCGGGGGTCATCCGGCAAGGTGAACCTCGCGTTGAGCGAGTTGCCGAACTTCACCTGCATGCCCGGCCGCGGCCCCCACTTGCGGGGTGCCATCTCGATCAGCCCGAGTATCGATTACCTCGAACGCGCGTATGATGACGCCAAGTACGGCGAGTTTTCGCGTCGCCCGTACATGGATGTCGTCATCCCGTCGATGATCGATCCGAACATGGCGCCTCCAGGGAAGCACGTCATGTCGTGCTTCGTGCAGTACGCGCCCTATCAGCTGAATGGTGGGTGGACCGACGCCAAGCGAGAGGCCTTCGGCGATGCTGTGGTCGACACGCTGGCGGAATATGCGCCCAACCTGAAGTCGGCGATCATCCACCGCCAAGTGGTCACCCCGAAAGACGTCGAGGACATGGTGGGGCTCACCGAGGGGAACATCTTCCAGGGTGAGCTTGCACTCCAGCAGCTGTTCTTCCTCCGTCCGGTGCCGCAGTGGGCCAAGTACCGCACCCCGGTCAAGCAATTCTATCAATGCGGGTCGGGCACCCATCCGGGCGGCGGCATCATGGGCGCCTCAGGGCGCCTGGCCGCAGTCGAAATCCTGCGGGATTGGTAGCCGAGTCATGAGCCAACCGTTCGATACGATCGTCATCGGCGCCGGAGTCAGCGAGCTGGTGGCCGCCAACTATTTGGCGAAGGCCGGGCAACGGGTGCTGGTGCTCGAGGAACACGAGCAGTCCGGCGGGGTGCACGTGACCGAGGAGACCGTCCCTGGCTTCCGGTTCGATACTGGTGCCAGCGACATCGGATACGTCAATCCGCAGATCATTCGGGATCTCGAGCTCGGGAGACACGGGCTCGACATCCTCTCGGTCGAACCCACTGTCTTCTCGCTGGTAGAGAACGGAGACGGGCTCCTGCTCGGCAAGGGTGCCGACACGGTGGCCTCCATTGCGCGCTTGTCGTCGGTGGATGCGAGCAAGTGGCCGCCATTCACCGAACGCATGGCTCGGCTGGCGCGATTCCTCTGGTTGCTCTATAGCGAGGCGCCCCCGTTGCCGACCAGCACGGATCGGAAAGACCTGCTGGCGCTTCTAGGTATCGGCCGCCGGCTCCGTGGGCTGGGCAAGGTCGGCATGCTCGAGTTCCTGCGAACCGTCCCGATGCCGGTGGCAGACCTCCTGGACAACTGGTTCGAGAACGATGCCCTGAAGGGAGCCCTCGGTGCTGGCGGCGTGTCGCACATTTTCCAGGGTCCCAAGTCGGCGGGCACGGCCTTCGTGATGCTCCATCACCTGGTGGGGCAGGCCGCCGGCACGCTCCGTTCGAGAACCGTCCTCCGGGGTGGGGTCGGCATGCTGGCGGCCGCACTCGCCCGTGCGCTAACGGAAAGGGGCGGCGAGCTCCGCACCGGCTGCGGTGTGGAGCGGATTCTGGTTCACGCGGGTCGGGTGCGCGGTGTCGTGACACGGGACGGTGAGGAGATACCCGGTACGAGGGTGGTGTGTGGCGCCGATCCGAAGCGAACGTTTCTGGAGTTGGTCGATCCGGTGCATTCAGAGCCGGAGTTTCTCCGGCAGGTCCAGCACATCAAGCTGCATGGCATTGCCGCCAAGGTGAACCTGGCGCTGGGGGAGTTGCCTGATTTCGGCTGCCCCGAAACGCATCTCCGCGGAATAATCTCGATCGCGCCGAGCCTCGAGTACCTGGAGCGCGCGTACGACGATGCGAAGCACGGTCGTATTGCTCGGAATCCCTACCTCGACGTATCGATCCCGTCGTTGACCGACCCGAGCTTGGCCCCGCCAGGCAAGCACGTCATGTCGGTGTGGATGCAGTACGCTCCCTATCGGCTTCGCGACGGCTCGGCATGGGACTCGCACACCCGTGAGGCACTGGGCAAGCAGGTGATCGAGACGCTCGCGCGGTATGCACCCAATCTCCCTGGCGCGATCATCGGCCGGCAGGTGCTCACCCCTGCCGACCTGAAGGCGCGGTTCGGCCTCACCGAGGGGCACCTGTACCAGGGCGATTTGACGCTGGATCAGATCTTGTTCATGCGGCCGGTGCCCGGCTGGTCGCGCTATGCGACACCGATCGATGGTTTGTTGCTCTCCGGTGCCGCGACCCATCCCGGAGGCGGAATCACGGGCATGTCCGGGTATCTGGCAGCCCGTCAGGTGTTGAGGCCGTCTAGAAAACGCCCGGTCCCGTCCTAGGGCTCGCCCTCAGCTCAGGTTTCGTCGCCCCAGGGCGGAATGAAGTCCTCGGGCTCGACGCCGAGCGCGTCGGCGATCCTGGTGATGTAGTTGAAGTAGGCGATGACCTGGGTCGCGTCGTGGATGGCGGTGTCATCGAAACCATGGCTCCGCAGGCCGTCGACGTCCGCGGGCGTCATGTGGTGCTGGTCGCGCGTCAGCTTGGCGGCGAATTCGCACAAGGCCCGGTCGGCGGCCGCAAGCGGCGCCGTGCGCCAGTTCCGGACAACGGCATGGACGAAGGAGTCGGCCTCGGCGGCCTTCCCGTACTCTTCGGCGACCTCGGCACGGAGGTCGTGCGCGTGCGCCTGAATTCAGTAATGGCAGCCCAGTTCGGCGGAGACGGCCACGGCCAGGAGTTCGCGCTGGACCCGGGTGAGCGGGGAGCGGCCGAACATGATCGCCGCATAGATATCCATGCTGGCTTTCATGACTCGCGGGTTGAGGCTCATGATCTGGACGATGTGCCACACGCGTCCGGCCCGCTTGATGGCCGCGTCGAACTGCTGTTTGAGCGGGCCCTCCGCGTCCCCGACGTCGATCTGGGGAATCCAGGGCATTGGCATCCCTCCAGGCTGCTGATTGGTGCTTGTGGTCGGGGCTCGGGGCCTTCAGATTCAATTCACCCGGTTTTCACCCGCTCCCGTGCTTATTAGTCTTGGGAGTGTGTGTGGTTTAACCATGTGGCAATGAGCTGACATGTCAACTCACGACACGCCCGCGACTTTCACGAGAGAAGAGGCGGCGGCCATCCGGGCCGAGGCGCTGGACGGCGGTAGCCCAATCTGTCCACGCTGCAACACGGCGCTGATTCTTTCTACTCCCGTGGCCTTGGACGAGATAACCGTCCAGGAGATTTCCTGCCCGATGTGCCACCGCTGCGTGATCCTTCGGGAGGGAGAATTCGGGAGCCGGAAGCGGGGGGTCAAGGGGTAGGAGCAGAGGCTAGGAGTCGTCCCCGGTTCTCGCTCTTAACCCGACCGCCATCGCCGTGACCCACACGACCTCCTCCGAGTTCTCAGGCCTCGAGCGCGCGCTGGCCGGTAGGTACGCCTTCGAGCGCGAGCTGGGCCGCGGCGGCATGGCCGTGGTCTACCTGGCCCGCGACCTCAAGCATGGCCGCCAGGTGGCCATCAAGGTGCTCCGGCCCGAAGTTGCGGCCGCCGTCGGTCCGGAACGCTTCCTTCGCGAGATCGAAATCGCGGCGCAACTCACCCATCCGCACGTCCTGCCGCTCCACGACTCCGGGGAGACCAACGGCTTTCTCTATTATGTAATGCCGTTCGTCGCCGGCGAATCCTTGAGAACCAAGCTCACGCGGGAGCGAAGGCTCCCGCTCGACGAAGCCCTGGACATCGCCTGCGACGTGGCCGGGGCGCTGGACTATGCCCATGGCCGCGGCGTGGTGCACCGGGACATCAAGCCCGAAAACATCTTGCTCGAGGAGGGTCACGCGGTCGTTGCCGATTTCGGTGTGGCGCGCGCGGTGACCGGGTTCGTCGGGCCGGCGCTCACGGAAACCGGGCGGACGGTGGGCACGCCCGAGTACATGAGCCCGGAGCAGGCTTGTGCCGAGGAGGTCATCGACGGACGCAGCGACCTCTACGCCCTCGGTTGCGTCGTCTATGAAATGCTTGGCGGGCAGCCGCCCTTCGTGGCACCCACGGCACGGGCGGTCCTGGCGCGCCATATGATGGATTCCGTACCGTCGCTCCTGGCACTCAGGCCAGATATCCCGGCCCCGGTGAGGCGGGCGGTCATGAAGGCGCTGGCCAAGGAGCGGGAGGATCGCTTCGCCCGCCTGCGCGATTTTGCCGCGGCCCTTCGGGCCGACGTGGAGGCCGACGAGGACGCCGCGATCCAGTCCATTGCCGTCCTTCCGTTCGTCAACGTGAGCGCGGATCCCGAATTGGAATACCTGAGCGACGGGATCAGCGAGGAGATCATCAACGCGCTCACCAAGATCCAGCGGCTTCGCGTCGCGGCGCGGACATCGTCATTCGGGTTCAAGAACACCAAAGAGGACATCCGTTCTGTCGGTCAGCACTTGGGCGTGCAGCACGTGCTCGAGGGTAGTGTGCGCACCTCGGGCAGCCGTCTTCGCGTCACGGCCCAGTTGATCAATGTGTCCGATGGCTATCACCTCTGGTCGGAACGATACGACCGCCAAATGCAGGATGTGTTCACCATCCAGGACGAAATTGCGGAGAACATCGTCCGGGCGCTGCGAGTACTGCTGAGCGAGGATGAGAAGCGAGCGCTCCGGCGTGCGCCGACCAGCAATGTGAAGGCGTACGAATACTACCTCCGTGGGCGGCAGTTCTTCCATCAGGCTCGGAAGAAGAGCCTGCTGTATGCCCTCGAGATGTTCAATCGAGCCATCGAGATCGATGCCGACTTTGCCCTCGCCTACGCCGGGGTGGCGGACTGCTATACCACGCTCAACATGTTCTACCCAAGTGAAGGGGACGTTGAGCGGGCGGACACGGCGAGCCTGCGCGCGCTCGAGCTCGATCCGGATCTGCCGGAGGCCCGGTCGGCACGAGCGTGGGCGCTGAGCCTGGCCAAGCGGTACGACGAAGCGGAACGGGAATTTCAAGCCGCCATCGCACTCGATCCCAAGCTCTTTGAGGCGAAGTATTTCTACGCGCGAACGTGTTTTCAGGAAGGGAAGCTGGACGATGCGGCGCGTCTGTTCGAGGAGGCATGTGAGGTTCGGGAGGACTACCAGGCCAGGTTCTTCGCGGCCCAATCGCACGCCGCGCTGGGCCATGAGGCGGATGCCCACGCCGGGTACCGGCGGGCGCTCGAGGTGGTCCAAGAGCACCTGGCGCTCAATCCGGACGATCCGCGCGCCGCGACCATGTGCGCGGTCGCGCTGTGCCGCCTGGGCCAAGCCGGAGGAGGGCCTTCGGTGGGCCCAGCGCGCAGTCGAGATCGATCCTGAAGATGCAGGCGTGTGCTACAACGTCGCGTGTCTCTACGCCTTGGAGGGCCAGACCGAGAAGGCCCTCTCGTGTTTGGAGGAAGCCATCGGGCGTGGATTCGGACGCAAGGACTGGATCGAGCACGACCCCGACCTCGACTCACTCCGCGGCGACCCTCGTTTCCAAGCGCTGCTGTGGCAGGCGTGAGGCGGAGCCAGCGCCGTGCCGACACCCGTTCCCGCGACGCCACCGGTCAGCCCTGAATTCCTCCGGCTCCAAACCGAGGTTGCCGGTCGCTACTCGCTGGAGCGGGAATTGGGACGTGGCGGGATGGGCATCGTGCTCCTCGCGCGTGATGTGGCGCTCGACCGACTGGTGGCCATCAAGCTGTTGCCGCCCGAAGCTCGCGGCGCGAGTCGGAGCTCAGGGAGCGATTCCTTCGCGAGGCACGCACCGCCGCCGGCCTGTCCCACCCGCACATCGTGCCGATTCACGCCGTGGAGGAGCACAACGACCTGGTCTTCTTCGTCATGGGCCTCGTCGACGGCCAAACCCTGCGTGAGCGGGTCGAACAGCATGGCCCGCTTTCCCCGCGGGCCACCATGCAGCTGGTGCAGGAGGTCGCCTGGGCCCTGGGCTACGCCCACTCGCGCGGTATCGTGCATCGGGACATCAAACCTGAAAACATCATGCTCGAGCGCGCCACCGGCCGGTCGATGGTCACCGACTTCGGCATTGCCAGTGTGGCCGCACTCGATGAACCGGGCCCGTCGTCGACGGTCAGCGGAACCGCCCGCTACATGAGCCCGGAACAGGCCGTGGGCGAAGCGGTCGACGCCCGAAGCGATCTCTACTCCCTGGGGGTGACGGCCTTCTTCGCGCTCACCGGCCGGACCCCATTCGAGGCGCCGACCAGCCACGCGCTCGTGGCCCAGCACCTCACGGCCCCGCCACCCTCCGTCAGCACGCTCCGGCCCGAAGTCCCAGGCAAGCTGGCTGCGGTCATCGACCGCTGCCTTGCCAAGACACCTGAGGGTCGGTACGCCACGGCGGATGAACTGGCCCAGGCAGTGGGCGCGGTGCGGGGACGAGAGTTCCGGGCCACACCGTTGGTGCGGAACTTCATCCGGAACGCCGAGGTGAGCACGGCCGTATTCCTCACAGCAGCCGTGGTGGGTAGCGGCGCGAATGTCGACGCCGGTGGGATGACCCTCGTGCTCGGCCTCGTCTTGGTCCAACTCGGGATCGCCGCGCGCAAACTCCTACTCGAGGACTATTCCTTCGACGACATCCGCGTGGCCTTGCTTGCCGAGGCCCAAGTGCAGGACGAGGAAGCGGAGGCCGTTGGACAGAGGCGCTTCATCCGCAAGGTCTACGGAGCGTGGCACCGCATCTGGGCAGGCAGGTTTGGACGTCGGTTCTTCAAGATCGCCGGCTACGGCCTCAAGCCGCCCGCCCGTCCGGCGCTCCCCTCGGCCGATCGAACCGAAGTGGTGCTCGGCCGCTCCGTGGCGGAACTGTACGAGGCACTCCCACCCGAAGAGCGGAGGCAATTCAGTGAGGTCCCGCAGGTGATCCGCCGGCTCGAACGCGACGCGGAGTCGCTACGCCGACGCGGCGATCAAGGGGAACGGCTGGCCAGTGCCGTGGCCGCGCTCGAGAACCTCCGGCTCGGCATGCTGCGGCTCCGCGCCGGCACGGGCACGGTCAGCGACCTCACGGCCGACCTGTCGCGCGCACGCGAACTCGGCGACCGGATCGATGCGGAGCTGGAGGTGAAGGAGATTGTGAGGGAGTAGGAAAGTAGGCGGGTAGGGGGTAGGAACGTGGGAGCGGCCGCGAAGAATCGCCCCGCCTGTAACTGCTGCACTACGTCCCATCCTGCGGCCTTCCGACTTCCCGACGTTCCGACTTTCCGACTCCCTTCAAGTATCTCGTGATCTTCAATGTGAAGGTCGAGCCCTTACCCGGCTCGCTCTCTACGTGGATGTCGCCGCCCAGGAGTCGTGCGAGTCGGCGGGAGAGGGTGAGGCCCAAACCGGTCCCGCCGCCCCCGGCCGAATCGGCGCGTTCGTAGGCGTCGAACAGCACCGCCTGTTGTGCCGGGTCGATGCCCGTGCCCTGGTCCACCACGGCGATTCGCAAGTGGGCGTCATCGGCCTCGAGCCGAATGACCACTTCCGTGCCGCCGCTGTGCCTGATCGCATTGCGCAACAGATTGATCAAGACCTGTTGTACGCGGATCGCGTCGGTGCGGCAGGGTAGCGAGTGATCGCCACCCTCGACGGCGAGGCTGACGCCCTCGCGGGCGGCCTCCGGCTGGACCGTTGTGAGCGAGTGGGCGATGATATCCATCGCGTCCACGTCCGACACGTTGGGTTTCAGCCTCGCCGCGTCCAGGCGGCTCAGGTCGAGCATGTCATTGACGATCTGCATGGCAAACTCGGCGCAGTCCACCGTTTCGTACACTTCCCGCGGAGGCTTGGGCCCGGTCTTCCGCAGCAACAGCTCGGCCCAGCCATAGACCCCGGTGAGCGCATTGCGGAGTTCATGGTTGACCATCGCGTAGAACCGATCCCGCGAGATGTGCATGGCCTGCAGTTCGGTAATGAGGCGTGAGTTTTCGACGGCAACGGCGGCCTGAGCCGCGAGCATCTGCGCGATGGCCTCATCTTCTGCGGAGAATTCCACTGGGCCGGTCTTTTCGGTGAAGTAGAGATTGCCGATCGGCCCGTAGCGGCCGATGACCGGCACGCCGAGGAATGAGCGCATCGGCGGATGGCCCGGTGGGAAGCCGTGGGCGTTGGGGTCTGCGGTCAAGTCCTTGAGGCGGATAGGCCGTTGAGCGGCAATGACCTGCCCAAGCACGCCCCGTCCCGTCGGCGGGGCACCGATGGTATGGATTTGCTCCGGTGTCATCCCGCTCGTTATGAAGCTCTCCAGCGAGGTTCGGTCCGGGCTCAGGATGCCGATCGCCGCGTATCGGCATCCGATGACACTCCTGGCCGAGTCCGCCACTTCCTGAAGCACCGTGTCGACGGAGAGCTGGCTGTTCAACCGGATGGCCGCGGCGAGCAGGAATCCCAATCGTTCGTCACGTCGCTGGAGCGTGTCGAGCGCATGTCGGTCTTCCGTGATGTCCCGCACAATCACGAGAGCTTCGTCGGGGCCGCTCACCGCGGTCCGCGCCTCGAAATAGCGCGAAGCGCTGTCGAGCACGAGCGGGTATTCGAAGGTCTGCACCTCGCCCGTGCTGAAGGCCCGCTCCACCGCGGCCATCGCCGGGTCCGAGATCGCTGGGGGCATGATGTCGCTGATCTTCCGGCCCAGAAATTCTTCGGGGGGCACCACCGGCTCGATATCCTGTCCCGGGACGTACTCGAGGAATGTTCCGTCCCGCTTGATCCGGAAGATCATGTCGGGCAGGGCCCACAGCAGGGCTTTGAGGCGCTCCTGTCCTTCCTTGACAGCCGTTTCAAAATGCTTGCGCTCGGTGATGTCCACCGAGATGCCCGTGATTCCGGCGATCTTGCCCGGGCCTTCGCGCAGCGGTTCGATATGCAGGTCGTAGCAGATACTCCGCCCGTCGAGCGTGGTCGTCACTTCGACGGTATTCCCCGTTCCCGTTTCGAGCACCAGGCGTTTGGCTGCAGTCAACTCGGCAGCCACGGCCGGGGGCAACAGGTCTTCGTCGGTCTTGCCCACCGCATCGGCCGAGAAGAGTCCTGGGTGTGGGTTGTAGACCCAGGTGTAGCGGAGATCACGGTCTTGGTTGAACATGCCGACCCGTGACCCGCGCAGGGCCGCGCGGAACTGCGCAACCTGCTCGGCCTCGTCCCGACGCTCCTGGCGGAGCTCGGTGACGCGGCGATCGAGAGCGGTGAGCTCCTCGGAGCGGGAGCGTCGGCTGGACTTCGATCCGGACAATTAGACCATGAAAAATAGTCTGCAGCCACCCCGGCCGGAAGGCATGAGAACGGGCCGTTCAAAATCCCACCCCCTGGGATGCCTATGTTTTAGGGCAGATTTCCGGATCGATGCCTTGCGCGGGCTGGACTAATGCCCCATTATGGGGTCGGCGTTTTGTTCGTTCCTCGATCTCAGACCCAACCTCATTCCAGGAGCCGGAGCGTGAACAAGGAAGATTTTGCCGACAAGCTGGCCAAGAAGGTCGACATCTCGAAGACCAAAGCGATGGACGTCCTCGATAGCGTCTTCTCCACGAAGCCGCGCCAGGGCATCATCGCGACTGAGCTGGATGCCGGCCGGGATGTCACGATCACGGGGTTTGGCACTTTCCGCACCAGGAAGATGAAGGCGCGCAAGGGCCGGAACCCGCAGACCGGCAAGGAAATCATGATCAAGGCTCGGAAGACGGTGTCCTTCCGCGCTGGGAAAGGCCTGAAGGACCGCGTCAAGGAATAGACACCCGGCTCAAAGCCCTGGCCTGCCGCCGCTCGTAGCAGGCCGGGGCCCCGGGCCAGGGTTCCCCGCCCGTGCCTATGGCCTCATCACCCAGGCCCCGGGGTTGGTCGACTCTCATGGTTGCCTCATCGATCCTTCACTCCTCCGTCTCAACTTTGTAGCATTGCCACCCACTCTGCGGGCGTCGCCGTCGTATCGGTGACAGGAGGCGAGTATGTCCGAATCCGTCTCGACCCTTCCGGTCAGGGAGGTCATGACCAAAGAGCCGATGGCAGTGCATCGGGACATGACCATCGGCGAGCTGGTCATCCTCTTCGAGCATCACGATTACAACGGCTTTCCGGTCGTTGATGAGGAGGGGGTCCTCGCCGGCATCGTGACCAAGCTCGATCTCCTCAACTTGCTGCGCCCGGATGCCGCGTTCGAGGTTCCCGAGCTGGCCTCCATCTCGGACCTGCCGGTCAACCGCATCATGCGCCACGGGATCATCACGGTCGAACCGGACGACGTGATCGCCGTCGTGGCCGACCTCATGGTGGAAACCCGTCTGCGCAGCATCCCCGTCGTCCAGCGGCACAGCGGGAAGCCCGTGCTGGTAGGCATCGTCAGCCGCAATGATCTGCTCCGGCGCTTCTTGACCGAGGCCAGGGCGGAACCTCACCAGCGTTAAGCCGGACGATCTCCCGCTGCCCCCGACGGACACCCGAGTGCGCTCGCCCCGGAGCACTCGAGTCCACTCGCGCGACGCTTCCCGGGGCCGGTACGGCGGGAATTGCCACGGTCGCTTCGCGATCCTACCTTGCCTCAACCCTCGCTAGGAGTGAGGTCATGAAACTCGATATCCGCGCACTCTCCATCGCCGGCGCCATCTTCTGGGGTGGCATGTTTTTCCTCCTCGGCCTGGCAAACCTCGTCTGGCCGCCCTACGCACGCGCCTGGCTCGACCTGTTTGCCTCCGTCTACCCGGGCTATGAGGTAACCGCCACCTTCGGTGCCGTGATCGTGCTCACCCTGTATGCCGCACTCGACGGAGCCATTGCGGGGGCCGTGCTCGCATGGCTGTACAACCGGTTCGCCCGGACCGGAGGGGCTTCGGCGTAAACTCGGCTGGGGTCTGTGGGTGATGCTGCGCTCAGCAGGGTGGTGCAGAGGTGCGGTGCTCCTTGCGGTCGGCCTCCTGGCAGGTGGCTGTACGCGTCAGGAGCAGGCCGCGCCTCGCCTGCTCGAACGCCGTCCGCCGGTCGCCCGGCTTGCAGACAGCACGTTTGCACGAATTATCCTGGAGTTTTCCGAGCCAGACCGGTTCTTCGACACCGATAACCTGATCTCCAACGAAGCGACCTACCTGGACGTCGCAAGCACCCTCGATTCGCTGTCCCTTCGCGGTGGCGCCTACATCGGCGTCGGCCCCGATCAAAACTTTTCCTACATCGCCCGGCTTCGACCGGAGATCGCGTTTCTCATCGATCTTCGTCGTGACAACCTCCTCGAGCTGTTGTGGTACAAGGCTCTGTTCCACTTGGCACCCTCCCGCGTCGAATACCTGAGCCTGTTGTTCGGCAGGCCAGCACCCGACGACCCGGACACCTGGGCTGGTCGGCCCGTCGATGCGTTGCTGACTGCCATGGAGGGAGTGCCCCCGGACCGTGCCCGCCTGGCCGGAACGCGGGACCACATCGAACGCTATCTCGCTAACCTTGGCGTGGGCCTCGGGTCCGACGATTTCGCCGCCATCGCCCGCATGCACCAGACCTTCATCGATCAGGGGCCGAACCTCCGATTCACCACATTCGACCGCCCGCCTCGGCCGTGTTATCCGACCTATCGGGCCCTCCTCGCGGCCCGGGACCTCACCCGCCGCCAGGCGAGCTATCTGGCGACGGAAGAGGATTTCCGCCGTGTCCGAAGGCTCCACGAACGCAATCTGGTCATTCCCATCGTGGGGGACCTGGCCGGTCCGTATGCGCTCAAACGCATCGGGACCTACCTTGCCGGGCACGCGCTCGATGTTTCCGCGTTCTACACGTCCAACGTCGAGTTCTACCTGGTGCAGGATGGGGTGCTGGCGCCGTACCTCGAGAACCTGGGTTCGCTGCCGCACGATTCCGAGCAGCGTCATCATACGGAGCATCTTCGATTTCCGATTTGTTTCGCCTCCGGCCGCGCCGGGCTCATGTAGTGTGCAGAGTCTCCAGCGAATGGCGACGCTCCTGGAATTTGCGGCGCGTGCCGGTGCGGTGGGCTATGGCGAGCTGGTAACGCGAGATCCGGTCGAGCTGCGCTGACTGGCCGAGCGAGCGCTCAGGGGTGGTGCCTCGCATATTGTTGGATGACCCGGGGTGCAGGTACGGGTCCTCGACCTACGAAAGCTCATGAGCGGAGGGAGCAATGGCGGAAGAACCTGTTGGTATCGTGACGCATTTCTTCAAGGGGCCGAGCGTGGCCATCATTCGCCTGGCCGAGGGGCCGTTGGCCGTGGGAGACAAGATCCGCGTCGTCGGGCACACCAGCGACTTCACCGAGACGATCACCTCGATGGAAGTCGACCATGCCAAAGTCGAGCGTGCGGCAAAGGGAGACGAGGTGGCAATCAAGGTGGTCGAACGGGCCCGTGAGCACGACCGGGTCTTGAAGATCACCTAGCAAGCTGCCTCTCGCGGGGCTCACGCGCCTGCGCCGTGACCGGCTTTATCCGGTCAGGCGCCCGGCTCCTCGCCTCCCCGGCGAAGGGTCTGGCCCAGCGCGCGAAACCCGAATGCCGGCGGGGTATACGAGGCAGGCAGGTACTCGTCGGGGATGGCCATCCGGTTGCCATCCCGTACCGCCGCAAAGCTGGGCGACATGATCTCGACTCCCGCCGCGTTGAAGGAATCCTGGATCCGCTGGTGGAGGTTGGAATAAATCACCGCCATCTCATTCGGCGCGTCGGTATACGCGTTGATCTCGTACGTTACGTTGAAGTCGTTGAGGCTGGTCTGCAGCACGAACGGTGCTGGGTCATCGAGGATCTTCTCCGTGTCCTTGGCCGCCGCGAGCAAGAGCTCGTGGACCTTCTTCCATGGAGCATCGTATCCGATCGTGATGGCCGTGTGAAGAATGACCCCGCGCCGCTTCGCTGACGAACTGAAATTGATGATGTGGCTCGAGAGCACCATTGCATTGGGCACCGTGATGTCGACGTTCTTGATGGTGCGCACCCGGGTGACGAGGAGCGTCCTGGCGACGACATCGCCCATGGTGTCGGCAATCTTGACCCGGTCGCCGATCTGGAAGGGCCGCATATAGGTCATCACGACACCCGCGACCACGTTGGCGATGGCCGACGACGACCCGAACGAGATGAGCACGCCCAGGAACACCGAGATTCCCTTGAACGCGGCTGTGTCGGACCCAGGCATGTACGGGTAGATCATGATGGCCGCGAAGACGATCACGAAGAACCGGACGATCTTGTAGGTCGGATCGGCCCATTCACGGTAGAACGTGCGGAACCGAATGGAGCCGCGCTCGATACCATTGAAGAACAGGTGGATGAACTTGAGTGCGTAGACGGTGACCACCACAACCACGGCGACGGTGATCAGGTCCGGGATGTACGACACGAAGGCCTGCCACCCCCGCTGCAGGGGGTCGAGCACGGAATTGATGAGGGCCGACGACAGCCGGCGGGTCCAGGGGAAGAAGCCCAAGACCAGTGGAACGAAGAAGTAGAGCAGCAGGATGACCGTCACGACCCGGAGGACCTTGGCGACCGCAATGATCGTATCGGTCACACGGGCGGCGGAGATCAGCTCGAGCCGCTGAATCCTGATCGCGGGGATCCTGGTCTCACGCCACGACTCGAGTCTGGCGTAGAGCGCCGGGAAGAAGCGATTGAGGAGCTTGAACAGGAACACCAAGGCAGCGGTTGCGAGCAGAGTCCACAGGGCACCGAGCAGGAGGCTCTTGATCGTGATGCTGCGGCCCCGTCCCTGAATGGCATCTTCCACTCGCTGGGCGTAGACCTGGGCCACTTCGAGGCGGGGCCGGGCGGGGCCGACGGTGTCCTCGGGGAGGATTCTGAGCAGCGCCACAGTGCCGGCCCGGAGCTCGAAGGTGCTGTCGACCACGTCGACGGCGGTCGAGCGGGCCGCGGTGGTCTTGGCCAGGCTGTCGATGCGGTCGACCAGCGCGGCGGCCCGTGCGGCAGGCGTAAATGGGCCGAGGGTCCCGTAGAGGGTAAAGAGGGTGTCGCCCCGGATTACCACGGGCGCGCCCGCGGCCTGGGTCGTGTCGACGGCGGGTGCAGCGGTGGCCGTATCGGCCTGGCCGAGCGCCGAGCCAACCGTGCCAAGCGTGAGGGCGAGAGCCAGGCCGGCCCATCGGGACCGCCGGACCGTGTGCTGCCATCCAAGAGCCGAACGCGTGATCATCGTAAATCCTGAGGAGTGGGGACCCCAGCGGGACCCGGAGGACGGGAAATATATCTGGCAGCTGGCCGGCCTGTTGTGGCCAGAAGCCCGAGTTGCCTACTCTGGGCCTAGGCGGTGTCTGCGCCCTGCGTGACGCGGACCTGGAGCGGAGGCACGCCTACCAGCTCGAGCGTCGAGGACGCCAGTGACACCCGTCCGCCGGAGGCCCCGAACTCATCGAGCAGCCGGGCGGAGATCTTGTCCTTGGTCACCCGGCGGCGGCGGTAGTCCACCACGTAGCGCGCGGTGAACTCGAGCCAGTTTTCCGATGCCACCATCGTGATCATCGGCTCCACCTGCGCCTCCTCGATCCGGTACTTCCGGACCATCTGGTCCCACGACTGCTTGGCGAACGCGGTGTACTCGCCGACTTCAGCCTGGAGCACTCGGCTCAAGATCTCCCGCACCAGGTGGTGATCGCTGCCGTGTCGGATGGCGATGGTGAACTCATCCCAGAGGAAGGGAAAGTCCGCCGAGTAGTTGAACACCGGTTCCTTGAAGACAAAACTATTGGAGATGCGGACGATGCGGCCATTGTAGAGATCGCCCTTGACCCAGTCGCCGCACTCCATGAGGGTGGTGCGGAACATCCCGATGTCGATCACATCGCCGCGGATGCCGCCGAGCAGGATCCGATCGCCGACGCGGAAGAACTGTCCCAGCGAGATCGCAACCCAGCCCGCGATGCTGGCGATACTTCCTGAAGCGCGAAGGCGATCCCGGCTCCGGCCACACCGAGCGCCACCGTGAGTGTGCCGAGTTGTTGGCTGAAGATCGCCGCGATCATCAACAACGCCACGACATAGCCGGCGAAGGTCACGACCTTCCGGCTGCGGTAGCGCATGTCGGTGTCGGGTATCAGGCGCCGCAGCCAGCGATTGATGAGCCGGACACAGATGCCCACGATCACCACCGCGATCAGCGAGGCCGCGGCCTTCCGTATCATCGGATTGGCGAGCCAGGGTGCCAGGAGTTCCTGCATGGTGGCGGCGCTTTAGCCTTTCCGTTGCAGCGGCGTGGTTACCTGCGCGTCTTGGAAGGTCTCTACTGCCTCCCGAGTCGGCAAGGAGGGCTGGGCACCGAGCCGGGTGGTCGCGAGCGCGCCGGCCAGGGTTGCGAAACGCACGGCATCGGAAATGGGCTGGCCCGCCGCGAGCGCCACGGCCAACGCTCCGTTGAACGCGTCCCCTGCTGCCGTTGTGTCGACCGCATCGACCGATGTCCCCTCGACGAGTCCCGCCCCCTCCGGCCCAGCCCAGAACGCGCCGTCGGCGCCGAGGGTGATGACGACATTGGCAGCACCCGTGCCGAGCAGTGCGGTCGCCGCTGCCTCGGCGGCACGGGCATCGCGCACGGCGATACCCGAAAGCAGGGCCGCTTCACTCCGGTTCGGCGTGAGCACGGTGACCCGTTCCAGGAGCTCGCGGTCGAGCGGCTGGGCGGGCGCCGGGTTCAGCACCACCGGGACCGCCGCTGCCTGGGCAAGCCGGGCTGCGTGGCGTACCGTTTCCAGCGGAGTCTCGAGTTGGAGCAGCAGGACATCCGCATCGGTGATGGCGTCTCGGGCACGCTCGACGTCGTCGGTGCTCAAGAGGCCGTTGCTGCCTGGCGCCACCGCGATGGCGTTTTCTCCGCGCTCGTCGACGATGATGAGTGCCACCCCCGACGCGGCATGCGCGTCGCGCACGACGAATTCGGTGTGGATCCCCTCTGCGGTCAGCCCTCTCAAGGCGGCGTCACCGAACCCGTCCACGCCGATTCGCGCAACAAAGGTCACGTCGGCCCCGAGGCGGGCAGCGGCCACCGCTTGATTGGCGCCCTTTCCGCCCGGGGCCGAAATGAACGTGCCTCCCAACACCGTCTCGCCTGGATGCGGAATGGTGCGGGCCTTGATCACCAAATCGGTATTGGAACTGCCGACGACCACCACGCGCGGGCTCCTGCTCATGGCCGGAGTACCGAATAGAGCAGCGCCTTCCATGCGGGGATGTCGATTTCCCAGCAGACCGTGGCATTGGGCTCGCGGGACGTAATCGCGTTCCACACCGCGAAGTTGCGTTCGTCATCCGCGATGCCCAGCGCGTCCACCACCGTCATGCCCCGGGTAAGCTCGCTCTGCGTCTCGATGTCGACCCAGTGGCGGCTCCGCCTGGTGCAGATGCCCGGGTCGATGGTGATGGCCATGGCGACCGGGTCGGGGAGCGCCAGCCCCGGATCGCCCGATTGGCGACGGTTGGCCTCGAGGGCCACACGGTTCGAGTCGAGCGTGAAATGGGCGAGCGGCGTGTCGTAGGCTCGGACGTCTTCCATTTCGGCCACGGTGAGATTGGCCTCCTGCCGGCACAATTCCCAGCCTACCATTTCGAGCGGCAACCCGGCGTGGAACACGATCCGGGCAGCTTCGGGATCGACCCAGATGTTGTACTCCGCGGCGGGGGTGACGTTGCCAACGGTGCAGGCGGCGCCACCCATGACCACGCAGCGGCCAATCTTGGGAACAATGTCCGGGGCGCGCTGGACGGCCAGGGCCAGGTTGGTCAGGGGGCCCAGAGTTACCAGCTCGATGCCGGGATTGGCGCGCACCCGATCGATCAGGACATCGACTGCGTCGTCTTTGCCGGGAGCCCCGACGGGTGCGGGGTAGTGCTGATTGCCGAGGCCATCGGTGCCGTGGAAGAAATGAGCGAAGGCCGCCTCGCGGGTGAGCGGCTTTGCGGCCCCGCGATACACGGGCACATCGCTGCCGCAGAGCTCGACGGTGTAGAGTGCGTTGCGGACCCCTTGGTCCACGCTCACGTTGCCGGAAACGACGGTGATCGCGACGACCTCAACTTCAGGGCGTCGGAGCGCCATGATCAAGGCCACCGCGTCATCGGACGCGGTATCGGTGTCGATCAGGAGCCGGCGAGTCATGGGTGGACGGCCGGGAGGGGAGGGGAGGGGGAGGGGGAGGGGAGGGGGAGGAAATACCCTGCCTCTGCCTATCCGCTCATGTTGAAGAAGAGTTGCGGCGATGCCTGATGCCGCTGGTCGACCTTCGCCTCTCCTGTCGCCACGAGGATGTAGAGGATGTTGAGCGCCTCGAGGGCCGTACGGAATTGCCGGGGACGCTTGTTGCGCTTCGCGACTTCTTGGGACGTCAATCCCTTGGCACCGGCAAAACGCTTGCGGACGTAGTCGACCGCTTCAATGTTCACGATATTGAAGTTCCCGGCGTTGCGTTTGGCCCGGGAAAAGGACATGACGAAGAAGTGCTTGCGGCCCTCGAAGATGTAATAGGTTTGCCGCTTGCCCTGCGCTTCGCCCACGTAGGCCAACCCCTTGGCCAAGCTCTTGATGTCCATGCTGCCTCCGCTCGAAGCCAGTCGAATCCGACCCATGGGAACGCCGCTCCCCTATCATTATCGGCGCCGGACGCCGGGGAGACAAGGTGCCGGCGAGTGGCTCGATATATGGCCTCTGGGGGAGGACTACGCTCGCTGAGCGTCCGTCATCTCACGCACCGAGCGGCGAATGTCCTCCATACAGACTTCCATGCGATCCTTGTGGGTGCGGAAGCTCAACACGCAAATGCGGATCACGAACCGGCCGTCGAGCAGCGTCCCCGTGAGGTGGACGCGCCCTTTCGCGTTGATCCGATCCAGCAGCTCCCGGTTCCGGCGGTTGGCTTCGTCCGGGGCGTGGCCGGCAGAGCGCAGCGTGAAGGCCACGATCGAGAGCTGGGGCTCGGCCACGATTTCCAGCGCCTCGATGAGGCGGAGTTGTCCGGCAGCCCACTCGGTCAGGTCGAGCTTCTCATCCAGCGCCGCCCGGAACGCCCCGGCACCATGCATCTTGAGGGGCAGCCACACGCGCAACCCGCGAAAGTCCCGAGACAGCTCGGGTGAGATGGTGCAGTAGTCGATGAACTCGTCGGAGTGCTGGAGGCCCGGCATGTAATCCGCGGTTGCACTGTGCGCCTGCCTGAGCGTATCGAGTGTGCGCACCAACAGGCATCCCGTGCCGTAGGGTAAGAACAGCCCTTTGTGCGGGTCGAGCGTGATGGAATCGGCCCGCTCGATGCCGGCGAGGCGGAGTTGGCCACGCTCGGTCAGGATGAAGAACCCACCGTAGGCCGCGTCCACATGAAACCAGAGACCCGCTCGCTCGGCGAGTGCCGCCAGGGCGGAGAGATCGTCGACTGCGCCGGTATTGGTGGTGCCCGCGCTCCCAACCAGAAAGAAAGGCTGGGCTCCGCCGCGTCGGTCCGCTGCGATCTGCCGCTCCAGTTCGTCGAGGCGGATCGCGCGCCGCTGGTCAGTCGGAATCTGACGCACGTTGGCGGCCGGAAACCCGGCCAGCATCGCCGCCTTCAGCACCGAGTGATGTACCTGGTCGGAGGCGTACAGGGTGCCGCTCAGGAAATTTTCCGGCAGCCGTTGACGCCGCGCCGCGACGAGGGCTGTGAGATTGGCCAGCGAGCCGCCGGAGGTGAGCACGCCGCCAGCGGTTCGTGGATAGCCAACCATTTCGTTGAACCACCGGATGACGTTGGTCTCGAGCTGAACCAAACCCGGCGCGGCAATCCACACCCCGACGTAGCGATTCAACGCATTGGCCACGAGGTCGGCCACGGCGGCGTGGAACAGACCGCCGCCCGGGATGTAGGCGAGGTAGCCGGGCCCCGCGGTGTTGAGGCCCTTCGGAGCCGCCCGGTCGAAGATGAGGTCGATGAGGTCCCGGGCGGCCGTGCCCGTTTCGGGCAAATCCTCCACCAGCGACCGTGCCAGTTCGGCGCCGCCCGTCAGGTCCGCCGCGGGCTGTTCCGGCAAGGACTGGATATATGCGATGATCCGCTCGGTCACGGCCTCCGTCAGCTCCCGCATGGCGTCCGGGGACAGCTCCAGGGGGTGGACCGCGGCGGGGGTCGTCGTCGAACCAGGTGAAAAGGGGGCGGTAGACATAGAAGTAAAGGTAGCGCAACGCTTTGAGGCGATCAAAACGCGGGTTGGGTGACGCGGATCACCGACTGGGGGCGCGCCCCAGCCAAGTTGTACGGTTGCACCCGGAGGTGTTTCCGGTACTATTCGAGCAATGCCCATCTTGAGGAAAGCACCTATGCGATCGCATCATAAGAGTACCTCGCTTGTCGCCGCTCTCGCGATCATGGTCGGCGTTACGGCCTGCAGTGACTCGGCCGGAGTCGATCCTGGCGATCCGGCCGTGTTGAGCGCTGCCGAAGTTGCGGAGATAGGGGATACGTTCGAGGAGGAGGCGGACCTGTCCTTTGGGGCCCTCTTTCATCGCGGGACCCTGGGATGGTTCGATCTCTCCATGCCCAGTCTCAAGGCCCTCTTCCCACCGGGCACCAGGGCCCATCTCCCGTCCCCACTCATTGCCTGTCTCAGTGCAAGCCCGCTCCCGATCGATGACCCCGACGGCGACGGCGTTCCCACCGACCTGACGATTTCGTTCGACCCGGCCGGATGCGAATTCACCAACCCGAGGCGAGCGGCGCGCTTTGCCCTGACCGGGTCCGTGCACGTGAGCGATCCGCTACCCAACAGCCCGGGTTACGATCTCATGGAGGTCCTGACCGACTTCGGCCACACCTTCACGAGTGGAAACGGAGCACACACGGCCCAGATGACCCGGAATGGGACTCGCAGCGTGAGCCAGGCCGCCAACCTGTTAACGGCGGCCGAGCAACTCGTCAGCGCGCGAAGCGGAACACTCGGACCGGAAAAGACCGTTACATCCGACTGGGTCGTGGAATTCACCGGTGATGCCGACATCATGCACGGTGACCCGTTGCCGAGCGGTTCGATCACCGTGGAGGGGGCCTGGACGTTCACCCGTGGCCCCCAGGTCCGGGAGTTTGTGATGACGACCGTCACCCCGCTGGTCTACGATGCCAGCTGCACGAGCGACCGGCCCAGCCGCCGGATCACCGCCGGTGAGCTGCATGCGGAGCTCGTGGTGGACGGGGTCCTTCGGGGGACGCTCTCGGTGGTGTGGACTGGGTGCGGTTCTGGGCCCACCAGGCAATTCACGCCCGCCTGATCGTAGGCCCACAGCTGAGCGCAACAGAGGCGCGGCTCGCATGAGCCGCGCCTCTGTGCGTTCCGGGACTCGGATCGTCAGGAAAACCACTGCCTGTAGAGATCAGGCCTCCGATCCTTCCAAAAGAGCCGGCGGGCGTGCGAGGTACTGCAACGCGAGAGGTCCACGTCTACCATGAGGAGATCCTCCTCGAGCCGCCTGCCGCGGGCGATGATTCGGCCCGACGGATCCACGGCGAACGACTCGCCTGCGAAGGACAGGTGCTCCTCCGTCCCGACCCGGTTACACAGGGCCGCGAAGTACCCGTTCTGGAACGCGGCCGTGCGCACCTCCGCTTCATACAGGCCCTCCGGCCATTCATCGACTGCGCCGGCCTGTGGAATGACGACCAACTCGGCGCCCGCGAGACCCAAGGCGCGCATGTATTCCGGGAAGTGGCGATCGTAGCAGATCGCCACGCCGACCGCGCCGACGCGCGTGTGGTAAACCGGTGCCCCGTGGTCTCCCGGGCTGTAGTACGCCTGTTCGTGAAACCCGGGATAGTCGGTGATGTGGATCATGCGGGTTACGCCAAGGAGGGAGCCGTCGGCGTCGATCACAGGCGACGAGTCGAAACAGCGCCCCGACTCGGGATCGCGCTCATAGAGGTTGAAGACGGTCACCAGCTCCAGCTCGGCCGCGCGGCGGGCGATGGCTTCGGTCGTTGGCCCAGGCACCGGTTCGGCGAGACGACGGGCCTCCGCTGCGTCGGGCTGCTGGGGAAAGAAACGGTCGATGGCCAGCTCCGGAAAAGCCACCAGGTTCGCGCCTTGGGCCTTGGCGTCGGTCATGGCCGTGAGACCCCGCGTGAGATTGGCGGCGCGGTCCGGCCCACACGCGTGCTGTATCAAACCGATCTTCATGCACAAAACTCCTCGGGTTTGCCCGGACTACCGAATCGGGGTGACGACCGTCGACGCACAAGGAGAAATGTATTTTGCCACAATATTTCTTCATATGGTCTTCACCGCCCCAAGCGGAACCGCTGGTTAGGTTGCCATGGCTCCATTAGCTGGAATTCAAATGCGGAGGGGTCAGGAGGCGCCCATGGTGATGAAGGAAATTGATCTCGACTCGGCGCGGGACATCGGGAACCGAATCGGAGTCGAGTGGCGGGTGGTGGATGTCAGGGAATTTCGCAAGGGACTCGAGGTGGAGCTCGAGCACGGCTCGCGTGATCCGCAAACCAATGTCACGAATGACGACATGGTGCTGACGGGCAAGATCGCGTTGGCGCATCTGAAGGAAGTCCCGGATTACTACAGTCGGCTGGAGAAAATGGAAGCCGCGGCATACGCGTACTGGGAGGCCAAGGGGGTCGGCGTCTAGTCGCGTCGAGCACTCGGTCCCACTCACTGTCCATCAGTCCGGCCGCTCGAGGAGAGGGCGGCCGGTCTCCTGTTTTGGTGACGCGATGGTCCCTGGCGGCCTCACGCCCCATATTTGCTATTGGCTCGTGCCCCATCCGCGGAGAACACCATGCGTACACCAGCTGTGGCTGCCTTGCTCGCCGTGCCGACCGTTCTCGTCGGGTGTTTCGTCGCTGCGGCGGGGGCGGGGGCGGGGGCGGGTATCTACTTCACGTCCCGCGGCGCCGAGTCGCTGGTCGAGGCGACGGTCGATGGGTTGGCGACTCGCACCCAGGCCACCTTCGTGGAGTTTGGCATACGCCCCGTCAGCGAGAAGATCGATCACGAGGGCGACACGCGTGAGTTCAAGGGGACGAAGGACGATCTCGACGTGACCGTCAAGCTCGAGCGTCGGAGCCCTACGACCACGAAGGTCGAGGTGACCGCCCGCCGCAACATGGCCGAGTGGGACAAGGGATATGCCCAGCAGCTCTTGGCTCGGATTGGCGCGCCCTAGGGCGGCGTCCCCGGTCCGGCCTTGTGTGAGCGTCTATGGTTGAATACGCAATCCTGAATGCTGCGGTGGGTCTCAAGATGCTGGCAGCTCGCGTCACGACCTTCGTGGTGGGAATTGACTGGATGGTCGTTGCTGCGGTGGCGGGCGGTCTTATCCTACTCCGCCTGGTCCTCGGAACCCGACGGCACCGAGGCTAACCGAAAGCGGGTTCCCCTACCGACCTGTGCAGGCTGCGTATTTGGCTGGTGTGTAGCTGATCAGATTCCGCTCGGGTGACGTTTGTGAAACGTGGGTCAGATACTCACCCGGCTGATTGAGTACATCGAAGACCTTGTGCTGCCGCGCCACCTCGAGCGTGCTCTTCTCGGGAATCTTCCACGCAATATCGAGTCCGATGCTGAAGCGTTCGCAGGCACGCTCGGCGAGCGTGTAGAGCTTGAAATTCCCGATGAACACCCACAACAGGCCCGTGGCTTCGTCCCGCCACACGAGATGCTTGCTCACGGTGCGCGTCACCAGGCTCCATTGGAGCACGGTGGGTTGATCGAGGTCACTGAACTCGCCTGTGGCGGGCAATGGCTCCATCTTGCGCGTGGTCAACTGCGAACCGAACACCGCGGCACATTCGTTGATGCGGACGGCTAAGGTCCCACTGAGGCCGCACGTCTGAATTTGCTGCGCGGTTACGATCCGTGGCTGGGCAACGGCCGCCAACCCTGCGATGACCACCCACCCGAGCGTCGTTGTCCCCTTCATTGCCATCTCTCCCTCGTGTGCGACGAGTGCGGGCCAAGGCCGCAAGAATGCACCGGCCAAGGCTCCGGGTGCAAGAGGTGCGCCGCGGCCACCTTCCCACTCGAAAACGGCACGCTTGACGGCTCCCCGTCTGGGCCATAGGCTTTCCCTGCCGCCCGGGCCCGCCGAGCGGTCGGGCCAGAATCGGCCGCGTGGCAGGGGTCTTGCCCCGGCCATGACCGGCAAGGAGGAAGGGTCACCGAATGGTACGCAAACTGAGGCTCAACCCGTCGGCTGGCGCCGGTCTGGCCGCCGTCCTGCTGGTCCTGGTGATGGCACCCGCCACAGCCATGTCGCAGGAGCGCGACACCGTTGAGCGGTCTTTGGAGCGGGATATTCGGGAGCGGGTGGACTACGTCAACCGCCAGCTCCTGGTGTATCCGGCGCCGTCCAGCCTCGGTCGCTACCAGATCGACCTCCTGCCCGGCGGCAAGCTCACCATCGACAGCTGGCTGAGCGATTCGACGACCCGCCATTACGAGGCGTACATCGAGGACATCGGCAGCGTCAATATCAACATCGAGAGCCGTGACCCGCCGTACACCACCACGTTGTTTGTCTGCAAGGCCGGTGATTGCTTCGTCGTGAGGGACAACCGGGGCATTCTCACTGCGAAGGACCGCGGTGGATTCGATTTTGCCTTCGACCGGCGGCTGGCTCGGCAAATCGAGAAGGCCGCCCAAGAATTGCTGGTCTTGGCGATGCGGGATCCGACCTACGGGCCGCCCCATAGCCGAGACAACTAGCCCCACTCGACCAATCCCAGGATCGCCCTAGCCGAGTCGCGATCCAGGCGTACATTCTCCTTTATGACGGACCAACACCCCGTTCGAGAGGCGCGTTTGCGCCCGGAGTATTCCGATCTGTATCCTGCGCTCACGCCGGGTAAGTGGGAACCGGCTACCACCATCGGTGCGCGCATTCTGATGTGGCAGCTCCGACAGCCTGGGCCAGTCGACCTCGGCGACCGTCTATTGAACAGCCTGCATTTCGAGTTCCGCGGTGGAGCCCCCGCGGGGCACCCGCGGTATGGCGTGCGAACGCGCCGAGAAGACCAGCCGGCGCGGAGTGCGCGTGAAGGGCGCGGGCCGAAGGAGCAGTAACACGCGGTATCCCCACGTCCTCGGCATCGACGACGCCCCGTTCGACAAGCGCCAATCTGGGCCGGTTCCCATTGTCGGCGTGATGATGGAAGGCCCACGTTCCCAAGCCGCTCCGGGTCGCACATCTCATTGCCCGCGCCCTGGTCCTCGGCGAATCGCGCGGCCGGGTCTAGGCGCGCTCGACATTCTCAAAGGGCCGATCTATGGCACTGCTCATTCAACACGGCGAAATCATCACGGCCTCGGACCGCTACCGGGCGGATATCTATTGCGAGGGCGATGTCATCAGTCGGATCGCGCCCGAGATTCCGCGTGCGAGCGTGTCCGGCGAGGTGGAGGTCATCGACGCGACCGGGCAGTATGTCTTGCCCGGCTTCATCGACCCGCATGTCCACATCCATCTCCCCTTCATGGGCACGCTTGCCAAGGACGATTACGAATCGGCGAGCAAAGCGGCGCTGGTGGGCGGCACCACGACGCTCATCGAAATGATCTGCCCAGGCCCGACGGACGAGCCCCTCGCCGCCTTCGAAACGTGGAACGCCAAGGCCGCACCGCTCGCGGCCGTCGACTACACCTTCCACATGTCAGTCGTACGGTTCGACAAGGCGGCGCAGGCCCAGCTCCGGGAAATCGTGACCCGGCACGGTATTCCGTCCTTCAAGGTGTTCTTGGCGTACAAAGGAGCGCTGAATCTCTCCGACGAGGACTTGTTCGGCACCCTGCGGCTTGCGAAAGAACTCGGCGTCCTCGTGACCGCGCACTGCGAGAACGCCGAGGTCATCGATGCCATGCAGCGTGCGCTGGAAGGCGATGGCAAGACCGGCCCTGAGTGGCACTACCACTCGCGGCCACCCATCGTCGAGGCCGAAGGTGTTCATCATTTAGCGACGTTCGCCGAGCTCACCGGGGCGCACATCTATACCGTGCATACCTCGTGTGAGGCCGCGGTGCGGTCCGCACTCGACGCGCGCTATCGTGGTGTCAACATATGGATCGAAGCCGTAGTTCCGCATCTCATGCTGGACAAGACCTATGCCGAACGGCCCGACTTCGAGGGGGCCAAGTACGTGATGTCCCCGCCGCTGCGCGAGCGGCACAATCAAGCCGTGCTCTGGAACGGCCTCCGACAGCGGCTGATCAGCACGGTTGGGACCGACCATGCCCCGTTCGATTTCGTTGGGCAAAAGGACATGGGACGCGAGGCCTTTACCAAGATCCCGAACGGGGTTCCGTCCATCCAAGAGCGGGTCAATCTGGTTCACACCTATGGCGTCGAAGAAGGTCGCATCGATCTCCCGACCATGGTCGACGCCCTCAGCACTCAGGCGGCGAGGCTCTTCGGCATGTATCCGAAGAAGGGCACCATCGCCGTGGGAAGCGATGCCGACCTCGTGGTGTACGACCCGTCATATCGAGGGGTGTTCTCGCTCGCGTCGAGCCATTCCAAGGTCGACTATTGCGCGTACGACGGGTGGGAGCAGAAAGGGCGCCCCACCATCGTAACCGTGCGAGGCGAAGTGCAGGTGCGGGACGGAGAGTTCGTCGGGCGCCTTGGCAGGGGCCGACTCGTTCGCCGGGAGCCAACCCACTTCTAGCGCCGCACGGCGGCTAGCAATGGTGGCAGCGGATCTCATCGAAGATGAGATCCGGATCGCCGTCGCTCCTGGCATGATCCAATACGATGCGGAGTGCTTTGGCCACATCGGGAAGACCGTACGTCTCCACCATCTCCTCGAGCCATGCCAGCTGATCCGGGTTGAGCTCGAAGGCGTGCTCGACCTTGGTGCCCCCCATGGTCATCTCCCGCGTTGTGAGGTCATCGCACCATCGCGTTGAGCCATCTGTTGAGCCATCTTAGGGTTGGGCGGGGTCGGGGGCAATAGCCAACTTGGCCGCGCCGGTCTGAAATTTGCCTCCCGTTGCCAGTTCGCCCAATCGTGTCTCCCCGAGGGTCTTCCGCCTTGCAGTTCGCCGCAGTCGCGGAATCCCGCAGGGACCTGAGTGGAGGAGCACCATGTACCGAACGGCCATGCGACAAATTGTCGTGCTCGCCATCGCGGGATTCTTTGCTGCCTGCGCGAGTGCCGGAAAACGCTTCGAGCAGGGCGCCGAACTCGAGGCCAAGGGGCAATACACCGAGGCAGCGGAGCGCTACATCCAAGCCCTCCGGAAGGACCGCACCCACTCGGAATCCGCCGATCGCCTGGCGGAGGTAGGCCCCAAGGCGATTGACGAGTACCTGGCGCTGGCCCAGGCCGGGCAGGCCGCGGGAAGCCAGGTTCGGGTGGCCGACCAATATCATGCCATCGATCGGTTGGTGTCTGACGCGGCGGCGGTGGGCGTTCCGCTCACGCTTGCTGACGAATACGGGACCGAACGTCGAGCGGCGATGCAGGCGGCGGTTGACCAACTGGTGAGTGAAGGCCTGGCCGCGGAGGAGCGGCGCCGCTTCTCGGAGGCCATCCAGAGCTACGATCGCGCCGATCGGTACGAGCCCAACGGCGAGCAACGCTCGCGGTTGTTCGAGTCCCAGGTACGGGCGACCGTAGACTGGGCGGAGGCCGATCTTTCGGCCCGGCGCTACCGCTCCGCCCTGGCGCATGCCGATCAGGCGGTGGCCCTATTAGGCGGCGCCGACCGGGAGGAGGCCCGGCGCGCCATGGACCTCCGTGCCGCGGCCTTGGAGCGCGGCACCATCTTCGTTGCCATGGCACCGCTCTGGCGCTCGGACGCGGCGGCACAGCTCATGACCGAAGAATTCCTGGATGCCCTGAACGACGAGCTCGAGCTCCGCTACTGGACCGAGCCGCCGCTGTTCGTCGCGTCGGTCGATCCGGTGGAAGTACGCCGCGAGCTCCGCCGGCAGCGATACACCCGGATCGTTCTCACGCCGCGTGAGGCGGCTCGCGTGGGGCGCGACCTACAGGCCAACTTCTTCGTCACCGGCGAGATCGACATCTTCACCCTGACCGAGCGGGATGTGCGCCGCGAGACCAGGAAGACCCGGACCCGGGCCGGGCGCGACGTTACCTACACCCTCGAATCCGGCACCATGACCTACCGGGTGCGAGTTGCCTACCTCATGATGGATGTGCGCCAGGGACGCGAGGTGCAGCGGGCGAGTGTCGACGTCTCAGAGTCTGGAGACTTCGAACGCGGAGTGTACGAGGGGAACCCTGCCGACCTTGAGCTGTCCCGAAACGACAGCCGGTATTTCGATCCCGGGCGCCGGCGCGACGCGGAGCAAGACCTCGAGGAGCGGATGGTCCGGAAGCTCTCCGCCCGGCTGGCCGAACAGGTATATCGCGACGTGCTCCGCTTCGTTCCCTAGCCGCCCGGGGGCGGCAAGTCAGCCGTTTCCCGCTGGCGCGTTGCGCGATGGCGATCTAGATTGAGCGCTCCTCTTCCTAGCGAGCCGCAATGCGCCGCGTGTTCTTCCTGGCCCTTCTGGCAATTGTGGCCGGCATGCTCTCGACGCCGCTCCACGCCCAGACCCTCGAGGCCGGTACCTGGTTCGGCTCCATGCAGCCGCCGGAAACCCCAGAGCCTTTCAGAATAGGCTACGAAGTCTCCTACGACGGCGATGTCATGCGTATCGTCGCGCTGGGCGGCGAGAACTCCCTCGTCCTCAATGAGGCCCGCTTCGAAGACGGCAATCTCGTCTACTGGTTTCAACCGGGTCCCCGGGTGGATTGCGTCCTCGAGCCGGATGGGAAGGACACCTATGCCGGCGACTGCTCCGACACGGACGGCGCCACCGGCCAAATGATGATCACGCGCGATGAAAGCAGAGTTGCCGGCCTGAAGTCGGTCGAGGAGATGGAGAGTGGGGGAGGCGGCGCGAACCACTGATCGCGAGGCCTGCTCCTGATCTTCGGCAGGGCGGCGGGGAGCCTGGTCTCCGCCGCCTTTGCCTTCCGCTCGAGGGGTGCGAGCGGCTGGCGCGCTCGGCTCGTTACCCATTGGTGCTGAAGACCACGTGATACCAAATGGACCCGTGACCACTGATACGACCCCTCTCTCTACTCCCCCGCATATTCAGTTCGTGAGCGGCGGGCCCAGCTCCTACGGAATCCCACAGGATCTGATCGCACGCGCATCCTATCGGTTGGGAGTGGCGGCGCTCATCTACTCGCTGGTCTATTTCCTGGCCTACGGCTTGGCCCGGATGACCCAGAACATGCCCGGCACGGGCCTGCCCAACGACCTCCTCGCCGGCACGTTCATTGTGCTTGGGCTCCTCATGTTTCTGGTCGTGCGGAGCGGGCGGATCGACAATCGTATCCTGCTCGACCTCGGCCTGATCTTCCAGGTCCTAGGGGCGGCGGGCATCGAAGTCAGCGTGCTGTTCGTGCCGGACATGGACTTCAGCTACGTTGGCCTCTCGTGGACCTGCGTCTGGATTGTGGTCTTCCCGCTGCTGGTGCCCGCCACCATGGGGAAGGCGTTTCTCGCCGCGGTTGCGTCGGCCTCCATGCTGCCGCTTGCACTCCTGCTCCGGTCGGCCCGTGGGCTCGCGTTCCCGGGCCCCGAGCACCTGGTGCAGATGGTGGCCCCGGGATTCATCTGTGTCGGGATCGCGATGGTGGGGCTCCGCGTCATCACTAATCTCGGCAAGGACGTGAGCAAGGCACGGAGCCTGGGGAGCTATCACTTGGTGGAGCGCCTGGGGCAGGGCGGAATGGGGGAGGTGTGGCGCGCCGACCACCGGCTCCTGGCACGGACGGCGGCGGTCAAGTTCATCAGACCCGAAGCGTTCGGCGCGCTGGACGCGGCCGGCAAGGAACAACTGCTCCGCCGATTCGAGCGCGAGGCCCGTGCGACGGCCCAGCTGACCTCCCCCAGCACGATCGCCCTCCATGACTTCGGGGTGAGCGACGGGGGTGTCTTCTATTACGTGATGGAACTCCTCCGGGGTCTCGACCTGCAAACGCTGGTCCACCGATTTGGCCCTGTTCCCGCAACGCGCGCCGTCCACTTCCTCGTTCAGATTTGCGATTCCCTGGCGGAGGCCCACGCGACCGGGCTGGTGCACCGTGATATCAAGCCGGCCAACATCTTTGCCTGCCGCCTCGGCGTGGAGTACGACCGGATCAAGGTGCTGGACTTCGGCCTCGTCAAATCGCGCGAATCGTCGGGCCTCACCACCCAGGCCTCGCCCGCCGGCACACCGGCCTTCATGGCCCCGGAAATGGTGATGGGCGAGCCGAGCGTCGACGGCCGGGCCGATCTCTACGCGGTCGGGTGTTTGGCCTATTGGCTGTTGAGCGGAGAGCTGGTGTTCTCGCGCTCGAATGTGGTGCAGCTCGCCTTCGACCACGTGCATGCCGCCCCGCGGCCGCTCTCGGAGCGCACCGAGTTGACGGTACCCGAGGGACTCGAAACCGCCATCATGGCCTGCCTGGAAAAAGATCCCGCGAACCGGCCCCAGACCGCGGGTCAGTTGCGGGATCTACTCGAATTCGGAACTCGTGAGTTGCGATGGAGCCGGGCGGATGCGCGGGAATGGTGGACCACGCATCTGCCGGAGTTGGCTGGCTAAGCTCCCTCGCCTACGAGGCGAGCGTTTCCTCCATCTCCTTCAGGGCACGACGCAGAATGTCGACGACTTTCTGGGTTCGCTCATCGTCCGACCCCGTCTTCCACGCCTGCTTGTAGGCCATCCCGGCCATCCGGGCGAACGCCTCGTTCAAGTCGGCCATCGATCCGCCGGCCAGGTCACGCACCACGTCGCGCACCCGGTCGATGATCTCGTCGAGCACGTCGCGATGCTCCTCGAGGAATGCCTCACCCTCGGGCGTGATGTGGTACACCTTCTTGCCCGCTTCCTCTACGATGCGCACGTAGCCCTGATCTTCGAGCAGTTGGAGCGTTGGGTAGACCGTGCCGGCGGAGGGGGTGTACCAGCCGCCGAATTTCTCTTCCAGCGCCTTGATGACCTCGTAGCCGTGGCGCGGCTTCTCCTTCACCAGGCGCAAGATCACGTATTTCATTTCGCCCGATTCGAACATCTGCTGGCGGCGCCGGCTCCGCCCGCGGCCTCGTGGCCCCTCTGTGCCGCAGAATGCCCAGACCCGGGGGCCGAACCCGGCGGTGAAGAACTCGCCGCAATCCCAGCTATCGCGTGACATAGACCCTCCAAAATGCGACATAGCGTACATTATATCGTACGATATATCTTATATCGTCCAGGTCAGGAGTCAAGCGCCGTCTCGCATCCTCCCGGCGCCCGCGCTACCATCCAACCATGACCCCGGATACACCCTCCGACGCACAGCGACGGGCCATCGAGGCCGGCCTGGGGCCGGTCCTCGTCGTGGCCGGCCCCGGCGCGGGCAAGACCTACTGCCTGATCGGCCGGGTCCAGCACCTCATCAGCGAGCTGGGCTTCCTGCCCGAGCGAATCTGTGCCGTCACCTTCACCAACAAGGCCGCCGAGGAGATCACGGCCCGGCTCCACCGAACCTTGGGCGATGCCGGGAACGATCTAACCCGCGGAACGTTGCATGCCCTCTGCCTCGGCATCCTGCGTGAACACGGCGAGCGCATCGGCATCCGGCCCGGATTCGGCATTGCGGATGAATCGTACCAGCACTTGGTGCTGCGGCGGCTCGGCGTCAACCGGCGCCGGTTGAGCCAGCTCATCACGCTGTTCGGGCGCCGGCGGCTGCAACACTACACGCTGAGCGATGGAGACCAGGCGCTGCTGGACCGGTACCTCGCCGAGTTGCGCCGGAAGAACATGGTCGACTTCGACGATCTGATCGCGCTCACTTGGAATCTGTTCGAGCGCGAACCCCACGTGGCCGATCTGGTGAGCCACCGCTGGGATTACCTGCTGGTGGACGAGTTCCAGGATCTCAATATCACGCAGTATGCCATCCTGAAGCGCCTGGCGGCCCGCCATGGCAACTTTTTCGCCGTCGGCGACGAAGAGCAGTCGATCTTTTCCTGGACCGGAGCCGACCCGGAGGTCTTGGTCACGTTCCGGAAGGAACTCGGCGTCGATCCCATCATCCTGAACGAGAACCGCCGATGCTCCCGACAGATTCTCGATGCGGCCCGGCGATTGCTCGCGAGCAATCCGGTCCTGTTCGAGAAGCAGATTACCGCGAAGCGGGAGTCGGAGTTTCCGGTTACCTGTTTCTCTTTTGCGGAGGAAGATGCCGAGTCGGCCTGGGTGCTGGACGACCTCGTTGCCGACCACACCGTGAGCGGCAAGCGGTGGGGCGAATACGCCGTCCTGTATCGCCAGCATCGCGTCGGGGAGTTCCTCGAACGCCAGCTGATTGGCAACAACATTCCCTGCCGCCTTCCCAAGGGCCGGGCCCTGATGGACGACCCGGTCATCAAGTACGTCATCGCGTCCGCGCGACTCATGAGCCTGCCGGACGACGATCCGATTGCGCTCGAAGCATTTGCCGAGTTGGTACTCCCGCGGCACCTGCTGGAGCAAGTGCGCGCGCTCCCCGCACCCGAGCCCGACACGCTGCTCGCACGCCTGCGCCAGTTCGCGACGCAGCAGCCCAAGAGCCACCCCGACACCAAGAAGGCCTGGCGCTTCATTTTCCACGTCGAGAACCTGAAGGCCCTGTTTCACTCACAGGACGCGCTCGGCGGGTTAGTGGAGGAGCTCTTGTCGCAGCGGGTCGGTGGCTACCGCAATCCGCTCGAAGAGCGCGCCGAGGAACTGACCGATCCCGCCGAGTATCCGGGAGCGGTTGAGTTAGGACGGCAGCTGCGACAAGTAATGGCGCGAAACGCCCGGGTGTGGCTCGAGCCGGCCGGCGGGCTCGAGGTTGCGCTCCGCGGCATGCTCCTCGGCGCGGGCGGCATGCGGTCCGTGGCCTATTTGGAGCCAGGCGATGAGCCACGGGACGAGGATCTGGTCGTTCGGCTGTCCGAGGGCGCCGGTGCGGACGCGGCGGTCAGGCTGTTCAAGGCGCTCCAGTGGAATCACGCCGCCGATTTCGGGGACATGTTCGAAGACTTTGTGACCTTTGACCTCGAGACCACCGACCGCGATCCCGCCGTGTGTGACGTGGTTGAGCTGGGGGCGGTCAAGGTCGTTGGCGGGCGCATCGTCGATCGATTCCACTCCCTGGTACACCCCAGTCGCCCGATCTCGACCGGTGCGCGGCAAGTACACGGGTACAGCGATGCCGATCTGACCGGGCAGCCATCGTTCGCGGAACTCTGGCCTCGCTTCCGGGCCTTCGTGGGCAACCACGTCCTGGTGGCGCACAACGCACAAGGGTTCGATGTGCCGGTGCTCCGTCGCGAAGCGCAGGGACTCCCGGGGCTCGAGACCTTGGTGTTCTTCGACACCCTCCCCCTGGCGCGTTCGCTCTACCGGGAGAGCGCAAGGCTCGAGGACTTGGCAACCCGATTCGGGATCGCGCCCGGCCGGAGCCATCACGCGTTGGATGACGCGGAGACGCTGGTGCGCGTGTTTCAGTCGTTGAGTGCCGCCCGCGTAAGCCGGGCGCGGAAGTCCGCGCTGGTCAACGTGCTCGACTTCCTGGGCTTGGCGCTGGCCGTCTCCGGCCCAGGTGAGCAGTCCGAGGAGGCCCGGCTCCTGCTCGAGGTCGCTCGCCCGTACACGCTGGGCCGGTTCAGCGATTGCCTCGATTTCTACCAGACCGAATCGCTGGTGTCGGGTCGAAGTGGGCCCGACTTGACGGAGGTCATTCGGCGGCTGGGCGGCCAGGAGCTGATGGAACGCATCCGGGCCCAGCGGGCGGCCGCCGAGCGCTATCCTGCCGCAGTCGCCCGGCTCCAATCACTGGTGGAGGCGAGCCAGGCGCCCACCCTGGCGGAGAGCATCCAACGCTTGCTCGAACGCGTCGCCCTCTCGTCGTCCGAAGGAATCGAGGCCGACCCCAACCGGGTAAACCTCCTGACTCTCCATTCGACCAAGGGCCTCGAGTTCTCTCGGGTGTACATCGTAGGGGTGGAGGACTACCAGATTCCCGGATACTACGCCACCGTCGATCAGCGGCAGGATGACATCCAGGAAGCCAGGCGGCTGCTCTATGTCGGCATGACCCGGGCGCGCGACCGGCTGGTGCTGAGCCACGCCGCCAGCCGCTTCGGAAAGCCGTCCGGCGGGACGCAATTGCTCGATGAGATCGGGCTCGGGACCCTCTCTCCCGCCTAACACCACCGGTCCCTCACCGCGTCTGAAACCCGGTATCGCCTTCCGTCGTACGTCCTCCAGCCTGGATCTCGGCGATCCCCCCCGAGGAGTACACAGCATGCAACGGCCCTCTTGTCGATTCGATGTGACTTCCCCTCTCTTGATGGCCGCCGTGCTCTCACTGTTCTTGAATCCCGTCCGGCTGTCAGCCCAGGGATGGGAGCCCGAGATCAAGAATCTCAAAGTGCTTCCGAAAGACACACCGCCCAGGCAGGTGATCGGGATCATGCGAGGGGTCGCGATAGGTCTCGGTGTCCGCTGCACCTATTGCCACGTGGGCGAGGAAGGTGCGCCGCTGTCGACCTTCGATTTTGCCTCGGATGAAAAGCTGACCAAGGAAAAGGCCCGGGTCATGCTCAGGATGGTCCAAGACATCAACGGCAAGTACTTGACCGAACTCCCCACAGAGCACACCGGCCACGAACATGCATCGACTGAGCGACTCCAAGTTCAGTGCAGTACGTGCCATCGCGGCCAGCCGCGGCCCCTGACGCTAGCTCAAGCGCTCATGGATGTCATCGAGGAACACGGCGTCGATTCCGCCGTGGCGCATTACCGTGGGTTGCGGGAGCGGTTTTACGGGAGTGCCACTTATGACTTCACGGAAAACCGCCTGAACGAGCTGGGCTATCAGCTCCTCGGGGCCAATCGTCCAGCCGATGCCGTCACCATATTTCGATTGAACGTCGAGATGTATCCCGCGTCGGCCAATCCCTACGATTCGTTGGCCGACGGCCTGAAGGCGCTAGGGGATTCAGCCGGTGCGCTCGAGAACTACCGGAAGGCCTTCGCCATCGATCCGACGATACGAGGGCTCGAGGCGCGGATCGACTCCTTGGCGAGATAGGGGTCGATGGAAGGAGTGGGGAGTCGGGAGTCGGGAGTCGTGCAAGGAACACAGGACCCTCAGTTTCCCTACTCCCTACTCCCTACTCCCTACTCCCTGAATTCGTACACCAGGTCACTCTCCGGTGCCGACCCGCGCCGGACGGTGAATGCCGCTCGGTGCCCCAACCGAATGCCCGGCACGCCTTGGCTGGTCGTGGTCGCTCCAGGTTCCGGGTGCACATACAGCCCCGTGATGTCGAGCGTGTCCATGGCTTCGGCCCGGTTCAGGTCGCCGACGGCCTCTACCCGGATTTCGCGGCCGGCAACCGGATCATCGTACGCCAGCGCGATGTCGGCGGTGATCGGATCGTCAGTACCGCTTACAATCTGACCGCCGGCGAGCAGCAGGTCGTATTCGACGCCGAGGTTGAACGGGAGTTGCTCGTATACCTCGGGATCGGCCGTCTCATAGCGCCCGCTCGCGATCGCGTCGAATGCGGTGAGCAAGGCTACCACGTTGAGGGTGCGGAGATCCTGTTTTTCCGGATCGTCCGGGAGCCCCCCGCTCTCGATCAGCACCGTTGACGTCCCCCACTGTTGCATCAAATCGCCGAATGCCCGAGGCTCGAAGCTGTCGTCCCACTTCGCCAGCCGGCCCGGCACCTGTTGGTTCAGCACCTCCCCAATGGTGGCAGCCACGAGTCGGGCACGCGTTCGGGCCGGTCCGTAGGACTTCTCCTCATCGGCGGCCGGCGCGAGCAGAGCGATCGCCACCTGGAGTCCAGTTGGCCCGGCCGTCCGGCGCACGCCTTGGTCGTGGAGGTTGAAGCCGAAGTCGGCCTCGAGCCTGTCCCGCAGGGCCTTGAGGGCTCTGGCTTCGGGAGTGACCAGCCGCCGCGCGTCGCGATTGAGGTCGATGCCGAGGGCGTTCTCGCGGGCAAAGCGCTGGGCACCGTCCGGATTGAGCATCGGCACCATGGTGATGGTCAGGTGTTCGGCGAGCCGTTGTCGAAGGGGATCCTGGCTCCCCTCGGCGAAGAAGCGTACGAGATCCGCCAGGGCCATCGTGGCGGTGGACTCGTCGCCATGCATCTGAGACCAGAGCAGCACGCTGGTGGGGCCGGCGCCGAACGTGACCGCACGAATGGGTCGGCCGCCGACTGAGCGGGCCAGATCCTCGGTGTGGATGCCGGGGGCCGCGAGGTACGGCTCGATGGCGTTCCAGAGATCGGTGGCGGTGAACCGTCGGTGGTCGATGGCTTCCACCCTGTACTGCGCCGCGATGCGCAGCCCGTCACGCAAGCAACAGGGTGGGTCCTGGGCCGCCGACACGTCAGGCAGTCCCGCGATAGTGGCGATCACGACAGCGCCCAGAATGGTGCTTCGAAGGAGGAGGTGCATACCGGTGCTCTTTCAAACCGTCGGGAGCGAGTGACTGCGGGGTTGGCGGGATCATCCGAACAGAAGCCTCACCACGTACACGGCCAGGAACATGGCGAAGATATCGGCAATGAGCCCGGCGGGGACGGCGTGCCGCGTCTTCTTGACGTTCACCGCCCCAAAGTAGACGGCGATGACGTAGAACGTGGTTTCGGTCGACCCGAACATGGTGGCGGCCATCTTCACCACGAGGCTGTCCTCGCCATAGCGGGCGATCATGTCGACCACGATGGCAGCGGATCCCGAGCCGGTGAGCGGCCGGACGATCCACATGGGGATGACTTCGGGCGGCACGCCGATGGCGGCGAGAATGGGACGGGTGCCTTCGATCAGCCAATCGAGGGCCCCGGACGCCCGGAACATGCCGATGGCGAACAGGATGGCCACGAGGTACGGGATGATGGTGACCGCGACCTTGAATCCCTCCTTGGCGCCCTCGACGAACTCCTCGTAGACCGGGACCCGCTTGTACAAGCCGTACAGGGGGAATCCGATGATCACACTCGGAAGGACGAAGACCGAGAGCAGATCGATAGCGTTGCGGAGCGTTTCCATGGCGTCGTGCCTCAGTCGGCGCCGGACGTTGCCGGCGGGGACAGTTGCCTGTTGGGATCGCTCTCGCGATACCCCTTGAGCCGGCCGAGGAGCCGCGCGGCCACGATGGCCACAACCAAGGAACAGACGGTGACGATGAAGATCGAGAAGATGAGTTGATTGACCTGAAGGCCCATGATGGCCACCAAGAGCACCGGGGGCACGATCTGCACGCTTGCCGTATTCATGGCCAACAACATGACCATGGAATTGGTGGCGGTATCCTTGACCGGATTCAGGGTCTGCAATTCCTCCATGGCTTTGATGCCGAGGGGTGTTGCGGCATTTCCCAGGCCCAGCACGTTGGCGGACAAGTTCAGGACGATCATGCCCAACGCCGGGTGATCCTTGGGGATTTCCGGGAACAACGGGCGGATGATTGGCTGGACCAGCTTGACGATCAGGTGAATCAAGCCGGCCTTCTCTGCAATGCGCAGCAGCCCGAGCCAGAGGGCGAGGGCGCCGATGAGCCCCAGCGCGATGGTGACGGCCGTCTCCGCAAAATCGAATGCGGCGGTGGTGATGGCGCTCATCTTGACGAATCGAACGGGCGCGAAGAGAACGGCCGACGCAATGAGGGTATCGCCGGCGGTGCCTCGGAGATCGACTACACCCCGCAGGTCGTTGTCTCGCTTCGAGGTGAAGCTACGGATCGTGCTCAAAGGCTCGGGAAGGGACACATCCTTGGCAAACTGAAGCTGCTGGCCCTCCTGGGTCTGGACGAGGGTACCGCTAAAGGACGGGGCGAGCGAGGCCTCGGTTGCGTACAGCTGTCGGAAGGTTGGCACGTCGACCCGAACGTCAACCGGTTGCCGGCGTGCCTCGGGTTGGTAGCCATCCGGCAAATGGACGGCGACCGGAAGCGGTGTGCCGTTGTGGTACACGTCTCTGGCCAGGTCGCGCCCATCAGAAGCCAGGGCAAAGACCAAGCTCGAGATGATCAGTCCGGCCCAGATGTAGTTCAGCACGCTTCAGTCGCCTTCGGCGGCCGTGGTTGGGTGCTGGCGGAGCCGGGTGAACACGTCCGTCACTCGGTCACGACCCTCGGGGCCGTTGGCGTCGAAATACCAGAAACATTCGATATCGCCGCGGTTCATCAAGAGTTGCATCGTCCCCTGCGACCTGTGCTCCGCGATGACCCAGTTCGCGATGATCTTATAGTCGAGCCGGTCGTTGAGGCCGAACTTCTGTGTTCGATCGAAGCGCGCCAGGGGCGCGCCCCCCGCCACCCGCGTCGACGGGTAGCCGTCGAGCCCGTCGAACCGCATCTCCTGGGTTTGGTCCAGCGGGCATACGAACCCGCCGAGCACCAGGGGACGGCGCGCTGGTGGGAGGGAGAGTGCCGCGGCGAGCGCCATGATCGTGGCCGACTTGTGATGCCCGTGGGTGTCCGGGAATGGCAGGAGTCCAACAACGAGGTCGTACGAACCTTCCGAGAGGATTGCGGCGAGTCGCTTCCGGACGAACGCCGTGTCCCACACCGCACGGAGCACTGAGTCCGCGCTCAGGGTATAGCCGCGATCGGGTTGATCGAGGAAGAAATAGTTGCGGATACCCACGACCGCTCCGCCCGCCATCAGCTCGCGCTTTCGTATCGCCGGAAGATACTGTCGGGCCACACGCTCGTCGGTGAGCCGGAGGCCGTAGATCGGCTCCGCCAGGGTGGCATAGCGATACCCGCCGGCGCCGTCGGTTACAAGCGCCAGGTCCACCGCCCCGCCCAGTTGGTGGGTAATTCGATACACCGTGGCCGCGAACGCAGCGTCGTCATCCGGGTGCGCGGTGACCAGGAGCACCCGGATGGACGGATTCACCTGTTGCTGCGCCGTCGTGGGGAGCGGGGCCGCGACGAGCAGCGCCGCATTGAGCAGGGTCAACCTCATCCAAGCCGTCATCGAGGTCCTCCATTGTCGCCCGGGCTCGGTGCGGTTTGGCGCACGCGGCGAAACCGAGCGGCGCCACGGTTCATGGTACCCTGAGCCGGCCCCGAAGCAAATGACCGGCTAGAACGACTCCGCCCGGTAGACCTCACCCTCGACGAGCCCATCGGGATGAGGCCGGGTATTCCGGAACGTCACTGGCCTGGTCTCGCAGGTCGGACCCAGTAAGGTATCACCGCAGCTCTGCCGCACCACATCAAAGTGGAGGCTTGGCGCCAGGCTGCTTCCGGTATTGCCGCTCAAGCCGATGATGTCGCCTTGGATCACTGCCTGGCCGAGCTTGACCGGGGCGCCCCAGCGGGTGAGGTGATAGTAGCGACCCACTGTCCCGTCGCTATGGAGCACGTGGACCCGATTGTCCTTGGTCGGCGTGCCATTCCCGTCCGTGTACCGCTCTTCGATGCCGATGACGACACCGGATCGTGCGGCGTGGACATAGGTCCGGATGGGCATCTCGAAGTCGTAGGCATACCGCGCAATCCCGCGGTGGGTTGGATGGGTGCCGCAGTTACCCCGTAGAACCACGTGGGACTGCCCCACTTCCCATGGCAGCACGTAGGGAGACAAAGTCTTGTCGGGATAACCGGCACAGGTCTCCTCGGGGAGCGGCTCGGTGGGCGGTTCGGCCGGGAGGGCGCGGGGGTCGTCTCCGCAGCTCGCGAGCGTCATGGAGCAGAAGACGAGGAGTGAATCTCGACGCATGCGCGACCTACTGGGTGGATGACTCCTGTTCGGGGGCATCGCGGAAGCGGATCGGCCCCGCCTTGTCCGGGCGCTTGGCTGTCGCGCCCTGGTAGAACCGGCGGATCGCCACGAGATCATGGTCGAGGTTGCCCGAAGGATGGATCGGTTCGCCCATTCGGCACTCGCGTCGCGGGTAATCGAACGTGACCGGAATGATGGGGACGCCCGCCGCAGCCGCGATGTGGTAAAACCCCGACTTCCAGTTCTCGGTCCGCTTCCTAGTACCCTCCGGCGTGATCACGAGGAGGAAACGCTCACGGGTTCGGAGCTCATCCACCATTTGCGGTACGATGTCGTGGGGACGACTTCGGTCGATCGGGAGACCCCCGATGGCCCGCAGCAAACCGGCCACGGGCCAGCGGAACATTGTGTGCTTCATCATGAAGCCGTAGGGCCACTGTCGGAGCAGGCCCGATGCAAAGCCAAAGACGAGCCCGGCCGGGAGGTCCCAGTTCGAGGTGTGCGGTGCCACGATCACGACACTCTTCGGCCCTTGGGGCATGGTGCCCACCACACGCCAGCGTATCAGCCGGAGCAATCCATTGGCGATCCGCTCGAGAACGCCCTCAGGCGACTTCGGTGCGATGACGGGCAGTGGGGCGGTCATGACCCGCCAGCCGAGGCCGTCAGTTGCCTTGGGCCGCCTGGCGCCGGGCTGCGGCCTGCATCTTATCGCTCGCGTAGATCGCGACTTCGACCCGCCGGTTCAGGCCCCGACCCTTATCGGTGTCGTTGGAGGCCACCGGTTCGGTCTCGCCGCGACCCGCGGTACGCAGGCGGCCGTCGCTCACCCCGCGAAACCTGAGATAGCTGGCGGCGGCGGCCGCCCGTCGGTCGGACAACCCGAGGTTGTACGCATCCGTTCCGACATCATCGGTATGGCCGACGATGAGCAGGTCGGTATCGGGGTACTTGTCGAGGCTCCCGGCCAGTGCGGTCAGGTTTGCCCGGGCTTCGGGGAGCACGACGTCCGAATCGAAGGCGTACAAAATGCCCGACTGGAAGGTCACCTTGATGCCCTCCCCGACCCGCTCGACGGTTGCCCCCTCGATGTTCTGCTCGAGCTCCTTCGCCTGCTTGTCCATGATCGAGCCGATGATGGCACCGGCGGCGCCACCGACCGCGGCCCCGATGATGGCACCCTGGGCCGTCCCGCCGCCCACGCCGGTGACGGCACCAATGACCGCTCCACCGGCCGCACCGACGGCAGCGCCGGTCTGTGTCTTGGTGGCGCATCCGAGGGTGAGCGATCCGATGGCCAGTCCAGCAACAAGAAATCGAGAAGCGCTCAACATATCCTTGATCCTCCCTTGTAAACGGCGAGTGGTCGACGCAGAGAATTTCAGCTCGTTCGTCCACGCCGACATCCTATGCAGATTAGTGGACCGGCGGCGATCAGCCAACCGGGCGGGTCGAAGGCGCCGAGGGTTACCGCCACCGGCTCCCGTTATCTTGCGCTCGTTGGGAGATCCGATCCCAAACGGGAGTGGAAGCCATGTCCATGAGCACAGCCACGTACGCTGACCGACGTCAGGCGCGGATGACCCGTCTCCCGCCGGGCCCGGGTCCTCGTGCCGACACGGCCGTCCTCCAGCGCCCTACTCTCGACTAGCCGACCCGGCCGGATTCCGTGGACCACCTCTGCCCTCTGTGCGGCTCACCCGATCTGGTGCCGATCGTCTACGGCACTCCGGACGCCGCCACTGCCCAGCGCGTGGAGTCAGGGCGGGTGCACCTTGGCGGGGCGCGTGCCAGGACCAATGCTCCCGACGCGCACTGCCGTCGGTGTGAGTATGAATGGCGCCGCGGGGAGGGCCTGGCATGACCGAGGCCGGAGACCATCCCGCCCCGGCGCCTCCGCACGCCTTTCTCCGCACCGCGATCCTGTTCGAGGGAGGCTTGGTCATCCTCGCCTTGGGACTCGGATGGCTGTTCCAGGTGCAGCCGTTCGAGTCGGTGCGCCTCACCTGGCGACACAGCTCCGCGGGCCTCCTCGCCACCGCGCCTCCCCTGCTCGCCTTGACACTGCTGCTGCGATCCAACGCCCCGCGGATCACTCGCTTGGTCAGGGAGGTGGAGCAGATGATCGGCCCGCTGTTCGAGGGGGCCACGGTGGGAGCGTTGGCGCTCATCTCCATCCTCGCCGGAGTTGGCGAAGAGAGCCTGTTCCGCGGGGTACTCCAACCCGCGCTCGGGTCGGTGGCCGGGCCCTGGGTGGCGCTCGTAGTAGTCAGTGCCGTGTTCGGACTGGTCCACTGGGTCACCGCCACCTACGCCGTATTGGCTGGGGTGATCGGCCTGTATCTGGGGTGGCTCTTCCTCTGGACCGGCAACCTCCTGGTGCCGGTCGTAGTTCACGCGCTGTACGACTTCGTGGCCCTGGCAGTCCTGGTTCGCCGACTACGCTCGGGTGGCGGCGATGGCCCGGAGCAGCTCTCGCGGGCCGAGGCGCCGGCACGAGACGAGCCCGACGTCACGAACCCGCCATATTATAGACCGATCGATCAAGAATAGTCGACTTTGGGAATCCCTACGGCCACGAGCGTGGCCTCCGCGGTCTGGCGGAGGATGTCCACCGGAACTCGGGCCTTTGCTGCAACGAGAAGGCCGAGTGTGGCACAGGTCAGGAGCCGGGCCGCCGCCTTGGGATCCTTCAGCCCGCTCGCCGTGACGTGCCCCTGGGCCTGGGCCCGTTCAAAGGCCGCGTGGAACCCGGTATCCAACCGCCGCAGGTGCTCGGTCACCCGGGAGTGGACCTGGGTGTCTCGGGGCGCCACCTCGATCGCGCTGTTCACCATGAAGCATGCAGGCGGGCTGGCTTGGGCCTGGTAGTCGATCAGGCGTTCGAAGAACCCACGAATGGCATGCGCTCCGCCCGCCTCGAGACGGCTCAGCAGGTACGAGACCGGGACGGCCGAATACCGATCGAGCGCCTGCCGGTAGAGATCGATCTTGTTGCCGAAGGTGTCGTAGATGCTTTGGCGGCCGATCCCGAGGTGGCGCTCGAGGTCGGCCAGCGAAGTGGCCTCGTAGCCCTGGCGCCAGAACAGGTCCATGGCTCGGTCGAGGGTCGAGGTCTGGTCGAATTCCTTGGGGCGTGCCACGCCGCGGTCCTCCGATTCGGGATCTCTCGGTAAGAGTGGCGATTTTTGATTCAGTAGTCAAGAACTGCAGGTAGGAGGGCAAAACAAAGCCCCCCGCCCTCTATGGAGAGGGCGGGGGGCTTCGATGCCGCCGCGTCAGTCTTCGACGATGATGAGATACTTCGACGGCGCCCAGAAGTCGTCCGCCGAGGCGATCGCGATGCCGCCCCTCACCTTGGCGTTCTTCTCGATCGGTGTCGCCAGATACGCCAGGTTCTGCCGCGAGATGATCTTGTACTCCTTGTCCGGTTGCGGGAAGGTGATCTCGGTGAGCTCACGCTTGTCCGCGCGGGTAAACAGGCTGTCGCTCAGGGTTCGGGCAGGCTGGAGGCTCTTCCCGCCGAAGAACAGGAACTTGCTGCCCTCTTCTACCGCGACGCCCTTGGCAATCAGGTCCTGCTTGCTGCCGATCACGTAGTAGACCGTCTTGTCCTTGACGTTGAGGGTCTCGACCGTGTCCATGAGGGCTACATTCTCGGTGGAGATGGAGTCCTTCTCCTGGGCCAGCTGGACGTTCCGCTGCTCGAGCTCTTGAGACTTGCCCCACCAGGGACTGAATGGTCAGCCGCTGGGTCTCGATGATGTTCTGGAAGCCCGAGATGTCGAAGGTCAGGCTGTCCATGCCCTTGGTCAGCGAGCGGATCTTGCTCTGGCTCGCGCGCAGGCGGGCTTCACTCTCGTCGACCCGGCTGGCCAGGTCCTTGATCTTGCCGAGCAAGACCTCACGGTTGGTCATCGGGCCAGACTCGGGAGACACGACTGCAACGCCGCCCTTCCGATCCTTGACCTTGGCGACCTCCGCGCCGATGTCGCTCAGGAGCTTGCTGTTCTCCACCACCTCGCCCAACAGGCTATCCTTCTCGGCGGAGACCAGGCTCAACTGCTCGATCTTCTGGTTCAATTCCTCGACCACCTGCTCATGCGCGGCCTGATTACAGCCGACGAGCATGAGTGGCACGGCGAGCATGAACACTCCCAGCTTGACGATACCGCGACTCACATACATTGGCACTTTCTCCTTCATATTCGCAGATGAGGCCGGGCAGGCGTAGGGACCAGGCCAGTTGAGCATCCACTAAAAATGCGCTAGTGCCACGTGAAAGAGTAGGTGCCACCATAACGTCATGTTGGTGAACGTGTTACGCTTCTGCCCTCCGCCCCCCCCGGCCCACGTCGCCTTCGGCGCGACCGGCGACCATGCCAAATTCCGTCTGACTCCACCCCGGTCTCCGGGCACACTACTCCGTTTTCACTCGAGGTTTGGGACATCCCCAATGAGCACCGACCCCGCCCACGCCACCCATCCCCAGCTCGCCGGCTTCCCGGTCGTACTGACCCTGCCTGTCCAATGGGGAGAGATGGACGCGTATGGACACGTCAACAACGCAGTCCTCTTTCGTTATTTCGAGTCCGCGCGAATCGCCTACCTCGAGCGGTGCGGGTTCATCGATTCGATGGAGCAGGACCGTGTGGGTGCCATCCTGCATTCCACGGCCTGCCGGTTCCGGCTGCCGTTGTTTTACCCGGACACAGTCCAGGTCGGGGCGCGGGCCACCGACGTCGGGCCCGATCGATTCACGATGGAATACCGTGTGGTGTCGTTCGACAAGAATGCGGTGGCTGCCGAGGGGCACGGCGTGATCGTATCCTACGACTACACGCACGCACGAAAGGCGGACCTTCCGTTGGCCATCCGGCGGAAGATCGCGCTGCTCGAGGGCGAACGCGATTCCCGGTCTCCCTGACCATGTCAGATCCAGCGCTCAGCTTTGACGACGTCTCCAAGCGGTACGGCGATTCCGGCGTGGGCGCCCGGACCGCTCTCGCCGCCGTCTCGTTCGACGTCCGGGCGGGAGAGACCATTGCCATTGTCGGCCGAAGCGGCAGTGGCAAGTCCACCCTGCTTCACCTCGCGGCCGGCATCGACCTCCCCTCGTCGGGCCACGTCCGGGCGTTCGGCAGGGATCTCGCCGGCATGACTGAGCGCGAACGGACCCGGTTCCGCCGCGACGACGTGGGCCTCGTCTTCCAGTTCTTCCACCTGATGCCGCACCTCTCCGTCCGCGAGAACGTGGCTCTGCCCGCGCTGATCGCCAAGAGCAAGCCGGCGGTCTTCGAGCCGCGCGTCCGCGATTTGCTGGAGCGGGTGTCGTTGGCGGACCGTGCCGAGGATTCGGTTCAGGAGCTGAGCGGCGGGGAGATGCAGCGGGTGGCCATCTGTCGTGCCCTGGTCCGACACCCCAGCCTGCTGCTCGCCGACGAGCCAACGGGCAATCTCGATGACCTGACCGGGCGATCCGTGATGGACCTCATGCTGCAATTGGTCAGCGATGAGGGCGCGACCCTGGTCTTCGTGACGCACAGCGCCGAAATGGCAAGCCGAGCCGACACGGTGTGGTCGCTTCATAGCGGGAGGCTCGCTCGCGCGTGATACGGTATCTCCTCGCCACCGTTCGGGCCCGCCTCAAGCGAGGGAAGGCGCTCTTTCTCCTGACCGCGTTCGGCGTGACGCTGGGTGTTGCGGCCGTCTTGTCGATTCAGATCATCAACCGCAATGCCCTTGCCGCGTTCCGGGGCAGTCTCGAAGCCGTGAGCGGGCAAGCGGATCTGTCGATTGTGGGAACGACGGTCACGTTTCCCGAGGACCTGTACGTGAAGGTCCTCGCCGACAGCGGCGTCGCGGCCGCCTGGCCGGCCTACCGGACGGCGGTCGCGCTAGCCGGGCGCGCCGAGGCGTTCCTCGAGGTGGTCGGCGTCGACCTGTTCCAAAGCTCCGGCCTGCCGGTCGATCCCGGGGTCGGCGATCTCGGCGCCGCTCTCAGGGTCCCTGGCTGGGTCGCACTGACACCGAGCTTCGCCGGCGTGCTGGGGCTAGCGGTGGGAGATACGATGTCGGTATCCGCCGGTTCGCGACGCGTGACGCTCGTGGTCGGAGCGCTGGTGGATTTCCAATCCGTGGCGCCGCTCGCGAGCAGTAAGCTGGCAGTCATGGATATTGCGCAGGCCCAGGCGTTGTTTGGATCGCCGGGAGCAATCAGCCAAATCGATGTGCTCCTCCAAGACGGGGCACCGGTGGAAACCGTCCGGGCCCGGCTCCGTGACGCGCTCGGCCCCGGCGTCGAGGTGCTCACCCCGGTCCAACGAGAACAACAAGCTTCGAATTTGCTCGGGGCCTTCCGGCTGAACCTTACCGCGCTGAGCCTGATCAGCTTGTTCGTCGGTCTGTTCCTGGTGTTCAGCAGCACCCAGGCCTCCTTGGTCAGGCGCCGGGCGGAATTCGGATTGCTGCGCTCGCTCGGCGCCACGCGAAGCCAGGTGCTGACCATCATCTTGGCAGAAGTGGCGCTCCTGGGGGCAGTCGGTGTGGCAGTCGGGTTGCCGTTGGGGTATTGGGTGGCGGCGGCGAACGTGGAGGCCGTCAGCGCCACGATCTCCAATCTCTATTTGCTGAACGAAATCGAGACCCTGGAGCTTCCGTTAACACTCTACGCGCTGGCGACGGCCATCGGGGTCGGAGGCGCACTGATCGCCGCACTGCAACCAGCCATCGAGATGAGCCGCCGCGACCCGAGTTCTCTGCTCACGCCGTTTACTCTGCATGAGCGGTTGAAGACCGCCGCCGGGCCGCTCTTGCTGGCCGGCATCGGGCTCTTGGCTCTGACGGCGCTCTGGTACGTGACCCTGGGGCACGGGTGGCGTCCGGCGGGGTTTGTCTTGGCCGTGAGCCTCCTGGTCAGCCTTTCGCTCCTCACGCCCCGGGTGATCGGCGCGCTGACCAGTCCGGTTCGCGTTCGTCACCTGGGATTTGCGTACAGTCTGAAGACCCTTGGAGCCCGACTCCAGACCACATCCATCGCAGTCGCCTCCGTCGCCATCGCCGTCAGCATGCTCGTCGGGATCACCCTGATGGTGGGGAGCTTCCGCCGCACGGTCGATGTCTGGATCGGCACAACCGTTCGCGCGGATGTGTACATCACGTCCGAATCGTGGGCTCGCTCCGTCAGCGCCGCGCCGTTGGATGACCAATTGGTGGCAGCGCTGAGCACCTTGCCGGGGGTCGTCGCGGTCGATCGCCTGCGGGCACTGTCCCCAACCATCGGAGGGCGTCGCATCTTTCTTGCCGGCGTCGACCTGTCGCTTCCCCTCGCGGGTCGATTCTCTCTGCTGGCGGGCAACGACAGCGCGGCCGGCGCCGCGGTGCGTGATCGCGGCGCCGCGTTGATCAGCGAGCCCTTGTCCCGCAGGCTGGGCATTGCCGTCGGGGATACCCTCGCCGTGAGCCAGCCCGGCGGTGCGGTGGCGCTTCCCGTTGCCGGCGTCTATTACGACTACGGGAACGAATCGGGAGCGGCGGTCATCGACCTCCGCACCATGGACCGGGAGTTCGGTCCCGGACAAATCAGCAACATCGCTCTTTACCTCGACCAACGCTCCGATGCGGAGGCCATGGTCGACCAGATTCGAGCACGGTATCCGGACGTTCCGCTCCAGGTGCGTAGCAACCGACAGCTCCGGGCCGAAGTGCTCAACATTTTCGATCAGACGTTTGCCATCACGCGCATCCTTCAGGCAATGAGCTTGATCGTGGCCGCCGCAGGGATCGCGCTCACGTTGGTGGTCCTGGCGCGTGAGCGCCTGTCCGAACTGGCACTCTACCGCGCCCTGGGAGCCACCCGGCACCAGATCTTTCGCATCTTCGTGGGCAAGGGCCTGGCGATGGGCGTCGTGGCGTTGGTCCTGGGTGCCGTGGGAGGATTGATTCTCGCCTGCATCCTGATCTACGTCGTCAACCGCTCCTACTTTGGCTGGACCATCCAGTTCCACTGGCCGGTGCTCGAACTAGTGCAACAAGCGGGGACAATTCTCTTGGCCGCCGTTGTCGCAAGCCTCTTTCCGGCCCTGCGCGCCTCTCGCACCCCCGCGACCGAATTGAGCAGGGACGACCTGTGATGCCGGACGCGGGGATAGCGCGTCTCTCTCGCATGCCGCGCACCGGGGCCGGCCTTTGGCTCATGCTCGCCGCCGTGAGCAGCAGCCCGGCACACGCGCAGGCGCCGGACTGGACCTCTGCCAAGCCGGGGTTCGAGTGGCAGTTTCCCCGAGACCACTGGGCACACGCCGGCTACAAGACGGAGTGGTGGTACTTCACGGGCCAGCTGACGGACACGTCGGACTCGACCCGGCGATTCGGCTATCAGTTCACATTCTTTCGGGTCGGAGTCAGCCCTGACTCCTTGCCGATCAACTCCACCTGGGCCGTGACGGATCTGGTCATGGGGCACGCCGCGCTGACTGATCTCGCGACCGGAACGCACCGATTCTCCGAGCTGGTATACCGGGCCAACGGGTTCCTCGGAGGGTTCCCCCAACCGCAAGACAGCGTGGTCGCATGGAGTCGCGCACCAGCCGGTACCGATGGCGTGTGGGAACTACGCTGGGTTGACCAGCGCTTTGCCTTCAATGCGATCGATGACCGCGCCGGATTCGCATTTGCTCTCGAGACGCGGCCGGAGAAACCGTTGGTGTTTCAGGGTCCCAATGGCTACAGCCGCAAGGGCAACGGCCAAACGGCGGCGAGCTTGTACTACAGCTTCACGCGGCTCGGCACGAGCGGCACGGTCACTATCGACGGGAAGGAGTACACGATCGGCGGTGAGAGCTGGATGGACAAGGAATTCGGGTCCAATCAGCTGACGGGAGACCAGGTAGGGTGGGACTGGTTCAGCCTCCGGCTGAACGATGGCCGAGACGTGATGCTCTATCAGCTGCGAGACCGTGACGGGATCACCGACTTCGCGCGGGCGACCGTCGTGAGCCCAGAGGGAACGCCGCGTTTCCAGGGTGGAGATGCGTGGGACGTGGAAGTTCTCGATACCTGGCGCAGCCCGACAACGGGCGCGGAGTACCCGATCCGTTGGCGCATCGGGGCCCGCGACGACGGGGTCTCGTTCGTCGTCACGGCTGAGTTTCCGGATCAGGAGAACGTCAGCCGCCTCATTCCCGGACTCTTCTACTGGGAAGGCTCGGTCGTCGTTTCCGATGACAGCGGGCGACCATTGGGAGTCGGGTACGTCGAGCTCACCGGGTACGGCACGGCCGCTCCTCCGGCCATATAGGCCACCCTCTGGGTTGCCGGCTCCTTTCGCTCCCGTTGTTCAGTCGTTGAGCACGGCGCTTCGGAAGAATCCTGGCAGTCGGCGCGGCGAGCCGCTCCGGACGACTAGACCTCTCGACGGTCGGTCGGGTCGCGTGGGACCGGGCCGGTCCGTCGCGCGGCGTCGCGGAGGTCGTGGAGGAAGGCGCGCGCATCCACCACCACCACGCGGTCGGGATAGGCAAAGACGGGATTGGCCTCGATTTCTTCGATTTCGGGATGCGCGAGGGCGCAGGCAGCCACGCCCAGGATCGCGTGGACCAAGGCCTGGCGATCGGCGCCGGGACGGCCGCGAAAGCCGGCGATGAGCGGGGCCAACTGAATCTCTTCCAGCATCTCCGCGACATCGTCTCGGTTGACCGGGAGCCTGCGATGCGTCGCGTCCTGCAGCACTTCGACGGCAATGCCCCCCGCGCCCACCGTGAGGACCGGGCCGTATTGCTGGTCGCGCTTGACGCCCACGATCAGCTCCACCAAGGGCAACGGGAGCATGGGCGACACCAAGACGCCCCGGAGATCCGGGGCCACGCCGCGCGCAACCGCGTAGTGCGCTGCCGCCTCGAGGATCTGATTGAATGCCTGGCGCGCCTGGTCCTCACCCTCGATGTCGAGGGCGACTCCGCCTGCCTCGGTCTTATGGGACAGGGTGGGTGAGACGATCTTGAGCACCACGGGCTGGGCCAGCTGGGCGGCGGCCTGTGCGGTCTGGTCGGCTGTTTTGGCGAAGATGGCAGGAACGACCGGGACTCCCTGCTCGGCCAGTAGCTCGCGGACTTCGATTTCCATGAGCGTACTGCGCCCCTCCCGCCGGGCCGCGGTAATCGCGGGGGGCTCGGTTCGCCGAGGCTCCAGCGGAGCCGGAGGAAGCGGCCGGCGCTGGAGAAATCGCCCCCGGGTGTAGGTGGCCCTGAGGCAACGTGCCCCGATCTCGAGCGCCGTGACAACCGGAACACCGTGGCGGCGGAGCAGCGCGAGTGGTTCGCAGGGTCCGCCGGCATAGAGGGAATGGACGACCAGCGGCTTGCCCGCGGCCGCCATGATGCTGCTCATCTCTTCGGCCGCGCGGCTCTCGCTCGATGCCAGCTCCGGCGCGAAACGGATTGCATAGCCGCCGAAGAGTCCGACGATCAGCACGCCACCGACGTTGGGGTCCGGGGCCAGAATCTCCAACGCCCGGGCGAGTACTGCCGGATCGCGATCGGCTGCACCCGCCACGTCGATCGGATTCGAGACGCTCGCCGCCCGGCCCAGCAGATCCTTCAGCCGTCGGGCAGTGGCAGGCCCAAGCTCAGCCAGCTCCACGCCGAGTTCGGCCAGCGCATCGGCGGCCAACGTACCGTGGCCACCGCCGTCGGAGAGAATGACGGCCCCGCTGCCTGCCTGCATCACCGGCTGATTGACCAGTGTGAAGCCGACCGGGACGAGTTCGTGCGATCGTTGCACTTCGATGATCCCGCTCTGGCGGAGGGCGGCACGGAGCACGGGATACGACCCGGCGATGGCACCGGTGTGTGATCGTGCCGACGCTACGCCCCGCGGAGAGCGGCCGCCCTTGAGCAGCACGATGGGGAGTTGTTTGCTCAACCCACGGGCGACGTCGATGAATCGCTGGCCATCGCGAAACCCTTCCACATACATCAGCGCGACGCGGGTGTGGCCGTCGGTTGAGGCGTATTCGAGGTATTCGTGGAACGCGATGTCCGACTCGTTGCCGACGCCGACGTAGAGCGATATCCCAAGCGCGTCTCGTATGCACTCTCGCAGGACCTCGAGCCCCACGTTGCCCGACTGGGAGAAGAGCGCGAGGTGTCCGGCGGGGACATCGGGCACCCCGACCAGGTTGAGGCCCGAAGCCGCGTTCAGCACGCCCGCCGTATTGGGCCCCACGAGCCGTAGCCCCGTGCGGTGGACGATCTCGAGAATCCGGCGCTCGAGGTCGCTGCCTTCTTCGCCGGACTCGCGGAAGCCAACCGCGGAGATGACGGCGCCACGGATCCCGCGACGGGCACACGCCTCCAGCACGTGCGGGACCGCCGCCGCCGGAGTGCAGACGAACGCGAGATCGGGAGCGCATGGGAGTTCCTCGACCGACGTGACGACGGGAACACCCAGGATCTCGCCGCCAGCCGGGTTGACGGCAAAGAGCCTGCCGGCAAAGCCGGAGGCCAGCAGGGTCTTGATGGCCTGGTACCCGCGTTTGGTGGGGTCGCGCGAGGCCCCGATGATGGCAATCGACTCGGGATCGAGCACCGCGCCGAGCGACGCCCTCATGCTAGGAACCGGTGAAACGTGGCTCGCGTCGTTCATGGAACGCGTTGATTCCCTCGCGCCAGTCGCGCGTCTGCATGCATTCGAGGAGCGCCTCGCCTTCCTCGGCCAGCGCCGCGTCTCGGTCGATCGCGCCCGCGCGATCGAAGAGCCGCTTGGCCAAGGCGAGTGACAGTGGAGCCATGGCGGCGAGCCTTGCCGCCAGGCTCGTCGCGGTCTCCCTCACCTGTGCGCTTGGAACGCATTGGTTAGCCAATCCGAGCCGAGCCGCTTCCTTCCCCTCGATGAAGTCCGCGAGGAGCACCAATTCCTTGGCCTTGGCAAGGCCCACACGTTCGGCCAGCGTGTACGTCACTCCACCACCCACGAAGGTGCCCAGCGCGATTTCGGGAAGCCGAAGCTTGGCCTCTTCCGCCACGATGATGAGGTCGCATGAGAGCGCGAGTTCCAGACCGGCGCCGATCGCGTGGCCGTTGACTGCCGCGACCACCGGTTTCGGCAGCGTCTGGAGCTGTCGGTTGGCCTGCTGCGCGGCCGCGATGTAGTATCGCCGCTCGTCCGGGGTGGGCTCCGTCTCGCCGTGCGCCTTGAGGTCGGCACCCACCGAGAATGCTCGTCCGGCTCCGGTGATCACCACGGCGCGGGTGGAGGAGTCGCTCGAGATGGTGCGCAGGGATTCGGTCAGCGAGTCGTACAGAGGAAGGCTGACTGCGTTGAGACGGGCCGGCCGGTTCAGGGTCAGGATGGTGACCGCACCGTCACGTCGAACGAGAACTGGTGCCGATTCAGGCGGCTCCACTGACACCTCATGGTCGTTGAAGGACCTGGCGGATGCGCTCTGCTCGCTTCGCAGAATAGCCCCTCGGAAAGGGCGACGCCACCGCGATGAGCGCCGGCGGGACTAGGGCGATCACACTCCGCGGGGCAGCGCCGCCCGCACGGCGTCCGCACTATGTTGTGCGAGCCGGTCGGCCAGGCCCTGGAGTTCTTGGTACCGTTTGCGGGTTGCATTCCGGAAGATGGTCCGGGCCAACAGGTAGGACCCGCTGACCCAAACCACGGTCAGGATCCCGGCGGCCACGGGAGAACCCAGGGCACCCATGCCGACGCCCAGTGTGATACCCATGCCGCCGCCGCCCATTCCGCCCATGATTCCACCGAATGTCCCGCCGGCGAAGTTGCGCATCCTCTCGCTGATCCTGATTCTGGTCTGGCCGGCCCGAGGAGTGATGGTGACGTGAACGTCCCGCGCGACATTCCCCATGGCGGCGCTGTTCCACGTCAGCGACTTGCCGAGGGTGCTGACACTGCCCACGTGTCCAAGCGTATTCCGTATCTCTTCGACGAACAGGAGATACTCGGACTCCGGGACTTCCCCATCGACGGTGCACTCGATGTCAAGCGTGGTTGGGCCGCCAAGAAACGGGTTCGGAGTAGCAGGAGCCTGGTTGTGCGGTTCCATCGCGCGGGCGGCGGAGCGCACGTGCTGGGAAGGAATGCCGACATCCGCCGCGATCTGCTGCACCGTGCCCAGGGTCAGTGCATCAGTTTGGGTCGGATTGCTCGCCTGCAGGTCGGCGGCACGACCGACGATTTGGTCGACCTCGGTCCTGCTGTAGCGCCGCACCCCCATGGGTCGTTCCAGCGCCTCGGCGAACTCCGTCGGGGTCGCGAACCGCTGCTCGGGTCGAAGGGCGAGTGCCTTGACCAGCGCCCGCTCCACCTGGCTCGGCAGGGCCTCGAGCCGGTCACGGTGTTCCGGCTGGGCGTCGATGAAGCGCTCCAGCCGAAGGGCTTCATCCGACGGCCACATGTCGGGCGGGCTTCCGATCAACATTTCGTAGGTGACGCACGCCAGGCCGTAGACATCGGCGGCCGGACCGATGTCGGTGCGCCCGATGGCTTGTTCGGGACTCATGTATCCCGGCGTGCCGAGCGGAACGCCGGTCCGGGTAAGGTGCCGCACCCCGGCGGAGCCCACGGCTCTGGCGATGCCGAAGTCGGCCACCACGGCGTGGCCCTCGGAGAACAAGATATTCTCGGGCTTGATATCCCGATGTACCAGGCCTTTGCGGTGGGCGTAGGAGAGCGCGTCGGCTACTTGGCGTGTGATGGCGAGCGCTTCGGGCAGCGCCAGAATTCCGCTTCGTTCGAGCCGCCGCCGCAGCGACTCTCCCTGGACCAACGGCATGACATAGTAGAGGAACCCGGCGGCCTCGCCCGAATCGATGAGGGTCAGGACGTGGGGGTGAGTGAGCTGGGCCGCGATCTCGATCTCTTTCAGGAAGCGGTCAGGTCCCAACGTTGCGGCGAGATCCGAGCGGAGCACCTTGATGGCGACCGAGCGATTGTGCTTGATGTCTCGCGCCACGTACACCGTGGCCATCCCGCCCCGTCCCAGCTCCCGCTGGATCTGATAGCGGCTGGCCAGGGCGGCGGCGAGCGGTCCAGGGATCGTAGTCATGGCTCACCAAATTAGCGCCGGGAGCTGACGGAAGGCGAGTCGGAGCTCGAGTAGGAGGCCTAACGCACCGAGCCCGCCGCGAAGGGCAGGCTCGGATTCTCGCGCTCGGTGATGGATGTCTCGAACCCGATCAGGGCTTGGACACGCTCCGGGTGGTGGACTTGGATCCCTCGTGAATGTTGAGGAGCAGACCGGACGAGTCGGCCTTCAACTGGAGTTTCGAGGAATCGGCGCCACCCTTCGCATCGATGACCACGCCCGAGGAATCCGCCCGCATGAAGAACTTGGCGCCGCTGGTTTCGTCCGCAATGTGCAGGACGGCACCATCGGAATCGGCCTTGAACTGAAGGCCGGCCTGCTTCAGCGCATCCCACACGTTGATCGTAAGGCCGCCCGAGTCCGCCTTGATCTGGGCGATTGCCTGCGCTAGTTGCGCCATGGCCTGCGGCTGAACATGCTGGGCGTGGTCATCGTGCTGCCACCGTGCTACTTCTTTGGCTGGGATGAAGAGCGATCGGACAATGCCGGTTTCTTCCACCGTCACCGTTCCGAACGAGACGAACTCGCCGCTCTGGGCCACCGTCTGGTCCAGACACTCGAAGGAAGTCTTCGGATTGAAGTTCCCAATACCGCTGGTTGCCAGGGTGCAGTCCCGCAGTTTGTCGACCACCGCCCGATCCTCGACCCGGACGTCGAGATCCACGCCGCGGACGACCTCGGGCGAGCTACGAAGGAACTGGACCTCACGAATGGTGCCTACCTCGCGACCGCCGAGCCTGAAGGGCACGAAGGCAAGCGGGATGCTGATCGGGTCAGCAGATTCCAGGGTGCGTTCGACCATCCGTGCGCCCTCACGGCCGGCGCGCATGATCACCAACCCGGAGACGAAGACAGCCAGAACACCGAACGCGATGCCGATCCAGTAACGTCGCATGGGAAGACCTCGGATCATGTGGGCGGTGACCGATTCACCGCTCGTTTCATACCGTAACGAATGTTTGCCCCATATTGTTTCACCTGGCCCACACCGAGAGGACTGGCAATTAAACCATTGAGCTATAGTGACTTAAGTCGTTGCTCATCGGGAGGCTGACGCTTCGAAGTTCCACCGCGGGGCGCGACGCGACTTTCACGCGGGTCATTCGCATACAGGAGGTTCCATGCACCGGGGATTGGCAGTTGGCCTAGCGGCGCTGGCTCTGGCACCGTCGCCGGCCCGGGCCCAAGAACGGCCGCTCAGGCCGGTTTCGACCTACTCGATCGTGGCTCGCGACTCGGCCACCGGGGAACTCGGAGTCGCGGTCCAATCCCACTGGTTCTCGGTCGGCCCGTTGGTGCCGTGGGCCGAGGCCGGCGTCGGCGCTGTGGCGACCCAATCGTTCATCGAGCCCGGCTATGGGCCGTTGGGGCTCGAACTCATGCGGCTCGGGCGGACCGCTCCCGAGGCTCTCAAGGCGCTGGTATCGACCGATGCCGATTCGATGGTCCGGCAAGTCGCGATGATCGATGCCCAGGGGAGGGTTGCGGCGCACACTGGGAGCCGGTCCATCCAGGCGGCCGGGCAACGGTTGGGCGCCCAGTATTCCGTGCAAGCCAATCTCATGGAGCGGCCTACCGTCTGGGACGCGATGGCACGGGCATATGAAACGGCGAGTGGCGACCTGGCCGATCGCTTGCTCGCGGCGCTTATCGCTGCCGAGGGCGAAGGGGGCGACATCCGCGGCCGCCAGTCGGCGGCACTCCTGGTCGTCCGCGGCAGCGGCACGGGGCGTCCCTGGGTTGACCGCAGATTCGACCTCAGGGTCGAGGACCATCCTGATCCTGTTGGTGAACTGCGTCGTCTGGTGCGGCTTGCACGCGCCTATGAGCACTTGAACGAGGGTGACGCTCACGTCACCCAAAACGACCTCGAGCGGGCCTTGGTGTCCTATGGCAAGGCAACCACCCTCGTGCCGGATAATGCGACCAATGGCGAGGCGGCGTTCTGGACCGGAGTGACGTTGGCAGGAGCGGGGAGGGTGGATGAGGGCGTGGCCTACCTTGCGCGAGCGTATCGGTCCGATGCTCGGTGGGCGGTCCTCCTCCGGCGGCTTCCGGCCGCGGGGCTGCTCCCGGCCGATTCGAGCCTGGTCGAGCGGTTGGTCCGTGGCATGCGAGGAGGGAACTGACCGGGGTCCTCTACCTGAAGATGCGGAGGATCCAACGCCAGACTTTTTCGACCAAGAAACCGAACACGATCTTCCACACGCGGGACGCTCCTCGTTCCTGGACTCGGGACCGGACGGGGGCATCCCGCGCTTTGTTTCAACCTGTGACGATTTCGCAAAGGAGAGGGCGCCAATACGCCCCTTTGAAGCACCAGCCCATCCAACACAGAGCGACAAATAATCATACACTCAAGTGAGTTTGGGTGACAATTATGTAATCCTTGATGGCATAACGGATTGTACTAGATTGTTGGAAGGAACTCGACTCCTTAGACGTCTATTATTTTATGGGCTACTGAACCGAGTCCAATTCCGGGGATGGCTGGCGCTACTGCTTGGAGTCGGTGGGAGCGAGGAGCCAGCCATTGCTTAGCCCCACCGGGATTCGCGAGGCGCGCATGGTCGTACCCAGCCAGATGTCGACCCGCCAATTCCCGCCGTCGTTCAGGCTCAGGCTTCGCATGGCGCACGCCGCGGCGTGGGAATCCCTGATCGCTACCCACACCGCCCAGGCCATGCAGTTCATTCATGAGTTCGCGCCGCGACTGCCGGTGCTCGGCGCGCTCGATCTGTACTTCCGGGTCGTGGCGGTGCCAGGCCCGATGGAAGAGGCGGTGCGGAGCCGAGCTTTGAGCGGAATCGAGTTGGCGTGGCTGCCGCCGCGCATCGGGGGCCCGGCCACTGGGCCACGGCCGTGGTCCCGGCTCGACCTGCTCCTCAAGCACGTGCGCTCCCGACATCGCTTTCAGGCGGAGACACTCGAACTCGCGCGACTGGTCGGAGCGCGCGCCGCGGACGAAGTGCTGGACACCCACGTGACCAATGTCTTGAACCTTGCGCAGCTCTTATCCGGCCACCTGTCGCTCGAGCGCACGGTGGCCCACTACACGCGGGAGTTCGACGTGTCGGAGCCCGTTGCGGCGTGGGTCAAGCAGCGGGCGCAGGCGGAACTCGCCTCGGAGCATCTCGCCGAGCGGGCCAACAACCCCAATGCTCCGCCCACCCAGATCGCTGGTCTGGTGGTTGGGTATCCTGCCCCGGACGGGGGCTAGCAAATCGGTGGCAGCTGCGATCAGGCCTGGTTACGTGCCGCAGCACGGCTCAGGAGTTCGCGGGTAAAGCGATCTCGTTCGTCCGGGGTCACCACGATCGTCCCGTCGGTCGTCGTGATGACCACGGCCCCGCGGGCCTTGGTGCCGTACATCGCGTAAATGCCCAAGGTCCGGCTGCTGAACGCACCCCAGATGCCGAAGAAGCCGCTGTTGCCACCGGGAGGCCGTTTGAACGACGTCCCGAGCCACGCCTCGCTCGATTGGACGGTGCGCACGACGGCATAGGAAAACTCCACGGCCCCGATGGGCCGTTCGATTCGGAGGCCGTCGTCGGTCAGAACGATTGCGGTCGGAGTGTAGAGGTATGCCACCGCCGCTATGGCAACGCAGACGGTGATGACGAGGAGGAGTGCCAGCGCGCTGATTCCCCGGGGCGCCGTGGCAAACGCCAGCCAGACGCTCACAGCAAGCAGGGCAAACAGGATGAGAATGATGCCGGTCATGGTCGTCACGAACCAGTCCTGCGACATCCGGTACGTTGACATGGGCATTCCGCGTGCCGGGAGGGCCTACTCGAGTCTCGAAATCGGAAGACAAGGTAACACCGGGGGCCAAACGGCAGGGAATTCCCCGCCGTTCGGGTGGTCATCTCCCGGCGAGAAAGGGGCACACCGGGTGATCGGCTGAGGCCGTGTGCGAGCGGCCCGGCCCCGGACGTCACCAGCCATCGAGGAGCCGCCTTTGACGATACCGATGAAATGGGTTGTGGTTCCGCTCTGCATGTCGGCGGCCGCGTGCCTCACCGACGGTGGAGCAGGCCGCGGGGCGCAGGTGTCCGGCGAGCTGGACCACGCGGAAGACGCTCGCGATCTGACCCTGCCGACGGGCGACGCCGAGGTTCTGTCGGTCTCAGCGATGGAACTCGGTCGGCTCGAGGTGAATGAGGCGCCGGTTCGTTCTGAGACGGCGGGAGAGAAGCCGGTGGTTTCCGTGACCGAGCGGGGAGCGTATACCCTCTGGCCGGCAGCGGCCGCTTTGCCGGAGGCTCTGACGGTTGGGCTCTCGCCACTCCGCGAAACTCCGATCGCCGCGGCGGTTCGAGTCGCGGCACTGCCCAGTGGTAGCACCGTTGGCGCCCCGACGCCTGAGCCAATCGTGTTGAGCCGGCCGGGGCATGTACGCCTCGACGAGCCCTATGAATTCGCGGGGCTGGCTCGAGCATACACGCCCGAAGAGGCTCGCGGGATCGGGATTCGCCGGGGACGTGGTTCATGTGGACCCACCCGTGGACTCTGGGCAGGACAATAGAATGCCTCGGTTCTGATACCCCTCGTTGCCGAGGCTGAGCATCCGCGGTCCGATGTCGGGTCGCGGATGTTTTTGTTGGTGGGTCAGGCCGAGCTTAGGATCAACTGGAGCACCGCTTCTTCGTCGGCACGAAGCTCATGGGCCCGCCGCGACAACCGCGGGGTCGTGGATGGCGGTGAAGGCGGGATGACCTGCCCGGCCAAGTACTGCTCCAAGATTACCGGATGCACGTAGTACTTGCGGCAGACCGCCCGCGTGTTGCCGAGGAGCTTGGCCACCCCATCGATGACTTTGACGATGTTGGATCTTCCCTCCCGGAGGCTGGCGGCCGGTCCGACGTCCCGGAGTGCGCGAGCGGCAAGCATGGTTCCGGCCCAGGTCCGAAAGTCTTTGGCGCTCAGCTCTTCGCCGCCTGAGGCGCGCTGCAAGTACTGGTTGATGTCGCCGGAGTCTACCGTCACGCGGCGGCCGTCCTCATCGAGATACTGAAACAGCTCTTCTCCCGGAATCGTGTGGCAGCGCTGGACGATCCGGGCGATCCGCTTATCGGTGATGGACGCGGCGTGTCGGACACCGCTCTTGCCGCGAAACTCAAAACGGACCTCCGACCCGGTCACATCCACGTGGCGTCGCCGGAGTGTCGTCAGGCCGAACGACTTGTTGTTGCGGGCGTATTGGTCGTTGCCGACGCGGAACAGGGTGCGCTCCAGCAGCCACACCACCGTTGCCAGGACCTTCTCGCGCGGCAAGCCGTCGCGCCGAATGTCCCGCTCCACGTGTCGGCGAATGCGAGGGAGATGGCGGCTGAACTCCAGCATCCGGTTGAACTTGGTTTCGTCCTGCATCGCCCGGTATCGGCGGTGGTAGCGGTACTGCTTTCGGCCCTTCGCGTCGCGAGCGGTGGCTTGAATGTGGCCGTCCTCGGTGGCGCAGATCCACACGTCGGTCCAGGCGGGCGGCAAGGCCAGCGAGCGGATCCGCTCGAGCGTCGCCGCGTCGCGGATGAGCACGCCCTTTGGGCTCCGGTACCGGAACCCCTCGTCCGCCCACTCGCGCCGGATGCCGGGCTCGGAATCCGTGATGTACCTGAGCCCAACCGCCTTGGCGGATCGGATCTTCGCCTGGGGCATCGTCGAACCGGTCTCCCTCGGTGACGGGGTGTCCTTGGGTGTGAGCCATGACCGGATCAGCAAGAATCGCTCCCGTCCTTGCCCGGGTGCTCCACCGGGTCTTGCAGGCCGCGGTGGTCTGGTCAGTTGTCCAGATCAGATGGTCAAGAAAATGACCGGTTCTGCAAATTGACGTAGATCATCTAAGATATTGTCTTACAAGTTTTTAGATAATTACCACCCAGGTTGTTGTGGTTATCTTTAAGGCACCTTCATTCCGGCATAATTGGTGCAGGGTACTGCATGGAGGATCATGGCTGGGCGATCGATGGTAAGTCGTTGTCCGACAATACTTTAACAATCACGTAGCGCACGACTGACGAGGCGGGTCCTATGTACCGCATAATGCTGGAATCCGGCGAAGAAACCGTCTTGGAGAACATCGAGGACCTGCTCTACGCAATCGGGAGCGGGGTGGTGAGCAACACGGCACAGATCTATCACGCCCAGGCCGAGAAATGGCTCCCGATCACGGTCCATCCAGACTACAAGCGGGCTACTCAGATCATCGGGGGCCAGTCAGCCCACCCGACGGCCCGCAACCGGACGTCGGGTACCACCCGTCGAACCCGTTGGGCCCGCGAATCGAAGCCGGATCGGCCCACGCCGCCGCCGTCCCTTCCGCCAGAGCTTCCCGCTGAGACTCCGAAGCCGAGTTGGCGGCGCCCCCATAGCAAGTCGCTCGACGGCCTGCCGCTCTTGGAGCCGGACGACCACTCGGACGAGTCGGCCGATCTCGACTTTGCGCTGGGACCCGAGCCGCTGCCGCTCGAATCTGAACTTTCCGCCGCCGCGTCCGAGTCCAGCCGCGTCCCGGAGCCGGTGCATGGCGAGGCGGATCCCGCGTCCAACGTGCTTACGCCAGCGGTGCCTCTGTCTCCGGCGCCAATTGAGAGACTCGTGCAGATGGGCTTGGGCGACTTCGACGCGCCCGCGGCGAGTACGTTGCCGGATTCAAGCGATGGACTCACCGGCGAGGCCGAGGAGTGGTTGCCCGACCTCGAATTCCCAGAAATGGTCTCACCAGCTCCGATACGCGGCCGGAGCCCGGTGCGTGCCGATCGGTCGCGCGGATTGGGCCGGAAGGTGGTCGCCGGCGCGGGTCTGCTTGGGATCGTTGTGGTCGGCTGGTTGGGGCTCAGCCTGCTCGGCGGCAAGACTGGGGGTGCCGAGGATGCCGGCGAGAGCTCCACAACTCCACCGCCGGCCGATTCGGCCATGGCGCCAGCCGCGGCCAACGCGACGCGTGGTAACCAAGCGGTCTTGCCGGCCACGACCCGTGCGGTGGCAGGCGGCAGTGCCGCAGCAACTCCACCGAAGCGGAACTCCAGCTCTTCCGAAACGGCGTACGTGGCCGCCTACGCTGGCGCCAGGGCGCAGTTCGACTCGGTGATGTCGGGCGTGGACTTCAATGGCATGTTCGACGCGCAGCGACTGCAGACCGAGTCCGGGCTGCTGACGGCGCTCAGCCAGATTCGGGCGACCATGAATGCGGTGCAGTTGTATCACAGCCGCGAAATGGCGATTGAGGCGGCCCATCCTGGGGTCGAGGTGTCCGAACGGGAGCGTGCCGCAGTTGCCGGCACGGTCGATTCATTGCTGTCGGCGATGGATGCCACCTACGGCTTGCTGCTGAGCCAATACGGCCGCTATCGACTGGCCGACGGCACATTGCTCTTCTCCAACCCCGCGGCGGAACAGGAGTATGTGGATCTGACCCGGCGGATTGGGCGACACAGTCGGATCCTGGAACGGCTGAACCGCGAGCGGCCAACGCTGACGGGCACACGGATCGCGCAGGGGATGACCGGTCCGAGCCTCCCCCGGCTGGGCACCGTGATCGAGGCACCCGAGATGAAGAAGCTCCCGACCGTGAATGTAAAGATCGAAGGGCCTCAGTGGGATTCCATCGACGCGGAGCGGCGCGCTCGGTTGACGGACTCGATCATCAAGGCGGGAATGGAGCGTCCCCCTCAGGCGCCAACGCCCTAGCCCGTCTCCGAAATCGATCTCAGTGGCTCGGGGTGGGTGCGGGGCCGCCGCGGAGATGGACGGTCCGTTGGGGGAATGGAATCTCGATGCCCTCTAAGTCGAAGCGGTTCTTGATGCGCCGGTAGAGCTCCCGCTTGACTTCCCATTGTCTGCCGGGTTTGGTGTCGACGACCACCCGCACAGTGACCGCACTGTCCGCCAGCCCCTGCACACCTTGCACGACCGGATCGGCGGTGAGGTCATCGGCCCACTCCTCGTCCTTCGTGAACTCGCGGCCGACGTCGGCAAGCACGGCGATCACTTCGTCAACCCGCTCCCCATAGCCGACCCCGACGTCGAGGACCACGCGCGACCATCCGCGGGTCTTGTTGCTGATCATCTTGATCTCGCCGTTGGGGATGATGTGAAGGACGCCCTCCACGTCACGGAGGGCGACGATCCGAAGGGTCATTCGCTCGACGACGCCGCCGGTTCCTCCGACTTCGATGATGTCGCCAACCCCGAATTGATTCTCCACGAGAATGAAGAACCCGCTGATCATGTCCCGCACCAGACTCTGCGCGCCGAACGAGAGGGCGAGCCCGAAGACCCCGACGCCGGCGAGGAGCGGGCCGATGGGAAAGAACAAATTGAGGACGAGCAGTATCGCTGTTGCGATGATGCCGATGCGGGCTACGCTGTAGGCCAGCCCGGCTACGGTGCGGGCCCGCCTGGCGTCCTCGTAGGAATGCTCGCCCGTTCCCTCCTCTTCCTCCGACAAATGCCGCTCGAGGCGGTGCATGAGGCCCTTGGAGACGCGGAGGGCGGCGAAGGCGAGCAGCAGGAGGATCCCGGCGCGGAGCAGCTGCCTCACGAGCCATGCGACATCGACATCGAAGAGGTTGGCGATGCCAGAAAACACGCTTCCCGCCCCGGTGCTGAGCGCGGCGGTCGAGTCCTGAAGCAAGGAGAGCAACATCATCATCGATGGATACCGGCTGAAGTAGGTGTGAAGGCGCTCGAGGCCTCCTACGGCTCTGGCGGTCGGCTCAGGGAGCCATCCCCGAGCCAGCCCTTACGGCGAAAATAGCTCAGCAGCGCAATCCCCACGCCCGCCATACCGGCCATCACGAGCGGATAGCCAAGGCTCCACTCGAGCTCCGGCATCCGGCGGAAGTTCATTCCATAGACGCCCGCAACGAACGTCAACGGGATGAAGATCGTCGCCATGATGGTCAGGACCCGCATGATGTCGTTCATCCGCATGTTCACGGTCGAGATGAACAACTCCGTGAGATCCGAGCTCCATTCACGGTACGATTCCACCAAGTCCAAAATACGCACGGCGTGGTCGCTGCAGTCGCGGAAATAGACCACCGAGTGCTCGGAGATGAGCGGCGAGGGCTCCCGCTGGAGCGTACTCAGGAAATCGCGGACCGGCCAGATCGCTCGCCGCAGCCGCCGCAGCTCTCGTTTGGTGGTTTGGACGTCGCCCAAGGCGTCGGCGGTCGGCCGATTGCCGATGTCCTGCTCGATGCTGTCGAGGAGATCCCCGTACGATTCAAGGACCGGGAAATAGCTGTCGATCACCGCATCGATCAGGGAGTAAGCCAGATAATCCGCTTCCCGGTTGCGGATCTGGCCGCGTTTCTCACGCAGTCGCTTGCGAATCGTCTCGAAGCAGTCGCCCGGGTACTCCTGAAAGGTTACGACAAAATTCTTACCGAGGAACAGGCTCATCTGTTCAGTTTCCAGCCGCTCGTGATATTCGGCCATGAGCAGAATGATGTACAGGTGATCGTCGTAATCTTCGAGCTTCGGCCGCTGCCGAGTGTGGAGCACGTCTTCGAGGGCGAGCGGGTGGAGTCGAAACAGCTCCCCGATGGACTGCACTGTCGCGGCACTCCCCAACCCGTCGACATTCACCCACACGACCGGATGGTGCCCTATCAACTGGTGGACTCGTTCGGGCGCCACGACCTCCTCCTCAACCAGATCGTCCGGGCCGAAGGCCACGACCCGGATCGTGGGCGCGGCGGCGTCGGGATGCGCGATGAGGGTGCCGGGTGGACTGCCCGGGACGCGCAACGATGTGGTCGAGGTCGATCTGGAGGGGCGGCGAGGCATCATTGAATCCTAACCAGTTGGTCGCATCTCAACATAGCAGGGAATGGATTACCGCAACCACTCATCACGATGTGCTGCGACGAACCGATCGTCGGTCAGGTGGGGATACGCCTGGTGCACCCGGTCGATCTCGGCTCGCTGGCCTGGCGACAGCTCACACCCGGGGTCGAGACACCAGCGACCCCGCAGCAGGCCCTGTCGCCGAAGCACCTCGTGAATACCGGGGATCGAGCCCCGGAAGCCGTGGGCGGCATCGAATATCGCGGCGTTCGCATCGGTCAGCTGTGCAGCCAGATTCAGCAGCAGTTTGGGTATGGTCCGTCTCCGACTCGAACGAGCACGGCGGCACGCCTTCCAGTGCGCGACCGCGCGGCGGGTCCAGACCGCCCATTGGCCGAGCAGTCCGCCGACCATGCGCACGGGGGCGTGCCGGGGAGCGAAGCGGTAGGTGGTCAGCAGGTCGAGGATGATGTGATCGTCGTTCCCGGTGTAGAGCGCCACGTTACCGGCACGGCCCGCCTCCCATACCGCGCGTGCCACCTCCAGCGTCTGATAGCGGTCGAAGGGAGCAACCTTGATCGCAACCAGGTTTTCGATCTCGAGCAATCGGTGCCAAAAGTCTCGCGGCAGGCGGCGGCCACCCACGGCGGGTTGGAGGTAGAAGCCGACAATGGGCATGACCTGGGCGATGGCTTGGGCCCGGGCCACCAGCCGAGCGAGTGGGGCGCGACGGAGATCTCGAAAGCTGATCATGGCAGCGTGATAGCCCAAGTCCGCGGCAAGGACGGCTTCCGCTACTGCGTGACGGGTCGGACCGCTGACGCCGGCGATGCGAATGAACCGCCGCCGCCGCGCTGTCCGAGCCTCGGCGATGGTCTCCGCCCCCAACTCGAGCACCGGCTGGAACAACCCGATCTTCGGATCGTGGATTTCGAATTGTGTGGTGTGGACCCCGATGGCCACGCCGCCGGCACCGGATGCGAGGTAGTAACGGGTGAGCGCCCGCTGCCGCCGCTCGTCCAGCCGGCGGCTGGGGGTCAGGGCCAACGGATGGGCGGGAATTACCGCACCCTGGCGAAGCCGCCGCAAAATTGCGCTCGGTGGCATGGGCTCGCGCCCTGAGCGGCTCGGGCTAGAACCGGCCATGTCGTTCTTCGAAATGCGTCGGCAGCTCCAACGACCTGCCTCCCGCGGCCACCCAGCCGGCTACCCACTCGATCATCTGCTCGACCGTCACCTCAGGCGGGCCGAACAATCGGGAGGATCTACCGGGATCGCTGAGCAGCGCGGTGTCGGACTCCGCTCCGCTGAAGCGAGGTTCGATGCCCCAGATCGTACCGAAGCGGTGAGCCAGGTCTCGGATGCTCACCTTGTCGCCCGTCAGGTTCAGCACCACGGGAGGTGAGGCCGCGTGGGCCAGGGCGGCAAGGATTCGCGCATTGGCGTCACGCTGCCAGATCAGGTTGACCCATCCCATGGAAAGGTCGAGCGGCTCTCGGCGGTAGACTCGGTCGGCGATGTCCCGCAGCACGCCGTAGCGGAGTTCGATTGCGTAGTTGAGCCGGAGCACGGCTGCCGGCGTTTGGTTCTGACGGGAGAAGAACTCCACGATACGCTCCCGCGCGAGAGCCGACACCGCGTAATCGCCCACGGGCCCTAAAGAGTCGGTTTCGGTGGCGCCACTGCCTCCGACCGGGCTCATGGCATACACGTTCCCGGTCGAGAGCACGACCCACCGCGCCTCCGGAAACCGCTGCATGGCCGCGCCGCTCAGGTATGCGTTCGTGGCCCACGTCCGGGTCGGCTCCCCGGCGGTGCCGAATTTCTGTCCTACCAGATAGAGGACGTTCTCGACCGTGGGCAGCGCGTCGAACCCGGAGTCGGCCAGCAGATCGCAGGCGAGGGTCTCGACACCAGCCCGGTCGAGAAGTTGTCGAGTGCCCGGGCGTGAGAACCGCCCTGCGCCGATAATGCGTCGGTGCGTACCGGCGGCCTCGGAGGCGCGTCGTGCCAACCGCGCAAGGCTGGGCCCCATCTTGCCCGACACACCGAGAACAAGCACATCGCCGTCCAGGTCGCGCATGGCCTCGACCACCGCCTCGGTCGGGGTCGAGAGCAGGTGGTCGAGCTCGAGTTCAGTCTGCGGAGGCTGCATGGTCGAGGGCGCCCGTTATCTTCATCGGGTCCGGGCCTACGATGCGTGCCGCGTGTGCCTGCCCGGGCTGGGCACGCGTCTCCCCGGCAGGTCGTCCCGCACTGCGTGGTGTTGGGCAAGACTCATGAGGGCAGCACCTCCCCAGTTTATGCACGTAGTTTCCGTGCACTACATGTTTCGAGCAAGGGCAGGGAAGTGATGGATCAAACTCGGCGATTCTCGCGGGCGACGCGCCCGGCTCTCCTCATGATGGCCCTGGCCGTGGTGGCTCAGCCGGCTTCGGCCCAGGAGCCTGACTCCGCCAAGACGCTCACCTTTGCGTCCGGCGACCTGCAGCTGGCCGGGCAGCGGCTTGAGGTGGATCTCGGCACGCTTCGGGTGCCGGAGGTTCGAGGCAATCCGCTGGGTCGGACGCTCACCCTCCCCGTGGTGCGTTTCGAGAACACGGCGACCAATCCTGGCTCCCCGATCGTATTCTTGGCGGGCGGCCCCGGCGAGCCTGGTGTCGGCGCGGTGCAAGGTAGCCTGGCGCCGATGGTCCTTGCCCTGAGACAGGTCGCCGATGTCATCGCGCTCGAGCTCAGGGGAACCGGACAGGCCGCCGATTCCATGCAGTGCCCGGAGAAGGACCACCTGCCGCTCGATCGTCCGGGCAGTCCTGAACGCTATCGTTCGCGGGTCCTCGAGCATGCAGCCTCGTGCATCGAGCTCATGCGGCGCCGTGGCATCGACCTTTCTGGATACACTGTCGAAGCCGGCGTGAACGATTTGGAGGACCTGAGGCAGGCCTTGGGCGCGGAGAAACTGACGCTCTGGGCATTCGGATCCGGAACCCACCTGGCGCTGGAGATGGCGCGACGCTACCCGGCCAGTGTGGACCGTATGATCCTCGCCGGCATTCAGGGCCCCGACCAGACGCTGGCGCTGCCGAGTGATGGCGATGCCGCGCTGCAGGAGCTGGTCGACCTGGCCGGGAGCGACACCGCCTACGCAGGGTACCCGGCACTCCTCGATACGCTCCGGCAGGTGCTCGATCGCCTCGACCGCGAGCCGGTGCCTGTGGCGGTGCTGCCGAAGCGTCGCGTGGTGGTGGGGAAGTGGGATCTGCAGAAACGCTTGGCGGATGCGATCGGGAGCCAAGGGGAGCTCGAGCGGATCCCGGCATCGATTGTGGAGATGTCTCGAGGTGACTTCACCGACTTGGGACGCTGGGCGTACGGGTTTCGTCGCGGCCTGAGCTGGTCGGCGGCGGCGCTCGCCACAACCTGTGCATCGTATGCGTCGGCAGAGCGCGTCGAGCGCATCGCATCGGAAGCGCCGGCGTCGATGGTCGGCACCGCGGCCGACTATCCGCTTCCCGATGTCTGCCAGGTGCCGGGCCTTTCCCGGTTGAGCGATGACTTTCGCGCTCCGATTCACTCTGCCATCCCGACGCTGTTCATCAGTGGAACGCTGGACGGGCGCACACCGGGAAGGAACGCGGCCGCAGTTGCAGCCGGATTCGAGCAGTCACAGCAGCTGGTACTGCGCGGTGTGACCCATGACGGCCTTGTCAGGGCTTCACCGACCCTGGTGGAAGCCGTGCTGGCGTTCGCGCGTGGCGAGGAGATTCGCGACACCGTGATCGACGGACCGCCCTTGGACTTCGTCCGGCTGTATCCGCGCTCGCTGGCGACGGAGGTCATCCGGCGGCTCACGGAGACCAATTATGCGGCCACGGTCGACTGGTACCATGAACAGCGTCGAACGAGCGGCTCGGAGCCCGTGTACGACTTCAATGAGCGGGTGCTCAACACCCTGGGGTATGACCTGCTGCGGGCGGACGAGATCGAGCTTGCCCTCGCGGTGTTTCATCTCAATACCGAGGCCTATCCCGGTGGCTTCAACACCTGGGACAGCCTGGGGGAGGGCTATCTGGTTGCCCGGGACACGCTGCGCGCCATTCGCAATTATCGGAAGTCACTCGCGCTCAACCCCGACAACGGCAACGCACGGGCGATCCTCTCGGAGCTTCAACGCAGGGCCCCGAACGCCGAGGGCCGCCGTCGCTAGCATTCCACGCGTCGTCCGCCCCATCTTTGGGCCATGAACGTCCACGGGTCCCCCTATCGGACAATCCGAATCGCCGACGATGGCTGGGCCGTCGAGATCATCGACCAGACCGCGCTGCCCCATCGCTTCCGTCTCATGCGCCTCGAAACGGTGGACCAGGTGGCACACGCGATTCGGACGATGCAAGTGCGCGGCGCGCCGCTGATCGGAGCCGCAGCCGCGTATGGCATGGCACTCGCCGCGCGACAGGATGCGTCGGACAGCACCCTGAAGCAGGCTGGCGAATCGCTCTGTCGAACCCGTCCCACGGCGGTCAACCTTGCCTGGGCCGTCGATCGTGTGTCGGCAGTGCTGCGAGAGCTTCCTCGTGGCGAGCGGGTCCGGGCGGCCTACGCGGAGGCTGGCGAGATCGCCGAGGACGATGTCGAAACGTGCCGGAAGATCGGCGAGCACGGTCTCCCCGTCATTCGTGAGATTGCGGAGCGGAAGCAGGGTCGGCCGGTGCAGATCCTGACACACTGCAATGCCGGATGGCTGGCCACCGTCGATTACGGCACGGCGCTGAGCCCGGTCTACCAGGCCTTCGACGCCGGCATCCGTGTGCATGTATGGGTCGATGAAACGCGTCCGCGAAACCAGGGCGCCGGCCTGACCGCCTGGGAACTTGGCGCCCATGGGGTTCCGCACACCATCATCGTCGATAGCGCCGCGGCCCATCTCATGCAGCGCGGCAGGGTCGATCTCTGCCTCACGGGCACGGACCGCACCACGGTGTCGGGCGATGTCTGCAACAAGATCGGTACATACCCCAAGGCGCTGGCCGCCCACCGCAGCAGCATTCCCTTTTACGTGGCCGTCCCGCATTCGAGCATCGACTGGGCCATCCGCGACGGAGTGGCCGACATCCCGATCGAGGAGCGGGACATGACCGAAGTGACCCACGTGACGGGGCGGACGGCGGGGGGAGACATCGAGACCGTCCAGGTTGGGGCTCCAGAGAGTTCGGCCCTCAACATCGCCTTCGATGTGACGCCGCGGGATCTGGTCACCGGTCTGATCACCGAACGTGGCATGTGCCCGGCCTCCGAAGCCGGCCTCCTCTCGCTCTACCCAGAGCGAGCAACCGCCTCACGATCGCCATGACCCATCCGGAAGGGGTCATCAAGTTCGAAGTGGAGCACGAGAGTCGGCCGATCGACTATGACCGGCTCCATGAGCTCATCTGCCAACTGGTTGCGTGGCGTGAGATCATGGCTCTGACCGGGCTGGTGGGCCAGGACCCGCGCCGGTACGACGGGGCGGGATATGGCAACGCCAGCGTGCGGGTCGGACGGCCCGGCGAGGCCCTGGGCCATCGGAGCTACCTCATCACCGGCACGCAGACGTCGGGCAAGCGCTGCATCGGCCCGGACGACTTCGCCCTGGTGGAGCGGTACGATCCGCGGCGCAACTGGGTGAAGAGCCACGGCCGCACCGAGCCGTCCTCGGAGTCGCTGACCCACGGTGCAACCTACGACCTGGGTCCGCACATCCGGTGCGTACTGCACGCCCACACCCCGGTGCTCTGGCGCCGGTCGCGGGAGCTGCGGCTGCCCACCACCGAGCCTCACGTGGCGTATGGCACGCCCGCCATGGCCGCGGAGGTGCAGCGGCTCTACCGCGACGGGGTCTTTGCCGAGCGGCGCATTCTCGCCATGGGCGGTCATGAGGACGGCATTCTGGTCTTTGGGCGGACCCCTGAGGACGCGGGGCAGGTGCTGTTGACCTGGCTGGCCCGGGCGTACGAGCGAGACTGCGGATCATCGAGTGGGAGTTTCTGCCGCGCCTAGCTCGAGGCCCTCGGTACAATCCTTCGCAGACGACAGGGTCCGTCCCGAGCAGACCGCTGATCACACGATGGGGGAATGCCCCATCCACCGGGTCAGGCTACCTTCTCCGAGACCCTCAACCGGTTCCGCCGCTGTGTCCGACCTGCGCCGAATAGCCCAAAGACCGATCTATTATCTGCAGAACTTCCTGCGCGACGTCACTCCACAGGTGCTTTTTCGGTCGCGCCTGCGCGGCATCCTCGGAGATCTGAACCGATACGATCGTCATGAGATTGCCGATCGAGTCGCGTACTACAACAAACTACGCCACAGCTTCACACTTGGAGATACTGCTACGACCATGGATCGTATTAGTACAAAACATTCGATGTATTATTACGATCTCACACAACACGCACGGTACTTTCCCCGCCATCTTCGATTGCACTACGTGTTTGGCGATATTACTGCTGTACCGGATATACCATCCTTCCTGAAGAGTCGGCCAATCGCCGGCGACAACGAGAATGCGGTTCTGCTGAATCTGGTCAAGCTTCGCCACTTCTATTTTCCGCGTGACCGAATTCCCTTTGAAGCGAAGACGGGAATGGCGGTGTGGCGCGGCAGCCTGGGCCGGAACAACCCGAAACGCCGTGCCTTGTTGAAGCGGTATCGCGACCATGCGCTCTGCAACGTAGGCTACACCAGAAGCAAGCTGAGCGAGGATATCCCGCCGTCCCTCTACTTGCCGCCAGGCGCTCAATTGCGCTATCGGTACATCATCTCGATCGAAGGGAATGATGTAGCGACGAATCTGAAGTGGATCATGGCGTCGAATTCGCTTTGCCTCATGCCTGCCCCAGTGTACGAGACATGGTTCATGGAGGGGCGGCTCGAACCAGGGAAGTGCTTCGTCCAGCTTCGTGACGACCTTGCAGACCTGGAAGAGAAGATCCTCTATTACGAGAAGCATTGGGACGAGGCTCGGGCAATCGTCCGGAACGCCAACCGATTCACAGTCGGCTTCAAGGATGCCCGGAAGGAGCGACTGATATCGCTGCTGGTGATGTACCAGTATTTCGTCCTATCCGGGCAGATGGAACCGGACGAACAGATCGGTGCCATGCCGATGAGGTGACCCCGGTTCCGGCATCGTGTCGTCAAAAATCTACGGCCCGGCTCAGGTGAGCCGGGCCGCAGTGTCTCGAACCTCCTGATGCTATCAGGTGGCCGGAACGTTGCTGCGTGTGATGATGGTCGTTCCACACGCCGGATGTTCGATCGTGACAAGGGTGGTCTGACCGTTCCGCGTCACCGTCGCCTCAATGACGCCGCCGTCGAACCGCGGCCGCAGCGTGCAGTCGACGTTGTAATGGAGCGGAGTGGTCGTCGCCACTTGCACGCTATAGGTGTTGATCACATTCCGAATCCATGTGGCGTTACCGTCGAACGACCAGGTGCCGCTCGGTAACCGGCTGCCGTAATCGATCGACCCTGCCACGTCCGCATCGAAGATGCCGTTCCAGTTCTTGGTGTGCTCCCCGCTATTGCCATTCGCAAACTCGAAGGTGGTCTTGAAGTTCGTAATGGTATGGGTGAGCTGGCTGCCCGGATTGCTGGGACTGCCGACGATCTGACGGGTCCCGTCCCATGTCCGGGCGCGGAAGCGATCGACCACGGTGCTGCTCACGATGCGTGCCAGGTCGGAGAAGATGAACCGGACGCCGAAGCCGGGAATAGCCGGATCCTCGATGCCCAAGGTCCCGCTCATCTGCACGTTCACGTTGGCCAGCGTGCAATCGAACCCGGTGTAATCGAAGAGCACCGCATCAGGCACGCGATCGTTGTCGAGGTTCGCTGGCTGCGGAGGAGTGATGGTCGGCTGGCACACGCCGGTGGCACCCGGGATCGGCGGGCCCGAAAACCCAACTTCCGCGAAGTCGACGTCGAAGCCGGTCGTGTTGTCGTAGGTCGAGGCCTCCGCAAACGACTCGGCGTCGTCGCTGACCATGGCGCCCAGCTCGTCGGCCTCGGCCTGGCTCAGGGCCACGGTCGTGCCGCCCGGGGCCGTGACTTCTTCACTACACGCGGTGAGGGCCAATGCTACCGCCATGGCGCCGGCCGCCATCAGTCTCGTCAAGGGGAGAAAGGTCTGCATGGTTCACGCTCCTGTATGTGCGATGGTTGGATCAGAGGCCCATATCGCCTCCAATCTGCCCAGGAGACGTGCCGTGTGCTGTAATGTTAAGTCATTAGAGAATAGTGATCTACATCACCGTAGCCGGTGATGTAGATCACGCCTGCCCTGGGGATGCTTAGGAGGCGGTCTTGCGCTTGGATTTGGCCGGAGCGGCCTCATCGGCCTCGGTCCCGCCTTCGGCGAGGCTCGCCTTGAGGGCTGCCATGAGGTCGAGGATCTTGGTCTGGGGAGCCTCCGCCGGTTCGGAGGTGATTTCCTCGCCCTCGACCTTCCGTTGGATGGCTTCGAGCACCCGGTCGCGTACCTGATCGCGGTAGGCCTCGGGCTTGAACGCGTCGGTCGCCGTCTGACTGATCAGCTGCTTCGCCAACTCGAGCTCCTGCTCCTTCACCTCGCCTGGGTCGACGGGGACTTCGGATGCGGGCCGCAACTCATCGGCGTAGTGCAGCTGCTCCATCACGAGGATGCCGTCGATGGGCCGGACCAGGACAAGGTGTTGCTGGCCGCGGGCGGCGTATTGTCCTAGTGCGGCCCGCCCCGTTTGCTTGAGGGCTTCCGCCAAGAGACGATAGGCGCGCTCGCCGCCCTTGTCCGGACCGAGATAGTAGGCCTTGTCGAGGTAGAGACGATCGACCTGGTCCAGGGGGACGAATTCCGAGATGTCGATCGAGTTGGTGGCCTTCTCGTCCAGGGCCTTGAGTTCTTCCGGGGTAAACAGCACGTATTGGCCCTTAGAGAATTCGTAGCCCTTGACCATCTCGTGCTTGGCCACCACGCGGCCGTCGGCGGGGCTGACATACTGCTGTTTGAGGCGGGATCCGGTCTTTTTGTCGACCCAGTTGAACGAGATCCTGGCCGCGGATTCGGACGAGGAGTAGAGTTTGATGGGGACGGAGACCAAACCGAAGGAAATCGTCGCGGCAGCGATAGGGCGTGCACTCATGGACGAAATCATACGAGATTCCTAGTATGGCCGCAACGGACGATCGCACCCCAGACCCCCTAAGTACTTACCGGGCAAAACGTTCCGTCGAAGGCACGCCGGAGCCGAGCGGCGCGGTCGGGCGGGAGCGCGGCTCGTTGTTTGTGGTGCATAAGCACGCGGCACGGCGGCTCCACTACGATCTCCGACTCGAAATGGAGGGAGTCCTCCGCTCCTGGGCCGTGCCGAAAGGGCCGTCGTTCGACCAACAGGACAAGCGGCTTGCCGTTCACGTCGAAGATCATCCCATCGAGTACGGCGACTTCGAGGGCCGGATTCCCGAGGGCAACTACGGCGCGGGCGCCGTCATCATCTGGGATCGTGGAGTGTGGATTCCGCTGGAGGATCCACTCGAGGGTTTGAAGAAGGGAAAACTCCTCTTTGAGTTGCGGGGGTACAAACTCAAGGGTGCCTGGACCCTGGTCAAGATCAAGAAGTCGGAGAAAGATTGGCTCCTCATCAAGGAGCGGGACGCGTACCAGGTTGCCGGCGGGGTGGAGGTGCCCGAGGTATCGGTCATGTCGGGGCTGTCGGTGGACGACCTCGCCTCGGGGCGCGACCCGGCTGAACCGATCAGGCAGGAGCTCGTCCAACTCGGAGCACCTCGGCAGCGCGTCGACGCATCCGCGGTCGAGGTCATGTTGGCGGAAACGAGTGATGCGCCATTCACGAAGTCGGACTGGGTCTTCGAGCTGAAGCTCGACGGCTACCGCATCGTGGCCGGCGTGGACCAGGGTGCGGCGATGCTCCGCACCCGATCCGGCCGGGATACGACGGACAGTTTCCCGGAGATCGCACGGGCGGTGGCCGCGCTTCCCTTCCGGCATCTCGTGCTGGACGGAGAGGTGGTGGCGCTCGATGCCGACGGCCGGCCGAGCTTCCAGCGACTGCAGCAACGCGCGCGACTCACCCGGCCGCTGGACGTCAAACGGGCGGCGGTGGCCATTCCCGTGACCTACTTCGTATTCGACCTTCTGGGGTTCGAGGACTTCGACGTGCGGCCCTTGCCGCTCGAGGTCCGGAAATCGCTGCTGCGACGTATCCTGCCGCCAGTGGGCCCGCTGCCGTTCGTCGACCACATCGCGGAGCACGGTGACGCGGTGTTTGAGCAAGTCAGGAAGCTCGGGCTCGAAGGAATCGTCGCGAAGCGAGCCGACGCGCCATATCAGGGCGGTCGTTCGTCTGCGTGGCTCAAAGTGCGGTCCGATCGGACCGACGATTTCGTGGTGGTAGGGTACACCGCCCCGAAGGGATCACGCGGCGGGTTCGGCGCGCTGCACTTGGCTGACTATGTCGATGGGACACTCGTGTATGGCGGCCGAGTCGGCAGCGGTTTCAGCCAGGACCAACTCGCCGACATCGCGCAGGAACTCGAGACCCGCAGTCGGCCCGACGCGCCGTGTGTCGGGCCGATTCCCCAGGATCCGGGCACGACCTGGGTCGAGCCCGATCTGGTTTGCGAAGTCCGCTATAAGGAGTGGACGGACGAGGGCCTGCTGCGGCAGCCCGTGTTCATCCAGTTTCGGGACGACAAGCCGGTGGCGGAATGTGTGCGCCAGGCCGGGCGGCCCCGGCTCGAGGAACCGGCCGCCGTCCAGGAAACAGGGCCGGTCGATCGGGTGGTGCGGTTTTCGAACCTCGAGAAGGTCTTCTGGCCTGACGAGGGCTACACCAAGGGTGACTTGATCGACTACTACCGGACCGTCGCGCCGTGGCTCCTGCCGTTTCTCAAGAACCGCCCGGTTGTGCTGACACGGTACCCGGACGGGATCACGGGGAAGTCGTTCTATCAGAAGGATGCGCCGAAGTTCATTCCCGACTGGCTTCGGACCGAGCGGATGTGGAGTGAGCAGGCCCAGCGCGAGATCGACTACTTCATTTGCGATGATGAGGCATCCTTGCTCTACCTCATCAACCTGGGGACGATCCCGCTGCACTTATGGGCGAGCCGCGCCGACGCGCTCGAGCGCCCCGATTGGTGCATTCTGGATCTCGACCCGAAAGAGGCCCCGTTTGTCCATGTCGTGACTGTTGCGCAGGCAATTCATCGGCTCTGCGAGGCGATCAGCTTCCCGCACTTCGTGAAGACCAGCGGCTCGTCGGGGCTGCACGTGTTGCTCCCGATGGGCCGGCAAGTGACGTACGAGCAGGCCCGCAGTTTCGGGGAGCTATTCGCAAACATCGTTGTTGCCGAGCTGCCGGACATCGCCACGGTCGTCCGGAATCCCGCCCGCCGTGAGGGCAAGGTGTACGTGGACTTTCTGCAGAACGGCCATGGCCGGACCATCGCGGCGCCCTATAGTGCCCGTCCTCTTCCCGGCGCCCCGGTGTCCGCCCCGCTTGCCTGGGAGGAAGTCACCCCGGATCTGCGGTATTCTCGACTTCACGATCCAGACCATGCCGCGGCGGCTCGAGTCGATGGCCGATGACCCGCTGCTGCCGGTGATTCGGTTGAAGCCCGACCTGGCGAACATCGTCTCTGCCGTGCAGGCGTATGCGGCCGGCTTGGAGCTGGGCTGAGCGACTAGAATCCGTCCTTCGGGATCAAGACGGTCAGGATGATGTAGGCCAGGATGCCCGGAAACGCGACCGAGGCGAGGGACAGGACGACGTACAGCACCCGCACCACGGTCGGGTCCCAGCCGAGCCACTTGGCGATGCCGCCGCAGACACCCGTGATCATGACGTTGGTGTTCGAGCGACGAAGCGGCTTCGTGAGATTGAAAGCCATGCAGCCTCCTTCCGGCGGCTAGAGGTACGGTGCTGCGAGCCGCGCCACGCCGTCTCTGAGCTTGATGGGGAGTGGCCGTCCGTTCACGTCTTGCAGGGTTACCGGGCGCGCGGTGCCGAGTTTGCGCTCAACCAAGTCGTCCAATGTGGACACGAGATCCGGATCGAAACACTCGACGTCGAACTCGAAGTTGAGTCGCAGGCTCCGTGGATCCCAGTTACTGGATCCGAAGAAGGCCCAGCAGTCATCCACCAGCATGAGCTTGGTGTGGTCGAACGGTGGCGGCGTATAGAAGACGCAACACCCTCGGCGCAGGACCTGCCAGAGTTGGGCGGTGGAGGCCCATTGGACCAGGGCGAGGTTGTTCTCCTGTGGCAGGAGAATCTCGACCGCGACCCCGCGCATGGCGGTCACGTTCAGCGCACTGATCAATCTGGAGTCGGGCAAGAAATAGGGCGTCACGATCCGGACCGAGGACCGCGCGGCCGCGAGGGCGCCGAGCAGCGTGAGTTCGGCCTTGTCGAGATCCCGGTCGGGACCGTCGGTTATGCCTCGGGCAATCGCCTGGCCGGCGTCCTCAAGGCGGGGAAACCAGTCGATGCCATCCAGGGCCTCACCGGTCGTAAAGATCCAGTCTTCTGAGAATGCCTCCATCAAGTGAGCCACGACAGGGCCCTCGATCTTGAAGTGAAGGTCCTGGACCGGATGGGGATGCTGGCTGGCGAGGACGCTCCCCTCACGGATGTTCATTCCCCCGGTGAATCCAATAGTACCGTCGATGATGAGAAGCTTCCGGTGGTTACGCAGGTTCATGTAGGGCATGCGCCAGGGCACGATGGTGTGTTCGAAGCGGGCGACCGGGATTTGACGCCGCTTCAGGGCCCGGACGATGGGGGGCCATGAATAGCGAGCCCCAACCGCATCAATGAGCACGCGCACGGTGACACCGCGATGGACCGCGCGTTCCAACGCGTCCAGGAAGGACTGTCCGACCGGGCCGTGGTCGAAGATGTACGTGCTCAGGGCGACACTGCTCCGGGCCAGGTCGATAGCCGCGACCATGGCGGGGTAGGCCTCATCGCCATTCACGAGTGGGGTAATGGCGTTGCCCATAGTGAGGGAGTGTCCCGCGACGCGGTCCCCATAGGCGACAAGCTGCAACAGGGACTCTGCCTGGGCAGGCAGGAGGACCTGAGGCGGGCGCTGGGCCACCTGGGTTTCGAATGTCTGATACCCTCGGGTGAGGGCCGCGCGGCGTCGGATCCGGTTGATGCCGAAGAGCACGTACAGCACGGCCCCGATCACGGGGGCGAGCCACACCACGCCCACCCATCCGACGGCGGCGCGGCTATCGCTCTTGTACAGGACGATGTGGGCGGACGTGATGAGGGAAAGCAGAAAGGTCAGGACGGCAGCAACGGCCGGCCAGGTCTCGCCGAGGGTGGTGAGGATGGAGTCCACGTCCCAAAACATAGCCCGGGCCGGCTGTCGGGGGAGGGCCACCGCTGGCGGGACCGGTTGCCCCGGATTGCCCGTTCCCGCGGCTATCCCGTCAGCGGACCAAACACGCTAGATTCAGCGCGATCGTCGTTGCGAGTTTACCGAGCCCGGGTGCGATAGCCCGGCGAACAGGGTGGAAGCGTATGGCTCGATCAAACGGTCTGATGGCGCAAGTCAACAAAAGCTTCGATCGCGCCGCCGCGCACACCAGTCATCCGGCGACGCTTCTCAAGCAGATCAAGATTTGCAACAGTGTGTACCATATGACCTTTCCCATCAAGCGGGACGATGGGACGATCGAGGTCATCGAGGCATGGCGGGCGGAGCACAGCCACCACCGGCTGCCCACCAAGGGCGGCATCCGCTACAGCATGGCGGTGGGCGAAGACGAGGTCATGGCCCTCGCCGCGATGATGTCGTACAAATGCGCCTTGGTCGACGCGCCCTTTGGCGGCGCCAAAGGCGGAATCCGAGTTGCGAGGCATAAGTACTCGGACGGGGAACTCGAGCGGATCACCCGCCGATATACCTTCGAATTGGTCAAGAAGAACTTCATCGGCCCGGGAGTCGATGTTCCAGCGCCGGATTTCGGTTCGGGGCCGCGCGAGATGGCCTGGATCGTGGACACGTATCGCTCCCTCCACGAGGGGCAGCTGAATCCCGTTGCGTGTGTGACCGGAAAGCCCGTGACCCAAGGAGGGATACGGGGGCGGGTCGAGGCCACCGGCCGCGGTGCCTTCTTCGGAATCCGTGAGGCATGCGACGTTGCCGAGGACATGAAGGCGCTCAAGCTCACCCGCGGCCTCGAAGGCAAGACCGTCGCAGTCCAGGGTCTCGGGAACGTCGGGTACCACGCTGCCAAGTTCATTCAGGAAGGCGGTGGGGTGTTGGTCGCGTTGTCGGAGTACGAGGGCGCCATTGCCAACCCGAAGGGATTGGACGTCGAGGCCGTCATGGCACACCGCCGGGAAACGGGGTCGATTCTCGATTTCCCGGGGGCGAAGAACCTGGCGAAGACCGCCGATGTCTTGGAGATCAAGTGCGACATCCTGGTGCCGGCGGCGCTCGAGCGGCAAATCACCGACGAGAACATGAAGCGCGTCAAGGCCAAGATCATTGCCGAGGCGGCCAACGGTCCGGTGACGGTGGATGCGGACACATACCTCGAAGGCCGAGGTACCCTGATCATTCCGGGAACCTACTTGAATGCCGGCGGGGTCACCGTCTCCTACTTCGAGTGGGTCAAGAACTTGTCCCACCTGCGATTCGGCCGCATGGAGAAGCGCTTCGACGAGCACGCCTTCGGGCGGCTGCTCAGCGCGGTCGAGCAATCCACCGGGCGGAAATTCAGTGCCGCCGAGGCCCGCGAGTTTACCAAGGGAGCCACCGAGGAAGACTTGGTGAATTCCGGCCTGGAAGAAACAATGGTGACGGCCTATCATACCGTCCGCGACACCCAGAAGCGCCTCGGCAAGGACGTCGATCTCCGGACGGCGGCCTTTGCGTACGCGATTGACAAGATTGCGATTGCCTATGCCGAGCTTGGGATATTTCCCTAACGTACACACCGACCCATCCTACCGGCCAACGGATATCATGGTGATCCCGATCAAGGCCGGCATAGCGATCTCGCCCGACGGCGGCCGCGCCGCTTCGCAACGTAACAGGCGGCGTCCGCCCGGCTGATCAGGGTGTCCGGGCTCGCCGGGTACTGACGCGTTCCCGCAACGCCCAGGCTCAGCGAGGTCCAGATGGGCGGCTTGCCGTGCTCGATCCGAACCCGTCGCACGATCTGTTGCAGGACTCGGTCGCCGGTCTCATGGCCGTATCGGTCATTAATGGGCTTGAACTGATCGACGTCGTAGGTGAGGGCCCCAAGACGGACGGGAACCCCGGTCCAGCGCATCGTGACCGAGAGGATGCCGGTCACGATGGCTAGGACCGTCAGTACCCCCTACCAAACGGCAATGCGACGCATGCCGCTGGTCAGTGCCCCATCGAAGAGACTGGAGAGCGGCCACCACGAGGGTGCGTGGTGGCTCTCGCTCCCGATCACAGTGCTGGGCGGTGGGATAACTCCACGGGCCTGCTATTTCTTCCGCCGCCGAATCAGCCGCGCACCGGCCGCGGCTGCGGCGGCGGCCACGCCCGCGGCCACCGCGGTCTTGCCCGCTGTCTGCAAGACGGCCCCTGTTTCCTGCAAGGCGCGCTTGACCTTCCGCTTGCGGGCGGCCCGTTTGACCTGGGACCGGACCTTCTTGCCGCGCTTGACGGCCTTTCGTGCGAGCGCCTTTGTGGTGCGCCGCGCCTTCTTCTTGCCGCGACCCAATGCTGTCCGTGCCTGTTTCCGGGCGGCCTTCGCCCGGCGAGTGGCGGCCCGTTTGGTCTTGGACCCCGCCTTCTTGGCCTTGGAGCGAGCGCGGGAGACGGCGCGTTTGAGGGTCTTTCTGGTCTTGGAGGCGGCCTTTCCCGCCCGACGCGCGAGTTTCTTCCTGGTGCGCTTGAGAGTGGGCTTCTTGGCGGCCATGGGAATGCTCCTGTGAGGAGGTGACGTGCACAAGCTGGACCGCTTGACTCTTGAAATATGCCACGCCATCGATGCAATGGGAACGCCATCCCGATGGTCGATGGCGGGTCCGGCGTGAGCACATTCTTCATACCGTCATTCGTCGGGTCTTCCTCGCTCTCCGGCTTTGGTCGACTGCCCCGTGGGAGAAACACGCCAATTCGTTGCGTGAGATCAGGAACCCGGCTGGCCGACCAGCAGCAATGCACCTGTAAAGGCCGAGGCCACTTCCTCGATTTCATCTGGAGAGAATTGCTCGGCGCTCACGACCAGGATACCCGCACTTATCCCCTGAGCCATCGCGGCAACCCGCGATGGACTGTCCTTGCGAACATGGTAGGTGCGCAACTCCACCGCCTCGTACGCGGCTGGGTCCACCAAGTCCTGAGGCAGTTCGGCCCTCGCACCAGCGGTGATGATCGCAAGTGGTTGCGCGCTCCGGCGGGCGACGCCAAGCGCAATCGCGAGGGCTCGATGGCCGGCCGCCGAGTCATTGAAGAGGAGTGCGATGGGCGACGCCAGGCACACCCGCTGGCTGATCACGAATACCAGGCCACGCCGCCCCGCGGCGAGTGCCCGCGCCGTCGATCCGAGCCCCGATCGGCCTGTCCGCGTGCGCTCGCCCCGACCGATGGTCACCACATCCGTCTCGCCCAGTGCCGTGCGCAACGCCGTGACCACGTTGCCCTGCACCGTTCGAAAGCTGGCACGCACGCGTCTGAGGTCCGCCGCGTGCCGAAGATGCGCGTGGGCCCGGTCGGCTAGGGTTTGGAGCTGGCGCTCGACGTCGGGTCGGGTCGATTTGCGGAACTCTCCACTCACGTGCCCCACCTCGACGGCGAATGGCAACGAGGCCCAGCGAAGCAGGTTGATGTCCTCAACGAACACACCTTCCACTTCGGCGCCCCACTGGGCGGCCAGGTCGAACGCCGCCTCCAACGCCGCCAAGCTGGAGGCCGAGGCGTCGAGCGCCACGGTGATGCGGCGGATCGTCTCGGGTTGACGCGTTGTCATGACTCGTCCTTGGCCCGAGGGGCGGGGACGTTGAACTCCTTACGAACCTCGGCGAGCCTAGCCAGTCGCGTCTCGACCAGCGCGTTCACAGTCCCTGCCGGATAGGGACCGTCCTTGGTCCGTTCTCCGGCTTCCTGATTGGTAAGCAGCTCGATGGCCTGGTCGACTTCGTCGACCGGGTAGATATGAAAGCGGCCCTGCGCGATTGCATCCCGCACTTCCCGGCGCAGGACGAGGTTCTCCACGTTGGCCGCGGGCAGGAGGACGCCCTCGGCACCGGTCAGCCCGCGTTGCCGGCAGGTATCGAAGAATCCCTCGATCTTCTCGGTAACGCCGCCGACGGCCTGGACCTGGCCGCGCTGGTTGACCGAGCCGGTCACCGCGAGCGATTGCACGATCGGGACCTCGGCAATGGCCGAGATGAGCGCGATCAATTCCGCGAGCGAGGCGCTATCTCCTTCGACCCCGGCGTAGGTCTGCTCGAACACCAGGCTGGCCGCGAGAGACAGCGGTTTGTCTGGCGAATAACGCGCTCCGAGGTATGCCCCGAGAATCAGGACCCCTTTGGAGTGGATCGGGCCGCCCAGCTCCACCTCTCGCTCGATATCGACGACGTGGCCCTGGCCGAGCCGCACCCGTGCGGTGATTCGGCTGGGATGCCCGAAGGCGAAATTCCCGAATGAGATCACGGAGATGCCGTTGACCTGGCCGACCACGGCACCTGCGGTATCAATCATGATCCGGCCGCGACCGATTTCTTCCTGGAATCGGTCGCGCAGCCGGTCCGCGCGGTACACCCGACCTTCGATGGCCCGGTCGACATGCGCCTCCGTCACGATCTTTGCCCCGCCTTGGCCCGCCAGGTAATTGGCCTCGCGCAGCACATCGACGATCGTGGCGATCTGGAGGGTGAGTTTCCGCCGATCGCCGGCGATCCGGGCGCTGTACTCGGTCAGGCGGCCGATACCGGAGGCGTCCAGTGGCATGAGCGACTTCTCCCGCACCAGCTTGGCGACGAGCTGCACGTAGTGCCGCAGATTGTCCTCGGTCCGGTCCATGCGGTCGTCGAAGTCCGCACCGACCTTGAAGAGCTCCTCGAAGTCCGGATCGTATTGACAGAGCAAGTAGTACAGCATCGGACTCCCCGTGAGGATCACCTGGACCTGGAGCGGCATGGGCTCCGGCTCGAGGGTCACGGAACTCACGAGGCTGAGGGCCTGGCCCAGGGACTCGATGCGGAGGCGGTGGGACTGCAATGCTCGCTTCAGGCCCTCCCAGGCAAAGGTGTTGCCCAGCAGTTTATGGGCCTCGAGCATCAGGTAGCCGCCGTTTGCGCGGTGGAGCGCTCCGGCTTTGATCAAGGTGAAATCCGTCACGAGGGCGCCCAACTGCGCCAGATGTTCGATTCGCCCGATCAGGTTGTCGTAGGTCGGGTTGTCTTCGTGGACAATCGGGGCCCCAGCGGTCTCGGCATGATCCACCAGCAAGTTGACCTGGAAGCGCTTGAGCATGGTCGTGCTATCTGGATGCCCCGCGCCCTCGCCGAGGAGTGCAGATAGGCCCGGTTGCTCAGGCTCGACCAAGTCCTTCGCGTGTTCGATTACATCGGTTCGCACTGCCTCGAGATACTCCACGGCCTCGGGGAGTTGCTCGTACTTCTTCTTCGCCTCGTCCATCAGGTGACCCACCGCGAGGCTGGTAACTTCCCGCATGAGCTCACGAAGCCGTTCACGTCGTTCACGATTCAGTTTCGGAATCTGGCGGAGCGTGCGCTGGACCTCATCCTGGTAGGCATTCATCCGCTCTTTGAGGCGTTCCTGTTCCTCCTTGGGCAGTTGCTCGAATTCTTCCCCGGAAATCACTTCTCCTTCGCGGAGCGGTGCAAAGGCAAGCCCGACCGGGGTCCGAAGCAGCGCCAGGCCCTCCGCCTTGGCCCGATCCGCGATCGCGCGCAGGTCACGATCCGGTCGCTCCTTGAACTCATCGTTGATGACCTGCTGCCGAGTGTGGTATTCCTCGCTGTCGAGCGCGGCCACCAGGGCGGTCATCAATTCCTCGACGAGCTGCGCCATGGTGGTCCGGAACTCGGCGCCGGTGCCACTCGGCAGGGCAATGAGCCTCGGGCGATGCTGATCTTCGAAGTTGTGGACGTAGCAGAGGTCGGGCGGAGACGGCCGGGACTTGGCCGTCTTCCTGAGGTGCTCTCGAATCAGGGACTCCTTACCGGTCCCCGGGAGCCCAAAGGCGAAGATGTTGTATCCGTCCTCCACCATCCCGACGCCAAGTTCAATGGCAGCCACGGCTCGCGGCTGGCCAACGGCGCCATCCAAGCCCTTGATGTCATCGGTGGTGGTGAAATGGGCGGTGTCGAGCGGGGGATGAAACTGCAGATCCTCCACCGCGAGCTCCCGTGTCGTCTTCACGCGTTGGTTCCTCCGGGTGTGCACGCCAGGCGGTCAGGGCGGGTCCGGCGCTAGACCTTAGACGCGATCTTCAGGACCGAGGGCTGCACCAAGCGGGCGAAGTCGCGGTATGGCAACTGTACCAATTCGGTAAAGGACCCTGCGTTGAAGGCGATCTTCTCGTCCTCAGCCAGATCTTCCGCAACGAAGGTCTCCACCCCGAACAGATTGCCAAACGGCGGCATGGCACCCACCTCGCAATCGGGGAATTCCTCGAGCATCTCATACTCGGTCGCCAATTCCACGGTGCGTGCGCCGGTGGCCAAACGCAACAAGTCGAAATCCACTTGGTGGGAAGCCGGGAGAACGACCAAGGCCGGCTGTTCGTCCAGCTTGACCACCACCGTCTTGGCCAGCTCCTTGCCTGGGATGTGGGCCGACGCGGCGATTTCCTGGGCCGTATAGGCCGGTGAGTGGCTGAGGGTGACGTACTTGACGTCGTGGCTGTCCAGGAACTCCTTGAGCTTCTCGAGCGGCATGACTGCCTCCTTCTGGGGCCCGACCTCCTAAATACTCCCGGCGTCTTAAAGGAAGAGTGAACGCTGGCTGAAGGCTTGGGAAGGGGGTGGTCGGGCGGAATCAGGCTTGTGATTGACACAGACGGATAGCGGGGCCATCATCGGCGCAGGGCCCTTCGTTCCTGCACGCACCTTTTCAGTTTTGGATGCTACACTTATGTCGACGTTGTCGGCCGAACAGTCCCGACTCACCACCATTTCCCTCGTGATTCTCGCTGCTGCGGCCATCACGGCCGCGCTGGCCTACACCCGTGCGGTCATGGTGCCGTTCGTCCTGGCCATCTTCCTGGCCTATCTTCTCGCCCCCCTCGTGGAGCTCCTCCAGAACCGGCTTCGGGTGCCACGCCCGTTGGCCATCTTCTGCGCGTTGCTCGTGGCCGGCGGATTGCTCACCCTGCTCGGCATCCTCATCACCACCTCGACGAAGGGACTGCTGGAATCGGCGGACATCTATCGCGATCGTCTGGCGCAATGGGCGGAGCAGGGCTTGGGGTTCCTCGAGCGACTCGGCGTCGATACCACCGGCATCACAGTGCCGGAGACCATCCAGCGGCTCCCCGTGTCGCGCCTCGTGCGGGGTGTGGCCGAAACGGCACTGGGACTGTTTACGTCCGGGGGGCTCGTACTGATCTTCCTCATCTACTTGCTGAGCGGCAGGCGTCGGGCGGGACAACGATCGGAGGTGTCTGCGGAAATCGACAAGTCGGTGCGGCGCTATATCGTTCTCAAGGTCGGCACCTCGGCTGCGACGGGCATTCTGGTCGGTATCATTCTGAGCCTGTTTGGGCTCGATCTGGCGGTGGTGTTCGGAATCCTGGCGTTCTTCCTCAACTTCATCCCCTCCATCGGCTCGATCATCGCGACCCTCCTCCCGATCCCGATCGCGGTCATCCAGTATGACAGCGTCTGGCCGATCCTTGGGGTCTTCGCCTTTCCCGGGCTCGTCCAAATGGCGATCGGCAATGGCCTCGAACCGGTCATCATGGGGCAGCGTCTCGATCTCCATCCGATCACAGTGCTGCTCGCCTTACTCTTCTGGGGACTCCTGTGGGGTGTCGTGGGGATGCTGCTGGCGGCGCCGATGACCGCGGTCATTCGGATCGTATTGGACCGGGTGGAGACAACCCGCCCCATGGCCGATCTCCTCGCGGGACGCCTCCCGTGGGATCCGGAACCGGCGTAATCCGACCGGTGACTGATGTCGTCGCCCCCGCGGTGTGAGGACTCTATGAAGAAACCATCAGGCGAATGCTCAGCATCGAGTCATACTGCCTGGCTAGCTTGGTGGCGGTGGGATTCCTGGCTGTCGGATTCAACGGAGTCGATATGAGCTGGCTGCTTCCATTGCGGCGCCTTGGACGCTGCGTCGGCGAGCGATGGGCCATCTTGCTCGTCGCCGGAGGGCTCGGTGCCGTGCTCGGATCACCCTTGATTGGGCAGGAGCGGGCCGTCGTGCGTTCCGGGGGCGTCACGGACTCCACCATCGCGGTGGGTCGCCGGTTGTTCCACGGGATGGCGGACTGCGCAGGATGCCACGGTCACGCCGGCACGGGCACACAGGCCGGTCCCGATCTCACCGATCGGGTCTGGCTGCACGGTGACGGCTCGTATGAGATGATCGTGAAGCGGGTCACCCACGGGGTGACCCGCTTCGAGTCGACCAAGGGCCGCCCGATGCCGATGCGTGGCTGGGTACCGATCGATGACGGCGAGGTCCGCGCGGTGGCGGCCTATGTCTGGTCACTCGGCACGGGGCGCAGCGGCGGAGCGAGTGAGCGGTGACGGCGGCGTCGGCGGGACTGGTTGATCCAGGTGAGGGAGTCTAGCCGCGGCGCCGTCGCGGTGGCCACGGGATAAACGCGCTCGTTGCCTGTAAGTAGTCGCGATAACCGGGCTTGGTTTCGGTCAGGGTCTTTTCGAGAAGCGCAACGCCCGAGATCTTGAGCAACAGGATGGTCATGAGGATCGGACTCACGATGGTCCACCACGACCCAGGGTTCACGGCCGCCATCAGGAAGAATCCCCACCAGACCAGTGCGTCGCCGAAGTAGTTGGGATGCCGTGTGTAACGCCACAGGCCCCGGTCCAGGATCGTTCCCCGATTTGCGGGATCGGCTTTGAACCGCGATAGCTGCCAGTCGCCTACGGTCTCGAAGAACAGGCCGATGGCAAACGCCAGAATGGCGGCTATATCGAGCGGCGCGGTGAGATGCTCCGGGCCAGGCTGGCGGAATACTTCGAACAGTGGGAGTGCCACGATCCACAGAATGACTGCCTGGAGCCAAAAGACGGTCACGAGACTGACCCACGCAAATCGCTGCCCGTGGGATGCTCGCATTGCCTGATAGCGGTGGTCTTCCGGCGTGCCCCATTTCCGGTGGAGGAGGTAGAGCGACAACCGAAGGCCCCAGGCAGTGACCATGATCAGCAGGACGAGCTGCCGCGGGGTCTGCGCGCCCAAGCCGAGCGCATAGATACTCGCAAGCACGATGAAGCCGAGGCCCCAGGCGATGTCGATGATGCTGACATCGCGTAATGCGAGGCTCAGAAGCCAGATGATGGTACCGAGACTCAAGATGCTGAGTAAGCCAAACAAGGCGATGAACAATGCATGGGGCATATGCACCTACCCAATTCTGGGACGCCGAGCAGGCCACCCTCTTTCGTGCCGCTCGCTGATGGCAACGTCATGGCCACTCCACCGGTCGTTGCACGCACCGGCCCTGTAGAACCCCATGAGTAAGCTGCTCTCCACGGCCTCGCAAGCTCTCCATGGACGCTTCCGGACGCCCATCCGCGTGCTGCTGCTCATGTTCCTGCTGTTCGTCTTCCTGGTCGGTGTCAAGGGCATGGGGGACGGCTTCAAGTTATTGGGCAAGGATGTCCTGGAGACATTCTTCACGGCCACCGAGAACCCCTTTATGGGCCTCATCGTTGGCGTCCTGGCCACCACGTTGATGCAGAGCTCATCGGTGACTACATCGATGATCGTTGGGCTGGTGGCGAGCCCTGAAAACCCGTTGCCCCTTGCCAATGCCGTCCCGATGATCATGGGGGCCAACATCGGGACCACCGTGACGAATACCATCGTGTCGTTGGCTCACATGGCGCGTCGCGAGGAATTCCGACGGGCGTTTGCGGTGGCCACGGTCCATGACTTCTTCAACGTCATGGCCGTCGCCATCCTGCTGCCGGTCGAGATGGCGACCGGGTATCTGCAGAAGACATCCGGCCTCTTCGTGTCGGCCGTGAGCGGCCTCACGGGAGGGCAGTATGAGAGCCCCATCAAGGGCGCCATCGCCGAGGGCGTGCACCCCATCAAAGAATTGGCGGCGGCCCTCTTCACGTCGCAACAAGGGCAGGGGGTTCTCCTGGCCCTCATCAGTGCCGGGCTGATATTCACTGCACTATTGGCCTTAGTGCGGGTGATGCGCAGCGTGATGATGACGCGGGTGGAAACCTACGTGAACCGCTTTGTCGGCGGGCCGGCGCTGCTGGCGATCGCTGTGGGTGTCGTGGTAACGGTCATGGTGCAGTCGAGCTCGATCACGACCTCGCTCCTGGTGCCGCTGGCCGGCGCAGGGTTGTTGACGGCCCAGCAGGCATTTCCCCTCACGATCGGGGCGAATCTCGGGACGACGGTGACGGCTCTCCTCGCCTCCCTGGCGGTGTCCGGCGTGAACGCCGAAGCCGGCATTCACATTGCGCTGGTGCATCTGCTCTTCAACCTGACCGGCGCAGGCATCATATTTCCAATTCGAAGGATTCGGCACATCCCCGTGGCGGCGGCGGAATGGATTGCCGGATTCACAGCACGCTCGCGCCGCTGGGCACTCGTCTATGTGTTCGGAGTGTTCTATGGCATCCCGGCACTGCTCGCCTTCCTGCACTCCCTACTCCGTCGGTAGCGACGGTATGAGGCCCGACTATGCTACGTGAATTGCTCAGCATCCTGCGATCCGAGAATCCGCTCGGCGCCATGGGCGAAGAGTTTCGCCGAATGCTCAATGTGACCTACAACATGACCATGGTCGCGGGGGAGTTCTATTTCGGGAAGAAGCCCACGCCCGAGGAACGCTCTCACATCTACCATGAAGACCGTGAGGTCAACATGGCGGAGCGGCGGATCCGTAAGCTGGTGGTGTCGCATCTGTCGATCCCGAGCAACCGTGCGAGCGTCCCCTACTGTCTCATCCTGATGAGCCTGGTCAAAGATGTCGAGCGCCTCGGTGACTATGCGAAGAACCTCTCTGAGGTGGTGGACATCTATCCGGAGCCACTGCCAGACGACGATAACGTGCGAGAGATGCAGGAAATCCGGGTCGGCGTCGAGCGAGCATTCCAGGCGGCGTCGGAGGTCTTCGAAAACTCAGATCGCGAGCAGGCTCTGGAGCTGATTCTCGCCGGCCGCGAGCTGGCACATCGGACCGACGCGCTGCTGGCTCGGGTGGCCCAAGGGCCGTACGATGCGGGCACGGCAACCGCGCTCGTGCTCGGTGCGCGCTACTACAAGCGTATTGGAGGGCACGTCCTCAACGTGCTCTCCAGCGTCGTGATGCCGGTGCACAAAGTGGACTACTACGATGAAGACGAGGTGCCGGAGATCGTGACACGACAGGCACCCGAGCCCAAGCGTTAGAAGGGTTTGAATACCGCCAAGTAGGCTGCAACCAACCCCAGCAGTGGGAGCAGCAGGTAGAGCATTTTGGCCGATTGCGGCTTGCGATAGGGGAGAAAGAATATGCCCCCCGCGACCAGCCACACAACGATCTTGGCCACCGCCCACCCCGGCAGCCCGCCCTGTACGAAGCCCAGGCGCGCCAGCATTCCGAAGCCTGCCAGCAGGATCAGAAACAGGCCGAGACCGTGCATCGCGGCCGCTGCCTTCCGGCCTCGATTGCCCTCCTTGGTCCCCCCATTCCACGCATGGAGCGTGACGCCTCCTAGGGCAACGAACAGGAAGAGTATGCCGAGGACGTGGAGGATCTTGTAGAACTCGTATGACATGAGAGTTCCTCTCATTGAGCGTGGTAGGGGACGGCCGCGGCCCCGCCAGGGATCCGCAACATCACGCGGACTGAATCGAGATTCCCGTCAGTGGCCGCAGGAACCAGTCCGAGGATGTGGGCCATGAGGGCGTACAGATGGATGTTCTGGAAGGACGGGACCCGGGCACCGTCCTTGAAGCTCGGGCCGTCCGCGACGAAGACGCCCTTCATCGACTCGAGCGCGTTGTCATAGCCGTGGTTTGCGCCCGCAAACCATGCGGGGTTCTCCTCGAAGCGTGCCCGGGTCGTAATCGACCACCCTTCGTCAGCGATACCGATGATAGCCGGAATCCGTGGATTCGTCCCATAGTGAAGCCGCGGTGGTATATCCTCTTTCCGATACACTTGGAGATGCGGATGGGCGTGCGCCAGCATCCGATAGACCTCGTCGATGCGGTCAGGTGGCGGCGCGATCGCAATCACCGGGGACCAGTCCACGACGCGGACGGTTGCGAGGTCGATGTAGTCGTCGATCAGAATGACGGTCTCGGGGGAGGTGTCGGCCATGCCATGGTCGGTCGTGACGATCACGTCTACCTTATCCCGAAGACGGCGAGCTTCGAGTCCTGCGATCAAACGGGCAATTACCTGGTCCACACGCGCCAAACCGTCGTTGACCTCGAGCGAGCGGGTGCCATAGCGGTGGCCCGCTTCATCGATCGCACTGACATAGAGGGTGAGGAAAGTGGGCCGCCGCTCCGGTGGGAGATCGAGCCATGCCAACACCGAGTCGACCCGCGCGGCGTCCGGAATATCACCATCATACGGCACCCAATAGGTCGGACGGGTACCCCGGATCTCGGCCTCGGAGCCCGGCCAAAACATCGGCGCCGTCGGTTGTCCCTGTTGCTCGGCCGTCACCCAGATCGGCTCGCCGCCCCACCAGCGCCCATCGGCCACCGCATCCCGGATGCTCAACCCGAACCTGGCCTGGAGCACCGGGTCCCACATGTTGTTGGCCACGATGCCGTGATGATCGGGATAGAGCCCGGTGACCATGGTGTAGTGGTTGGGGAACGTCTTCGTAGGGAAGGCGGGGACGATTCCCGGGGCACGAACACCCGCTGCGGCGAGGCGCCGCAGGTTCACCATGGCCGGCCGGTCGATGTAATCCCAGCGGAGACCGTCCACCGACACCAGAATGACGGTGGGCCGGACAGACTCGGGCACGACCCGGCCGGGAGTGCAGGCGCTTGGGGCAAGCACCCCGAGCGAACACGCCACCGCAATGGACAGACCACGGTTCATGAAAGTTCGACGGTTGAAGTGGTGGAGCCTCCTGCGCGGACCCCAGAATCACGACGATAGTAACCGGTTTGCGTTCGGGCGCCATCCCTCCCGGCTGCTTCGCACAGCGAGAATGTTCGGACCAGGAGGCCCCCGAGGCGATATCCCGGGGAACTCCGGTATGAGCCAAGGCGTTCTTGCCACCGGAGACCGTCGTTTGATGACTCCGGCTTCGGTCGGTAGGTTATGGGACCCCCGGGTCAGCCGAACCGGGCATGCCTGCTGCCCCGACTCCTTTGTTTGAGGAACGCGAGTGCGCCTTCGTCCGTGGATGATTCCCCTCGCCGCCGCCCTGGTCGTTGGCATGGTCGGGTGGTGGGCGCAAGCATCGACGGAGCGGTCGCTCAAGGAGCAGCTGGCTGCCCAATTCGAGACCATTGTGGACGCCGATGTCGCGGCGCTCACCGTGTGGCTCGAGGGTCAAGAACGCGCGGTGCAGCAGTTCACGGCCAGACCAGAGTTCCGCCGAGCGGTCCTCGCCCTGGCCGATGTGGCGCGTGAGCCATCGACCCCGCCTGATGTTCTGCGTGGGAGTGCCGAGCTCGCCACCATCCGCGGCCTCGTGAACGAGTCCCTCGAACCTGGTCAATCGGCCGAGGGCTTCGTCATTCTCGATCGGGCAGGAAAGGTTCTCGGGGCCGAGTTCGACTACGTCATCGGACGAAGCCTCGCTGCAGAGGACGCCGACAGACTCGCCAAGGTGTTGGAGGGATCCGCCATTGTGCTGGGTCCGTTCCCGTTTCCGGTTCAGTCCAACGATGCCACCGGCAGTTTCGATGCCCCTGCGTTATTCGTTGCGACTGCCGTGCATGATGGGGCGGGACGGGCACGTGCCGTATTCGCTCGCCGACTCGAGCCTGGCGCCGGCTTCTCACGGTCCCTTCAGGTTGCCCGCTTCGGGGCGAGCGGCACGGCCTTCGCCTTCAACGCCGACGGCGTCGTGATTTCGGAGCTTCGCGGTGCGGCCGAGCTCCTGCGCCTTGGCTTACTCCCCAACGATCGGGACACACAGACCGCATTGTCTATCGCTCTGCGCGACCCGGGCGGGAATCTGCTGGAAGGTTTTGAGCCGGACGTTCCGCCCGCTGCGATGCCACTGACCCGGATGGCGGCCGAAGCCATCGCTGGACGGAGTGGTGTCGACGTTAACGGGTACCGCGATCTCCGCGGCGTTCCCGTGGTAGGCGCGTGGCGGTGGCTGCCGGCGCATGATTTGGGAGTGGCCGCCGAGGCCGATGCGAGGGAAGCCTTCAGCACACTCTTTGTGTTCCGCCGTGCATTGTGGAGTCTGGTCGGCTTGTTGGGATTGGCCGCTTTGGGCGGGCTGGTGTATGCGCTGCTATTTCGCAACCTTCAGCGTCGCGTTGCGCAAGCCGAGAAGCTGGGCCAGTACACGTTGGAGGAGAAACTCGGGGAGGGTGGGATGGGGACGGTGTATCGAGCCCGACACGCTATGCTTGCCCGTCCGACCGCCATCAAACTCCTCCGATCGGGTGAGACAACTCCGCAACTCCTGGCACGGTTCGAGCGTGAGGTCCAGCTCACCAGCCAGCTCACCAATCCCAACACGATCGCTATCTACGATTATGGGCGGACGCCGGATGGGGTGTTCTACTACGCCATGGAATTTCTCGAAGGCGTCACGCTCGATACCCTCATCGAGATCGACGGCCCTCAGCCAGCGGGCCGGGTGGTCCACATCCTCCGCCAGGTCGCCGGATCCTTAGCCGAGGCGCACGACATCGGGCTCATCCACCGCGACATCAAGCCCGCCAACATCATGATTCTGGCGCGCGGCGGGACATACGACCTGGTCAAGGTGCTCGACTTTGGGCTCGTTCGGGAGGTGCACCAGTCCCGGGACGATATGCTCACGGCGGTGAATACCGTTCCGGGCACGCCGCACTTCATGGCGCCGGAATCTATCGAGTCTCCCGATGCCGTCGATGCCAGGGCCGATATCTATGCCGTCGGCGCCGTGGCCTACTACCTGATCACGGGGACGTACCTGTTCGATGGCCAGAGCGCCATTCAGGTTATGACCCGTCACGTGAACGACGCGCCGGAGCCGCCTTCCGTTCGGCTCGGCACGCCGATCGACCCCGGCCTGGAGGCCCTCATCCTCCGGATGTTGTCCAAAGACCCCGCCGCGCGGCCCGCCAACGGCCGCGAGCTCCTCGCCGCGCTCTCGGACGGGACGGTGTCGCACGGTTCGACCGTGGACCGAGCGGGATGCGAAACTCTGGTGGGATACTCGCTCTGCGCCATGCCGGGACGCCGAATGCGCGGATGACGAGAGCTATGAGGGGGCGCTCGAGGTCGATCTCGAGTCCAGGGTTTCGGTTGCCTGAACCGGTCGCAGGATAGGTGGCTCGCGGTCTCGAGCGGGTCTTTGCGTCGCCCACACTCCGGAAAGAGATCCGTGGCGCCCAAGGTGGAGCGAGCGACGGGTACCAAGATCCTCATCACGTAGGCCCCATTCCCAGTTGATCCGAGGGGGAGCAGCCGCTCACCAGGGCAATGAACCGAACGGCTTGCCATCCAAGGGGATGCGCGTTATTCGGACAGGTGGACCACTCAGAGTGGGAAGTCCCCGTAGCACGCGCGTCCGCTACCCGGCCGCGTCGTCGCCGTGGAGCGCTGACCTATGAGTTTCCCCGTTCCGGCCAGAGCGGCCCCTGAGCCCGATCGATCGCTTCCTCAAGCTGTTCACCGACATTCGCGGTGGCGAGAGCACGACGGCACTCCTGCTCATGCTGAACGTCTTTCTGCTCTTGACCGCCTACTACGTGATCAAGGTGGTGCGTGAGCCGCTGATCCTGGCCGGAGGGGGAGCCGAACTGAAGAGTTACTCCTCGGCGGGCCAGGTCATCCTGTTGCTCGGCGCGGTGCCGTTGTATGGCATCCTGGCCAATCGATTCCCGCGGAAGCGACTGATCAACCTCGTCACGTTCTTCTTTGTAGCGTGCCTGGTAGTGTTCTACACCCTTGCACGACTCGAGGTGCCGATCGGCGTTCCGTTCTTCCTCTGGGTCGGGATATTCAACCTGATGGTCATCGCTCAATTCTGGGCCTTCGCCAATGACGTGTATACCACCGATGAGGGGAAGCGGCTGTTTCCCATCGTCGGCTTCGGCGCTTCGAGTGGGGCTCTGCTCGGGAGTTGGATTGCCGGGCGGCTCATCGAGCCGATCGGTCTCTACCAACTGCTCCTCCTCGCCGCCGGGTTGCTGATCGTCAGCGTGGTGGTCACGAATTACATCGACGGCCGTGAACACCGACGAACGGAAAGCCACATCGACCGTCAGTACACCACGGCCGAGCTTCCGGCGGCTACCGGCGAGTTTCGACTCGAGACCGGCGAATTCAAGATCCCGACTGAAGAGAAACAGGAAGCGGCGACAGGGGGCGCCTTCCAATTGGTCTTTCGGAGTCGCTACCTGCTCCTCATTGCGCTGCTCATGCTGTTCTTGAACTGGGTCAATACAGCGGGCGAGTACATCCTCGGGAGGACGATTGCGGATGCCGCCGCCAGCGCGGTTGCAGCAGGTACCACCGGCGGGCTCTCGGAGAAGGAGTTCATCGGTAAGTTCTACTCGAGCTTCTTTTCGGGTGTGAATCTGGCCGGCATGCTGGTGCAGCTGTTCCTGGTCTCCCGCATCATCAAGTACGCCGGCGTGCGCCTCGCCTTACTGGTACTTCCGGTCATCGCGTTCGGCGGCTACGCCATCCTGGCCTTCTTTCCCGTTCTCACCGCCGTCCGATGGGCCAAGACGGCGGAAAATGCCACCGACTACTCGCTCCAAAACACCGTTCGCAACGTGTTGTTCCTGCCCACGACGCGTGAAGAGAAGTATAAGGCCAAGCAGGCAATCGACTCGTTCTTCTACCGAGTGGGTGACGTGTTGAACGCCTTGCTCGTGTTTGTGGGGACGACGTACTTGGCCATGGCGGCCAGGCACTTTGCCATCGTCAACTTGGTGCTGGTGGGAATCTGGTTCGTCATCGCGGCCTTGATCGGCCGAGAATATGTACGGTTGGCCCGTGAGGCTCGAGCGGCTTAGTCGGAGGGCGTGTCGGGCCTCGGCTTTCCGGTAAGCCGCTTCAGTGATTCCAACTGAATCACGATGGAGTCTTGCGATTTGAGGAGGTCGGCGAGGACTTCTCGCGACTCGCGAATCGAGGGCGCCGCGGGTCTGGTGTCTTCGATGAACGGTTGCAGCTTGGTCCAGATTGCCGTGGGAAGCGCCGTTTCGAGGTATTCCAGGGCGGTTCCGCGGAGAATCGCGTCGGTGGTGTGAATCCCCTGGAACGCCACCTTGAGGGGCTGAGGCGGATAGATCAGGGACAACATCGTGAACACGTGCTCCAGACTTCGGTCGGCCCGCTCGCGCAGCACTTCATCCAAGACTGGTGACCAGTCCTCGTCCTCCAAGTGATCGAGGATGCGCCTCCCCTCCCAAACCCCGTGATCTACCTCCATCTCTCGGTCGACGGCGCCGAGGATGCGGTCACGGTCGATGTGGATGGACCCATCCAGTGTCCGGATGCGAGAGAGCACCCGGCCGGCGCGGTAGCGAACCTCGAAGCGCTGGTCGGAGAGCGCTTGGATCAGACCTTCGGCCGCGCGTTGACTCGGACAGCTGCCCAGGACCACCGGAATGCGGCGTCGAACCGCGAACGGCTGATCCGCCTCGAGCAGGGCATCCACCAGCTGGCCGACTGCACGGCCCGCCACCAATCGGAGCGCAACCATGGCCTCGCGGGCGACCGGATCCCAGGCGAGCAGTGGAATCACGAAGGCCACCTGAGTCGAGGTGAGTGGCTCCCCGCTCAGGGCTTGCCGGACGCGGCCGGCGTCGCGTGAGGTCAACTCTAGGGCGCGGGCGAGTTCAGGCTCGAGGCCGGCGACCGCAAGCTGCGGTCGCTGGCTCTCCCGCTCCGGGGTTTCCGTGGATGCGGGACTACCTTGCCCGGTGCTCAACGCCGCGCGGAACTGGGTGAGGTCGATGCCACCCACCGTGTGGAGCATGGCGGTGCTTGTCATCTCGTCGATCTCGTTCGGGTCGAGCCGATCGGCCTGGGAGAGGAGGCTTCGCTCCAAGGTGCGCAGATATCCTCGCTGGAGATGACGAGCGACCCAGAGCGCAACACCCGAGAGAACGACGCCAAGTACCAGGATGATGGTCCACGCCTGGCGGGACGCGGCAAGGAGAATCGCCTGGATGATGCCCCCGCCTGCCGCGTCCCCCAAGCGGACCACTCCGACGTCGATGACGGCCTTGGTGGCCCGCTTGTCGCCGGGCGCCACCGGGCCGAACAGAAGCTCGTAGGCCGATCGAAAGATGGAGTTGCGGGTGATCGACTCGGCGCCACGCGCCAAGAGCACACCTCCGAGCCCGGGAAAGAGGAGTGCCCCAGACCCGCCGATCACTACAGCCGCTGGGAGCGTGGCCACACTGCGCGCCAGGCCGATCTTCTCGAGAATGCGCCGTGTCACGGTGGTCTGGACGATCATGGTGACGAGCGACGTCCCGGTGTAGAAGATCGCGAAGAAGCGAAGCAAGGCATCCTCGTCAAAGGCGGCACTTGCGCGCGCCTTGAACACAAAATCGATGAGACCCTCACTCAGGGTACCGAGCACGACGAGCGCCACGATGGTCCGGAGGTATGGCGTCGCGGCCAGAATCCGTAGTGGCGACGTGGTGCCGCGGCTCGAGGGCGTGGTGTGCCGACTCGATCCAACGCGCTCACGGTCGGGTATCCGGGCCACGAGCACGGCACTCGCGAAATGCAGCAAGGCCAGGATCGGCAGCATGGTCCCGATGGTATACATGGCTGCGACCCGTTCGGCGAGAATACCGCCCAGCAAGGCTCCGATGGTGCCCCCGGCCGCGATACGGCCGACTTGCCGCTTGGCGGTGCGGGGGTCGAACCGCTCGTTGACGATCGACCAGAAGCCCGACACGAGCAGCGCACCCAGTCCCGTGAAGTGCATGTAGAGGGCGACGGCGATGGGACGCCGCCATGTGCCTATCAGCGACCATTCCACCAGGAGCAGGATTCCGCTCACCACGAAGGCACCGAGCACCAGTTGCGCCGGGCCCCACCGGGTCATGGCCCACGATGCCAAGGCCGCAAGCCCCAGTGACAGGAAGGCCGCCGCGATAATCATGGTGGGGAGTGCCGCGATGCTAAAACTCGAGAGAAACAGGGCATCGCGCGTTGCCTTGCCCGCCATTTGGAAGGCAATCATCGTCGCGGACCCGAGCGTCGCGGCGAGGATGGCGGAGCGCGTTTCGCGGGCGGATGGAGTCAAGCACGTCTCCTGGTAACGGCCGTGGCGAATCTATTGCTCGGATATCTATGCGTCGGGGGGACACGCCAGCTGCCGGGATCGGCGTTCGACCCTGGATGCGCCCCGAGAGCCCGACCAGAAGTTAGTGTGCGTCCTGGAGGCTGTCCAATCCAGGCCCTATTCCGGTCGGGTCATCCTTGGCGTGCTCCAGTGGATGGGATAGCTTCTACGTTGTTTCCGATAACCCATCAACCCAACGTGACACATGACGAGCGCCCGTCGACAGCGAGCCCCTGAGGGACGCGTCCTCCATAAGCCGTTCCCGGAGTGTTCGATCATCGAACCCCACGAGCCGTCGATCTGTGGGCTGGTGAAGGCTCGACGCCGGAGTTCCTCCCGGCCGCGGCCCTACGCGGAGTCCCAGGAGACCGCATCCAGCGGACGCGATGCCCCCGACGGAGCGGAGCCGGATCGTGATGACCAGCGAGTTCGATCACGCTGTTCGATCGGCTCGCCCAGAGCCGAGACCGAGTCCTCGCCTTCGTCGAGGCGACCGATGAGCCACGCCGCGCCCAGCGGCCCGGTGAGGGGCAGTGGTCGATGCTCCAGGTGATAGAGCACCTCGTGCTCGCCGAGGAGGGCACGCTTCGGGTTCTTCGCCAAGGGCCTGCACCGCAACCGCGTGTCACGCTCCGCTCACGCCTCGCCCTCCGTGCCATCGAGGTGCTATTCGGGCTCGGCGCGCGCGTCCGGGTCCCTTCCAAATCGCTTGCTCCGGCGGGTGCGGACCCGCTCGATACATTGCGGTCGCGATGGAATGAGGCCCGTGAGGGCATTGCCGCGGTTGTAGAAGGACTCGATACGGAGGCACTCCGCCAGCCTCGATTCCGTCATCCTGTTGCGGGATGGCTCACTGTCGGCCAGGGGCTCGATTTCCTGGATCGGCATATTCGCCATCACGAGCGGCAGCTCCATCGGATCCGTCGGGCCTTGAATCCTCCCCAGCCCATTGAAGGCCCCACCTAGCCCGGGCGCTCTGCACACGGGACACCCGCGTGGGTCTTGGTGAAGGTGTTGTGAAGGGTGAATGGCATCATTCGGACTGCTGGGGTCGCCGATTCTCGCCTACCTCAGCAAGTCGATGGCCCGCTGCAGGATGCTGCGCATGTCAATTGAGTAGTTGTGCGCCGGTTCACCCCAACGACGATAGAGGGTTTCCTTCGAGAGCTCCAAGACCGGGCTGCGGCAGTCCGTTCGTGGTGGAGTATACCGATCTCGGTGCCATCGATCGAGGTCTTTCACGAACACTGCACCGACGCCGTTGTCCGCGATTTTCATGAACCCAGCAGGGTCCGGGTCGTGAAGCGGCTGGACGATGTAGTTGATATCGGAAGTATCGCGTTGCGCAGCGTATCGGATTTGCAGCCAGGGTGAGCCGACGAGTTCTGTCGCTGGATCTTCAACTTGGTGCCACGGTCGGAACAGGGAGTCCAGTAGACTCTTCTGGTCGAAGGCTTCGCGGTACTCTGCATACCCGCCGTCGTACAAGCCGATCTTGTAGTCTGTCGCGTGCCCGAGAGACCGCATGGTTCGATCAACCATGTAACACCGTGGCTGAACCAGGGCGAGCGCAACGGCAGCGGCGACGACTGTGGCTCCAATGATGATGGGCCTCGATGGACTCCGTGCTACGACGCGCCAGAACACCGCCAGAGGCAATATCATGACGGGGGTGAAGTGGTGCAGGGCCACGAAGGCAACCACATAGAAGAATGCCAAATATCCGGCCGTTATCACGGTCAGCGATCGACTGAGGGAATCGTGGGCACGGGTATAGAACAAGGCGAATGGCGGTATGATGCCAGCTGGTATCAACAGAAAGAGCAACCGGCCATAGTCGTCGATCCGGAGAAGCCGAAGACGACTCAGGATGTTGCCCATGTTCGAAGGGCTGAGCAGTTCGTTGTAAAGGACGGCGAGCACGATGCAGCCTGCGAGGGCAATCGCCACCGTCCGGAGGCGAATTCCCTTATGTCGCGAGGTAGAAACGGCGATGCCGGCGCCGAGCAAGACGAGGAATAGGAGGCCGGTAGGCCTGGTAAAGTAGGCAAGCATGGCGAACCCGACACACCACCCCGGTTTTTTTGCCCACAAGAAATAGGCAGCCGCCAGCATACCTGATACGGCAAGTAGATCGATATTGGCGGGGGACGCGATATCCACGGCATAGGCGTAGTACGCGTCGTTGAACACCATCGCTGCAATGACAACCGAGAGGCCAAGGGCAACCGCGAAGTCCTCGGAGATGCTTAATGAGCGGGATGATCTCCACTCGATCAGCCCGTACAGCCCGGCGAGGATCAGGGGTCCGTAAAGGAGCAGTGGCAGGCGCGCGGCGACCTCGATAGGGCCGAAGAGCGAAATGAACCAATGGACAGGATATGTCGCCGCGATCATACCCACGCCCAAGCCCGGAGGCGCTCCGGTCGGTAGTCTCGGAAGGAGAAAGAGGTCGAGCGAGCGACCCATGGTGAGGAGCTCGAGTCCATCCGGGTTGAAGTCTTGCCAAAAGATGAATGGGTAGAGCAGGTAGAGCGTGAGGAGAGATGCGCCCACTAGCCAAGCCAACCGGCGGTAGTCTTTTCCGATGAAGAATGGGAGGATGACCGTACCGCTAACAACGCGGGCGGCCAGGATCGCCCACGCCACGAGGGTCGTGCCGATAATCGCGTCTCGGAATGGTGAATCACCGATCCCGTCGTACGCGAGCTTCACCATTGAAGACGCGAGGATATGGAGAGCGACACTCACGAGGAATGACATGAGCACGGCTTCAACTGTGTTGCGAGGCTTCCCAAATGCCAGGGCGAGTGAGAATCCCGGGGCCATGAAAAGGACGATGGCTGCGAAGATTACTAGTGGAGCGATTCCATAGAGGAGAACGACATGCTCTGTCATGGGATACCATTGGTCTGGCAGCGGCCCGGGAAACAGATCGTTCACATGCCCAATGGTGCCCGACAAGAACACGATGATTCCGGCGCAGATCGAGAGAATAGCGAGATAGGCGTACAGGAACCTGTGGGAGACGCTTCGCACGTGTCGGGGACCGTCTGGCCCAATTTCCATCAGCTTCCCTCCGGCCGATGACTACCCCAAGGGTTGTCGATGAGCGTTGATCGACCCGGAAAATGACTGCGGAAAAGGAAGGGGCGATAGCACGGCTCCCTCCGGAGCTCAGTGGTAGAAGGGAACTTAGTGGCGTTTTGTCCCGGCGTCAGCATCGAGCAGGTCGGTTCCATCTAGAGTGTCCGGATGTCCGGATCCTGATCACGCTTTGGCCCGAAGCATAGCCGGGCCGCGGCCGCAAGAATATGTTTCAGGCATATGGTGGTCTTGGCCCTCATTTGCCTGGAGGCGAGTCTGGTGCGTAAGCGATTCATGAGTAAACTCGTGCTCGGCACGCTGGCAGTGACCGGCTGTGCCGTCAATCCGGTGACTGGAAAGTCCGAACTCTCGCTCGTGTCCGAGTCGCAAGAAGTCCAGATGGGACTCGAGGGCGCCCAACAAGTATCCCAGTCGATGGGCCTACTGCCCGACAGCGGATTTCAGGCCTACGTGAACGGTCTCGGTCAGCAACTCGCGGCGCGTTCGGAGCGCCCCCAACTGCCGTGGGGATTCCGGATCGTCGACGACCCTGTTGTCAACGCGTTCGCGTTGCCCGGCGGGCAAATCTTCGTGACGCGCGGCATCCTCACGCACTTCAATTCGGAAGCAGAGCTGGTGTCGGTGCTCGGCCACGAGATCGGTCACGTGACGGCCAAGCACTCGGTCCGGCAGATGAGCCGGACCCAGCTGGCCCAGCTTGGCCTCGGAATCGGCATGATCCTCAAGCCGAGCCTGCAGGATGTGGGACAAGTCGCGAGCGCCGGTCTCGGCGTGCTGTTTCTCAAGTTCGGGCGTGACGACGAGAACCAGGCCGATGAGTTGGGGTTCAAGTATGCGTTGAGCAACGGCTATGATGTCCGGGACATGCTCTCGGTCTTTCAAACGCTCGACCGCATCAGCGGCACATCCGGGCGTGGGATGCCCGAATGGTTGTCGACCCACCCCAATCCCGGGAATCGCTATGAGAGCACCCAGGAACGGATTGCGGCACTCAGCCGAAACCTCGACGGGCTCACGAGCAACCGGGACAGCTACCTGCGGCGGCTCGACGGGATGGTCTTTGGTGAGGACCCACGGCTGGGGTACTTCACGGGCAGCACGTTCTACCATCCGGATCTCGAGTTCCAGCTCGAGTTTCCCGACGGATGGAAGACCCAGAATGGCACTCAGGCCGTCGTGGCTGGCAGCCCGCAAAACGATGCCATCATCGCCCTGACGCTGGCAGGGACGGGTACGCCCGGCGAGGCGGCCCGCGAATTCTTCGCGCAAGACGGCGTCCAGGCGCAGAGCACCAGCACCAGCTCCATCAATGGACTCCCGGCGGTCACCAGCATCTTCACCGCGCAGACACAGGATGGCACGTTCCAGGGGCGAGTCGCCTTCATCGCCCACGGTGGTACCACCTACCGCATCCTGGCCTATAGTCCTGCCTCGGTCTATGGCAGCTACGGCACCATCTTCCGCCGATCGGTCGAGACCTTCCAGCGTCTCACCGACCGGGCGGCTCTCTCGGTCCAGCCCGCTCGCGTCTCAATTGTCAAGGTGCCAAGCCGCATGAGCCTGGAAGACTTCAATCGACGATACCCATCGACCATCCCAATAGCCCAGCTCGCATTGATCAACGGAGTCGAAGAGACGACGATGCTCGCGGCGGGCCAATTGGTGAAGCGGGTGGTGGGAGGAGAACTGCCCGGGTCCTAACGGCTCGGGGCGCCCGGGGTTCGGTCGACAACATCGCGGGCCGCGGCGAAGACATCGTACCACATCGTCCTGGTGAGGCGCCCGGTATTGGTATTCTGCCGGCTGGGGTGATACGAGGCGATCAGGACGGTCTCGTCCGGCAGGACGGTCTGAACGTTGTGGCCGAACGGCGGGCGATTGGCGGGCGCCAGTGTTGTCCACCACCCGGCGGCTCGTAGCCACGCCTCCCACCCGATTCGTCCCAGGACTACCACCACCGCGACATTCCCGAGCAACCGCACGTCGTCCTCGAGGTACGAGCGACATTGGGCGAGTTCCTCGCGGGTGGGTTTGTTTCCCGGCGGCGCGCACCGCGCCGCCGCCGAGATGTAACAGTCCTCCAGGGCCAGCCCATCCGCACGATCGGAGGCGAGCGGCTGATTGGCAAACCCGAACCGGTACAGCGCTTCGTACAGCCAGTTGCCGCTCGAATCCCCGGTGAACATGCGGCCGGTGCGGTTGGCCCCGTGGGCGGCAGGTGCCAGGCCGACGATCAAGAGCCGCGCATCGGGGTCGCCAAATCCTGGAACCGGTTTTCCCCAATACTCCAGATGGCGGAATGCCCGCTTCTTGACCTCGGCTACCCGGCGGCAGTGCGCCCGCAAGCGGGGGCACCGCGTACAGGCTGGAATGGCACGATTGAGACTTGCGAGCGAACGAAACGCGGTCACCGAAAGCGTGGGGTCGGAGGGAGCATCAGCCGACGCGTCGGGTCTTCCGCTTCATGAAATCCATGAGGATGAATTGGCCCAAGGTCATGGTATTGGTGAAGTAGGCTTTGCCCCGACAGATCTGAGCCACTTGTTTCACAAAATCGACTAGGCTCTTGTTACGCGCCAGCATGAAGGTGTTGATCATGATACCGGCCCGCCGGCAGTTCGCCACTTCGCGAAAGGTGGCCTTGAGAATGACCGGGTCCAGCCCCATGGAATTCACATAGACCCGTCCGTCAGACATGGTGAGCGCGGACGGCTTGCCGTCGGTGATCATGATGATCTGCTTCATGTCCTTCTTTTGCGCGGTCAGGATACGGCGGGCCAGGGTGAGCCCCTCCGCCGTGTTGGTATGGTACGGTCCAACCTGGGCGCTCGCGAGGGCGCTGAGGGGGATCTCCTCGGCGGTATCGTGAAAGAGGACGACACGCAGCGTATCGCCTGGGAATTGGGTGCGGATCAAGTGGGTCAGGGCAAGGGCGACCTTCTTCGCGGGCGTGAACCGATCCTCACCGTACAGAATCATGGAGTGCGAGCAATCCAGCATCAGCACCGTCGCGGCCGAGGAACGGTACTCGGATTGATGCACCATGAGATCATCGTATTCGAGATTGAGCGGCACCCCCAGTCCCTCACGCGCGATAGCGTTCGTGAGCGTGCCCGGCACATCGAGGTTCATCACGTCTCCGAACTCGTACGGCTTGCTCACTCCTTCCGCCTCGACTCCGGTCGCGAGGAACGGCGTGTCGTGGGCCCCGAGATTCGCCTTGCCGATGCTCCCCAGGAGACCCTTGAGCGCCTTGTAGCCCAGGAAATCGATGCTCTTGTCGGTGAGGGAAAAATGAACCTGTTGCGCCGCCTCGGCGGCGCGCCCGTGGGGGCCGAACATCGCGCGGTGTCCCTCGGGCATCTTCGGGGGTTCGGTGAGATTGAGGTATCCTTCGTCGATCAGGCGCTGAACGATCGCGTCGAGAAGCTCTGCCAAGGCCTGTTCGATGGCCTGATCGCGCTCAGGGTCCCCGGTCGATTCGCCGCGGAGGTATTGCAGCATCTCTGGGGAGAGTTGCTTCGAATCCATGAGCGCCTGGAGGATGGCACGTTTGAGCGCATCTAAGGATTGTTGATCGTCGAAGCCGGCCTCATCCGGCCACCCGGTGCTGCCACCCATGAACCCGGATTGAAGCAGAAAATCCCCCAGTTGGTCCAACAACCCCTGGAGATTTACGGCGTCGGCGAGGTCCGGGATGTACTTCGAGTACTTGGTGAAGCGCATTGTCTATGGCATCCCGCGCCATCCGACGCTCGGTCCTTCGGCTGGAACGCTCCTCGTCATGTGAAATCCAATCCGTGGCTGAACGGCGGGCTTGGCCGCTCCGGCTTGGCGCGGCCGTATCCCAGTTCATCGCTCCGGCTGATCCGCTTCTCAGCGGCCAATCCTTCGAGCACCAATTCACATCCCGCAACGGCGGTGGGTGGGTCTGAGGGCGGGGCGAGCTGCAACCGGTGGACCAGGTCGAGCAACCCCGGCACGACCTTGAATCCTTCGAGACACGTGGCGGAACGCTCGTCCCCGGAGATCTTGAGCGCGCCGCCGTCGTCGAACCACGCTACGATCGGCCCCACGTCCGCGTCGCCAAGGCGCCCGGAGAACACCCGTCCCGCCGCCCGGCGAATCAGGTCCCGGGCGATGCTCTCACTGCCCTGGAGTTCGCCCTCGTACTCGAGCTCGAGTTTGCCGGTAATCGATGGCAACGCCGCATAGATGTCGTTGATGCGTGGGATGACTTCCGGCTCGTTGACCAGCACAGCCCGTCGTTCAGCGTTGCTGACCGCGCTCTCCAACACGGAGATCGGGAGGCGTTGGCTCACTCCGGAGTGCTTGTCGACTCGTTTGTCACTCCGCGCCTCGAACGCGATCGCTTCAACCACTTCGTGGATGAAGCCAGGAATGCGAATCGTCTTGGCCGCCCGATCCACCCAGGCTTCCTGTTGGGTGATCGCCATCCCGAGCTCGATCGTCGCTGGATAGTGGGTGACGATCTCGGCGCCGATCCGATCCTTGAGGGGCGTCACGATCTTGCCGCGCGCCGTGTAGTCTTCCGGATTCGCCGTAAATGCCAGCTTCAAGTCGAGCGGCAGGCGCACGGGATAGCCTTTGATCTGGACATCACCCTCCTGCATGATGTTGAAGAGGCCAACCTGTATCTTTCCAGACAGGTCCGGGAGTTCGTTGATCGTGAAGATGCCGCGATTGGCTCGCGGGAGGAGTCCGTAGTGCATCGTCAGCTCATCGGAGAGCAGGTGCCCGCCACGGGCAGCCTTGATGGGGTCGACATCTCCGATGATGTCGGCGATGGTCACGTCCGGTGTCGCGAGCTTCTCGACGTAGCGATGCTCCCGAGTCAACCAGGCAATGGGTGTCGCCTCACCGCATTCCTGTACGAGTTCGTGTCCATACTTGGAAATTGGGGTGAACGGATCGTCATTGACCTCACTCCCGGCAAGAATCGGAATCTCGTCGTCCAGGAAATTCACCAATTGACGCAGCAGCCGGCTCTTGGCCTGGCCGCGCAGTCCCAGGAGAATGAACGCATGCTGGGCCAGGAGAGCATTGATGATCTGCGGCACGATGGTGTCTTCATAGCCAATAATGCCGGGAAAGAGCGGCTCATTCCGCTCGAGCTTACGCAACGCGTTGTCGCGCATCTCCTGGCTGACGGTCCGGCCGCGGAGCGGCGGCTCTGACCAGGGGCTCTGCCGTAATTCGCCCAGGGTCTTGGGTTTCGACATGAATACTCAGCTTTCGTCGAGCGAAGGTGATGGATCCACGCCCGGAGGGCGCCCCTCCGAAGCTAAGCAACGTCGACGCGGCCGCGTCAAGCCTCGTCGGTTTCTCATAGGAGACCCGCCATGAGCCTGCGACCCACACTCCTGATGGGCGGTCTTATCCTGGTGGCGTCCTGCGGGGGCGAGAACGTCGAGACCCGACCGGCGGACGGGACCTCAGTGGATCGTCCAAGCGCGGCACCGAACGCGGCCGCCGACACCCTCCCGGCGGACAGCATCATGCCACGTGACACGGCGACGATCGACCCGCCCGAGCGACTCCCGGACTAGGTCGTCGAGTCGCTCCCCGCAAGCGGTCGGACGGCCTCGGCGACCAGAGTGCCGTGGTGGACGTCAGGTCGCCAACCGAGCCTGTCCCGCGCCGCCGCTGACCGATAGGGATTTCCACCGCGCCAAAAGCGGACGGCGCCGGTAAGCGTACTCGGGGCGCGATCGCGCCCGGCTCCCCGCCGGATCGCATCGCCCGTTCGAGCCGCCATGAGCGCCGCCCATTCCGGGACGGGGACCGTTCGGATCGGCCGGCCCAAGCCGGTCGCCACCGCATCGATGAATCCTGCCGAATCGATCTCCGCATCGTTGGTGACGTTGAACGCGCGGCCCCAGGCAGCCTCGGACGCCAGGGCGCACCGGACGGCCTCGGCGACACTCGCTGCGTGAACCAACGCCAGTGGCCTCCGCCCCGGCCCCACGCGGGGAAGCCAGCCGCGGCGAGCAGCCGCCACGACGCGCGGCAGAAACAAGCGATCGCCAGGGCCATAGACGAGGCAGGGGCGCAATACGCAGGCTGCCCCTCCCAATATCTCCCGCCACAACACTTCTTCGGCCAGTCGCTTGGACCGGGCGTAATACTCGCGGTCCGAAAGCGGGCCCCATGGAGAGTCTTCGTCGACACTACCATCATCGCTATTGCCCGATCGGCCGTACACGGCAACGGAAGAAATGTGCACGATCGGAATGGCCAATTCGGCCGCCCGACGAGCGGCGAGCGCGGTGCCACGGACGTTGATGGCCTCGAATGCCTCCCATGGGGCATGGTCGGCGATGATCGCGGCGGCATGGACGATGGCGCTGCAATGCCGAACCTCGGTCCAGAGCTCAGGGTCCTCGACCCGGCCTCGCACCGGCTTGGCTCCACGAGACCGGAGAAGGTCAGCGGCGCGATCGCTCCGTGCCAGGGCCATGCAGGCAACGCCGGTCGAGGAGAAGGATTGGAGAATGTGCCGGCCAATCAATCCGGTACCGCCGGTGACGAAGATCATTCCTCGATGTCGAGCGTCGAAAAAGGAAGCGGCACTACCGTCGCTTCACGGCCCTCGATCGTGACGATGCTTCCAGCAACCACCGCTCTGCGGAGCATGGCGAGGGCGAGTGTCCGGTCGGGGAGGCGAAGGGTGGAATGGACGAGGCCGACATCCTTGCCGTCATGCGTGATCGTCTGTGTCGCGAGCGGATCGCTGCCGTGCCATCTGAGGCCGCAGATTTCCTTATTGGTGTGCCCGCGGAAATGAACCCGGGCGACGGTTTCCTGGCCGGTGTAACACCCCTTGGTGTGGGAAACACCCTTGAGGTCATCGAAGCGTACCTCTTGGGGCAGGGTGCGCTCTCCGATCTCATTTCCCAGCGCAGGCCACCCGGCAAGAATCCGAGCGGCGTGGGAGTCATCCAACGTTCCCAATTGCGCACCGACGGTCACGGTATGTTTCCGCGCTCGTTCGATGGTAGCGGTCTCACCGACGAGCAGCGCCTCGAACGGCGCCTGTACGGTTCCCCTGGCCATGAGCAGCGATCCGGCGGCACTCTCCCAGGTCGCTGTGTCCCCAGGGTGCAGAGGGACCGTGCCCAGCGCTGCCCGCTCCAGGATCTGCTCGACCGCCGTGCCGTACAACCAGGCGACACTCCACCGGGTCCTGAGGTCCGTCACTTGAGCGAGCCTTGGAGGAAATGTCCGTTGGAAGAGCGCGAGCATGCCATCGGCGCTGCGCGCGGGCAAGATCAGGATCGCCTCGCTCTTGGAGGGCATCACCCAGCAATCGGTGATGATCATGCCTTTCGGCGTGAGAAAAGCCCCGTAGATGAGGTGATCGCCGCCGTGGCCGACCACGTCGTTGGTGAACACGCCCTGCAAGCATTCGAGGGCTCCTGGTCCGCTCACTCGCAGCGCCGCCGACTCGTTCAGAATGATCGTCCCTCCACTTCGGAGAGCGTCCAATCGGTTCCGATCGAGGATCACGTCGATCATGCTACCCGGCCTGCCTTCCCGAGTTCCGGTCGGTAGTACCCGGCAAGTGCATACGATCGATCCAGGAGTTCAACGGGATGGACGACATCGATGTCGAGGCCTGCGGCCAGAAGGCCGGCGCCGATCTGCATGAGACACCCGGGATTCCCAGTTGCGAGGAACTCCGGGCGTGGTACGAGCGAAGCGATGTCGTTGATCTTCGGTTCGAGCACGGCCCGCGCCAGCGAAGGCCGCAAAACCGAATACAGACCCGCACTCCCGCAGCATTGATCCGATCCCGGGAGGACCCGGAGCCTGAGTTCCGGCACGGCGCGGAGGATGTCGAGCGGTTGCGCGACGATGCCTTGGGCGTGCTGGAGATGGCAGGCCGCGTCGTACGCGACGTCGCACGGTAGCGGTGCTCCGGCGCGCGGCCCTGCGTCCGACAGGAGCTCCGAAATATCCCGTACGCGACCGGCAAGACCATGCGCCGCCGTGGTGCCGAGTAGCTCGCCATAGTCCTTGAGCATCGCCCCGCAGCCCGCGCTATTGACCACGACCAGGTCGGCATGGCGTCCGAATGCGGCAACATTGGTTGCGGCAAGCGCGCGCGCGCCCGCGGTTGCTCCGGCATGTTCGTGCAGGGCTCCGCAACAAACTTGTCCGGGAACCTCGACGACATCGAAACCGTTGGCACCGAGGGTGCGGACGGTGGCCTCATTGACGTGCCCGAACAGGGTGTCCATCACACAGCCACGGAAGAACGCCACGGTTGGCCGGCTGCCGGATAGGCCCGCGGATCTGTCGCGTCCGTTCACCTGCGCCGGCTGAGCGGGGCGGAAGTTCGTTCGCCTCGTGGCGCCGAGCATGCCCATCGCGAACCCCAGCCGGCTCCGGGCAGCAAGGCGGGCCGGAAGTCCAGAGGCACGGAGCCAGCGAGCCAGCGTGAAGCCGGGCCGCCAGAGCTTCGGTGAGCCGAACACCGCGAGGAGGGCCCGCAGCGACACGGAGAGGCCATGCGAACCGGCCAGGGTGCGCCGTGCGGTCTCCAGGGCGCGGCCATACTGGACCCCGGAAGGACAGGCCGGCTCACAGCCGCGGCATCCGAGGCAGTTCTCCAAGTGGATGGTGAGGGCCGAATCGATGATCGTCGTGTCGCCGCGTTCGAGGGCCTGCATCAGCACGATTCTTCCGCGCGGGCTGTCGTTTTCATCGCCGGTTGCCAGATAGGTAGGGCACGCGGGCAGGCAAAAGCCGCAATGCACGCATGGGTCGAGTGGGCCGATCGTGCTAGCCACCCCGAGCCTCTTCCAGCGCGACCCGCAAGCATGCGCGTGGGTCGAACGTTTCCCGCAACCGCCAAACGAGGTTGCCGACCCCCTCCCGGTAGGCTCCGAAATGCCCGACACGCTGACGGACCCTCCAGGGCGCCCGCTCGAGCGTCACCGGGATTTCGCGCTCCGCAGCCCGGTGGCGCAGGGTGAGGAGTTGATCCGGCTCGGCCGATCCGCTCCATCGGATTCCGCCCGTGGCGGCCCCAGCCGACACGAGTTGTTCGTCGAGCAATCCTGCGAGGAGGTCGATGGTATCGTCCACGCTGTCGGCGAGGGCGCCCAGCCGAACCGTCACCGCTCCACCAAGCCACGCGCGATTGACCGAGCCCCAAAAGGCCGCGCTCTCGTCTGGCGGCAGTTCCTGCCACGCCAAATCGCCGGCGCGCTGTATCTCGGCTACCGTGGCCGCCACGGCCGATTCCGTCCCCAGGAGCCTGGCCGCGAGCGTCCAGTCGGCGCGGGCGGCCACAGCCGGCGACAGCAACTCGAGGGCGCTGCACTGTAGCCCGGCCTCGCCAAGCGCTCTGGCGTTGAAGGTGAGCACGTCGCGGTCCGCCCGCGCGGTCAGCGTTACATCCGCACTGGGCAGTGCTCGAAGCCGGAGGTGGAGGTCGGTAATGATTCCGAAGCCGCCGAATGCGCCCACATGCAATTTGGTGAGGTCGTATCCGGCCACGTTCTTCATGACGCGTCCTCCGGACGTGAGACGGCGTCCGTCGCCGGCTACGACGGTGCATCCGAGCACGTGATCTCGGATTGGGCCGAGCCCCGCCCGCAATGCACCGGCCGTCCCCGTCGCGACGATCGATCCGATGGTGCGGTCCGGCCGGCCAGGCGGATCGAGCGGCAACCACATCCCGAGGTCGGCTGCCTGCCGCCGCAGGCTTTCAAGGGAGGTTCCGGCCTGGACCGTCGCCATGAGGTCGGCGGGGCTGATGTCCACCGCCCGGTCGAGGGCGCGCGTACTCACGGCGAAATCGGCATCCGCATCCGGCGGGAGCCAGGTTCCATTCCCTTCGACTCGGACGGTCCAACCTTCTTCTGCGGCCACGCGGCAGGCCACGGCAATTCCTTCAGCCGAATCGGGGGTGACGTAGGGGATGCCGGTTGCCTTCTGCTCCACGGCATCCCGACCGAGGAGGGAACGAAGCCGTTCAGCCGGGTCGTGGGTCATGGCACTCCTCCAGCACGCCATTCCCGGCAGGCATGGCTCGGGAAGATCTTGCCCCGATTGGCGCGTTGGTCGGGGTCGAAGACGCGACGGACGTCGCACATCGCCGTTATGCTTGCCGGATCGAACACCCAGGGCATGTACTGTCGTTTATCCACTCCGACGCCGTGCTCCCCAGTGATCGTCCCCCCGGCCGCCACACACACCGCCATGATCTCGCGACTCGCCGCCTCGACCTTCTCGGCCATGGCGGCATCTCGCCGATCGAAGCTGATGTTGGGGTGCAGGTTTCCGTCCCCGGCGTGGAACACATTCGCGATGGTCAAGTTGTGCCGCCTCCCGATGCCGGCAATCGCATCGAGGACCTCGGGCAGCGCGGAGCGCGGAACGACGGCATCCTGGACGACGAGGTCCGGGGCAAGCCTGCCCAGGGCCCCGAAGGCCTTCTTGCGCCCCTGCCACAACCGCGCGCGTTGGTCCTCGGTCGAGGCCCCCCGGACGGCTCGTGCCCGGTTCGAATGGAGCAGGCGCTCAACGACGGCGGCTTCACCCTCGACGGATTCCTGAGTTCCATCCAACTCCACCAACAAAACGGCGGCGGCGTCGGTGGGGTATCCGGCGGCGTAGATCGACGCCTCGACGGCTCGTATGCAGGTCTGATCCATCATCTCCAGTGCTGCAGGGATTACTCCGGAGGCGATGATTGCCGACACGGCGGTACTGGCATCCCGCATGGTCGCAAAGTCGGCCAGGAATGTGCGAACTGCCGGCGGCAACGGCTCGAGCCTCACCGTCACTTCGGTCACGATACCGAACATTCCCTCACTCCCCACTACCAGGCCCACGAGATCCGGTCCCCAGGGCTCTCCCTGCCGTGATCCGAGTCGCAGCGCGGTACTGTCGGGCAGGACCAGCTCTAACGCCACCACATGATTGGTCGTCACGCCGTACTTGAGGCAGTGTGGCCCGCCGGCATTCTCCGCGACGTTCCCGCCGATGGTACAGGCGGTCTGGCTCGAAGGGTCCGGCGCATAGTGCAGCCCGAACGCGGCCGCTGCCGCGGAGAGCCGGGCGTTCACCACACCGGGCTCTACGATGGCGCGCCGCTGCGCCGGGTGGATGGCGAGGATCTTGGTCAGTCGGGTCAGGGTGATCAGCACCGAGTCTGGTCCGGCCAGCGATCCGCCGGAGAGGCCCGTACCGGCCCCTCGGGCCACGAACGGCACCTGCGAGAGGTGGAGAAGCCGGACGATCTTCGATGACCTCTGCTCGGCTGCCCGGCAGCACCACCAGTCCGGGCATGGCCTCATGGGTCGGGAGCCCATCGGCTCGGAACGTCGCGCGCTCCGACGCCTGCTGGCGCACCCATTGAGGTCCGACGACGTTGGCGAGCGTCGCGGCAAGCGAGGCTTTCACGGCTGGCTCTGTGCTGGGGGATCGGGGCGAGTGCTGCGGCCGTTGCCCCGCGCCAGGTGATGGACCCGTGCCCGCTCCTTGGCGTCAGCGGCCTTCGGGAGGAGCCATTGCGTCAACAACTCGATTCGTTCCGCGACCGATCGGGACTCGAGCAGCCGGACCTGGAGGGGCGCTTCAGGGTCGATACTCGCCGCGATTTGAAACGTCAGGGTTCCCGCCTCGTGAGACAGGGCGACCTCGGGTTGCTCGGCGTCCTGCAACACACAGATCGCGTCGACGTACGCGTGGAAGAGACGTTCGAGCTCTGTGGCGTCGGGAGGGCAGTTATCGACCGTTCGGTCGTCGAATTCCTCCACAAGGGCGACGAGATAGGGGTCGTTGCATTCCACATACCGCTCGACCGTAAACCGCTTCTCGCCAACGACCAGGATATTCGAGCGCCCATCGGCCAGGAGGTCGTGGGCCCGAATAGTTGCCGCGCATCCAACCGTTCCCGGAGGCGGTGCCTCGCGCTCCACCCCTGGCCGGAGAATGCCGAAGGCGGCGTCCGACGCCAGGCAATTCGCGACCAGTTGCCGGTAGCGCGGTTCGAAGATGTGGAGTGGTAGCGTGGTACCGGGGTAGAGGACGACGGTAAGCGGGAAAAGCGGCAGGCGGACGGGCATACCGGAAGATCTCGGTGTGGGCTCCGTCACACAATGTGACCCGCCCAGCCTCGGGCTGGGACCGGTACAGCGCGGAGTTGTGAATGTGCTGCTACGTCGTGCCCCAGAATCCTTGCAGCGACTTCACATCGGGGGATTCGCGTAACTTCTCGAAGGCCCGCTCGCGGATCTGACGAATACGCTCACGGGTGACTCCGATCAGCGCCCCAATTTTTTCGAGGGTCAGGGCCTCAGAGCCCTCTTCGAGGCCATAGTAGAGATTGAGGATCTTTCGTTCGCGGGGGGTCAGGTATCGTTCGAAGATTCGGTCGATGAACTCTCGGGTGAGCCGGGCGTCGGTATTGTCCTCGATCTCACCGCCCTCTGTTCCGGCAAAGCGCTCTCCGAAGGTGCTCGCCGTCTTGTCCGTCCGCTCGACCGGTGCATCGAGTGAAAGCTCCGCTGTCGTCATGCGGCGGGCGGTGCGGATGTTCTCGACCGAGTCATTGAGTGCCGTCGCAACCTCTTTGTCGGTCGGCTCGCGCCCGAGCTCCTGAGAGAGGAAGCTCTCCGCCCGCGACATTCGAATGAGTGCTGAATTCTGATTCAGTGGAATCCGGACGCTCCGCGTCTGCTCGGCCAGCGCTTTCAGGACCGCTTGACGGACCCACCAGACCGCGTAGGAAATGAACTTCACCCCGTGATCGGGATCGAACTTCCGGACCGCTTTCAACAACCCCTCGTTTCCGATCGCCACCAGCTCCCCGAGATCGAGCCCGTGGCCCTGGTACTTCTTCACGTACGAAATCACGAAACGAAGATTGGCCGTCACGAGGCGCTCCGCCGCCCTCGCGTCCCCCGCCCGCGCCAGGCGCGCCAGCCGCTTCTCCTCCTTGGGGTCGGAGATCATCGGAAGCTTCTGGATGTCGTGGAGGTACTGATCGAAGGCGCTGGTCGGAACGGGTCGAAAGAAGGGACGAGCCTTCTTCGCGGTCACAGGTGCCATTGCCTACCCCGGGATGCGGAAGCGGTTACGAACACTTTTCAGAATTCTCAACGAGGGAACGCAGATCGAACTGGGTCGGCCGCCAATTCGAAGCGCAATAATAGGAAGTTCCGAGAGGGGGGTCAAGCAAGAAATGATTTTCCACATCACAATTTGTTGTTCGACAAACGATTATCAGTTTCGTCCACTTATCCACGTCCCCGTGAGTGGGGACTTATCCACGTGCCAGAGCATAAACTGTTGCAGGACAACAGAATACGCCAAATTCACATGTGACTAAAATGGGGAAAGTCGGTCAGCTCTCGGGCAGGGTGATCGTGCCGAGTGCCTCTCTGATCAGACTCACCGACGGTACCTCGATGGTCCAGTGGTCGTCGGCGCGATGCATGTGCCCGATCGACTCCGGAAGCGCCAGGCGCGGCACCTCACTTCGCGACTTCTTGTCTGCCTGCGTCGCTCTGATGACCGCATCGACATCCACGGGCATCCGCAACGTGGTCGGCAAATTCATCATGGTGAGCACCTGCTCAACCGCATCCGCCAGCCCGGCCTGGGCAATTCCCATTGTCTCGGCCAGGCGGCACTCGGCCAGGAGGCCCAAGGCGACCGCTTCGCCATGATCGATCCGGTATCCGCTGGCGTGCTCCAAAGCATGCCCCAGGGTATGGCCGGCGTTCAGCACGGCCCGTTCGCCCGCCTCCCGCTCATCGCGACTCACGATCGCCGCCTTGAGCTCGACACTTCGCTTGACGAGTCGAGCGAGCGTTTCGAGGTCACGGGTCCGGATGCGGCCCGCCTCCTTGCCGATCCACTCGAAGTACTCGCGATCGGCCACGAGACCGTGTTTGACCGCCTCGGCCAGGCCGCTGCGAAACACCGGGTCCGGCAGGGTGAGCAGGGTGCACGGATCCGCCAGTACCGCAGTGGGAGGATGGAATGCACCGATCAAGTTCTTTCCATGTGGCGTGTTGATTGCCGTCTTGCCTCCCACGGAGGCATCGACCATGGCGACGAGCGTGGTTGGAACCGCGAGCAATGGGACGCCGCGCATGAAGGTCGCCGCGACGAATCCTGCGAGGTCACCGACCACCCCGCCACCGAGCGCTACGATGGCACTATCGCGGCCGAAGCCGCCTTCGAGCAACGCATCGATGAGCCTGGCCCAGGCCTCGCGCGTCTTGCTGGCTTCTCCCGGCGCGACCGCGAACACGCGTCCCGCAGCGGTCCGATCGCTCGAGGGGTCGGATTGGTATCGCCACGCGTGCTCCGGCGCGGACAACCAGTCGTCGTAATGCCGCTGGACCGTCGTATCGGTGATGATGGCGATGCGGCGATTCGGCAACTGCCGGGTGGTCAGCTCGGTGAGCTGGGCGATGGCGCCTGCACCGATCTGAACCGGGTATTTGCCGAGGGCATGCCGAACCGTCACGGTCTGCACGTGGCTACCAGGTCGTGTCGTCGAGGCCCGCGCGATGATTGGCCAGGCGCGCGAGCACGAAGAGGGCATCCGACAGCCGGTTCAGGTACTCGAGAAAGAGCCCCGGAACCGGCGTCTCTTGCGACAACTGAACGATGCTCCGTTCGGCCCGACGGCAGATGGTACGCGCGAGGTGAAACGCCGCGGCCTTCGGCGTCCCGGCGGGCAGAATGAAGGCCGTGAGCGGCGGAAGCTCCTCCGTCGCCCGATCGATGGCCGCTTCGAGTTCTTCGACCTGGTCGTGCGACAGGTCTGCCTTTGCCAGGGCGGCGGCCACCTTCTCGGGGTCGGGCGTCGCCAGGTGGCCTCCGATCGCGAACAGATTCCGCTGGATGGACTCGAGTAACCGGTCCTCTTCGTTGCGCGGCTCGGTGGCGCGCACGATGCCGAGGGCGGAATTCAGTTCGTCAACGTCGCCGTATGCTCGCACCCGGGGGTGGCTCTTCGGAACACGGCCGCCGCCGAACAGACTGGTGTCTCCTCCATCCCCCGTCTTGGTGTAGATCTTCATGCTGATCAGTTGCCCTCCCTCGATGCGTGCTGCCGCCCATCACACGGCTGGTCCACCCGGGCCGCGGCCACGACCGTGTTGCTGACCGGGGTCAGGACGCCCCAGAGCACGGTGTGCTGGTCAGGACGCACCTGCTCCAGCCAGAGGTAGTCACTCCCGCTGCCGAATCCGGCGATCGCTTCGAGGCGCCGCCAGTATGCCGGTGGCCAGTCGGCTCCAAGGGTGGCCACCTGTCCCTGATCGAGGCGCATGGCGGTGGGCCGGAGGACGGTCTGACCTCCCTGAGCGGTGCTGTCCCATGTCATGACGCCTGCGACCAGGAGCGTGTCGGCGTGCGCCGTGATGCGCCGCACCCGCAGCGCAACGACGTAGCGGATCTGGCCGGCCACGCCCCAGAAGGGTACGACATCCGCGGCGTCGATGTCAGCCAGCGTATTGACTTCGAGGTATCGGTCGCTCGGAGCCTGGAGCGGAAGGAGCTCTGGGGCCAACCGGCGTGTAACGGCGTCATCGAACGCGCGCTCGGTTCGCGCAATCAATGAATCGATCATTTCCTGACCCGGCATGTGGGTGGCCGGTCGCGCCGCGATTTCCCCATCGGCCAGGTCGCTCCGCGGCTGGGTCTGGAACGATCCAAGCACCGGGCCTTGGACGGGGGAGGGCCCCTCGCCGCTTGCTTCGCCCACGATGATCTCTATCCGGGCGTGGAGCGGGCCGCAGGAGCTGCCGTGGAGGATGACTGACACTGGTTGGACCCGCGTGAGCCCACCGGCAAATCCGGCCAAGGTTTCCTGCAACCTGGGACCGGTCCGGCCGTCACCGGGACGGAGCCGGGCGCTGCCGAGCTCTTGGAGCCGGGACCACACGGACTCTCCGCGACTGAGCGGCTCCCCGTAGCGCCGGTAGAGCGTTGCGATCAGGGCCGTATCGTTGCTCAGTAAATGGATCGCGCGGTTGGTACCCTCGCCGACAAAGCTCCCGAGCAGACGGCGATTCGCATCGAGCCGTGCATCGCTGGTGATCGAGATGCTGTCGAGCGCGAACGGGGTGTCAGCCGTGGTTACTCGGGCACTGTGGTCTGCCGCGCGGCATCCTCCGACGGCCACGAGACCGATCCATAATGCGAGGCTGAACCTGGGCAGGATGTGGCTTGCGGAATCGAGGCGGCGACGGGGTCGCCTGCGCGCGTCAAGGGTCATTGCGGTTGGGGCAGCATTGGGGGTCGGATGAAGAACCGGAGGCTGCCTTTGCCGCGCCCGATGTGCGAAGCCTCGATCCCGACGACGCCGCTCTTGGGGAAATCCAGTTCCATGGCTGTCGCCGATCCGGTGAGTAGGGCTGAGGCGAACTGCCCGAGCCATGGTTCGTGCCCCACGAAGGCGAGTGTCGCGTCCGCGGCGGGCCGTTCAATTGCACGGGCGATGGCCCGAAGATTGGGGCTCCCTACAAGCGGCTGGCACGGCACGATGACTGGCCGGACGGGCTCAGGAAACGCCTCCGCCAAGATCTCCGCCGTCTGCATTGCGCGCAGCCACGGGCTCGACAAGATCAGCGTGGGTACGATCCCGCAGGTCTGGAGATACCGGCCGACACGTTGCTGCGTCGTCCGTCCCTTCTCCGTGATTGGGCGCAGGGTGTCATCGGCGTAGTGAATGGGATCGCGCGTCCCCGCATCGGCATGGCGAACCAGCATCACCAACACGGCCTACCTCCCCATCTCCACGACGATGCTGTCGATTTGGCGAATCATCTCGGAGCCGTTCCGGGTGTGGTTATTGGCGAGAATCGAGAACGCGAGGGTCAGTCCCTTGGGAGTCTCAATGTAGCCCGACAGCGAATTGACCCGGGAGATGCTTCCCGTCTTCGCCCTGATGCGCCCGTCGAGAGGGGTTCCGCCGAACCGGTTCTTGAGCGAGCCGCGCGCCCCGGACTGCGGGAGTCCAGCTGCAAAGGTAGCGTAATGCGGGTGGCGCCGGATATATGCCAGAAGTTGCGCGAGGGCCATCGGCGTGACCACGTTCGAGCTGGCGAGTCCCGAGCCGTCCCGGAAGCTGAATTGGGTCGAGTCGATTCCCACGGAGTCGATCAAGAAACGCCGCTCGATGTCGAGCCCCTCCTGCCACGACCCGCCGGTGCCGAACTGTTTCCCCAGCTGCTTGAGCAGCATCTCGGCAAAGAAATTCTGGCTGGTATTCAGAATCGGGAAGATCCAATCCCGAAGCGGGCGTGAGGCAACCTCCGCCAGTGGTGGTCCGAGGCGGATGCTCTGGTAGAGCACCGAGTCCACCGTGGACTCGGTCGGCCCGGTGACGCTGATGCCCGAGTCTGCCAACGCCTTCCGGAGCCCCTGGGCGGCAAAGTAGTTGGGATCCGGCAACGCGAAATACTCGGTGCGGCGTCCGCTGTCGAGTGCCAGCGTCCCCTCGGCCCACAGGTCGAGCGATCCGGGCCGGCGAAAGAAATCGATGGTCCGGCGTGTTCCGGGCGGACTGGTCGATGTCCGGTTCTCGAGGCTCACGTCCCCAAAGTCCGGACTGAACGCGATGACGACCGGTGCGCCGATGGCTGGCCCCGGTCCGTATTCCAGGTCGATGCTGTTGTCGTTCAGGCTGAGGCCGGAGACCGGAGCGGCATACCACCAATTGAGGTCGTATCCCTCCCATCCGGGATGGACCAGCGTGGGCTCGAAGTAGCTTCCGTCGCCGACGACCTTACCGGTGACGGTGCGAATTCCCCGTGCGCGCAACTGTCCGGCCAGCACCCGAAGCGGCTCGAGCGGGTCCTCCACGCAGGCGCCGGCCGCCGTCGTGTCGACGTCGTAGCAACGGCGACTGAACGTCGGGTCTCCGCGACCGTACAGCACGAGGTCGCCCCGCAGCTCTCCCTCGACGATCGGACCCGTCGAGTACACGCTCGTCGTGACCGTCCAGTCGGCCGGCAGGAGGGCCGCCGCCACCGCCGCCACGACCACCTTGGTGTTGCTCGCCGGAATAAAGAGCCGCCCGGCGTTGCGCTGGTACAGGACCCGCCCATTGATATCCATCAGGACCACGCCCCAGAGGTTCCGGTCGAAGGGCGGGGCATCGAGCCTCCGGCTGATGCGCGTGGCGAGGTTGCGCTGGGCTTCGAGGCCGGGAGCACCGACGCCGAGGAGGAAGAGAATGCTCAGGGCGACAGGGGCCAATCGAGGCCTGATGGTAGTGCGCATGCGGGGTCCTGACTGATGGGCGCCGGGGGCGGAGCGACCGGGCCGATTGGTGTTCGAAGGCCAAAAACTTGACAGTAGTAGCGTAACGTGATGAAGCTAGTGATCTTACATTATGCCGTCAATTGCAGGTCGCGCCGTCTGCTTCGGGGGCCTGGCAACTGGAGACCGGGGTCGTACCAAGTGAATGATTCTCTGACATGAGCGCGCGTGGCATGCCACATCGGCTCCGTGCCTCGATCACGGTTGCAGGTGCCGCGCTCACGTTCGGGGCTTTGCCTCTCGCTGCGCAGGAAACCCCGCTGGTCGTCCGCCAGCTCAACTTCGAGGGCAATCGAGCCATCCACGAGTTGACGCTGCGGACCGTGATCGGCACGACCAACTCGAGTTGGTTTGCGCGCAGCGGGTTGGTTCGATGGATCGGGCTCGGGGAGAAGCGCTACTTCGATGAGCGCGAATTCCAGCGCGATGTGCTGCGCCTGACCCTACTGTATCGCAAGAGCGGCTACCTCGACGTCGGCGTTGACACGGTCGTCGTGCGGAAGCCTCAGGATGTTTACCTCACGATCCGAATCGACGAAGGTCAGCCGATTCGTGTGACGCAACTCGATGTTACCGGTACCGACACGGTGCCTGAGCCTCGCAAGATCGTCCAAGACCTGCCGCTCCGCGTTGGGGATCCGTTCAATCGCTTTCTGATGCAGGCATCAGCCGACACCATCGTCCGCCGGCTGCAGAACCGCGGGTATCCGTCCGCCGAAGTGTTCGTGAGTTTCGATATGGACAAGGCGGCGCGAGCCACGACGGTCGGACTCGATGTGTATCCCGGACTTCGCAGCACCGTGGGGGACGTGTCGGTGACCGGAGTTCGGGCGGTCGATTCGTCGGTCGTCTTGTCTCTGCTCGCCACCCGCGAAGGGAATCCCTTTTCTCAGGGGGATCTGTTTCGCAGCCAGCGAAACCTCTATCAGACCGAGTTGTTCAGTTTTGCGTCGGTGGGGATCGACAGTGCGCACTTCGATGCCGGGGTTCCACGGGTCCCACTGTTGGTCCAGGTCAATGAGGGGCGCTTCCACCGGGTGCGCTCCGGCATTGGTTTCGGAACCGATGATTGCTTCCGCCTTGGCGCTGGATGGACCGCGCGGAACTTCATTGGCGGGGGTCAGGTCCTGGACGTGTCCGGGCGGATTTCAAAGATCGGGGTTGGCAGCCCATTCGATTGGAAGCTGGAAGAGAACGTCGTCTGTGGTGCCTTGCGCGACGACTCCATTGCCTCGGCCAAGGTGAACTACAACGCGACGATCTCGCTCCGCCGCCCGGCGTTTCTCTCGCCCCAGAACACGGCCACCATCGCACTCTTCGCCGAGCGACGATCGTCGTTCAACGTCTATCGCCGGGAGGAAATTGGCTTCAGCCTGGGGCTCAGCCGGGAAACCCGGGCGCGGATTCCCCTGAACTTCACCTATCGCCTGTCCTATGGGCAGACCGATGCGAATGCCGCCAATTTCTGTGCCTTCTTCAACACCTGCTTGCTGGCGGATATTCGGCAGCTGAAAGATCGCCGGATTCTCGCCACGTTCACCACGTCCGCCACGGCATCCAGAACCAACAACCCGCTCGACCCGTCTCGCGGCTTTGTCGCGAGCGGCGAGTTCACCCACAGTTCGCGCTTCATTGGCTCCTCCTCACAACAGCAATTCAATCGCGTGGTCGGCGATATCGCCTGGTACCGGCCGATCGGTCGCGGCGTGGTCCTGAGCTGGCGGATCCGGGGCGGTTTGATCTTTGCTCCCACGGTAGACTTCAGGTCCAACTCGCTGAACTTCGTGCCTCCGGAGCAGCGCTTCTACGCCGGCGGCCCGAACGACGTCCGTGGGTACGATCGGAATGAGCTCGGACCCGTCGTCTACGTCATTCCATCCGCCAGCGTGAACCGGGACTCGGCCGGTGCGGTCGTCGGCTTCGACTCGACCAGAGTCCGGTTCTCGGCGACCGGGGGCAACACGCTCATCGTCGGGAACCTCGAAATCCGCGTGCCCTCGCCCATTTTCCGGACCCGGCTCCGCTTTGCCGCTTTCGTCGACGCGGGCGGACTCTGGCAGCGGGGAGCGACGGATGTGGCGCCGGCCGTGCTCAGGCTCACACCCGGCATTGGACTGCGGGTCGCAACGCCGCTGGGGCCCGCGCGGCTCGATGTGGCGTACAACCCGTACAAACTCCCGAGCGGCCCTCTGTTCGAGAGCACGCCGAATGGTGAGCTGCTGCCGCTGCCGGATCCCTTCGTCCGTGACCGGGGCCGGCGCTACTCCGTGCACTTTTCCGTCGGGCAGGCGTTCTGATGCGCCGCCGTGTCGCCCACTTCCTCTTCGTGACGCTTCTGGGAGCCTTGGCCCTGGTGCTGGGAACGGTCACGGCCATGACCGCGAGCTCGCCCGGCCGAGGACTGCTTGCCCGGCTGGTCTCGGATCAGTTGGGACGGAGCCTTCGGGGGGAATTCCAGTTCGGAGCCATCTCGGGCTCGTTCATTCGCGACCTCACCCTGACGGACGTCACGATCCGGGATACGAGCGGTGCACTCCTCGCGGACCTCCCCACCGTGGAGGTGACCTACAACCTGGCGCAGTTGCTTGCCGGGCAGATCGTGATGCGGAGTGTGGCGCTGCGGAACCCAACGGTGCACATCACCAAGCGCACGTCCGGTCGGATGAACTACGAGGAGGTACTCCGGTTGGGCGAAGGGCCGCCGGGAGGGCCTTCGCCGTTTGTCCAGTTCCGTGATCTGCATATCGTGAACGGGCTGGTGCGCATTTCCGTTCCCTGGTCTCCCTCCGCAGACCCAAGCAGCGACGCGGGGCGCGCCGAGTTGGCGCGGGAACAGGCCAAGCCCGGACGTGTCATCGAGCAAGCGCCGGACGGCCTCCGGCGGATCATCACCGTTTCCCAGGTCACCACGCGGCTTCCGAACGTGTGGGCCAGTATGCCTGACCGCCGGCCCCTCACGGTAGACATCGACTCGCTGGCCGCGATCCTGAGCGACCCGGCCGTCGACATCCGGCACATCCGCGGCCGGATCCAGGTCAAGGGCGATAGCCTGATCTTCGCCGTGGAATCAGGTGCCCTGGCCAATTCACGGATGTCCGGTGGAGGAGTCCTGACCTGGCCGGAAGGGCCAATCCAGTATGACATCGGCCTCGACATGACGCAGCTGGATCTGGCCGACATCCGTTGGATTTCACCTGATTTTCCGAACCTCTCGGGGCGCGGTGTCCTGGCGGCACGAACCGAGACGCCGACTCGCACCGCGTTTGCCTTGCGCGATCTGTCGTTGCAGGGGCCCGACGGAGGTATCGCCGGGGTCGTCACCATTCTCGACGACGACCGGCGGGGTCTCGGGGTGCGGGATATGCGGCTCCGGCTCGACCGGCTCACCCTCGACGCCATTCGGCCGTACCTCGACACGCTGCCCTTGAACGGCACGTTGACGGGCTTGGTGGCCGGCGACGGATACCAGGATCGCATGGTCGTCGAACTCGACTGGAACTTTGCCGACTACCGCCTGCCGGAGCGGCCGACCAGCGAGATCGTCGGGGAGGGCGTTGTCCAGCTCGCGGGCCCCAATGGCATGGTGTTCGACAGCTTCACCGTCCACCGCTCGGACGTCGCGCTCGAAACCGTGCGGCTGCTCATTCCCGCGGTCAGCCTCTTTGGCCGCCTCGAAGCCACAGGCCAGATCAGCGGCCCATGGCGAAACACCACCTTCCTCGGCCACGCGCGCCACCGCGATGGCGCGCGGCCGGCAAGCGAGCTCGATGGCCGGGTGCGGTTCGATTCACGCGGTGACACGCTCGGCCTTGCGGTAGACGTCGTTTTGTCACCGCTGTCGTTCGAGGGGATCCGGCGGGGATTCCCTTCGCTCAGCGCGACCGGGTCCTTGCGTGGCCCCGTTCGGCTGGAGGGCAATCTCGCCCGGGTGGCGGTCGACGCCGACGTCCGCGGTGAGCTTGGCCACGTGCGAGTGCTGGGGCCCGCGACGATACTCCTCCCGAAATGGGGCGGGGACTCACTGAACGTCACCTTCGAATCGCTCGACCTGGCCGTCGCCCGAGGGTCCGGGCCGGCGACTGCCTTGCGCGGCACCGCGACCATCCAGGGTGTCGTGGATTCCGCCGGATGGCCCGAGGGCACGCTCGCCCTATCGCTCGGGCCGAGCCGGATCCGCGAGGTATCTCTGGACTCCGCATCGGTGCTCGTCGCGGTGCGGGACAGCGTGGTGCGCCTCGATACCCTGAACGTCATCTTCCCCAAGGGTGGCCTCACTGGCTCCGGGACCCTCGGGTGGCGACGGCCACACACCGGAACGATGACGTTCGTCATGGGGACGGACAGCCTCACCGTCTTCGATTCGCTGGTCACCGCCCTCGGCCTCGAACGCGATAGCGCCGCCGCGGCGAGCCCGCTGCGCGGTCTGGTGCAGGCGACGCTCCAGATGCGGGGCGCACTGGATACGCTGCTCGTGAGCGGCACGTTTGCCATGACCGACGTCTCGCGCGGCACGCTTCGCGCGCCGTCGGTTGTTGGCACGCTGACGTGGCTCGGCGGCGCCAGGCCGCAGCTCTCCACCGAAATCGATGCAGACTCCCTCCATGTCGGGCGGCTCCAGTTCCAGCGAGTCCGAGCTGCCGTGAGCGGCCGGTCCGACTCCCTCCAATGGACCGGCGGTGTCCACATTGGCGATTTGTCCGACCTGGCGCTCGACGGTCGATGGGTCAAGCGCGACAGCACCGTGGTCTGGACATTGGATAGAATCGATGCGCAACTGGCCAGGCATCGGTGGGGGCTCGCCGCGCCTGCGGTTCTGACCGAGGTCGGCGCTCAGCGGACGCTCGCGCCAGTTGAACTCTGGGCAACGGACGGGTCCGCCACGATCCGGGCATCGGGGGCGCTCCCGAATCCGTCAGGCGGCTCGCTGACGGTGGAAGCGCTGGGCATCGAGTTGCAGGACATCTACGGGCTGCTCCAACGTGATACCAGCGCCGTGCGTGGTGTCGCTGGGCGGCAATCTCGAGATCGGCGGCTCGCGGGCGGCGCCCACCATCCGCGGCACCGTGACCCTGGCGGATGCCGTCTTGGGCGACTTTCGGGGGCCCTTTGCCCAGGGCATCGTCAATTACGCCGACAAACGCCTCGAGGCCAACCTGCTGCTCTGGAAGACGGGGGAGCCGGTCGTGGAGATCGAGGCCCAGCTGCCCCTCGATCTGGCCTTCATGGGGGTCGAGAATCGTCAGCTACCTGGTCCGCTGTCGGTCCGGGTGCTCGGGGACAGCGTGGATTTGGGCGTCTTCGAGGCCTTCACAGCCAACGCGCGGAATCTCCGCGGCAGGCTCGATGCCGATGCCCGGATCGCCGGCACGTGGGACGCGCCGAGGTTGGAAGGCTTTGTCGAGGTCAGGCAAGGCAGGGCGGACATTCCGGCTCTCGGCGTCAAGTACACCGGCATCGTCGGCCGAGCCCATCTGACCGGCGATTCGGTGGTGGTGGATTCCCTCCATCTCACGAGCGGAGGGGGGCGGCTCGACATTGCCGGTGGTCTCCGGCTGGAGAATTTGACCCGCCCCGTGCTCAACCTCGATCTCGTGGCGAATCGGTTCCGCGCCATCGACGTGCGCGCGTTCCTCACGCTCACAGTCAGCGGGCGGGTCCGGCTGACGGGCCCGGTCTACCAGGCAACCCTGACCGGGCGAGCGACCGCAACCCAGGGCGCGCTCTACTTTGCCGACCTGGTGACGAAGCAGATCATCAATTTGGAGGATCCGTCCAACGCCGACTTGATCGATCTCAGCATCATCGGCGAGCGCAGGCTTGGCACGAATTTCCAGAATCGTTTCCTCGACTCACTGCGCATCGAGGACTTCGAGCTAGCCGTGCGGGAAGATTTTTGGCTCCGGTCGAACGAAGCGAACATCCAACTCGAAGGCTCGGTGCGCGTCAACAAGGTCCGCAAGAACTATCGGTGGGATGGAACCCTGAATGCCGTGCGCGGCACGTACACGCTCAAGGCACAATTTGTCACCCGCGGGTTCGACGTGCAGCGAGGGACCGTCCGTTATTTCGGCACCCCCGACCTCAATGCCGACCTGGACATCGAGGCCCAGCACATCGTCCAGCCGTTCGATCGGAGCGAGGAGATTCCGGTGATCGCCAAGATTACCGGAACCCTTCAGGTGCCGAAGCTCACGCTCGAATCGCCGATCCGGCCTCCGATTTCCGAAACCGATCTCTTCAGCTACCTGATGTTCGGCCGGCCGTCGTACAGCCTGTCCGAGACACCACAAGGGAATCAAAGCCAACTCTTCCAGTCTGTCTTGCTCTACTTCTCGAGCGCGTTGTCCAGTGAGATCGAACGGACCCTCATCTCCGATCTCGGTGTGCCCATCGACTTCGTGGAGATTCGCCCCGGCCTCAGTGGAAGCTCGACCTTCGGGACCAGCGCCCAGGCGACTCAGCTCGCGGCCGGCTGGCAGATCGGGCGGAGCACGTTCCTGACCTTCAACGCAGGCGTGTGCCCGAATCAGAACTTGTTGAGCTATCGCCGGCTGGGGGCGAGTCTCGAGTATCGATTCTCCCGGTCGTGGCGATCCCAACTCAGTCTCGAGCCTGTCCAGACGTGCATCGCGACGCAGCAAAGCGACGCGCTTGGCGTGCCGGCTCGATACCAAGTCGGGTTTGATCTCCTGTGGGAACGGGAGTACTGACCGTGACGCGCGTGCTCCTCATCACCAACCCGGCCGCGGCGCGAACTCAGCCCACCGCGGTGCAAGCGGTGGTGGACGTGCTCGGGTCTGCCGGATGGATGGTAGAGGTCGTTGCCACGGGCGGTCCGGGGGATGCCAAGAGTCTCGCGGCCCAAGGTGTGTCGGACGGCATGGATCTGGTCGCGGTCTTCGGCGGGGACGGCACAACCATGCAGGCCGCCGGTGCGTTGGTGGGCACGGACGTTCGCCTGGGGCTCATCCCGGGTGGCACAGGTAATCTGCTGGCCGGGAACCTCCGCGTCCCGACCTCCCCGGCCCGGGCCGCCGAGGCTTTGGTGGCGGGGCAATCGCGCGCGTTCGACCTCGGCCGAATGGAACGCACGGACGGGGTTCATTACTTCGCGGTGGCATGCGGTGCCGGGTACGATGCCCGGGTGATGGCCGAGACTTCGGCCGCCCTCAAGCACAAATGGGGCATGGCCGCCTATGTCGCGACCACCTTTCGCTTGATGGCCGATCTGCGAAGCGCGACCCACCTCATCACCATTGACGGCGCCGAGTATGAAGCACATGCCGCGATCGTGCTTGTGGCAAACTGCGCCGAGGTCATTCCTCCGTTTGTGAAATTCGGACACGGCATTTCCCCCGAGGATGGGGAATTGGACGTCATCGTGCTCCGGGCCGACAGCTTTCGCGAGAGCGTCAGTGCGGTGTGGGAACTGCTCCGCCAGCGGGGTGGACAGTCACCCAATGGAGGGCGGGTGGGGTATGCCCGTGGGCGAGATATTCGGGTCGAGACCACGCCGGCGCAGCCGGTACAGCTGGACGGGGAACCCGGAGGCTATACCCCATTCCGCGCAACGGTGGTTCCCGGCGCCGTACGGATCATGGTCCCACGGACCAAGACGGATTGAGAGAGTGAGCAGGACGTCCTTCCCACTGCACCGGACTCACATTGGGCCGGTGTCCAATTCGCGGCGGGAGCTCGCCGACCGCGCATCGAGGTGAGTTATGGTTGGTTCTGTTTTGCTGATCGATACCGATGTCGACGTGCTCCGCGCCTGCGGGGGCGTACTCGAGGAGACGGGGTACGAGGTGCTTCGGGAGCTGAGCGCAGAGGCAGCCCTCGAGACGTACGACCGACTGGAGCCCGACGTGGTACTCCTGGATTGGCACTTTGACGGCGAACGCGGTCCGCGACTCCTCGATCAACTGGTTGCGCGCGGGGCGACCATCGTTCTGACCACCGAGCCCGACAGCGCAGCCGGCGCGGTCCACGGACTCGACCAGGGTGCGGTCGGGCGCCTGGTCAAGCCCGTGTCAGCACCGGAACTGCTGGCACTCACAGCCAGGGCAGCAGACTACACACGGGTTCGTCGTTTGGAGGGGGCATGTGCCGACAAGATGCGGCCCCTCGGCGGACTCGAGGCGCTTGGCACGTCCTCCGCGATGAAGAAACTGGCGCACGAGATCAAGGTACTCGGAAAGAACGACAACACGACCGTGCTCCTCAAGGGAGAGCGGGGCACCGAAACCCGGCTGGTTGCCCGGCTGATTCACGACTCGAGTCCGCGAGTGTCAGCCCCGTTCGTTGCGGTGCGCTGCAGCGGCCGCAGCGCGACAGAGCTCGACTCGGAGCTCTTCGGTCACGAGAAGGGGGCTCATCCCACCGCGGTGAGCCGGCGCCGCGGATGGTTCGAGTTGGTGGGCGCGGGCACCATCTTGCTCGAGGGCATCGAGGCCCTGGCGCCGGTGCTTCAGCCCAAGCTCCTGCGGGTGCTCGAGACCAAGACGTTCCGCCGCCTCGGCGGTACGCGTGACGTCACGGCGGACGTTCGCCTCATCGCCTCGACGTCCCACGATCTCGGACCGGCAGTGGACGCGGGGAATTTCCGGAAGGACCTCTACTATCGGTTGAGCGTCATGGAACTCCCTATTCCGCCAGTTCGCAGACGTTCGCCGGAGGACCGAAGCAAGCTCTTCGCTCATTTCCTCGCGGCCGCGCGCGAACGATATGCCGAGGGCCCAACGGAGGCTTCGGAAGAGGCGCTCGCACGCCTTCAGGAGTATGAGTGGCGGGGTGGGAACACCATGGAAGTCGCGAATGTCATGGATCGCGCGTTGTTGCTGGCCATCGAACGGGGGCACGAGATCGTTGAAGTCGGTGATCTTGCCGGAGAGCTCCGGGCGCGCGCCGGATTCGGTGATCGTCGACATACCCCCATGACATTGGATGAGTTGGAGAAGATCCAGATGGAGCGCACCTTGCGGAGCCATGCGGGGAACCGCACGCGCTCGGCACGCGAGCTTGGCATCTCGCGCGCAACACTGATCAACAAGATCAAGCGATACAACATCAACGTGTGAGGGACCTCATGGCCGAGACTCACGAACACGACGCGATGGTGTGCCGGGCATGTGGCCGGGAGGAGCGGGCCTCAGAAGGGTACCCCTGCGTCGACTGTGGCACCTTCGTGTGCCTCATCTGCTATTTTCGTGGGGTGGAGCGCTGCTCGAAATGCCAGGAGAAGGCAGGTCGGGCGCCCGGCACGTGAGGTCGGTCTCCAGGCCCGTCACCCAATGCGCATAGGATCATGAAGCGAAAACTGGTGCTCTTCGACATCGACGGCACGCTCTTGTTGACGGCAGGCGCCGGTCGCCGGGCCATCACGCAGGCCCTGGCCGAGCAACTCGGTGCCGAACCCGATTTCAGTCTGATCCACTTCGATGGGAAAACCGATCCCCAAATCATCGAAGAGCTCCTCCTTGCCGCCGGTGCCACGTCCGAGCCCGCGCCAGGCCAAATCGACTCCTTGTGCACCCGATACCTCGAACTGCTCGAAGGGGAGTTGGACCTGACCCGCGGGCAAACACAGCTCATGCCCGGTGTCGTCGAGTTACTGGAGCGATTGGATGTCGACAGCACCGTGGTGCTCGGACTCCTCACCGGCAATCTGGCTCATGGCGCAGATCTCAAGCTGCGGGCCGCAAACCTCGACCCGAGCCGGTTTGCCGTCGGCGCGTTCGGCTCCGACTCCGCCCGACGGCCCGACCTGCCGGCGATCGCCTCGCGCCGCGCCGAACCGCTCTTCGGGCGCCCCCCGCACGGGGAGGCGGTCGTGATCATCGGCGATACCCCTGCCGATATCGAATGCGGCGCCGGCATCGGTGCCAGAGCCATCGCCGTAGCCACGGGAAGTTTCTCGCTGGATGAGCTGTCCGCCCAACGGCCATACGCTGCCTTTCCTGACCTGAGCGCTACCGACCGTGTCTTGGATGCGATTCTCGGCTGATTCCCAGTCGTCCAGCGCACTCCGGAGATACGCCTGCCCCATCGCGGCCGGGCGATCCGCGTGGGGGCGCTGATGACCCAGCCACTCGACCGCGCCCACGTCATCGGATTACCGGAACTAGGTCCGTCACTCGGTCGAGTGGCATCGCCCGTCATCGATGCGCGAGGTTCCTCGGGCGTGTGGCGCGAGATCCGTGAGGTGCGCCTCGGGCTCGCGAGCAGGCTCTTCGAGGCTGGTCACTCGGCCCGCACGGCCTTGGCAGCCGGCGAATACCGACAAGCCGCGCTCCGGCTCGGTCGCGACACCTGGGCGGAAGCCTGGGCCGCGGCGGTGGCCGACACCGGAGCCGTTGTGGTCGACCACATCAACCAGCGCCTGGAAGCCGCGGCGAAAACGGCCCGCATGCCCCGCCGCCGGGCGCGAGCGGTTCGAGTGACGGAATCCGAAGGCCATGCGTTGACGGCCAGGCTTGCTGGCGGAGCCGGCCGCCTGGTGGTGGCCCTGGACGAATTGGAGGCCATTTCCAAGGCAATCGAAGCGGAGTCCGCCCCGGCGTGGAGAGATACCGTGCTGCGCGTTGCCCGACGGCTCGAAGACGCGTGGTTGGCGCTCGAGGCGCACGTGGGGGAGGAACTCCGGCGGTGGGACGAAGAGGTCGAGCGTGTCCGGACCTGGCGGCGTCCAGCCTGGCCGCTATGGCTCGTGACCGTGGCCGTCGTCGTGCTCGCTACCTATGTCGGACTGGTGCTCGGCGGATACCTGAGAGTTCCACAACCGCTCCGGCCGTTGGTCGACTGGTGGTGGGCCCGCGGGTGAGCATCCTGGGTGTGGGCCTCGATCTGATCGACTTGGCGCGAGCCGAACGGCTGCTCCAGCGGAAAGGGCAGCAGGCAGTACGCCGGCTCCTGACGGAAGCCGAGTATCGATCGATCCAGAATCGAACGCCGTTCGCGCAGCATTTCGCCTCGCGCCTGGCGGCGAAAGAGGCCGTGTACAAGGCGCTCCAATGCCTGCCTGGTGCTCGCGCCATCGGCTGGCGGGACATCGAAGTCGAGCGGGGGGAGGACGGGCGACCATCGGTCCGGCTGCATGGCACCGCCGCCCGGGTCCTCGCGATCCAGCCACTCGCGCGCATTCATCTTGCCTTGAGTCACTCGGCGTTGACCGCCGGCGCCGTCGCGGTGCTCGAGGCTCGCCCGGCGCACCAGGACACGCCCGCCTGACCACTTCCAATCCCGACAGATTTAATCTACTTTCGGCGCAACGTCACCGAGTGGATCGAGCATGTCTTTTCTCTTTGGGGTCGTGCGACCCCTGTTTCATGTCGCGCTGGCCGTCTCCGTTCAACAACAGGGCGCTTCGGATCCCGCGCCGATTGTTCGCCGCATGGCCGCCATGGCCGCCCTCGCCGCGCAGGAATACCGAGTGGGGGTGTCCGAAGGCAGAATCGTCGCCCCGCCGGAGGTGGAGGAGGCTCTGCTGTTCCTGAAGGAGGCGCGCCGGACTGCGCAGCAGCTTCCTCCCGAGTGGAATCGGCGAAGTGGTGAGGCCTTGGATGAAATCATCAGGCTCGTGGGTACGACCCAGGAGCCCGATTCCGTCAGCGAACGGGTTCGACGCCTGAACCGGAGGTTGTCGCAGGAATTCGGTGTTGATTTGGACGAAATCCCTTCGGCGGCTCCGACCCTTGCCGCCGGGGCACGCGTCTACCAGGACAATTGCGCCGGCTGTCATGGGATGCTCGGCGGCGGAGACGGCCCCGAGGCTCAGGGCTTGGATCCGGCGCCCGCTAACCTTACGGACTGGGATGCGTTGCGCGATCGCTCGCCGCTCGACTACTACCGGCGAGTGACGCTTGGTGTTGCAGGCACGGCCATGCCTGCGTTCGAGACCCGACTGTCCCTGCACGATCGATGGGCCGTCGCCGCCTATGTCACGCGTCTCCGTCTACCACCTCCGGGCGGCAACGAGGCGAGCGCTCTCCGCTCCTTCCCGACCTCTGCCCGCATGAGCGACATCGAGATCCTCGCGGCGCTGGGCATCGATGGCGCGGCACCGTCTCCGGAAGATCTCGCCCGCGTTGCCTCCGTCCGGGACCTTCCTCTGGACCAGGCCGATCCCCACGCAGTTCGCGCCGTGGTCAACCTCGTGCGCGCTCGCACGGATAGCGCGCTTGCCTTGGCGGTGAGTGGCGAGCCGGAAGCCGCCAGGGCTCTGGCGTTCGACGCGTACCTTGCCTTCGAGGGCGTCGAACGGACACTTCGCGCCCGGGACCCGTCGCTCGCGGGGCGCCTGGAGACCACCTTCGCCACCTTCCGCGGACGGATCGGCGGAGCTCTGCCCGCCGAACTCGAGGCGATTCGGACCGAGCTCGTCACGGGACTCGACCAGGGGGAACGCGAGCTGACGACGGCGCTTTCGCCTTTCAACCTGTTCCTCCAATCGCTGGTGATCCTGCTCCGAGAAGGCCTCGAAGCCATTCTCATCATCGGAGCGCTGATTGCCTTCCTGCTCAAGACCGGCGCGCAAGAACGACGGCGTGACGTGCACATCGGAGTCGGTGCGGCGCTCGTGGCGAGTGTCCTGACCGCCGTGGCGCTCGAGACGATCTTCCAGATTTCACGCGCCCATCAGGAGATGCTCGAGGGCTTCACCATGTTGGCGGCCATGGCGGTGTTGTTCTACGTCAGCTATTGGCTCCTTTCGAAGATGGAGGCTGCCCGCTGGAACCGCTTCGTGAAGGGGAAGGTGCAAGAGGCCGTGGCCGGGGGCTCCGCCCTCGCCCTTCCGTCGGTGGCGTTCCTCGCGGTCTATCGCGAAGGCTTCGAAACGGTGCTCTTTTACAAGGCACTCGTGGTTTCCGCTGGCACCGGGGCGCAGACGCTCATGCCGGTGCTCGGAGGGATAGCGACCGGAGCGTTGGCCCTCGCCGCGGTGTACATCGCGATCAATCGCTACGGGGTCCGTATTCCGCTCAAGCCGTTCTTCGGCATCACGAGTGCGTTCCTGCTCTACATGGCATTCGTCTTTGCCGGGAAGGGCATCGTCGAGCTTCAGGACTCGGGATTGATCGGGGCCACGATCGTGTCCTGGGCGCCGCGCCTCCCGACCCTTGGCATGTACCCGACCGTCGAATCGCTCATGCTGCAGGCGTTGCTGGTGCTGCTCGTGTTCGGCGCCGTCGGCTGGACGTTCGTCCTCGAGCCGAGGCTCTCCCGCGCGACAACTCCTGCCCGAGCCGCCTCAGCCCGAGCGATCGAGGACCGCCCCGCCCCGGTACCGGCCGATATCGATCTGCTTCGATCGCTGGACCGCATCGATGCCGATCTCGCCGCGGTGCGTGCAGAGCTCGTCCGCATTCGCGATCGCATTACTGCTGGATCGCCGGCGCCGCCTCGCTGAGCGAGCGGGCCACCTATTTCTTGGCCCGCTTGGTCAGGTAGGGACCGGGCTCCACGGTCTGCGTCTTCCACTGGGTCAGGAGCACGGCTCCCAGGAGGATGAGGAGTACGCTCATGCCCTGGGCCAGCGTAAACGGGCCGAGGAGGCGATCGTCCTTGGCCCGGAGAAACTCGATCAAGAAACGTTCGCTGCCGGCGAACACGAGATACAGAGCGAAGAGCCAGCCCGTTCCCTGCGGCCCGCGCCGGAGCTTCCAGAGCACTCCGAAAACAACCAGCATCATGCCGACCTCATACAATTGGGTCGGATGAACGGCGAGGACGGTTGCCGGATCGAGGCCCGGCGCGGTAGTGATCCCGAACTCGTGCTGGATGTTTCCGGCGGTGGACGGTGGCAGGCCCTCGGGAAACCGCATGCCCCAGGCCACATCGGTTGGGCGGCCGTAGTCGTCATTGACCAGGAAACAGCCGACTCGGCCCAGGGCGTACGCCGCGGCCAGCGCCGGCGCGGTCAACTGCATGGTCCATCGGGCGGGCACCCGGAGGCGCCAGCCGTTCAGCAAGACGGCGACCGCCCCTCCCAGGAATCCGCCATACCACACCAGCCCGCCGCGGGACAGCAGGGCGTCGATATCCTGGGTAAGGGCGACGTACCACAGCTTCGCTCCCAGAATGCCCCCGATGACCGCGGCCACCGTGATATCGGCCGCGTAGTCCTCATTCCAGCCTCGCCGTTTGAGCTCGAGCCCGATAAGCCATCCGCCCGCGAGGAATCCGACCATCATCATGATGCCGTACCCGGTGATGGTGATCGGGCCGAAGTGCAGAGTGAAGGGATAGACGGTCATGAGGCGGTCACAGATGGCGGCTGGGTACGGTGGAGCCCCGGGATGGGGAGATCGTCTTCGGGAGTGAGTGACCACGCGCTTCGCTCTCCGCGGGCCAGTCGCCACGCCCCGGCGGCGGCGATCATGGCTGCATTGTCGGTGTTGAAGCGGGGAGACGCTGCCACGACCGTGGCCTGGCCGGCTAGCCGTTGCCGCATGGCGTCGATCAAGGTCTGATTACACGCCACTCCGCCGCCAACCACCACCGTATGGTGATCGTAGCGCTGAGCCGCGTGCGCGGTCTTTTCCACCAACACCTCGATGACCGCATCCTGGAACCCGCGGGCGATATCAGCGCGCGCGGCGTCCACATCCTCGATGCCACGGATGGCGCGCACGACCGCCGTCTTCAGTCCGCTGAATGAAAACGCGTATTGATCCCGATCGGATGCGAGGTCGCGTAACATTGGTCGGGGAAACACGAACCTGCCCGGCTGTCCTCGTGCGGCCAGCCGTTCGATCACCGGTCCGCCCGGATAACCGAGCCCCAGAGCCTTCGCCACCTTATCGAAGGCTTCCCCGGCAGCGTCATCCCGAGTTTCGCCGAGCAAGCGGTAGTCGCCCCAGCGCGCTACATCGAGCAACATGGTGTGGCCGCCGCTCACCAGCAGGCAGAGAAACGGTGGGACAAGCCCCGGGTGCTCGAGCGTTGCCGCGAAGATATGGCCTTCCATGTGATTCACCCCGATCAGGGGCACATCGAGGCTATACGCGAGGGTCTTGCCATACATGACGCCGACCAGGAGAGCGCCGACGAGTCCGGGGCCGGCCGTGACGGCGACGCCGCCGAGATCGTCGAGGCCGGTCTCGGCTTCGCGCAAGGCCTGATTGACCACCGCACCCATGGTCTTCAAGTGTTCCCGGCTGGCCAGCTCCGGGACCACTCCGCCGAATACGCGATGGATGTCTTGTGACAGGATGACCAGGCTCGCGAGGCGCTGCGACCCGCCCTCCGGACGCAGGACCGCGGCAGAGGTCTCGTCGCACGACGTCTCGATGCCGAGTAGCGGGGCTGGCACGGGTGGAGTAGGCTTTCCGAGCGGCGGCAGGATCAGCCCGGCGTCGGTGCGGGGTCCGGCCCGCCATCGAGCAGGCGCTCGATACGGTCCCGGTTGATTTGGGAGTTCCAGTCCTCCCGTCCGATGATGCGTCGCGTGATAACGCCGTTCTTATCCAACAAGAAACTCTCCGGCACGCCGGTCGTCTGAAATGACTGTTGAATTCGGGTGGACGGGTCGTGGAGAATATCGAACTCGAGCCCAAGTTCCTTCGCGAATGCTCTCACCGGGCCGCTACTGCCCTCGTCGATGCTCACGGCCGCAATCTTGAAACCGCGGGGAGCAAGTTGTTGGTACACCGCCTGCATGTCGGGCATCTCGGTTCGGCACGGCACGCACCACGTTGCCCAAATATTGACCAAGGTGACATGGCCTGCGTATCGCTCCCGCAGTGACACCGTGTCACCCGTGGCGAGGTCGACCACTCGGAAGTCGGGCGCGGCTACGCCGGGCCTGATTTGGTCGATGCCTTTGCCGATCCGCACGAGGGCAGTGGCCCCGATCACCAGGCCGATGCCAAGAACTGCTACGATCCCCCACTGCTGTCCTCGTGTCATGCTTTGCTCGTGCATTCGATTTTGAGATCACGGACCGCCTGAGCGGGATCATCCGCTCCAAAGATGGCCGTGCCTGCGACGAAGGTATCCGCCCCTGCCTCCCACGCCCTTCGTATCGTGGCCTTTGAAATTCCCCCATCAACTTCGAGACGCGCGCCGGAGCGGTGCGCGTCGAGCAGCGCCCGTACCCGCCGGATCTTGTCCGTTGAGGCCGGGATGTAGTCCTGCCCGCCGTACCCGGGGTTGACGGTCATGACCAGCACGAGATCCACGCCCTCGATGACTTCCTCGAGCAAACTGAGCGGCGTCCCCGGATTCAAGGCAACGCCCGCGAGCATGCCCTGGTTCCGGATCGCGGCCACGTGGCGCTGGACGTGGATCGTCGCCTCGGGATGAAGCGTGAAGATACGGGCACCGGCGGCCGCGAATTCCTCAATATAGCGCTCCGGATGTTGCACCATTAGGTGAACATCGAGCGGCAGAGCGGTGAGCCGCCCGAGGGCGCGGATGATCGGACTACCGAACGTGATCCTAGGCGTGAAGTGACCGTCCATCACGTCCACGTGGATCCAATCCGCTCCCCCGCGCGTCACCTGGTCGACCTGCTCCCCGAGACGAGCGAGATCGGCAGCCAGGATGCTGGGGGCGATGCAGCTCTTCATGGACGTTCCCGTCGTGCAAACACGAGATTGACCCTTCCTCCCTTCGGAGACAACGTCCCCGCAGCCGGGCGCTGATCGATGATTCGCCGCTCGTCGGCATCGGGTACCGTGCGGGTCGTGACTCGGCCAGCCACGAGACCGGCCAGTTCGAGCCGTTCCCATGCCTCGGCGTGCGTCAAGCCGCGGAGATCCGGCACGATGATATTAGCCGGACCGCGGCTCACCACCAACGTGAGCGTGGTGCCGGGTCGCCTGGCCACGCCCGCTTGAGGTCGGGTGGCCACGACCGTGCCCGGATCGGCGAGCGCAGCGATCGAGTCTGAGCGTTCGATGCCGAAGCCCGCCGCTTCGAGCACCAGCGTCGCCAAGGAGGTCTCGAGGCCCACCACGTCGGGGATGGGAGTCGCCGCGGGACCAGAACTCACGGTCAGCCAGACCAGGCCCCCCTCCGGGAGTGCCAGCCCAGGGGGAGGGTCCTGCCAAATGACGGCGTCGGCCGGGATCGTGGGGTGAGGCTCCGACTCGGTGACTCGCCCGCGCAGCCCTACCGCCGCCAGGCCGGCCAGCGCATCGTCTCGCGGGAACTCCAGAACCCGGGGGACCGCCCGCTCGCCGCTCACCACCGGGGCGGGGAAGAGCCAAATCACGGTCACCAGATAACCAACGCCCGCCGCGACCACTACCCACAGGCCATTCATGACCCATCGTCTGGTCCGCTGCTTCATGCCCGTGGGTGACGGCGTGTGTCGGCGGAACCTCATGTGGCTCGCCGGAGACGGGCGGCAAACGCCCCGTCCATGCCATGCACATGGGGCAGGATTGCCAGGTCTCCCGCCGGCGTCAGCATCCCGGCCGGCATCGTGTCAACCGGGTCGCGGTGGAATTCGTGGTGCTCGTCGAGGAAACGCTCGACTTGATGTTCGTTTTCCTCCGGTTCGAGCGAGCACGTGGCATAGACCAACCGGCCGCCCGGGCGAACAACGGGCGCGAGTTGCGACAGGAGTCTCTGCTGGATGTCCGTCAGACGGGTCAAGGCGCGGGTGGAGAGACGCGCCCGCGCGTCGGGATGTCGCGCCATGGTGCCAGTCGCGAGGCAGGGAGCATCCAACAGCACGATATCGGCCGCTGCAAGCGGGGGCTGGCCCGCGTCCGCCCGGACTACCAGCTCCCTGCCGCTGCCTGCTCGACTGAGGTTTTGACGCAGGCGCCGCAGTCGGCTCGGCTCGAGCTCGGCTGCGACGACGAGCCGGGCTCCCCGGCCCAGTGCGATGGCCTTTCCTCCAGGGGCGGCGCAGGCATCGAAGACGACGTCGGTCTCGACGGGGCCGACGAACCGTACGACGAGGGCCTGGGCAGGATCCTGAACCTGGAAATCGCCGCTGTCATACCCCGGGAGATCGGTGGGGCGTCCCGCCTCGACCACCACGCCAGCTTCGAACGGAGCAGCCCGGAACGGAATTGCCTCGGCGGTCAGCCGGCCGATGATCGCGGGGAGATCTCGGCGCGCTGGTTGAAGCACGAGAGACGGTCTCGTGTTGTTCCAATCGAGGAGACGGGTGGTCTCCTCGAGCCCGAAGCGGCCGATCCATCGGGCGACGAGCCAAGGCGGATGTGAGTAGGCCCGGGCTAGGTCGCGGGGTGTGGCTGGGCTGGGCTCGGTTCCTGATTGGAGTGGCAGGCGGCGCAAGACGGCATTCACGAATCCGCCGGCCCGAGTTCCCCGGAGTTCGGACGCGAGTGATACGGCTGTGCTGACGGCGGCGTGCGCGGGGATGCGGTCGAGGGCGGTGAGCTGGTAGGCACCGAGCCGCAGGACGTCCTTCAGCACGGGGGCAACGGTTTGCCAACCTCCGGAGACGAGCGGCGCCAATCGCTGATCCAACGGTCCTGCGTGCCGGAGCACGCCGGCCGCCAGCTCGTGTGCCAGGCGCCGGTCCGCATCGGCTAAGCCGGCAAAGGCAGTCTCACACGCCGTCTCGAAGCTCACTCCGCGCCGTACGCGGTCCAACACCTGGAGGGCGGCTCGGCGCGAAGATAGGCCCGGTGTTTTCGTGGTGGAGCGAGGGGACGGAGTCACGGCTTGGCGAGGGACTACTCGAGCATTCCGCGAACGGGGCTCGACGGGGCCGCAATCTCGCGGCGCGGCATGCGGCCAGCGAGGAACGCTTCCCGGCCGGCCGCGACGGCCTGGCGCATGGCCTGCGCCATGAGCACCGGATGCTCTGCCGCGGCGATGGCGGTGTTCATCAGGATGCCGTCCACCCCCTGCTCCATCGTGATGCAGGCATCGGATGCCGTGCCCACGCCGGCATCGACGATCACGGGGACCGAAAGCCTGCGCTTGATGGTGCGGATGCTGTATGGGTTGAGCAGCCCCAGTCCGCTTCCGATCGGCGAGGCGAGCGGCATGACAGCGGCGGCACCGGCGTCCTCGAGCCTGAGCGCCGTAATCAGGTCTTCATTGGTGTAGGGCAACACCGTGAATCCTTCCTTCACCAAGACCCTGGTCGCCTCGAGCAGACCTGCGACGTCCGGCAGCAGGGTTTCCTGGTCTCCGATCACTTCGAGCTTGACGAATTCATTGAACCCAGCCTCACGGGCCAGGCGCGCGTAGCGGATCGCATCGTCGGCGGAGTAACACCCGGCGGTGTTTGCGAGGAGGAACCACCGCGCCGGATCGAGATGGTGCAGCAGACTCTCTTCCTTGGCGCGATTCAAATCCACCCGTCGCACGGCCACCGTCACCACCTCAGCGCCAGAGGCCTCGATGGCGCGCACCATGTCGTCGTTGGACCGGTATTTCCCCGTCCCAACCAGAAGTCGAGACCGGAAGGTCCGTCCACCGAGAGTGAGCGGGGTGTCCCCAGCGATGACATCCGTCGGATGCTGGCTCGTGGTCATAACTCGTACTCAATCCGTGCCGTTGCGTGAATAGTGCGGTCCATGCTCATGTGTTGGCTGAAAGATACCCGCTCAGCCACCACCCACGAAGTGGACCACCTCGACCGTGTCGCCGTTGGTAAGCCATGTTTCCGCGAGGCGGGGGCGACGAATGATCTCGCGGTTCAGTTCCACGATAACGGCCCGCGGATCGAGGTCGAGATGCTGGAGGAGATCCGTCAACGTGGCCGGATACGGAATCATGCGGCTCTCGCCGTTCACGGTGATCACTAGTTCACTCATCAGGCGTCCGCCCATGGTTCGAGCAACGCCACGGTTGCGGCGGCGGCGTCGTCCGTGTGCCATACCGCCGAAATAGCCGCGACCCCATAAGCGCCGGCATCGCGCAGCTGTCGGACGCGTGCGGCGGTGATCCCGCCGATGGCGATGACGGGGATGCCGAGCCGCGCCGTTTGCTCGATGAGGGCCTTTCCCGCGGCCGGCCGGCCGGGATGGGTCGGTGTCTCGAAGATGGTGCCAACCATCAGGAAGTCGGCGCCCTCACCAACGGCCTGCTCGGCCTCCGTGACCGTGTGAACCGAGCGTCCAATCCATCCTTCGATCATGACCATGCGGGCGTCCGCGGGGGCCAGATCCTGTTGGCCGAGCTGCACGCCGTGCGCACCCACCGCGCGGGCAATGTCGGGTCGCCCGTTGACGAGGACGGCGGCTTCCGGCGCCGCGGCATGGGCCATCATGCGCTCGGCGAGGGTGGTGAGCGCCGCTCCGCTCAGGCTCCGGTCTCGCGCGTGAAGCGCGACGGCGGCGCCCGCCGAGGCAATGGCGGCGAGGCGCACGCCAAACGCAGGATCCGCGATGACCTGGGCGTCGGTGATCGCGTGGAGTCGGGGCAGCGGTCTCATTCGAATCGTTGACCGGCTTCGATCCCGCGGCCCCGAACCCACTCCGCCACCGAGAGCGGCTTCTTACCTGCGGGCTGGACCATCCGCAACTCGAGTGCCCCTGAGCCGCAGGCCACTGTGAGGAGATCACCGGCAGCCAATACGGTGCCGGGCGCAGCCCCACCGTTTTCCACCGCGCGTCCCTCGAACAGCTTGACCATCTGTCCGTCGAGCGACGTCCACGCCCCCGGCGCCGGATCGAACGCTCGTACCTGCCGTGCCAATTGAGGGGCGGCGGCGGTCCAGTCCAGGTGAGCCATCGTGCGGGTGATTTTCGGAGCATAGCTCGCGGCTGCATCGTCTTGAGGCTCAGGTGTGGCGGTTCCCTCCGCCAGCTGCTCCACTGCCTGCAGTACTGCGGTGGCACCGAGTTCGGCCAAGCGCGCATTGAGCGTACCGAAGGTCTCCCCGGGTGCGATCGGGGTCTCGAGAGTCAAGAGGACCGGACCGGTGTCGAGTCCCTCTTCCATTTGCATGATGCTGACACCGGTCGAGTCGTCGCCGGCCAGGATGGCCGCGTGAATGGGCGCGGCTCCGCGCCACCGCGGCAGGACCGACGCATGGACGTTGATCATGCCCAACGCGGGGATGGCCAGGATCTCAGGGCGCAGAATATGCCCGTAGGCCACGACCACGCCCATGTCCGGCGCCAGCCGCCGAAGTTGTGCCGCAAACAGGTCGCCCACGGGCCGCTCTGGCTGGAGGACCGGCAGGTTCAGGTGCTGGGCGGCGATCTTCGCGGCAGGGGGAACCAGTCGTGAGCGCGACCGCCCCTGTGGCCGATCGGGTTGGGTCACGACGCCGGTGATATCGTGCTCCGCGTGGTGCAGGGCGCGGAGCGAGGGAACCGCGAATTCAGGGGTGCCGAAAAAGATGAGACGCATCAGGCCTTCGCGTCGGACGCCGCTCCGATCTCCTTGATATGACCGGCGCCTTTGCGCGCCTTACGCCATCGCGTGACCAGCAGCTTGCGTTTGAGTGGGCTCAGGCGATCGACGAAGAGAATCCCATCGAGGTGATCGATCTCGTGTTGGATGACCCGCGCCTTGAACCCGTCGGCCTCGAACCGGAACGGGCGACCATCGCGGTCGAGCGCCTCCACGGTCACCGTCGCGGATCGCGTCACGTCGGCATAGAGATCCGGGATCGAGAGACACCCTTCCTCGGCTGTATCCTCGCCGGCCTGATCCACGATCACGGGGTTGACCATCGCGAAGCGGTGTCCGTCGGCATCCACCACCGTCACGCGGCTGGTGACTCCGACCTGGTTGGCGGCCAGCCCAACGCCCTTCGCGGCGTCCATGGTTTCGAACAGATCGTCGATAAGGGCACGAGTCTCGTCATCGACGGTGGCAATCTCCGTGCTCTTCTCCCGCAGCGGTGGGGACCCCAACAGGTGGAGGGGACGGAGTGGCATTAGCGCTTGAGGTTGGCCTCGGGGCCCGCCGCATCGCCGACCTGTACGATTCGGCGACGGTGGACCACGACGGACGCCGAGCCGGTTTGGACGGTAATGTGATCGTCCTTGATCTCCTTCACCGTTCCCAGAAGCCCCCCGCTGGTCATGACCTCGTCGCCGCGCTTCAAGTTCGTGAGCACCTCATCGTGTCGCTTCCGCGCTTGGGATTGCGGGCGAATGATGAGGAAGTAGAACACGAGCGCGATGAGGCCAAGCTGCATCATGAGCACCGTCAGGCCACCACCCTGTCCCTGCGGAGCCGGCATCAAGCTGAGTACAAGAGCGTTCACTCGTTTCCTCTCGCGTAATAGCGTTCGAGCCAATTCCGACTCCAACCAGCGAAACTTCCATCCAGGATCCGGGCCCGTGCCTGCTCAGCCAGTCGGATAGCGAAGCGGACGTTATGGATCGAGACCAGCCGCAGGCCCAGCATGTCTTCGGCCATGAACAAGTGACGGAGGTAGGCACGTGAAAAGCGCGCACAGGTCTCGCAGTCGCATTCCGGATCGATCGGCTCCCGTGCGGTGCGATGCCGGGCCGCCCCGATATTGAGCGCGCCGGAGACCGTCCACGCGCTGCCGTGGCGTCCGTTCCGAGTCGCGGCAACGCAATCGAAGAGGTCGATCCCGCGCGCGATTCCCTCCAGCAGGTCCGGCGGGAACCCCACCCCCATAAGATAACGGGGAAGCGTCGGAGGGAGCACCGGATGGAGCAGTTCCAACACGTGATGCATGCGAGGCTTCGGCTCCCCGACCGACAGGCCGCCGATGGCAATGCCCGACCACGGTCCGCGAGTCAACGTGTCTGTGGCGGATCGGGTGCGCAGATCATCGTGCCCGCCGCCTTGCACGATGGGCCAGAGGGTCTGCCGGCCTTGTCCGCGATCGAGCGTCGCGTGCCGGGTGGCACATCGCTCGAGCCATCGGAGGGTCCGCTCCATTCCGTCGCGGGCCGCCTCGTGCGAGCTCTGACCGGGCACCACGTGATCGAACGCCATGGCGATGTCGGCGCCGAGCGCATATTGAATTTCCACGGCCCGCTCGGGCGTGAGGAAATGGATGTCGCCATTCAACGGATTCTGGAACTCCACCCCATCCTCGGTGATCGTGCGAAGGCCCTTCAGGCTGAAGACCTGGAATCCGCCCGAGTCGGTCAGCATGGGCCGGCGCCATGTGGTGAAGTGGTGGAGTCCTCCCACGGCCTGGATCGTTGCCTCGCCGGGCCGCACATGGAGGTGGTAGGTGTTGGCCAAGATGATTTGGGCACCGGCCCGCTCGAGTTCCGAGGGATGCAGTCCACGCACTACGCCGTACGTGCCGACCGGCATGAATGCCGGAGTGTCCACGGTACCATGGGGCAGCAGTAACGATCCGGCACGCGCCGCGTCAGCGGTCGCGTGAAGGGTGAACTCAAACATCGGTCGGGTCTGGTCGGCGCACGTCGTTCCTTTTCAGAAGATCACCATCGCGTCGCCATAGGAATAGAACCGGTAGCGCCGGGCAATCGCATGCTGGTAGGCCTGCTTGATGAGATCGAACCCAGCGAAGGCCGACACCAGCATCAGCAAGGTGGAGCGCGGCAGGTGGAAATTGGTGACCAGGCGGTCCACTACCCTGAAATGATAGCCGGGAATGATGAGGAGGCGGGTCTCGTGACGGCCTGCTTGCACGGTTCCTGCCACCGCGGCGCTCTCGAGCGCCCGCACCACCGTGGTGCCGACGGCCCAGATCTTCGCTCCCTGCGATCGGGCGTCGGCAATGCGGGCCGCTGTCGTTGGGGGAATCTCGAACCGTTCCGAGTGCATGGCATGGTCTTTGGTGAATTCCGCCTCCACCGGTTGAAAGGTGCCGGGTCCCACCTCGAGGTCGATCCCGACGAACCCGATGCCCTTGCCCCGCAGCCGCTCCAACAGCGTCGGGGTGAAGTGGAGCCCCGCGGTCGGTGCCGCGACACTGCCCTCCCGTTCGGCGTACACGGTCTGGTACCGTGTCGCGTCGGCCGCGGTAGGCTCCCGGGCGATGTATGGCGGGAGTGGGACACGGCCAAATCGTCTCATCGCGTCGTCCGGGGTGGTCCCGTGGATCCGTACGATCCGATGGCCGCTGGGAAGTACCCGCTCGATTTCCACCCACACCTCGGCATCGAGTACCACCCGCTTCCCCGGTCGCAATGCGCTGCCGGGCTTGCCCAAGGCTACCCACGCGCTGTCTGTGGTGGGGTGGATGAGCAGGACTTCGGCCGGAGCCCCGGAGGCGCGCCTGCCGATGAGCCGGGCATGGCGGACCTTGGTGGTGTTGACGACCACGACATCGCCCGGCGGGATCAGATCCGGAAGGTGGTGAAACATGGAGTCGGCAAGCGTTCCGGTCCCGGCCCCGCCCTCGTGTCGCCTGACCACGAGCAATCGACTTGCCGCGCGATCCGGCAGGGGCTCTTGAGCGATCAGGTCCGGCGGAAGCTGGTAATCGAAGTCCGAAGTGCGGCGAGGAGGCTCAGCTGTCAAAGATGGTTGCTTGGGGCTGAGGCGGAGTGTAACCGAACCGGCGGTAGGCAAGGGCGGTGGCACGCCGCCCGCGCGGGGTACGCTCGAGGAGCCCTTGCTGGATGAGGAACGGCTCGTAGACCTCTTCGAGCGTTCCGCTGTCCTCCCCAACGGCCACGGCGATGGTATTCACGCCCACCGGGCCGCCGCCGAATTTCTCGATGATCGTCTTGAGGATCCGGGAGTCCATGTCGTCGAGCCCGAATTCATCGACGTTGAGCTGCGCCAGCGCGTCGGCCGCCACGGTTGCCGTGATGGCGCCGTCGGCACGGACTTGGGCAAAGTCCCGTACCCGGCGTAGCAAGCGGTTGGCGACTCGCGGCGTGCCCCGGCTGCGTCGCGCCAATTCGACCGCACCGGCGTCATCGATCGGGATCTCGAGAATCGACGCGGAGCGGTGGACGATACGCCGGAGGTCCTCGTCCGGGTAAAAATTCAGCCGCTCCACCAGGCCAAACCGCGCCCGCATCGGCGGCGTCAGCAGTCCGAATCGGGTCGTGGCTCCGATCAGGGTGAAGTGCTCGAGCGCCATGGGAATGGTCTGCGCGTTGGGGCCGTCGGCGATCCGGACGTCTACCCGGTAATCCTCCATGGCCGGATACAGGAATTCCTCGAGCACCGGCCGCAGCCGATGAATTTCGTCGATGAACAGCATGTCCCCCGGTCCGAGCGAGGTCAGCAGGCCCACGAGGTCACCGGGCTTCTCGAGGACCGGGCCCGACGTCGTCCGGACCTGGACGTCCATCTCCTTGGCCATCAGGATGGCCAAGGTCGTCTTCCCGAGGCCCGGCGGCCCGAAGAACAACGTGTGATCGAGCGTGTCGCCACGCCCGCGGGCGGCCTCGATCGCGATCTGCAGCGACGCCTTGACGCGCTCCTGGCCGATGAACTCGTCCAGCCGCGACGGTCGGAGTGTCGCCTCGGCTCCCGACTCCTCGGGCAGTGCGGTGGGTGTGGTGATCTCGACTCTGGACATCATCCGGCGAGCGTCGCGTCCCAGCGAACCGGCCGAGATCCCGGGTGTACGAGGTGCTTGGCCTTGCATGAGACGCATCGATCGAGAAACTCACCGGTGCTCATCGGCACCAACTTTCGGTTGGTAGATCCGCATCGGGTGCAATTCCACTCCGCTGTCGCTCCAGGAACCGTCATACGTGGCTCTTCCTCGGGTTGGTGAGTTGCTGAAGCGCGAGGCGGACGATTTGCGCGGTGTTCTCCCCACCAGTTGTCGCGACAACCTCCCGTACGGCAGATTCGGCCGCCGCAGAGGAGTACCCCAGCGCGGTGAGCGCTCGAACGGCGGCATCCGGGCCCTGCTGGCGCGCGATCGTCGTGTCCACCCGGACGTCTTTGAACTTGTCCTGGAGCTCGAGGACCAGACGCTCGGCCTTCTTCTTGCCGATGCCGTTGACCGTGCTGAGCGCCGCGATGTCCCGATCCTGAATGCTCAGCACGGTTCGCTCGGGACCCAGTGCCGACAGCACGGCGAGCGCCAGCCGCGGGCCGAATCCGCTGGCGCCAAGGAGCCGTTGAAAGATCAGACGCTCACTGGCCTGGTCGAACCCATAGAGGGCCCACCCGTCTTCCCGGACGACGAGTTCGGTGAACAGACTGATCCGGCTGCCCAGGGCAGGCAGGCGCTCATGCACGCCGAGGGGGACGGTCACGGCATATCCGACACCGCCGTTGGTCTGGACGATCAGCGTGTCGCCGCTCCGCTCCGCGAGTGTGCCCGTGAGAGTTGCGATCACCGGGAGCCTACCAGGGCGCGGCGTCCGGGTCTGGTACCCCCGATCCGCAGCAGATGGGTCAGGGCAAGCGCCACGCCGTCGGCCGCGTCAGCCGGGGTTGGGGCAGCCCGCAAGCGCAGGAGCTGGGCAACCATGTAACCGACTTGGGCCTTGGCCGCGCGCCCGTTGCCAACCACCGTCCGCTTGACGGTCGCCGGCGCATACTCGGCGACCGGGACCCCGGCCTGTTCCGCCGCCAGGAGAATGACGCCCCGCGCATGACCGAGCACCACCGTGGTACGGACATTCTTGCCGTTGAAGATGCCCTCGAGTGCGACCGCGTCGGGTTGATGCTTATCCAGGAGTTCGGTCACGCCTTGGTGAATGGAATGCAGCCGCTCGGCCAGCGAGGCCCGTGCGGTCTGTCGAAGCACACCGCACTCGGTCAGCTGCGCCTGGCGTCCCGGGTGTCCTTCGATCACGCCGTAGCCGACAACGGCGGTACCGGGATCGATGCCGAGGATCTTCACTGCACCGGGCCGGTCAGCGGGAGACCTCGGCCATGGTCTCGGCGTCGATGTCGAAGTTCGAGAACACCCGGGACACGTCGTCCAGTTCTTCCAAGGCCTCGATGAGTCGAAGCAGCTGTTCCGCCTCCTTGCCTTCCACCGGTACCGTGTTCTGTGGTACCATCGCCAGTTCGACCTCCATGGCATCGATACCCTTGATCTTGAGCCGATCTTGGACGGCATGAAGCTCGGTTGGAGAGGCCGTGACCACATACTGATCGCCGTCCCGCTGGAAGTCGTCTGCCCCGGCTTCCAGGGCAGCCTCGAGCGCCGTCTCCTCGTTGTAGGCCTCGGCGTCCAGGTAGATCAATCCCTCGCGATCGAACATCCATGCCACCGAGTTGGCGCTGCCGAGGTTGCCTCCGTTGCGGCTGAAGGCGTGCCGGACTTCCGCGACGGTCCGGTTCGGGTTGTCAGTGGTGCCTTCCACGAAGATCGCGGCGCCACCCGGGCCGTAGCCTTCATAGGCGAAGTCCTCCAGCTGAGTGCCCTCCAGCTCACCCGTTCCCTTCTTGATGGCACGGTCGATGTTGTCGTTGGGCATGTTGACCGCCCGCGCGGCCTCCATCGCCGTGCGTAACCGCGGGTTTCCCGCCGGGTCGCCGCCGCCCGCGCGAGCCGCCACGGTGATTTCGCGGATCACTTTGGTCCAGGCCGACGCCCGCCGCTGGTCGGTGAGCGCCTTCTTGTGCTTGATTTGCTTCCACTTGCTGTGGCCGGCCATGGCCAACTCCTTCGCCAGCATAGGTTTTGAGGTCCGGCCTATCGTGCCCGTGAACCGCCGTGAACAATAGCCGGAAGGCTCGAGAATGGGCAACGCGTCGGCTTGCGGCACCCGGATCGAGCGACTAAGCTCCTCGCGTGCAATACCGAACAGTCCTTTTTGCCATAACGGCGCTGGCCAGCTGCCGACCGGATGCGCGGCCGAATCAAGTCCAGATGTCGGATGCCCTTCCGATACTCCTTGTGCCCCCTGCTTCCCAGGTTGTGGGACGGTTCAGTTCCGAGGATGCCCTTCAGATCATTTTCCGAAGCGAGTGGGATGAGGAGCGCCTAGCAGGGTACTATCGGGGGGCGCTGAGCCGGGAGCCGTGGGATCTCGTGAACGATGTGAAGGACGGAGATGGCGCCACCGTGCTTTACGCCGAGCGCGATGGGCCGCCGCTCTGGATTCGGATCCACAAGGCCGTTGGGGCTGCCGGAACCTTAGTGGAAATCTCAGGTGCCGCCACTGGTGCCACCAGCCCGCCGGCCCGCTCGAGCGCTCGCGATTCGGCCGCGGTCGATACCTCCTCGGGGGACTAGCTTCCCTCTCTCCGTCGCGCGGCGCACTGCTCCGCGGTCTCGACGGCCTCCCGGACAATGTCTTTCACGCCCTGGCCCAGCGTGTCGCCCGCCGGGGCGACCAGCTGGCGAAGGACCCGAGCAGCGGTATCGGGTGCCGGGTCCTTCAAGTCGGCCATCGCTCCGGCCAGGGCCCGGCGGAGGGGGGGTGGCAAGGTCAGGCTCGAGATCCGCCGTTCCAGCGGGGCAATCCGGCGGCGGTGTGCTCGCTCGGGCAGCGCCGGTTCCAAGCACAGATCCAGCGCCGTCCGCAGCGTCAGCCAGAGCGCGAACGCACCCTGCCGTTTGGGGCCCCTCGCGCTTTGTGCCAGCACCTCGACGAGGGCCAGGCAGGGAGGCCATTCGTGGGTATTTCGTTCCGGAATCGTCACAGCCATTGGTCGAGCGCTCGCCGTACGGTCTGCGGTTGAATGTCGCGCAAGCATCGGTGATGGCCAAGAGGGCAGCGTGGCCCGCCCTCCACGGAGCACGGGCGGCACGCCAGGTTTTGCTCCAACACGACACTCGGAGCGCCATACGGCTGGAAGCCGAACTGCCGAACCGTGGGGCCGAAAAGCGCCACCACCGGCGTGCGGACGGCCGTCGCCATATGCATGTGCCCGTTCTCGCCGGTGACGAGTGCCCGAGCGCGTGCAATGAGGGCCCCCGATCGCTGGAGGCCGAAGGTGCCTGCCACGCTCTTCGACCGGGCCCCGCCTGACGCGGCAATCGTCTCGCACGCCGCCGCATCCTCGGGCTCCCCAACGAGCACCGAGTCAATCCCCTCCGCCGCAAGCTGGCGCACCAGGGTAACCCAATGGGGCACGGGCCAGCACTTGGTTTCGCTGCCTGACCGTGGCGCCAGGGCCACCAAGGGCCGAATTCCGTCGAGGCTGTTGTCGCGGAGCCAGCGGTCGGCGTGGCGGTGCGCGTCGTCGCTCAGGGCAAACTCCGCCGGTTTCCCGTCCGGAGTCACCTCGAGGGCGCGGGCGGCCTCGAAGTACCGCTCTGCGACCGGCGGCGGCGCCATACGCGCGTAGCGATCCTGTTTGAACCGGACGAGGATGCCCCTGGCCAACCGGCGCTTGGAATAGCCCGACCAGTTACCTGGCGCCATCGATCGCAGAAGCCGAGTCCGGATATCCCCCTGGAGATCGAGCTTGTGCGTGTAGCCGGTGTGGCGGATCTCCCGGGCCAGATGGGTGAGCGATGTTCCGTCCCGGAGTTCCAGGATGCGGTCGATCTTAGGGTTGTCGCTCAAGAGGGGGCGGAATATCCGTTCGGTGAGAACGGTCAGATGGCATTCCGGGTACCGTGTGCGAATGGCACGCACGAGGGGCGTGATGAGGAGGATGTCTCCGACGGAGCTGAATCGCACGATGAGAATGCGGCGTGTGCGGAGCGGGGCATACGGCACGGGCGGAATGTACCGGCCGTGGGGGCCCGCCGCCACCGCGTTGCTCCGCCGTTTGCGGGACGATTAGGTTTCTGCTCTATGCCACGACCGCGAAGTATCCTCTGGGTCGATGATGAGATCGAAAGCCTGACCTCACACATCCTGTTCCTCGAAGCGCAAGGGTTCCGGGTGGAGCCGGCCGCCAATGGGGACGACGCCCTGGTTTTGCTCCAGCGCCAGCCCTATGGGGTCGTCTTATTGGACGAGCAGATGCCGGGACGCCGCGGTCTGGAGTTGTTCCACATGATCCGCGGTATCGATGGCTCCATGCCGGTGGTCATGGTCACGAAGAGCGAAGAGCAGGAAACCCTGCGGGATGCGATTGGAGCGGAGATCTCCGATTATCTCGTCAAGCCGGTCAATCCTCGGCAAGTGCTTTCGGTGGTCACTCGGCTGCTCGAGGGTGACCGCATCCGGCAGCAGCGGCTCTCGCGCGATTTCACGACCCGATTTCGGGACCTCGAGGCGCGCCGGGGGACGGCGCTGGCTTGGCGCGAATGGGTCGAGTTGGTGGCGGAGCTGGCCGAATGGGAGGTGAAGCTCGCCCGGGCCGATGAACCCGGACTCCAAGAAGCGCTCCGCACGCTGCAAGACTCGCTGCGGCAAGATTTCGCGCGGTTCCTTGCGGATCATTATGCGCAATGGCTCGATGGTACGGAGGACGACCGTCCCCCGTTGTCGGTGGATGTGGGATCGGAGTTTCTGGCTCCGGTCCTGCGAGATCGGGGACGCGCGCTCCTGGTCGTCGTGGATTGTCTCCGGCTCGACCAGTGGGCTGTGCTGCGTCCGCTGATTGGAACCCGCTTCGATATCGAGACGGCGCATTATTTCTCGATCGTACCCACGGCGACGCCGTACGCCCGGAATGCGATCTTCGGCGGCCTGTTTCCGGCCGAGCTGGCTACCCGTCACCCGGAGTGGTGGCGCATCAAAGATGACTCGGGGCTCAACGCCCACGAGGATGTACTGTTGGCGGAACATCTCGCGACGTTGTTCGACAAGCCGGTTCCAGTGCGCTATGAAAAGGTCTTCACGGCGGGAGACGGCGAGGCGCTGTTGCGGCGTCTCCCCGCACACTTGGCGCAGGATGGCGTGACCGCGCTGGTGTTCAATTTCGTCGATCAACTGACGCATGGCCGGACCGAGAACACCACGCTGTTCGAAGTGGCCCGCGACGCGCGAGCCCTCCGGGAATTGACCCGCACGTGGTTCGAGCGGTCGCCCCTCTGGGCTGCGCTGTGCGAGGCGGAGCGGCGCAACGTTCCCGTGCTGTTGACCACCGACCACGGTTCAATCCACTGCCACACTCCGGCCACGGTGTTTGCCAAGCGCGACGCCACCGCCCATCTCCGCTACAAATTCGGCGAGGACCTGCGCGTGGAGGACCCGAACGCGGCACTGGTGATCGACGATCTCGAACGATACGGCCTGCCGCCTCGGTCGCCCAAGACGCGGCTGCTGCTTGCGACCGGAGACCGGTTCTTCGTCTACCCGACCAAGCTCCGTGAATACCAGGCACGCTACCGAGGTGCGTTCTTGCATGGCGGGGTCTCGCCAGAAGAGGTGGTGCTGCCCATCGCGCTGCTCACCCCACGGCGGGCCTGAGCGTGCGCGCCGAGCGCCGTCTCTTCCAGTACGTCGCTCCCCGGCGTGGCTGGTTCGCGCTGGCGCTCGCGACGGCATTTCTTGCCTCCTTGCTGGACGGCCTGACCATCGTGCTCCTCATTCCGTTGCTCAAGTTGTTGTTCGGCACCGCCGGCGCGTTGGCGGCCGGCGCGCCGTCCCGGCTCGAGCATGCGGTCGACTGGGTCCTCAGTCCGATTCTGTTCGGGGGCGACACGGGGCCAGGCCGCCGCGCGCGTGCTCGGTCTCTTGGTTGCCGGTCTGATATTGAAGAACGCGCTCAGCTATGCGGCGCGGCAGATTCAGGTCGCAATCCAAGAGAGCCTGGTGCGGGATCTTCGTGTCGACATGTTCGACCACCTGCTGCGGCTGGATCTCGATTATTTCCAGCGCACCCGGGCGGGGCAGCTCATTTCCTCCCTGATCGTCGATGTGGATCAGGTCAAGAGCGTGGTGACCGCGACCCTGGCGAGCTTTTTTCAAAATGGCGTGGTCATCATTGTCACCCTGATCATTTTGAGCCAGATCTCGTGGCGTTTGACGCTGCTGGTGCTCGCGGCGGCGCCGATTTTGGTGCTGGGAATGCGGCAATTGCTGCGGCGCTTGCGGCGCCATTCGCGGGCGCGGGCGGATGAGCGCGGCGCCATCACGGCGACGGTCGCGGAGCGGGTCGGCGCGATCAAGCTGATCCGGGCCTACGGCGAGGAAGCCGGGGAGCTGGAGCACTTTCGCCGGCAGAGCCATGATTATCGCAAGAGGGTCATCCGCACCCAGCGATTCTCGTCACTGATGAGCCCGGTCAGCGAGATGTTCGGGGGGCTCCTCATCATTCTCATCGTCTTCGTGGCCATGCGTCCGGGGCTCATCGGCGGCAATCCGATGACGCCGGAGGCGATCGTGGTGTTTCTGGTCGCGGCGCTTCGGGTGATGTCTCCCATCAAGAAGATCGCCGAGTTTCCCGCCGCATTGGCTGTGGCGTTGGCGAGCGCCGAGCGGGTGTTCGATCTCTTGGATCAACCGGAACGCGAGCGAGACCGGCCGGGCGAACGGGAAGCGCGGTTCACGCGGGAGATCCGCTACGAGGGTGTCTCGTTCAGCTATGGAGCCGGGCCGCCGGTACTGGACCGAGTGTCGCTGACGATCCCGAAGGGTCGCGTCGTGGCCATCGTCGGACCATCGGGAGCCGGAAAGACCACGCTGGTGGATCTCCTGCCGCGCTTTCACGATCCGTCTGCCGGCCGCATCCTCGTCGATGATGCGCCGGCCACCGAACTCACGCGCAGCTCACTTCGGCGGCTCCTGGGAGTGGTGGGTCAAGAAACCATCCTGTTGAACGACACGGTGCACGCCAATATCGCGTTCGGCACATCGGATGCCTCGCGGGCGCGCGTGGAACAGGCCGCCGCTGCGGCCAATGCCGACGAGTTCATCCGGCAGCTCCCCGAGCGGTACGAAACCATGCTCGGTGAGCGTGGCACCCGGCTGTCGGGCGGCCAACGCCAGCGGATTGCCATCGCGCGCGCCCTGCTCCGCGACCCGCCCATTCTCATTCTGGATGAGGCGACGAGCGCCCTCGACCCGGTCTCCGAGCGCTTAGTGCAGGAGGCCATCGAGCGACTGGTGCAGGACCGGACGGTGTTGGTGATTGCGCACCGCCTCTCCACGGTGCGCCATGCAGATGAGATCGTCGTGCTCAATGAAGGACAGGTTATCGAACGGGGCGATCACACCGCCCTGTACCATGAAGGGGGGCTCTACCGGCGGCTGTACGACCTCCAGTTTCGTGACGAGCCGATGGCGGAGCACCCATCGCCCGAGTCGGTTGCCTAGCCCACATGGGAGAGTCCACCGCCGGCCTCCGCGTTCTCTTCATCAGTCCGTTCGACCAGGCGCGGTACTCGCACGCCGCGCTCATGCAGCGGGCCCTCGAGCGCCTCGGCTGCCGGGTTAGCCCGCTCGACCTCTTGGCGATCGCTCCGTGGTGGCGCCGGCTCCGGCGCGAGCGGGTGGAAGACCGGGTCCAGCGGGCGATCGCGGCGATGTCCCCTGACGTCGTTCTCGTCATCGGCGCCGATCACTTGAGCGCGCTTGCCGTGCATGCCTTGCGTGACGCCTCGAGTGCGTTGTGGGTGAACTGGATTCCCGACACGCAGACGCCGCTGGAAACATGTGAGCACGCAGCCTCGGCGTACGATCATCTCTTCGTGTCGGCCAGCGACCTCGCGGCCCACCTCGTGGCAGCGACCGGCACGGCCGTGAGCTTCCTGGCCCCAGCGTGCGATCCCTCGGTGCATCGGCCGCTCCGGGCGCGGGATCAGTTTCGCGCGAATGTCGTCTTTGCCGGTACGGCGACGCCGAGGCGCGAAGAGCTGCTCACGGAGCTGGTGGAATTCGGGTTGGCCCTCTGGGGGCCCGGCTGGCGGAAGACCAGCCTCAGGGATTATTGCCGCGGCGAATTGGTCGAAGTGCAGGACTACGTCCGGGCATACGCCGGGGCGAGCGTGGGGGTCAACATCCACCATGACGCGGCACCCGCCGCGGGCGGTGGGTGTAATGCGCGGGTGTTCGAGCTAGCCGCGATTGGCACGGCGCAGGTCGTCGACAGCCGGGCGGATTTGCCGCTCCACTTCGCCGTGGGAAGCGACGTGGTCGCGTTTCGCACGGTCGAGGAGATGCGCACCGCCGTGCGGGAGCTGCTTCATGAGCATCGCCTTGCGGGTGAGATGGGGCAGGAAGCCCGCCGCAAGGCCCTCGCGAGCCATACCTACATGCACCGAATGCTCGTGCTTCTTTCGGTGATCGAGGAACAGCGGCCGTCGAAAGGCTAGTTACAGCCTTCGACCGTTTGATGCAGGCCGGCCGTTCGCTCGACTGCTTGGCGATCGCCGGCAGTGAGATGGCCCCTCCCGCCTTCGTCAGTGACCCAGCGTGGGAGTGCCGGGCTGGCGGAGATGACTTGATGACAGCGACTCGGGGCTGACCACAATGAATTCGACTGAGCACCACACGCTGTCGCTCGACGTTGCCCTCATGTGCTCGGCAGCGGAATGGCGTGGGTCGACTGCGAGTTTCGCCAAGATTGCCGCCGGTCTCATGCGCCGGGGCCACCGACCACTGCTCATCACCGCATCCGCTTCGATGGAAGATCGCTTCCGCGCGCTGGGCCTCGATGCTGTTGGGTTGCACCTGCCGAAGACTGGGGCGCGAGAAATCATGACTATCCGGCGAGTCCTCGGGCACAGCAACGCCCGTGTGGTCATGGTCGATACGCCCCGAGACCTGCGGTTGGCGGCATCCGCATCGTTCTTCACAGGGCGACCGATCGTCTATCGGTACAATCGCTACGCTCCCGACCCACGGTTGGATCTCAGCGACCGGTTTTTCCTGCGTCAGGTCGATGCCTGCGTATTCCAATCCGAATTCATCGAGACCAAGGCCCTGGGTGATGCCCCACTCCTGCGGCGAGCACGGCGATACCGTATTGCCAACGGAGTGGATCTCGAATTGTTCACTGCGAAGCCGGACGCAGGATCCCGCTTCCGAGACACCCACGGTCTTTCGCCGGACACTTTCCTCGTTGTGACCGGCTCGAAGCTCACCGCCAACAAAGAAGTTGACGTCGCCCTGGATGCGCTCGCCCGTGTTCGGGCCGGTGGGCACGACGTTGTCTATGTTCTCTGTGGAGAAGGTGCTCAAGCCGGTACTTTGCGTCAGTCCGCCGATGAATTGAGAGTGCCGGTCCTCTTCACCGGGCAACTCGATCCGGAGGGTATGGTGGCGGCCTTGAGTGCAGCAGACGTAGTGGTGCATCCGGCGCCAATCGAGATCTTTCCGAACATTGTCGCCGAGGCCATGGCCTGTGCCCGTCCCGTCATCGGGATCGACTCCTCGGGTGTGCCCGAAGTGCTAGGCCCTGATCAGGAGGCCGGGTTGCTGGTTCCACCAGCTGATCCAGTCGCCATGGCCGCAGCGGTAGTCCGGCTTCTGAACGACCCCGAACTCCGCCGCCGGCTCGGACACGCGGCACGCACACGGGTCGCAAGAGAATTCCCGCTCCATCGTATGGAAGAGGGCTACACCCGCATGTTCCTGGAGGAGGTACAAGGGGTTGCGTCAGGTCCAGCAAGACGCTCATGAGTGACGATCCCGTTCGCCTCGAAGGCCGAGCCCTCCTCCTCACCTACGATTTCCCACCCATGGGCGGCGGGATCGCTCGGTGGATGGGGGAGATGGCCCTGCGATATCCCCCGGGCACCCTGACCGTCTCCACCGCACGCCACTCTGGGAGTCAGGCGGGGGACGCTCGATACCCGAATCAAGTCGACCGGCTGGACCTACCGGGCCGGCGGCTCAGAACGGTGCAGGGGCTGGTGCGTTGGTCGCACCGGGCTGGAAAGCTCGCCAAGTCCCAAGGTTCTGAGTTCGCATGGTGCGGGCAGCTTCGACCTGCGGCCTACCCGGCGCGCTGGCTCCATGCCACGACCGGGATGCCATACGGGATCGTCATACACGGCGGTGATCTGCTCACGCTGCGCCGGCACCTACATTCGGCCAGGAAGCGGCCTGTCGTCCGAACGCTGCTGGGCACCGCCGCGACGATCGTCGCAAACAGCCGTTGGACCGCCGATCTCTGCCGCTCCGTGTGTGATGATCTCGGCATCGCGTTCGAGGGTCGGCTCCAGGTGATTCCGCTGGGCACCGACCCTGCCGTCTTCCGGCCCGCCCTCGACCCTCGCGAGGCCCGCGCTGCCTTCGGCCTACCCGAAGGCCAATGGTTGATCACCGTCGCTCGCCTCACACCCCACAAGGGCATCGATACCGGTATCCGCTGCCTGGCGGCCCTCGCGGCGGAGATGCCGGATCTCCGTTATGCAGTGATCGGGGCGGGGCATGACTTGGTCCGATTGGAGGCCCTGGCGCGCGACCTGGCCGTCGGACACCGGGTCCACTTTCTCGGCCAGGTCGGTGATGCGGACTTGCCGAGCCTCTACAACCTCGGGGATGTGTACCTCGGTCCCTCTCGGCTCGGGCCGAACGCCGTGGAGGGATTCGGCATCTCCATCATCGAGGCGTCGGCGTGTGGCCTTCCGGTGGTCGTCGGGAACAGTGGTGGGACGTCCGAGGCGGTACGGGACGGAGAGACCGGCGTCTTGGTGAACGCCGAGGATCCAGGGGCGTTCGCCGCCACGGTGCGGTCACTGCTCGACGACCACGACCAGGCCCGACGGATGGGCGCCGCCGGACGCCGGGCGGTCGAGACCTTCTTCAATTGGGACCGGGTCGTCCTGGCGATGCGAGCGCTTGGGCGGGAATGCGCGGAGGCAAGCGGGCCCCACCCGCCGTCAGGCTGAGGTTCCGTCCGCGACCCGGGCGCTAATGGCGTAGGTGGGGCAGTTCCGCACGTAATCGCCGTCCAGCGGAGACCAGCTCTGTTCCGGCTCCAGAACCTGCGCTTTGCCATCCGCCCCCAAGGTGAACACATGCGGTGCCCGGAGTACGCAGGATCCACATCCGATGCAGCGGTCGGCGCTGACGCGAATGCGCACGTGGCGGCGCGGATAGATACCGCGCGCATCGTCGGGGAGGGGACCCCCGAATTCATCCAAGACCGCCTTGGTAGCCCGGTAGCCCTCGTCGATGAGTTCCCGGGTCCGATCGAAGGCGAACATGGGGACGTGCTCGACCCGGGGGTGAACCAGGAGCAGCGCGGGCTTCTCCCAACCGCGCAGCGATTCCTCGGCCATGGTCTGCATGACGATCTCGAGGCCCCGGGCATAGGTTGCGGCGAAACCGCTGTTCTCCACGTCCGCCCTGAGGACGCTCGAGGAACCGACGTCCACGGCGATGACCGGCGTATCTCCGGCCCCTGCCGCTGCGCGCACCGGCAGGTTGCGGATCACTGCCCCGTCGCAGTAGAACCGGCCGCGAAGCTGCTGCGGCGGGAAAAGACCCGGGAGCGCACAGGACGCGAATACGGCGTCGGCGACTCGGACGTCCCGTAGCCCGGGCTGTCCCCAGAGCACCTGCATGCCCGAGTTGATCTCAACGGTGTTGACGATGAGTTGATGCTCGAGATCGTCGAAGGTCCTACTCCCGACCAGGCCTTCGATCAGCTGCTGCAGAGGTTCGGGTCGGTAAATGGCCGGCGCGCGCATCCGGCGGAACGCCATGTCGGTATGGGCGACTTGGAAGACATGCTTGCGTTTGACAGCCAGGCCCCGTCGCCGCATGGTTTCGATGTCGTGTCCGGCGGCCCAGGCCGCGGCCACGAGCGAGCCCATGCTGGTACCGATCACGGCGTTGGGGGTAAGGCCAAACTCAGCCAGGGCCTGGAACACCCCGATATGAGCCAGCCCTTTGAGGCCGCCGCCGCTCAATACCAATGTGAAAGGTCGAGGATTACTCACGGTTTGCCGGGGAAACGGATCGAGGGGTAACGTACCTCCGACCGGTCAGAGAACAAAGCGTCCATTCGCGCCGAGCCAACCCATGCCGCTGCAGGATTCTGCCGGTCCCACCTCTCGCTACGACGTAGCGGAACTGCGTGCCCAGGAGTTTCCGTGGACGGCGGAAACGACCTACCTGAACAACGCGAGTACCGGACCGTTGCCGGCGGGCACCGTGCGCGTGCTGCACGAGTTCATTCGGCGCCGGACCAATCCCTCGCTCTTGCCGGATCCCGACCTTCAGGCGGTTCTCGCTGAGTCGCGGCAACTCCTCGCCCGACTGGTCAATGCGTCGGTGGAAGAGATCGCGCTCGCGCCAAACACGACATACGGGCTGAATCTGGCGGCCACCGGCCTGCCGCTCCACTCCGGTGACGTAGTGCTGGTGAGCGACAAGGAGTTTCCGGCCAACGTCTATCCGTGGCTCCGTCTCGAGGAACGGGGGATCGGGTGCGAACTGGTCCCGACGACTCCCGAGGGCTGGCCCGACGCCGCGCGAATCAGGGAGCGCCTGGCCGACCCGAGGGTACGGGTGCTCGCGCTGTCACTGGTGCAGTTCGGGACGGGATACCTGGCGGACCTGGCCTATTGGTCCGCCGCGACCCGTGAGACCGGCACCTTCTTGGTGGTCGATGCGATCCAGGGACTCGGCCACATCCCAGTCGACCTGGCCCGGACGGAGGTGGACATTCTGAGCGCGGGAGGGCAGAAGTGGTTGCTTTCGCCGTGGGGATCGGGGTTCGTCTACGTGCGGAAGGGACTCCGGGACGTCGTGCGGCCGCCGGCTACCGGGTGGATGGCCTACGAAGGGAGTCAGGACTTCACCCGTCTCACGTCATACGATGACCGTCTCTTGCCGGACGCCCGCCGCTTCGAGTTGGTCACGCTGCCGTTCCAGGACTTTGCCGGACTGAATGCCTCGGTGTCACTGCTCCTCTCATTGGGAATCGACACCATCCACCGGCACATCGACAGCGTGCTCGAGCCCGTGAGGCATTGGTGCGGAAGGCAGGGCGTTCCGCTCCGCTCGCCACTCGGAGCGCACGGCTCGGCCATTCTGTGCGTGGCTCCATCCGACCCGGTCGAAGCGCATCGCCTCCTCCGGGCGGAGGGCGTGGTATCGAGTCTCCGGGAAGGAAGCATTCGCCTGAGCCCGCATTGCTATAACACGGTGGATGAAATGGAGCGGGTTGTGGCCGTGCTGGAGCAGGTGGGGACGAAGGCGACCGCCGGCTAGTCTTCGACGATCAGGAGGGCGTGGGTCTTCCGGCCCTTCTGGAGCAGAATGTAGCGGCCGGCCAGGACGCTGGCCTGGCCGAGCACGTCGTCGTCCTTCGCGATCTTGTCGCCATTCACCGAAAATCCGCCGCCCCGGATGCCACGGCGGGCGTCGGCCTTGGAGCTGGCCAGCCCGACGGTGGTGAGGGCCTCGACCACGCCCAATCCCTGCTGCATGGTACTGGCCGGCACACGCGCGACCGCGAGCTCACCGGCCAGCGCTTCGAATGCTGCGGGGCCCGCTTCGCGGATCTCCGAATCCCCAAACAGAATCCTACTGGCTTGAACCACTGCCACCGTGGTTTCCGGGCCGTGAATCCGGGTGGTGACATCCTCGGCCAGGGCGCGCTGGGCGATTCGCGCGGCGGGACGCTCGCGGTGCGTTGCGGTCAGGGCGTCGATCTCCTCGAGCGGCATGAAGGTGAACAATTTGAGGAGGCGTTCGACGTCCTGGTCGTCGGTGTTGAGCCAGAACTGGTAGAAGCGGTACGGGCTGGTGCGCTCAGCGTCGAGCCAGATGTTGCCCGCTTCGGACTTACCGAACTTGGCTCCGCTCGCCGTGGTGAGGAGCGGAAAGACCAAGCCGTGCACCTTGGCTTGTTCCTTCCGCGCCACGAGCTCGATTCCCGCGGTGATGTTTCCCCACTGATCGCTGCCGCCCATTTGAAGCTCGCACCCTCTGGTGCGATGGAGGTGCCAGTAATCGTATGCCTGCACCAGCATGTAGGCGAACTCGGTGAACGAAAGGCCGAGTTCCATCCGGCCTTTGACCGATTCCTTTTGCAGCATGTAGTTGAGCGTGAAGTGCTTGCCGGTGTCACGCAAGAAGTCGAGCAGTCGGATGTCTTCGAGCCACTCGGAGTTGTCGCAGATGTCGATCTGCGCCTCCGATCCGCTCATGAACCGGGCGAGCTGGTCGCGCATGCGGGCGCAGTTCTCGGCTATCGCCTCGGGCGGGAGCAGGGGACGCTCCGCTCGTTTGCCCGATGGGTCGCCCACCATGCCGGTGCCGCCGCCCAGAACGGCCATCGCCGTGCCGCCGGCCCGATCGAGCCATGCCAGGCCCATCATGGGAATCAGATTCCCGACGTGGAGCGACTCGGCGGTGGGGTCGAATCCCACGTAGCCGGTGATGGGGCCGGTCCGCAGACGTTCCTCGAGGCCGGGCGTGGCATCGTGCAATAATCCGCGGCGCGCGAGTTCTGTCGCAAGGTCGGCCATGAGGGCCAATCGTAGTCCGACGGCCTGAGCCGAGCAAGCCGAGGAGCAGGCCGGTGCCCGGTCCCGGGGGGCGTGGCCCCTGTTGGCTGGTGCCTTTCCCATGGCTAGGTTTGTCCCTTATGCCCCCGCAATTCCCCGCAGCGGTGCGACGCTGGATGCCCCGCGGCCTGCTCGCCAGAGTCGTCCTGATCACGGTATTTGCCGTGGTTGCTTTCGGCGCGGCTTTCGCATTCGGTGCGTGGAGCCGGGCCTGCGCCGGGAGCCGCTGCCCGTCGATCGAAGGACTCGGGGAATACGACCCCGATCAGGCGTCCAAGGTGTACGCCGCCGATGGCCGGCTGATCACGGATTTCGGCCTGGAACGGCGGACGGTCCTTCCCCTGCGGGAAATATCCCCTGCCATTGTCGCCGCCTTTCTGGCCATCGAGGATCGGCGTTTCTACCGCCACCACGGCATCGACTGGATCCGGTTCTTCGGTGCGGTCAAGAGCAACATCCTGGCGATGGAGGTGACCTCGGGGTTCTCGACCATCACGATGCAGCTGGCGCGCAACCTGTTTCCCGAAGACATCAGTGGGCGGGACCGGACGATTGCGCGCAAGATTCGTGAGGCGCGGGTCGCGCGGCAGATCGAAAAGCGGTACTCGAAGGACAAGATTCTCGAGCTCTACCTCAACCAGATCGATCTCGGCAACCGGGCGTTTGGTGTTGAGGCGGCGGCCCAGCGGTACTTCGGCAAATCGGCCCGTAACGTCAACGTGGCGGAGGCCGCCATCTTGGCCGCGATTCCGAAGGCACCCTCGACCTACAATCCGCGGCGCAATCCGCGCCGCGCGATCCAACGGCGCAACCTGGTGATCAACTCGATTCGCCAGGAAGGGCTGCTGACGGCGGAGCAGGCCGAACGGTGGAAGTCGTTCCCGCTCCAGCTGTCATCGCGCTCTGACTTCAGCGGGGTGGCGGAGTATTTCGTGGAGTACATCCGGCAGCAACTCGATGCCCGGTTCGGGCACGATCTCTATCGCGAGGGGCTCCGGATCTATACCACGCTCGATCTCGATCTTCAGGAGACGGCCGAGCGGGCGTTGGAGAATCAACTCAGCGCGATCGAGGACGGAGAATACGGCCAATTCCCACATACGACCTACGCCACATATCTGGAATCGAAGGCCGACAGGGACGGGGCCGCCACGGAGCCGTCGCCCTACCTGCAGGGATTGGTGCTGACGCTCGATGCCAAGACCGGATATATCCGCGCGATGGTTGGAGGCCGTGACTTCGAGGACAGCAAGTTCAATCGGGTCACGCAAGCGATGCGGCAGCCCGGGTCGACATTCAAACCGTTCGTCTACTCGGCGGCCCTCCGGGCCGGCATACCGCTCTCCTTTATTCTGGTCGATGAGCCGATCAGCGTGCCGATGCGGCAGGGCGAGCCCGACTGGGAACCGCAGAACTTCAACCTCCGGTTCGACGGCCCGATGACGCTCCGGGAGGGACTGTACCGGTCGGTCAACATCATCGCGATTCGGCTGGGGATGGAGGAAGTGGGAGAACAGGCCGTGGTGAGCGAGGCGGTTCGCTACGGCATCACGACCCGAATCCCTGCGTATCCCTCGATCTTCATCGGGTCTGCCGAAGTCCTCCCAATCCAAATGATCTCGGCGTATACGTCGTTTGCCAACCTCGGGGTCCGGACCATCCCGATCGGCATCCTCCGGGTGGAGGATCGTGACGGGAAGATCCTCTGGGAGCCCGCGATTCATCGTGAACGCGTCGCCGACCCCGCGCTGGCCTGGCTCATGACCGACGTGTTGCGGGATGTGGTTCGGCGTGGGACGGCCTACAGCGCCGTCACCGCCCAGGGGTTCACCATCCCGACCGGCGGCAAGACCGGCACGACCAACGAATACAACGACGTATGGTTCATCGGATTCACTCCCGATCTGGTGACCGGAGTGTGGATGGGGTTCGATCAACCCCAACGGATCATGAACAACGCACAGGGTGGCCGTCTCGCCGCGCCGGCCTGGACCGCCATGATGAAGGAGATCTACGAGCGGCGGCCCGCCCCACCGGCATGGAGCCGGCCGGCCGGAGTCACCTTCCAAGAGATCGACCGGACCACCGGCTACCTCGCCACACCGTTCTGCCCGACCGACAGCCGGGTCATCGAGTCCTTCCTGCCGGGCACCGAGCCGACCGAACCTTGTCCGGTCCACCTGCCATTCCGCATCACGGGTGCAGGCTCGCAGCCGCAAGCGCCAACCAGTCCCTGACATGCCCCCCCCGCTCCGGCTGAGCGCTCCGTGGCTCTATCCGGCCGGGGGGAGATCGGCCATCGAAAACGGCGCCCTGCTGATCGACGAGGCTGGGCGGCTCGCTGCCACGGGGCCGGATGCCACGGTTCCCACGCCTGCCGGGTGCAGGCGGGAGCACTTCGCTCGGGCCGTTATCATGCCCGGCCTGGTGAACACCCATACCCATCTCGAGCTCACCGGGTTCGAGGACCGTGTCCTCGACGAGGATTTCGCTTCGTGGATCCGACACCTCCGGGCACTCAAGGAAGAGCGCATGCCGGAGGAGTTCCTGGCTGCCGCGCGGCGTGGACTTGCCGACTGCTTCGCGGCCGGTGTGACCACGGTGGCGGACACCGGCGATTCGGGAGCCGTGATCCGTGCCATGGCGGAAGCCGGCGGCAGCGGCATCGCGTACCAGGAAGTGTTCGGTCCACACCCCGACCAATGCGAATCGAGCCTCATCGGCCTCCAGTCGCGTGTTGCCGAGTCACGCCGGTTCACGTCGCCGCGGGTTCGGCTTGGCGTGTCGCCGCACGCGCCGTACACGGTGAGCGAGCCTCTCGCGGCCGCGGTCATGAATTGGGCTCGTGCGGAGCGGCTACCGGTGGCGGTTCACATCGCCGAGTCGCCGGCTGAGCGCGAGTTTCTGCTGCAGGCTACCGGTCCGTTCGCGGCGGCATGGGAGAACCGGCAAATACCGTTGCCCGCGCGCCTCGGCGGCTCGCCGATCGCCTGGCTCGAGGCTTCCGGCGGTTTGACGCCTAACACGCTCTGCATTCACGCCGTGCAAGTCGATGCAGAAGACATCGCGGTGCTCGCGCGTGCCGATTGCGCCATTGCGCATTGCCCCGGCTCGAACCTCCGGCACCGGCATGGCGACGCGCCACTCGCGGCGTTTCTCGAGGCCGGCCTCCGGGTGGGCGTCGGGACCGACTCGGTGGCAAGTGTCGGCCGGCTCGACCTCCTGGCTGAAACCAGGCGGGCGCGGACCCTCGCGGGCCTGAGCGCCGCCGCGGCTCTCGATTTGTGCACGGCGGGCGCGGCCCGTGCGCTGGGCCTGGATGGCGAAGTTGGACGTCTGGCGCCGGGCCTGTGGGGAGACGTGGCGGTCGTCGGGGTCGGGGTCGGTGCCGTGACGGACTCCGCCAATGTTGCCGATGCACTGCTCGAATCGTCACCCGCAGATGTCGTGGCGACGTACGTCGGGGGGCGAAAGGTCCATTCCTTGGCGACCTGATTCACGGCGGGACGCCGCCGCTCGCTCTCTTGCCCTCAAATCGAGCCAGCGTTACGATTTAGCTGAGTACGTGGTGGGTGGGAGTTCCTGCCAACTCCTGGCTTTTGCCGACTCAATCGAGTGAGCGGCACCCAGTGACCTCCCTCCAAAGCGTTGGAGATGAATAGGTGCGCTGCCTAGCCTTGAATGCCTCGTTTGAACCGCTCACAATGGTTCCCGTACGACGTGCGCTTCGACTCGTCATCGACGGCAAGGCCGAGATTGTCGAGCCGGAGGGAGTGGACGTATTCCGCAGCGAGCGGATCACGCTGCCGCGTCCGGCCATCATCCGGCTCGTCAAGTTCATCCACGTGCCCCGCCGGTTTCGTCGCCAGGTGACCAACACCTTCCTGTTTGCGCGCGATGGCTATCGGTGTCAGTACTGTCATCGGGCGCCCTCGGAGCTCCGGACGCGCGAGTGTCTCACGCGGGATCATCTCGTGCCGATGTCTCGTGGCGGCGACAACCAGTGGACCAACGTGGTCACCGCCTGCAGCGCTTGCAACACGCGCAAGGGCAACCGGCTCCCGGAAGAGTGCGGCATGAGCCCGTTGGTTCCACCCACAGAGCCGCATTTTGTGCACCTCTCCTGGGCGGTGCGGCGTCTCACCGTGACCCAGTCGAAGTACATCAAGATGTTTTACGGTGAGGAAGCACTCCGGGCCATTGCGGGGTAGGTAGGCCTCACACCCGGTTTCCTTCGTTCCCCTACTCGGGTCCTGCGAGCTCCGGCGACCTCGCCTCCAGTCGAAGGCGAGGCAGGCCGGCGAGGCGTAGCAGCAGACGTGTTACCCGGCGCCCGAGCACGCCCCCGGCATCGGCGCCGCCCGGCTGCCCCTCGTCGCCCTCTCCCTGGAGGAAGCGCTCCAGTTCTTGGATGTCCGAGTCCGATAGCGTGGAGATCGCGAGGCTGCCGACGTAGTAGTGGGTTCCCGCTGTCGTCGGGCGCAGCGCGATTCGATACCTGGCACCGAGGGCCGTGGCCAGGGCTTCCCTCGTGGCGTAGCGCCGCTCCCGCATGCCGGACCCGGTGATCGTTCTCACTGAGAATTCAAGCAGCACTGGCTCCCAGCGCACCACCACGTCCCACTCCACGAGCCGCTGGAGTTGGTCGAACCACACGCTCTTCGATTTCCACAACTCGAGCCGGTAGCTGAGTCGGACGGGAAGTCCTTCCTGCAACGTGGCGATCCATCGGCCGTCCCCGAGGAGATCGACGGCGCGAACCATCGGGTCTCCGGCCTGGCCTCGGGCGAGATCACCGGTCAGTGAGATTTCGAGTCGTGGTTCGAGTGGTGGGCCGTTCTGGGCGCTCGCGACACGCACCGGTGCGAACAGGGCAAAGAGCAGCGCTACCCCCTGCGCCAAACGCGGCCTCGTCGCCACTCGTCTCACCGGTCGCTCCACACCCCGTGGCCGGACGACCTAGAACCGATGCTCGAGCCGGGCGGTCAGGCGAACGGGTTCGCCATCGGTGAGGGCCTTGGCCAGGTACACGCCCAGCCCGCCGAGATCCAGTCCAACGCCGACGTCGGCCTTCCAGAGATCCAGCGACGGCAGCCGATCGTTCGGGACGCGTCCCGGTCCGTCACCCGATAGCCATGCCATCCCCATGTCGGTGAAGAACACCAGGTCCGCTTCATCGAGGCCAATCATTTCTTGCACCCCGAGATGGGCCCGCTCCAGGATTCGGCTCACGGCTCCGAGCCGGAGCCGGGTCCGAAACTCCCCTTGCACTATCGCCATGCGGTCGCAGAAGGCCGTGCGGCCCGGATTCGGCACCCCTGACGGTGTACAGGTCAGGTGGCGGAATTCGTATCCGGGAAGAAGCCCGGGGCCGCCGAGCGAGTAGCGTCGCTGGATCGGGAGCGGGTCGCCCCCGAGCCATCCCGATGCGAGCAGGCGAAGGCGCACCCGGCTCCCGGGGGAGAGGCGGAAGTAACGTCGCGCATCCAGCTGCAGCCGACTGAAGGCATAGGATCCATCGATCGGGATGGGGGAGCGGATGGAGGTCGGCAACGTGATCGGCGCGACGTCCTCGCTCTCTCCGTACTGGTACACAGCTTGCACCCACCAGCCGGACGCGCCCGAGTCGCGGCTGTGGCGCGTGTCCAGACTCAGCGTCACGTCGGCGGTCAGGAAGCGTCCATCGTCAATGAGCGGGTTGGCACGCCAGCGGTCGCTATTTCGGAACAGCGACCAGGGGTCGCTCTCGCGGACCGATCGCTCGGTGTCGCGTCGGAGCCCGACGTCGATTCGGAGTCCGCGAGTGGGCTGCAGGTATCCATACCCACCGAATCCCTGGGCCTCGAACAGGTCGCGGTAGTCCCGTTGCAGGAGAAACGCCGACCAGCCCGATTCCACGGCCGACAGCGGCTGCTCCTCGATCGCCCGCATCTCGCTTTGGGCGGTGACACCGACCCCGATGATGGGTAGGGCGGTCCGGCGCCACTCGAGGTTCGTCACGTAGCCGAAGTCGCGCCGCAGGTCGGATTCATCGGGCGCGGTCCGGAGGATGCCGCGCAGGTCCAACTCCACCCTGGCCCCAGGAGACGGACGCCATTCGAACAGGGGTCCGAACTGGATTGGCAACCCCTCCACTCGGTTGTAGGTGTGACCGGTGGTGAGCCGGAGGGTGGTCCTGAGGTCGCCCGATTGGAACGATGCGGACGCCTGGGGTATCGACCGTCCGCGGGCCCGGATCGCGAGCAACCCGGACACGTCCCGCGTGACCGGGGCCGATTCGGCGAAGGAGCGCGCGGTGCCGGAGTGAACGCCGTCCGGCCGGACCAGGAGCAGGCCTCCGACGATGAGCGCATCGCCATGCACCGCGCCGCCAGGTTCGACGATGAGATCGCCGTTCAGGACGGTCACGGGTCCGTCGATCGTGCCATGGACCCGCATGGTGCCGCGGAAGAGGCCGAACCGGCCACTGAGGGCCGTGCCGTGCGGCACGACGACATCACCGGCAAAACGGATGGTGGCCGTGTCGTTGTAGGCCGCGACGGCCTCTTCGAGGACGGCCTGGGGTGGGCCGGACTGCCGTCCAGGCTCGCCGAACGGCACCGTCGGGTCGATGACGATGACACTGTCTTGGGCGGCCAGCGCGGCTGGTGCCAGGAGGATGGCGAGCGAGAGCATCAAGGGCTTCATCCCCGACTCCCATGCAGGCTGTGGGTTACGTGATGCGGGCACTGGGTGGTGCTCCGCTCGTGCTCGGGTGGTTAGTTCCCCGGCGAGATGCCGAGGCGCTTCATTCGACGATAGAGATTAGCCCGATCCGTGTCGAGCGCGCGCGCCGCTTCGGACACGTTGCCCGACGCGTGATCGAGGGCCGATTGGATGAGCGATCGCTCGAAGTCCGCCAGCGCGTCGCGCATCGACGCGCGCGGTCCCGAGGCTCGTGGGGCTGGGAGAGCCGCCTTTGGGGCCGGCTGGAGGACCCGGCGGATGTCGGCCTCGTCGATCTCGGGCCCCGCCAGGATCGTGGCGCGCTCGACGACGTTGGCGAGTTCCCGGACGTTGCCGGGCCATACGTACTCGGCCAGGCGGTTGAGGGCGCCGCTGGTGAAGGTCGGCGGCGTACGCGGGCGGATGCGCCGGGCCAAGTGGGCGACCAGCGCCGGCAGATCCTCGAGCCGCTCCCGGAGCGGGGGGATGGGAATCAGGAACACCGCCAGCCGGAAGAAGAGGTCTTCGCGGAAGGACGTTGACTCAACCGCGAGTTCCAGCCGGTGGTTGGTCGCGGCGATGATCCGGACATCGACCGGGGTGCTGGTCTCCGATCCGATGCGGTCGAGCTGGCCGGTTTCCAGCGTGCGCAGCACCTTCGCTTGGGCCTCGAGACCGAGATCGCCCACCTCGTCGAGAAACAGCGTGCCGCCGTCCGCCAACTCGAACCGCCCCAAGCGGCGATCGACCGCGCCGGTGAAGGCGCCCCGCTCGTGTCCGAACAGTTCCGATTCGATCAGATCGCGCGGGATGGCCGCGCAGTTGACGGGCACGAACGGGTGATCCTGCCGGAGACTCTGCCGGTGGATGGCGGCCGCGACCAGTTCCTTGCCGGTGCCGGACTCGCCGGTGACCAGCACGCGCGCCTCGGTTGGTGCCACCTGCGCGATCAATTCCCGAACGCCGCGCATGGCGGGGCTGTCGCCCACCAGGTCGGCCGCCGGTGACAGCGCCAGGCGCAGGGCGCGGTTCTCGACCCGGGTGCGATGCAGCTGGAGGGCCGCGCGCAGGGTCGTCAGCACGGATTCAGGGCTGAGCGGTTTTTCCAGGAATTGAAATGCGCCGAGCTGGGTTGCCCGAACAGCGTCCTGAAGGCCCGCCTTTCCGCTCATCATGATGACGGGCACGTCGCTGGCGCTGGCCTGAAGCTCGGCGAGCACCGCGAGCCCGTCGGGGCCGGGTGGTGGCATGAGGAGGTCGAGCAGCACGGCATCCGGTGGGTGGTCTTGCACCGCCTGAAGCGCTGCGTGCCCGTTTGCCGCCTGGTCGACGGTGAACCCCTCGGCCCGGAGCAGGGCGCCGAGCATCCGGAGGATGTTGGCCTCATCGTCGACGAGAAGTACGCGCGGGGCCATAAGCGAAGTGCTAGGAGGTTTCCCCGGGGACCGGTTCCAGTCCATCGACCGGTAATGTCACGATGGCGGTAGTGCCGCCACCGTCGGATGGGCGGAGTTCGAGCGAGCCGCGATGGTGTTCGATCGTTTGTTTCGCCAGAGCCAGGCCGAGCCCCGTGCCGGTGTGCTTACGGGTGAAGTAGGGCTCGAAGACCCGGGCCCGGTCCTCCGGGGATATGCCCGGACCGTGGTCTCGGATGCGGACCTGCACCTGAGTCCGGCCCGTTTCGGCCAATCGTGCACCTCGATGGACCCTGCTCCCTCCATGGCCTCGGCGGCGTTGGTGATCAGGTTGCCGAATGCGCGCCGAAGCGGGTCGTACTGACCGTGAATCGTGGGCAGGGATGGCGAGACATGGAGCGTATGGGTTACCCGAGGCGGCAGCGTCGTGCGGGTCAACTCGGTCAGAGTTCGGTCAGGTCGATCTCGGTCCGTGGGCCCTGAGGCAGCCGGCCGAATTCGCTGAATTCCTGGGCCATGTGTTCCAGTCGTGCCGACTCGGTCTCGAGGACGTCGAGGATTTCGGTTGGCTCATTGCCCTGAGTGGTGCGGAGCTGTGCGACCGCGAGTCGGATTGGAGTGAGCGGGTTCTTCATCTCATGAGCCACTCGCCGCGCGACCTCCTGGAAGGCCCGAAGTCGCTCCGCCTCGAGTTCCTTGGCGCGTCCGGCCTCGAGCCCGGCCGCCATCTCCTGGAGCCCGGCTCGGAGTGCGGCAAATTCCGGCGCGCCCTTTTGCGGCGGTCCATCGGGGAGCGGTTCGTGACGGCGGATGTGCTCGGTCCACCCAATGAGTTCGTCGATGGGGCGGCTCAGTTGCCGGGCGAGGTGTCCCGACAGCCGGACGGACAGATAGACCAGGAGTGCTCCGGCGGAGAGGAGGGCCAGCGCGAAGCCCGCGGCATAGTAGCGGCTGAATGCCGCGGCTTGCCGGGCCTGGCCCAGGGCCGCGTTCAGTTCCTCGGTGTGGGCCGCGAGCGCCTCGCGGCCGGCCTGATCCAATCGTGTGGTGTCGATGGTGCCGACCAGCGCGCGCCCCGACGTGCCCAGCCGGCTGATGGTCGACTCGGCGCTGGCCACGGGGTTGCTCTGCCGGACGGTCATGGCCCAACCCACGACTAGGACCGCGGTGGGCAGGGCCCCGAGGGCGATCAGGATGAGCAGGATGCGCTTTCGGAACGGCAGGGCCATGGGTGGGAAGATAGCGCACGGTCGCGGAGCGTAGGAATCGTCCGAAGCCAAGACCTCATATCGAGGTGGCGCCCGCTCATTTCGATCCGGATGGTGTCACACGGATATGCCCTGCCGCCATTATCCCCAATGCGATCGCGATGCCGCCGGCGAGCCACTCGGACCAATGGCCAACGTGCAGGCCGAAGGCCGCGGGAATAAACCCAAGTGCAAGTGGTAGCAGAATCCCGATCCAGATGATCGCCGAGCTTCTGCGGGACAGGGCTGCCCAGTAGGCCAAGGGGAGGATCAGGGCTACCAGCCAGAGACCGTTGATGACCAGAGCCTCGGGACCCAGGCCCCACCCGAATGGAAGTAACAAGGCCCACCCGAGTGAAGTGGAGAGGGCGAGGCGTCGACTCCGCCACCGCTCGTCCACGAGCGCGCCGGCATAGAGTTGCCCACTATTGAGTCCGCCCCAGGCGACGACGGTATCGCCGGGGCCTTTGGGAACCACCCCACCGAGCCTGATCCGTGGCGACCTGAGTCGCCAGGCGCTGGCTCGGAGACGAACGCCGACTGTCACATCGTTGCCGCGTTGGGCCACGACTGCGAGGCTCCGGTTGTCGGATGACGTGAGTGCGGCGATTGGCGCAACGCTACCTGGCGTTGCGTTGACCAGTGATGAACCTGACGAGAACGGGCGCCCCCGAGAGGAGCGCCGCACGATATTCTGCGGGACGCGGCGTCGCATCGTGTGGGAAAGCACGCCCCCCGACCCGAGCCTCGAGCACGGTTCCCCCGAACGCCTCATGACCGGGCCAGGGAGGAGTGACAATCCCGTACCATGGCCCGGCCGGCAGGTCGGGCTGCAGCAGGTTTGCCGTGGTCAGGAATACAGCGAGCACCGCCACCATCCCGCCCAAGAAGAGCCGGCCGGCATGCCGAGGGGAAGGGAACACCAGCCCGCGCCAGTGCAGGGCGATGAACCCGCCGAGTATGCCTCCCGAGGTGTTGGTGAGGAGGTCGCTCACGCTGGCGTCGCGCCCCGCGATCGTGATGATCTGGAGTGACTCTACCGCGAGGCTTAGGAGGAAACAGGCGAGCGCAAGACGAGCAAGCGGCCATCCCAACCGTTGCAGCCCCACCCCGAGCGGGAGGAAGAGGGCCACGTTGAGAATGACATCGATCGAGCCCAGGGAGCCGCAGACGAGGCACCAGAACGGGGTCTCGGCGGCCCGGTATTCATTCAGTGGTAAAGGGGTTAGGGTCGCTGCGGCGATGGCAAGAAGGCCCACAGCGGTAATGGTCCACCCCAAGCGCTCTTGTCGTGTCAACCCAACACTCCACTAAGGCCGTGGTGGAGAGTAGCTTACGACCTCGCTGGCACCAATAGTGCATATTGAGACCGGTTGCCCTGGAGTGCCGGTGCCAATGAGTTCCGCCGGGGACGCCGCATCACTTTCTAATCGCCTCACCCATCGCGGGGGCTGTCCGTGGGGGTGCGGGTTTGCTCGGAGGTTGGATGACGGACCGTCAATTCAGATGCCTGGTGACCGGAGGAGCCGGCTTCGTGGGTTCCCACGTTGCAGAGCGCCTCTCCGGACTCGGGCATCCCACCACCGTGGTGGACAATCTCTCGACCGGAAATGTCCGGAACCTCGACTCATTCCGGGACCGCGTGACATTCGTCCAGGGAGATTTGACCGATCCGGCAGTGTGTCGCCGCGTGGCGGAGGAGGCCGACGTGGTGTTCCACCTGGCTGCCCTGCCGAGTGTACCCCGCTCCATGGCCGATCCGTGGGCCTCGCATGAGCACAACGTCAACGCCACCGTGCGGCTCCTGCTGGCGTGCCGGGATGCGGGTGTACGTCGCTTTGTCTATTCGAGCTCCAGCTCTGTGTACGGCGACACGCCGACCCTTCCGAAGGTCGAGAGCATGGAACTCCAGCCGCGATCGCCGTACGCTGCTGCGAAGCTGTCGGGCGAGCAATATGTGCTCGCCTTCGCCCGTGCCGGAGTCATCGAGGGAGTTGCATTACGCTATTTCAACGTGTTCGGACCACGGCAGCGGGCCGATTCGGCGTATGCAGCGGTGATTCCCGCGTTCCTTTCCGCCGCCGCGGGCGGACGCCCTGCGCGTCTTTACGGCGATGGCGGTCAAACCAGGGACTTCACCTATGTGGACAACGTGGTTCAGGCCAATATCTTGGCCGCAACCGGGCCAGCCGAACGGATCAACGGTTGGGCGGTCAATGTCGGAGCCGGTGAACGGACATCCCTCCGCCACCTTCTCGAGGTCATTCAGGAGGTCACTCTGCGAGTGGTTTCGATCGACGAGTTGCCACCTCGTCCTGGCGACGTACGAGACTCCCTTGCCGGCCTCGAACGGGCCGAGGCCGTGCTCGGGTACCGTCCGAAAGTCTCGCTGGCGGCAGGCCTTCGCCACACTTGGGCCTGGATGCGAGAATGCGAGGAGTGCTGACGTGGAACGACGGTTGATGTCGTCATGATCCGTCGACCAGCAGGCTGGCGAACACTCCGCTCCCCGACCCCGGCGGGGTTGGCCGGTGGCTCTAAGCCAGCCACTCTCCCACTGTCTCCTGGTCGTCGGCTCGTTGAGATCGGCGACCGGCTGCGAAATGTAGCGTCCGATTTCCGGCGTATTGAATGGACTCCGGTCTACGTAGGATTCCTGGTATTCATCTTCGTCTTCACGACGTATCGGCTGCCAATTGGGGATGTCGCCATGGCGGTAGCACTTCTGGGATTGCTGTTCCAGAAGCGGAAGATCCACGTCCCGGCTCCCGTAGTGTGGTTGGGTTTGTGGTTCGGATGGGCCGCTCTGAGCTGGTTCCTTTCGGCTAACTCCGGCAACCTCGAGGCTCCCGGTTTCATCACTAGGTCCGGGATCGTTCGCGCTGGCGCGTACGCCGAGTCTCGGGATGCACTGATCAGCCTTGGCAAGATGTGTTTGATCGTTCTTGTCGCAATCAACGCGCTCCGCACGCCCAGTCAGGTCCGATTCTTTGTTGTCTACTTCCTGGCACTGTTCGCGACTCACCCGGCCCGTGGGACCATCTTCAATTACTTCGGGGGCTACACGGAATTCGGACGGGCAGCGTGGAACCTCGGCTTCGGCGATCCGAATGATATGGCCGCTTTGACCCTTCTCCAATTGGGACTTGCAGCCTCCCTCTTGGTGGGCGAGCGGAACCGACTGATCCGGGTCGGAGCGATTGCATCTATTGTCGTACTGCCGGTGGTGATCTTCATGACACAATCGCGTGGCGGGGTCCTCGGGCTGTTTACCTTTGGGATATTCGCGCTCTGGGGACGGGTTAGGGTGAAGAGGCTGGTGCCGGTGGCTGCCGTGCTCATAGTAGCCATCTTCTTTGCTCCGGCAGGCTTTTGGCAACGCATCGGAACACTTTCTGAGACGACGGATGTTCAGGCGCTTAGCGAAGTGGAAGACCAGGGTTCTGCGGATGCAAGGTGGAACATCTGGAGAGTGTCCACCCGCATCATTCGAGATCACCCAATGACAGGAATCGGCATGGGTGCTTATCCCTGGGTACATTGGCGCTATGCGAGCAAAGACCCAAGCCTACCCTGGACGTCGAGGGGGCCAAAAGATACGCACAGTACGTACCTCAATGTCATGGCGGAAACCGGGTTGGTGGGCTTCCTTCTATTCGCCGGCGTTCTGGGAAGCGCCGTGTATAGTGCGGAGCGGGTCCGGCGCCGGGCTCGTCGCGTGCTCCCCCGCTACGCTCGTCAGCTCTACTTCCTAGAGGCCGGGTTCATTGCCTATCTCGTTGCCGGAATTTTCGGTTCGTATGCCAGGCTTCCGTTCCTCTACGTTCACGTAGCTCTTCTCTTCGCATTGGCCACGGTGGTTTCGCGTGACCTGGTCCACATGAAGCAATCAGCAGCTCAGCCCGTTTCACGTCCTACCTAAACGGCGCCCCAGTCCGGCCGAGAACGTCACTCCAAAAATTCCCATTCCTCCTTGTTGCCAGGAATCTTTTCCCCGGCTCGGGCCCCCCTTTGTCGGCGAGGTGCCGCCTGGAAGGCCTTGGAGGTCAATGACTTCTCGTCCTGGGAGGAGTTTGGAACAGCCGATGCATTAGGGCTGCGAGTCGAGGCAATGCTTCGGCCGGGAACTGGTGAGCTCCAAGACGGCTTCCTGCCGACGCAGGGTGTCCTTTTCACACGTTGGCGGCCCAACGGTGCAAGACGATGCGCTTGATGTGTGTGCTGTATAAGTATTACACATATTGTTCAACCCTGCTGAGTTCGGATGTTGATTCGTAATTCATTGCTAAATAACGATATTATGAACATACCTCTCTTCCATTCCAAGACTTCACTGTATTGTATTTGTAGGTTGCCTTGAGTTCGTTTCTTCCTATTGTTAGGCCAGAAAACCTCCATATCAAACCAGGCGGATGCACTGCCGACCAAAGGGGAGTGGGTGGCATGACGAACACCTTCAAGCTCGTGCGCCGGCTGGCTCTCGCGTACGTCTGCCTCGCCCTCATGGCCGCCTGCGAGCCCGGCACAATCAAGGGTGGGCTCGATCCGGACGACCCTCCCTCCACTCCTCCTGTCTTCCCACCGACACCTGCAAGTCCGGCAGAGCTTCCGCGGCAGTTTCTGGACACGGATGTCATCGCCCCGACTGGGGCAACGATCACGGTGCCCGCGGGCGGGAGACTTCCAGGCCGCGCTCACGCAGGCGCAGCGGGGCGATGAGATCGTGCTGGAGGCGGGCGCGACCTATACCGGCTCCTTCACCCTCCCGGCCAAGCCGGGCACCGGGTGGATCGTCATCCGCTCCTCGGCGATGGCGAGCCTGCCGCCGGCGGGGCAGCGGGTCCGGCCCGCCGATGCCGTCCACATGCCGAAGCTGGTGACCCCCAATGTCGAGCCGGCGCTCAAGACGGCGGCGCAGGCGAGTCACTACCGGATCATGGGGGTGGAGATTACCGCGGCGGGTTCCCAGACGCTCAACTATTGGTTGGTGGGGTTGGGGGGGGACCCGTCGATCCAAACCACCTTGGCGCAGGTCCCGAGTCATCTCATCCTCGACCGGGTGTACATCCATGGCCATCCCCAACTGGATGTCCGGCGTTGCGTGGCGCTCAACAGCGCGGCGAGCGCGGTGATCGATTCCTATCTGGCCGAGTGTCACCATAGCGCGGCCGACGCGCAAGCGATCGGAGGCTGGAACGGGCCGGGGCCCTTCAAGATCGTCAACAACTACCTCGAGGGGTCGGGGGAGAATGTCGCCTTCTTTGGCGATCCGGGCATTCCGAACCTCGTGCCCTCGGACATCGAGATCCGGCACAACCACTTCTTCAAGCCCATGGCGTGGCAAGCGTCCGGGGCCTGGCTGGTCAAGAATCTCTTCGAGCTCAAGACCGGGCAACGGATCCTGGTCGAAGGGAACGTCTTCGAGAACAACTGGGTGGACGGCCAGAATGGGTTTGCGATCCTGTTCCAGCCGCTTACCGATGGCAATGTGTCGCCGTGGATCACGGTGCGGGACATCACGTTTCGCTACAACATCCTGCGCAATTCCCCGGGAGGAGTCAGTCTGCTCGCGCGCGTCGCGTATCCCTCGGCGGGACGTCCGGCGTTGCTCCCGGACGAGCCGGCGATGCGGGTGAGTTTCCTCCACAACATCTTCGACCGGATCGGGGTGAACCCGGGCGTGCTCGGCACGAACGGGCGGCTGCTCCAGCTGCTGGGCGATCACCAGCACATTGTCTACGAGCACAACACGGGCTTCGCGACCAGCACGGCCTTGATGTTCTACGGGAGCGGCAAGGTGGGCACCGTGTACCGGAACAACGTCATCGCGTCGGGGACGTACGGCGTGATCGGCAACGGGACGGGAGAAGGGCTCCCCACCATCGAGACCTACGAGTCCGGAATGATCTACGAGCGGAACGTCCTCCACGGTCTGGCGCATCCAGGTCTGTATCCGCAGAACAACTACTATCCAGCGACGGTGAGCGACGTGGGGTTCGTGAACGTCGGGGGCGGGAATTACCGCCTTGGCGCGGCGAGCCCCTTCCAACTGCTCGCCACCGACGGAACGGATCCCGGCGCGGACATCGCCATGGTCGAAGCAGCGACGGCCGGCGTCGTGCAGTAGTCCTCATAGTATTGCCGTGCGGAGTTCGCTTCGATCGGAGTCGCACGCGTATGTGCAGTGCTGTCCGATCTGCCGTCTCTCTAGACGACATGATCTGGATACGAAGGCGTCCTACAGTTCCCCTTACCCACTGAGGTAGTCGAAGATGACGTATACTTTCAAGCTATCTCGTCGATTGGCTATCTCCCGATACGCGGCGTTGGTCCTCAGCCCTCTGCTGTTTGCGGCCTGCGCAGCCAGCGATGCAGGTGGCCTCGGACCGAGCGAATCAGTTGAGATCTCTGCTATCATCATCATTCCCAGAACAGCGGTAGTTGAAGTCAATCAACCCCTCCAATACCAAGCGTATGGTCTCACCGCCACTCGCGACAGGGTCCCGGTCGACATGGATTGGGCAGCCGTTGGTGGCAACATATCTCCTGACGGAGTCTTCCTTGCGAGCGTCACGGGAACAGCGAAGGTACGGGGTAGCGGCAACGGCCGAGGCAAGGCAAAGGGGCTTCCCAAGAAGGATTCGACCGTTGTCGACGTGGTCCCACCACCACCTCCCAATATGGAGGCGATCGTCGTTTCCCCGGCGACCGCTGTTCTCAGCACGTCGGGAACGCAGCAGTTCACGGCCGTTGGCCGACTGAGCGATGGCTCTACTGTCCCCGTCGGCGTAGTCTGGACTTCAACTGGGGGTAGTATCGATGCTGGCGGGTACTATACAGCCGGGCAGACGACCGGCACCTATCAGGTAACCGCCCTTCACGGTGGCACTCAGATCTCGGGCTCGGCAACCATCAACATTTCTCCGCCTCCCCCCGCGCTACCACCGGAGCTTCCGCGGCAGTTTCTGGACACGGATGTCATCGCCCCGACTGGGGCAACGATCACAGTGCCGGCGGGCGGGAACTTCCAGGCGGCGCTCACGCAGGCGCAGCGGGGCGATGAGATCGTGCTGGAGGCGGGCGCGACCTATACCGGCTCCTTCACCCTCCCGGCCAAGCCGGGCACCGGGTGGATCGTCATCCGCTCCTCGGCGATGGCGAGCCTGCCGCCGGCGGGGCAGCGGGTCCGGCCCGCCGATGCCGTCCACATGCCGAAGCTGGTGACCCCCAATGTCGAGCCGGCGCTCAAGACGGCGGCGCAGGCGAGTCACTACCGGATCATGGGGGTGGAGATTACCGCGGCGGGTTCCCAGACGCTCAACTATTGGTTGGTGGGGTTGGGGGGGGACCCGTCGATCCAAACCACCTTGGCGCAGGTCCCGAGTCATCTCATCCTCGACCGGGTGTACATCCATGGCCATCCCCAACTGGATGTCCGGCGTTGCGTGGCGCTCAACAGCGCGGCGAGCGCGGTGATCGATTCCTATCTGGCCGAGTGTCACCATAGCGCGGCCGACGCGCAAGCGATCGGAGGCTGGAACGGGCCGGGGCCCTTCAAGATCGTCAACAACTACCTCGAGGGGTCGGGGGAGAATGTCGCCTTCTTTGGCGATCCGGGCATTCCGAACCTCGTGCCCTCGGACATCGAGATCCGGCACAACCACTTCTTCAAGCCCATGGCGTGGCAAGCGTCCGGGGCCTGGCTGGTCAAGAATCTCTTCGAGCTCAAGACCGGGCAACGGATCCTGGTCGAAGGGAACGTCTTCGAG
>CAWFGG010000009.1:0-47500 GCA_963815325.1 uncultured Gemmatimonadales bacterium
AACGTCCAGTTCCAGATCAACTACACCCTGTCGTTCGACAAGTCGGACGACGACAACGAGCGCGACCCGTTCACGCTGCGCTATGCCAGACATCACGGATCTCGACGCCGAGTACAACTGGAGCGATCGGGACCAGCGGCACCGGGTCAACGCCTTCGCGCTGTTCCGGCTGCCGTCCGACATCATGCTGAACAACCGGGTGAGCTTCTACTCGGCGCAGCCGACCTCGGAGAGCTGCGGCGCCGGTGAACGTCGGGAACCGGCGGACCGCGCGGGCACGCCGCAGATCGGATCTGCCCCGACGGCTCGATCCTCAAGCGGAACACGCTCCGGCGGGACAACGAGTTCTTCTCGTGGGATCTCCGCCTGTCCAAGATCTTCCCGCTGGGCGGGCAGAGCGGCTACGTCGAGGCCATCGTCGAAGTGTTCAACGTGTTCAACACCGACAACTTCAAGGACCCGCCGTTCGGCGGCTTCCTGTTCAACTTCGACGGCACGCTCCAGACCGGACTGGGCACGCCCCGGCAGCTCCAGACCGGTATCAAGTACGTGTTCTAGTCCCTCACCTTCACCGACACGCGAAGGGCCCGGCTTCGGCCGGGCCCTTCGTGCGTCTGGATCCATTAGCGCCCTGCGTCAGGCGGCCTCCGCCGCCGGATGCACCAGGATGTCCCGGGCGATCTCCGGATCGAGCGCCAGCTCGGTCTCGTCCACCTTTACCACGCAGGCCGGGCGCTGCTGGATCACCGTGATCCGGGCGCCGGGCACCATGCCGAAGACCGCCAGCCGCTGGTGCCTGGGCGACGTGGTCGAGCCCAGGCACATCACCTCCACCCGCTCGCCGCGCTTGGCCTCGGACAGGAGCCGGATACCCTCCGGCAGCGGTGCCTCGGCGGCGGATCGTCGCCGGAACAACCGGCCCACCCAGGACACCACCTTGGGCGTCTCCGGGAACTCATAGCCGCAGCCCGGGCAGCGGATCAAGGTGCACAAGGCGCCGAGCGGACACCCATGGGCACAGAGCGTGTCCGTCTTGTCGAACTCGAAGCCGCACATCGGGCAGGTCAGGTAAACAGCCATATCGCCGCGAAGTGTACGAGCCCACCCACCAGGAAGGCAAACGGGAAGATGAAGGCCGCCATGCTGAGCGCCACCTTCATGCCGTGCTCCTTGACGATGACCAGGAAGTTGGCGAAGCACGGCATGAACAGCGTAATCGTGACCATAGCTACCAGGATCTGCACGGCGTCGAGCACCGGGGCCACCCCGGTGGCCGCGTCGAGGATGTAGACCGCGCCGAAGTCCCGGCGCATGAAGCCGATGAGAAACGCGTTGGCCATCTCCTTCGGCAGCCCCAGCCACCCGGTGACGATCGGCTCGCCGAGCCGCGCCAGCCAACCCAGCAAGTCGAGCTTGCTCAGGAGGAAGAGCACCGCGGTGCCGAAGATGAAGATCGGGATGACTTCCCTGAGATACCAGTTGAGCCGGCCCGCGGTCTTGGCCAACACGTTGGCCAGCTGTGGCCGGCGCATGGGCGGGATCTCCAGGATGAACTCGCTGGTCTCGCCGCCGAACACCCGCGCGGTGAGCCAGCCCACCAGGAAGATCACGCCCACCACGATGCCCAGCCACACCAGAGCACCCGCGGGCGAAAGCGTGGCCATGAGCGCCAGCAGCACGCCGAGCTGGGCCGAGCACGGGATCGCGAGGGCCAGCAGCATGGTGGTGACGATCCGCTCCTTCCGGGTCTCGAGGATCCGCGTCGTCATGGTGGCCATGGTGTCGCAGCCCAGCCCCAGGATCATCGGCAGCACCGCCTTCCCGTTCAGCCCCATGGCGCGGAACGACTTGTTGACCATGATGGCCATGCGCGGGAAGTAACCCGAATCCTCCAGGATGCTGAAGACGAAGAAAAACGTGGTCACGATCGGCAGCACGATGGCGAGCGCGTAGCTGAGCGCCATGGTAATGGCCCCGTACGGCCCCACGAAGAAGTCATGGATGAACTGCAGGATGGACTGGACGGTGCTCAGGGTGGTTCCGGGGATCAGGGAGTAGGCCGGCAGGATGGTGGTCTTCGACAGCGTCGCGACTGAAACTTCGTGCGCCGGTGAGAGCGGCAGAGCGAGCGCATGCTCGATCAGGCCGGTCTCGTGCACGTGCGGGAACGGCAGGACCAGGTCGAGCCCGCGGATGGCGAGCGGGCTCAGCCGCTGTTGGAACACGCCGACCTCGAGCACATTCACCAGGGTCCCCGCCCCGAACAGCCCGACGAACCAGAACACGGCGAGCGTCACCACCGCCATGAAGGCCAGGCCCCGTATGGGATCCATGGCCCAGAAGCCGAGCCTGACACGGAGCGAGGGATTGGCCGGCTGGGAAATGGAGTAGGTCTCGGCGATGATCGCGTTGGCGCGGGCCACCCGCTCGCTGTTGCCGCCGAAGGCGTTCTGGGCCTCGGGCAGCGGTGGACCATCGAGCCGCGGAGGGCGTGCCTGCGCCAGTGCCTCGATCAGTTGATCGGTGCCCTCGTTCCGAATGGCCACGGTGGACACGACCGGCACGCCGAGGATGGCGCTCAGCCGGTCGGTGTCGACCATGCCGCCGCGTTCCTCCAGCTCGTCCGTCATGTTGAGCACCAGCACCATCGGGCGCCCCAGCTCAGCCAGCTGGAGGGTCAAGAGCAGCGACCGCCGCAGGTTCTTGGCGTCGGCCACTTGGATCAGGGTCGACGATTCATGCTGGCTGAGCAGCGCCTGGGTGACGCGGGCGTCCTCGCTCGAGGGGGTGAGGTCGTTGATGCCCGGGGTGTCGATGACCTCAACGTCCCGGCCGTCGAAGCTGGCCCGGGCCCGGAACACCTCCACCGTGGTGCCGGGGAAATTGGAGACCGTGACGTAGCGGTTGGTCAGGTTCTTGAAGAGAACACTCTTCCCGACGTTCGGGTTGCCCACCAGGATGGTGGCCCCCCCGACACCCTCCCCAGCCTTGGGCGGCGGTGCTTCATCCAACGGAAGGCCCGTGGGATGGCAACTCGGCGTTTTCGGCTTCATGGGGCCTTAGAGGCTCCGGTACTGGGTGAGGTTTGTGGCATCGGGTCTCGACGGTAAACCTAGTGCTGTGAGCTGTTCGCTTCATCCGTAGCCCTAAATGACGCCGGGCAGGTGAAATTACGCCAGGAAGACTTCATGAAGAAGTCTTCATAGTGAATTCCGGTGAGGTTGGTAGGGATACACCCTCCCCTTCGGTATATTGCCTGCCATGCGTGGCATGTGGTGGGAACGATTGCAGGCCAAGGTTCCGGTCGGCGTGACCGTAATCGCAGCCCTCTTGGTGCTCGTTCTAGTCCCGAGGGAAGCAAACGGCAGGGCCTCGTGTTCCCATGAGGCCGGTGAGGCCGGGATGCCCACGGTGGCGTCGGCCGTCCTCGCCGCGGCACCGGTGTTGGCCGGCATGCTCCATGCCGATTCGGAAGAGTGCCCCGAGTGCCCCGCGCAGCACTGTTCCCTGAGCGCCGTATGTTCACCCCACATCGCATCAGACGTGCCCCAGGCGCTGGTGCTCGTCATCGCCTCCCCTACCTTTGCCGCTCCTCCATGCCCTCGGCATGAGGAGTTGGTCTCAACCACTCTACCGCCTCCCACACCTCCTCCAGAGTAGGCCGCTTAGTCGCATTCGTAGGATCGGCAGTTACTTCGACTAAGAGGCTCGATCATGTCCATCAACTACGCGGCCGCAGGTGCGGTCGTCCTTGGCGCCCTGCTGGCGCCGAGCTCTTCGCTGGCGCAGGCAGGGCTCGCTCCACCTGACACGCTGACACTGGCTGTCGCACTCGCAATTGCCCGTGCTGGCAATCCGGCTCTGCATGCCGCGAGGCTGAGCGCCGATGCTGCCCAGGAACGGATCCGTCCGGCTGGCACCCTGCCAGATCCAGGGCTGTCCTTCGCTCTCATGAACCGGCCGCTGGGTGATTTCGGCACCAGCGAACCCATGACCATGAACCAGGTGCAGCTCACCCAAATGGTGCCCTGGCCCGGCAAGCTGGGGTTCGCGAAGGAACGAGAGCAGCACCTGGCCGAGGCCGAACGGCTGGACGCGGCCGAAGCCGAGGTCGCCCTCGTGGCCCGCCTCACGTCGGTGTACTACCAGCTGGCGTACATGGACCGCGCCCTCGTCATCATGAACGACACTCGGGAATTGCTCAGAGATTTTCTGCGCATCTCTTCCACGATGTACGCCGTAGGCGCCGGCCGGCAGCAGGACGTGCTCCAGGCTCAGGTCGCGGTCGCATCCATGTCCGAAGACATCACCGTCATGGAACAGGAGCGGCTGGCCATGAGTGCCAGGCTCAACGCCCTTCTCGGGCGCGGCGCGACGGACCCGGTGGGCGGGCTCGAACTCCCGGCGCCAGAGCGTGAGGTGCCCGGCGTGGATTCCCTCATGGCCATCGCCGCCATGAACCGGCCCGCGCTGGCGGCAGCCCAAGCCCGGGTGATGGCGGCTGAGGCCGGGTACCGCCGTGCCCGACGGGAACTGTACCCGGACATCATGGTCGGGGTGGCGTACGGCGAGCGGCCGCAGTTCGACGACATGACCACCTTCATGGTGGGGGTGAGCATCCCGCTCTTTGCCGGCTCGCGGCAACTGCCGCTTCGGCGTGAAATGGAAGCGATGCGGGCCAGCCAGGAAGCAATGGCGCTGGATCTCTACAACGAGACCTTTGCACAACTGGCCGAACAGCGCGCGGATGCCGACCGATCCCGGCGCCTGTCCCAACTCTACGCAACGTCCATCGTGCCGCAGGCCCGCGCCTCGGTGGAGTCGGCCCTGTCGGCATACCGGGTGGGCGACGTGGATTACATGACCCTGGTGGAGAGTGAAATGACCGTGAATCGATATGCCATCGAGTCCATTCGCCTGGTGGCCAAGTTCCACCAAGCAGTCGCCGCGATGGAAGCCTTGATGGGCGTTGAGTTCGGAGGTGCGCAATGAGACGCGCGTGGATGGTGGTGCTCGGGGGTATGGTGGCGGTCAACTCGTGTAGCACAAAAGGCAACGAAGCGCCCATGCCCGAGATGACAGCCGAAGAACATGCCCAGATGCTGGCGGGAGGGACGCAGGGCGAAGTCGACACGACCGGCGCCCTGGTGCGGCAAACGGTTCATCTCACGAAAGAACAAGAGCGGGCACTCGGGGTGGCGTACACCACCGCGCGGACGGAAACGCTCACGCGGACCATCCGAACAGTGGGCGAGGTCAAGGCCCCGGAGCCCAACCTCGCTAACATTACCCCCAAGATCGAAGGCTTTGTCGAGCGGCTGTTTGTCGCAAGCAGCGGGGAATCCGTGCGACGGGGCCAGCCGGTGCTCTCCTTGTACAGCCCGCAACTGGTTGCGGCGCAGGAGGAGCTGCTGACCGCCCGGCGCCTGGCGGATCGCGTCGATTCGACCGCGCCGGAAGCGTGGCGGAGTGCCCAGGCCATGCTCGAGGCAGCGCGCCGCCGGTTGGTGTATTGGGATATCACGGCGGAGCAGATCGCGCGCATCGAGGAGACCGGTCAGGTCACCAAGACGCTCACGCTGGTCGCCCCCGTGACGGGCATCGTGTTGGAGAAACTCGTCATCGAGGGGCAACAGGTGACTCCCGGTATGCTGCTCTATCGCATGGCCGATCTGTCCAGCGTCTGGGTCGAAGGCGATCTCTTCGAGCAGGACATTCAATTTGTGCGGGTTGGCGCACAGGCCCACATCGAGGTGGCGGCGTATCCAGGGGAGCACCTGATGGGCAAGGTGAGCTTCGTCTATCCCACCATCGACCAGCCCAGCCGAACCAACCGGGTACGGATTACCGTGCGCAACCGAGACCTTCGGCTCAAGCCCGGGATGTTCGCCACCATCTACGTCGACGTCACGGTGGGAGACAAGTTGCTCACCGTTCCCATGGAGGCCGTGATCGTCACCGGCGAGCGGAATCTCGTGTTCGTGCGGGACACGGCCGGGATGCTGGGCCCCCGCGATGTCGTCCTGGGTGCCCGCGCCGGCGATCGGGTCGTGATCCTCGCGGGATTGAGTAAGGGCGAGGAGATCGTGGCCTCGGCCAATTTCCTGGTCGACGCGGAGTCGAGGCTTGGGTCGACCGGCGGCAGCATGCCCGGAATGCAGCACGGCGCGATCGACGTGGCACCGGATGCCCCTGCCCCTGCCCCAGGCCGGCCGGCAGAGGAACACGATCATGATTAATGCGATCATCGCGTGGTCGCTCCGCAATCGCGGCCTCGTGCTCCTGGCCACGGTCGCCGTGGTGGGCGCCGGCATCTGGGCCATCCGCACCACGCCATTGGACGCGATTCCCGACCTGTCCGACGTCCAGGTCATCATCCAAACCGACTTCGAAGACCAGGCGCCGCAGATCGTCGAGGACCAGATCACCTATCCGGTCACGACGGAGATGCTGAAGGTACCGGGTGCACGTGTGGTCCGCGGGTATTCGTTCTTCGGCTTGAGCCTGGTCTACGTCATCTTCGAAGACGGTACCGACATCTACTGGGCGCGGTCGCGGGTCCTCGAGTACCTGAACGGGATCCGGAAGCAGCTCCCGGTCGGCGTCGAGCCCTCGCTCGGGCCCGACGCCACCGGCGTCGGCTGGGTGTTCGAGTATGTGCTCGAATCGGACAGCCTGGACTTGGCCGAGCTCAGAACGCTCCAGGATTGGTACATCCGCTACCAGCTCACCGCCGTGCCCGGCGTCTCGGAGGTCGCGAGCCTCGGTGGGTTCGTCCGGCAGTACCAGGTGGAGGTCCAGCCCGAACGTCTCCGCGCGTTCAATATTCCGGTGACCCGGGTCACCCAGGCGATCGGGGCGCACAATATCGACATCGGGGCACGCGTGCTGGAGATGGGCGGACGCGAGTACATGATCCGTGGCCTGGGCTATCTCGAGGGCATCGAAGACATCGAGAATGTCACCGTCGGCGCTACGCCGAACGGAACGCCCATTCGGGTGGCCGATGTCGCCTCCGTCCAGCTGGGGCCGGCGCCACGGCGGGGGGCGGCCGATCTCAATGGCCAGGGCGAGGTCGTAGCCGGGATCGTGGTGATGCGCTTCGGATCCGACGCGCTCAAGACCATCGAAGCGGTCAAGCGGCGCTTGGCCGAGGTGGAAAAGGGACTCCCCAGAGGGGTGCGCCTCCGCACGGCCTACGACCGGAGCGACCTAATCCATCGCGCCATCGCGACCCTGCGGGACAAACTGCTGGAGGAGTCGATCATCGTGGCGGCCGTTGCCGTCCTGTTCCTGCTCCACGCCCGCTCCGCGCTCGTCGCGATCATCACCCTTCCGCTCGGCATCATGATCTCGTTCATCGTGATGCGGGCCATCGGTGTCAGCGCCAACATCATGAGCTTGGGCGGCATCGCCATTGCCATCGGGGCCATGGTCGACGGCGCGATCGTGATGATCGAGAACATGCACAAACATATCGAGCGGGCAGAGGGGCGGATTCCCCACTGGGAACTGGTGCTCGCGAGCGCCAAGCAGGTGGGCCCTCCGCTGTTCTTCTCGCTCTTGATCATCACGTTCAGCTTTCTGCCGGTCTTTGTCCTGGAGCAGCAGGAGGGTCGGCTGTTCAAGCCGCTCGCCTTCACCAAGACCTTTGCCATGGCTGGGGCGGCGCTGCTGTCGATCACCCTGGTGCCGGTGCTCATGGGATATCTCATCACTGGAAAGATCCGGCCCGAATCCAAGAACCCGATCAATCGGTGGCTTCGGTGGGTCTACCGCCCGGTCATCGAGTTCGTGGTGCGCCGGCCGTGGATCGTGATCGCGGGCGCGGCCGTGGCCCTTGCGGTGACCGTGGTGCCCTGGCGCGGGCTGGGCAGCGAGTTCATGCCCCCGCTCCACGAGGGGTCGATCTTGTTCATGCCGACCACCGTGCCGGGCGTCTCCATCGCGCAGGCGCGGGAAATCATGCGCCACCAGGACAGTGTGCTGGCGTCGTTTCCGGAGGTCGCCGTCGTGTTGGGCAAGGTGGGCCGTGCCTCGACGGCGACCGACCCTGCCCCGCTCGACATGACGGAGACGACCATCACCCTGCGACCCGAGCACGAGTGGCGTCCCGGTGTGACGTATGAGGAACTGGTCCGTCAGATGGATCTCGCCGTAAGGTTGCCCGGCGTCACCAACGCCTGGACCATGCCCATCAAGGGCCGGATCGATATGCTGGCCACGGGGGTGCGAACACCGGTCGGCATCAAGATCTTCGGGCCGAATCTGGACACGCTCCAGATGCTGGGCGAGCAGGTAGAGCGGATGGTTCAGGCGGTGCCGGGTACGCGGAGCGCTTTCGCCGAGCGGGGGGTGTCGGGGTATTACGTCGATATCGATATCGACCGGACCGAGGCGGCGCGCTATGGCTTGAACGTGGGCGACATTCACGACGGGATCATGGCCACGGTGGGAGGGATCGACGCGGCCTACACGGTGGAAGGACGGGAGCGATACACCGTCAACGTCCGGTATCCGCGCGAACTTCGCGACAATGTCCAGAAACTGAAGGGAGTGGTCATCCCCGCCATGGGAGGTGCCCAAATCCCATTGGGGCAGGTGGCGACCGTGCGGGTGGTCCAAGGTCCGATGGCGGTGAAGACCGAGAACGCGTTCCCGGTCACGACGGTCTTCGTTGACATCGGCGAGCGCGACGTGGGCGGCTACGTCCGCGAGGCGCAGGCAGTGGTGGCCCGAGAGCTGACGCTGCCGACGGGCTACACGCTCCTCTGGAGCGGCCAATACGAGTTCATGCAGCGGGTGGTCGAAAAGATGAAGATCGTGGTTCCGGTGACACTCGGGATCATCTTTCTCCTGCTATACCTCAACTTCCGAGGGGTGGCGGAATCGTTGATCGTGATGCTCGCGCTCCCCTTCTCCTTGGTGGGCGGTATCTGGTTCCTGTGGCTTTTGGGATACAACACCAGTGTCGCGGTGTGGGTCGGGTTCATCGCGCTGGCCGGTGTCGCCGCCGAGACCGGTGTGATCATGTTGATCTATCTCGACGAGGCGTTTCATCGTCGGAGCTCGGAAGGCCAGATGCGGTCGCGACTCGACGTCGCGGCCGCGGTGCGGGAAGGGGCCGTGGATCGCCTGCGGCCCAAGATCATGACCGTGATCGCGATCATCGCCGGCTTGGCGCCGATCATGTGGAGCCACGGCACGGGAGCCGACGTCATGAAGCGGATTGCCGCACCGATGGTGGGCGGGATGGTGACGTCCACCGTGCTCACGCTGGTCGTAATCCCGGCGATCTACTTGCTCTGGCGCGGGTGGCAGGTTGCCCGCAAGCCGGAAAACCTGATGAAGGGCGCGTTGGAGGATGACCTGGCTCTGACGCCGGTGGAATAGGAGTGGGTACTATGGAAGACATCGTCGAAATCCGCGCCATCGTCCGAATCGCCATGCTCGATCGGGTGGTGCGGTGTCTCAAGGAATCGGGCGTGCCGCGTCTGACGGTGACACGGGTGCACGCCATCGGGGCCGGCGTCGATCCGGCATCGACCAGCCTCTCCTTCGAGGAGGGCTCGGTTTACTCGGACAAGGCACAGGTGCAGTTCATCTGTACTAAGCAAACACCCTCCTCTCCGAAGTACTGGAGAGGAGGGTGCCTGTTCCTGAGTCAGACGGCTGTCAGCTGTCGTCGCTGTGTCCGTCGTGATCGTCGTCCTCGAACGCGTCGAACGACTGCTGGATGTTGTTCTTGACCTCGCTCTCGAACTGCCCGCCCTTGTTGGCCTGGGCCGGATCGACGTAGGCGGTGCCCGCCTGGTTCAGGAACCAGGTGCCGATGTCGACGTAGAGGGTCAGGTCGCCGGCGCCGGTGGCATCGACGGTGAGCGGGGTAGCCAGGTCGATCTCTTGCTCGACATCGAGATCGGTGGTGAACACGAACGGCACGGCGCCGCTGCCGTCGTCGTAGGTGCCCTCGATACGGATGCTGACCCCGTCCATCGCCGGGTTGGCGGCGACCAGGGCGTCCTCGTCCGACTCGTCACCGAGCTTCTCCACCCGGAACTCGATCTCGTCGTAGGTGCCGGGGGCCACGGCCACGCTGATGGTCCGGCTGGCGCCGGGGCCGAGCGGAAGGTCCAGGATCCGGGGCGACAGCTCGATCTCTTCGCAGTCGTCGTCGTCGATCGTGGCGACGTCGCACTCGACGCTCGAGCCGGCACGCTCGAGCTCGATCTCGCTGAACGCCACCTGGATGGATGTGAAGTCGATGGTGGTCCCACCCAGGCTGAATAGACCTCGAACGAGGGCCGGCCCACCGCCGCCACCGCGGGGCTCGCCGCCTTGGTGGCCAGGCTCAACGTCACCACTGGGTTCGAATTCGGCTCGCTGCTGCAGGCGGCCAGGCCGGCCATGAGGGCCAGAAGGGCCAACCGGGAATAGGCTTTCTCGATCATATCAGGGTCTCCATAGAATCCGGGTAGCAGTTTGTACACGCCCCGTGTTAAAGCAATACGTGTGCCTCGGATGCCCAAGAACTAGTGTGTTGATATGTAGTCACTTAGAGTCCCCCGCGCCTTGTAAAGCTCTTGGGAGGTGGATCGTCCGGTTACCACCTGTAATGATTCGTTCCAGTTCTTCCTCGCTGGCCGTGGCTCGTCTGGTCGTTACATTGCCTGACCGATGCGAATGACGAGAGGGTGACCGGATGGCGATCCCGGTGAGGATCCGGCGGTCGGAGTTGGTGATCGTGGGCCTCGTCCTGGGGGCGCTCCTCGCGTCCGGCATCCTCGCGACACCGCTGTTCAATCTGGACGAGATCTGGGTCTATCAGCTCTCGCGCCGCATCGCGCACGGGTATACGCCGTACCGCGACTTCTATCTCATCGTCTTCCCGTTCGCCATGCAGGTCAACGCCGCGGCCCTGGCGCTGGTCTCAGACCAGCTGCTGGTGCTCCGGTGCGTTGCCGTTCTCGTGTCCCTGGGCACGGCCATCGCCATCTATGTGGCGTGCCGAAAGGTCGGGGTGTCCCGGGCGCTCTGCCTGTTTCCCCTCGCCGCCTTCCTCTGGGCCGAGTTCATTTCACCGCCCAACAGCTACACCTGGTTCGCATTTGCGTTTCTCTCTGCCGCGTTGCTGACCGACATCGCCCTGTTGGATAGCGCACGGGGGGCCGCCGGCTCCCGGGCACGGGTCGGAGGGTTGGCCCTTCTCACCGGCTGCCTGCTGGGCCTCGCGACGCTCTCGAAGCAGCATGTTGGGCTGGCAGGGTTGGCGGCGTCGATCGTGTTCACGGTAACGGCCGGACCGAAGGACTGCCGTGCCAGGCCCGACATCGGTCGCGCCGGGCTCAAACTCCTCGGGTGGTTCGCGGTCGTGGTGGTTGAGCTCGGGTACTTGTGGCGCTCGGAGGCACTCGGCCCATTCCTCAAGTACACCATCGTCGAGGCCCTCACGTTCCGAGGCGAGGCCGGGGTGCACTTCTCCGCGTTGATGCGCCTGCCCGGGAGCACCTTCCTAGCCTTCCTGGTGCCGGCGTGCCTGCTGTTCTCACTCGGCTGGGCTGTCTGGCGGTGGAACCGCGACCCCGGGCATGCTGTCCCGTTCCTGCTCTTCATCTACGGTCTCGCAAGCCTCAGCATCGCATACCCCCGCACGGATCTGGCGCACATGCTGGTGGTCGCGCCGTTGGCCGCGATCGGTCCGAGCCTCTGGGTCAGTGAGCGGATGGCAGCGCTCAGGTGGCGCTGGGCGGATCTGGTGGTCGCCTTTCCCCTCCTGCTCATCTTCTTCGCTCCGCTGGTGCGGGTCGAGCAGCACCTTGCCGCACTCAGGCAGGGCGACGTCCGGCTGTCGTCCCTGCCGCATTACGCCGGCATCCCGATCGACCCCGGCCTCGACGGCTGGATTTCACAGGTAGGCGACTCGATACGGAGGCTGGAGGCGGAAGGCAGGCGGGTGTATTTCATCGAGCATTCCGCAGCACTCTTCTTGATTCCATCCGACCGCTTCGCGGACCGGTTCGATGTCCCAATGTTGGGCAACTTCGGTGCCCACGGGATGGACCAGGTCATCGACCAACTCGCCGGGGACGAAACGGCGGCGGTGTTCCTCTTACCCGGCAGCCACGAGCTCGAGCCGAAACCGATCGTCGACTTCGTCGAGGCCACCATGATCCGGGCGGGAGAGGTGGCAGGCTACCAGGTCTACGTCCACCCGGAGAGCAAACCAAAGTCGTGACACGAGCGGCGGCAACAGTAAGGGCGCAGGTCCCATTGATCTGAGACCTACGCCCTCATTCGTTCGTCTTCGCCCTCACTGCTCCTCGAGAGCGGGCGACCGGACTCGAACCGGCGACGTCCAGCTTGGGAAGCTGGCATTCTACCACTGAATTACGCCCGCAACTGGCCGGAATGTGGGGTTCCGGCCGGTTCACTGTCAAGCCGTTCCCGTTACATCTCCTTCTTGGCGTACCGCCAGGCCACGATTCCTGGCCCCGCCGCCTTCACCGTGACGTCATGCACCGCGGCGGCCTCGAGCGGGGGAATGGTCACCTCTTCGCTGGACACCACCGTACCGCCCTCGGCCAAGAACTCGACCGCGAGGACCGTTGGCGTGACCTTGAGCGGCCTCCCCTCGATGTCCTTGGCCTCGCGGCCGACGGCCTGGGCCACGAGGGTCGCGCCGTCCTCCGTCCGCGTGAACGTCTTGACGTCGAGATTGAACGGTGAAGCCTCGATCTCCGTCACGATCCTGATCAGCTCATCGGACTTGTTGGCCAACCGGTATCCCTCACCGAGTAGCTTGAGTGCATACTCGTTCATCGGATCGATGGCGACGAGTTTCTTTGCCGCCACGATGAGCTGGGTGGTATCCTGCTTGGCATAGTACGAATTCGCCAAGTTGAACACGGCGTCGCGATTGTTGGGCTCGCGCTGGTGGATGATCGAGAAGGCCTTGATGGCGGCGTCGTAGTCCTTCGCGTTGAACGCGTTCACGCCGTAGCTGAAGAGATCGCCGGTCGAGGCCGTGGCGTCCAACTCCCCGCCTGCACCTGCCGCGGACACCAGCTCGGCTTCGATCGCCATGGCGCTGTCGGGCATGTTGGCTCCGCGAAAGGCCTGGGCCAACCCCTTCTTGCCGTCCACGTCATCGGGCACCCAGCCATTGTACTGGCGCCACGCCTCGACCGCCTCCGGGTAGCGGCCGGCATTATTGAGCAGCACCGCCATATTGAACGTCGACTTGTTGCGCTGCTCGGTCAGGGCGGGGTTCTTGGCCGACACATCGGCCGCCTGCTCGAAGTAGACGATCGCGCTGTCGAGCTGCCGCTCGTTCGAATGATAGATGCCGAGCACATACATCGCGTTGGGTTCATCGCGGTAGATGGTCTGGGCCAACCTGAGCAGCGCCACGGCCGAATCGGTCGCCTCGGTCTCGAGGAACTGGGTGGCCGGTTGCACCAGCGCGACCCATGCCACGCGCCGGAGCTTCTTGATGTCCTCGGCGCACTCGGGCTCGTAGCCTTCGGCCTTGGTGAAGGCCGAATCCGCACCCATCACGTCGCCCTCCATCAGATACGTCCGGCCCAGGTAGTACCAGGCGGCGCCGTTCTCGGCCTGGCCCTTCTCGGTGATCGCCTCGGTCAAGACGCGTTTGGCATCGGAGAACAAACGCACTCGATTTCCCTCGACTGACGTTTCAGTGCCGGATTTGAGGTAGGTAGCCCCACTGCCGACCATGAAGTGCCCGCCCTTGAGCTTGCAGTCGGGCGCCTGGTAGCGTGACGGCATGGCCTTCGCCACACGATCGCTCAGGACCTGTGCCTGTGCCGCACCAGTACCGACCAGGACGAGAAAACCGACTGCCAGGATCAACTTCCGCATGCTCACTCCTTATTCTCGGCACGGGACCCGTCGGTCGGACTCGACGAGACGAGGCTCAATGCCCGTTCGTGCAACTCTCTCGCTACCTCCAAGGCCGGCCGCCCCAAGGCGTGCGCGACCGCGATGACATCGTCGTACTCCGGCTTCACACGCGGTCCATCCGGACCGTCCAACACCTTCACCCGCACCCGCCGGCCCCCGCCGGCCTCGACCTCGATCTCGCGCCGTGCCAGGGTGACCCGCTCGGCGTGAGTCAGGCGAATGCCGGCCGTCGAGCTGTGCCGGAACAGCGTCTCACTCAGCCGCTCGGCATTCGTCGCGTCGGCCAGCACCTCGATGCGGAACCCCACCCGGCCCTTCTTCATGTGGGTGGTCCAGAGCTGCACGTCGAGCGCACCCGCCTGGACCAGCGCCTCTCGCAGCGGCTCGAGGTACTCCGGGCTCATGTCATCCACATCGGTCGCGAGGGTCACCACCTCGGCGGCCTCGGCAACCGGCTCCGCCACGATGAGCCGGAGCGCGTTGGGATAGTGCTCCGGATCGCGCCCTCCCGCACCCCAGCCGCTCCCAACCGCGCGCCACCGCGACGGCGGGCGCCCCTCGGACAGTACTCGGAGCAGGACCGCGCCGGTCGGCGTCGTGGCCTCACCAACGACGGGGCCGTCGGGACCGACTTCGAGACCCTCGATCAAGATCGAGGTTGCCGGTGCCGGAATCGGCAGGACACCGTGCGACGCATTGATCCATCCGCTTCCCAGCGCCACCGGGCGCACATGGATCCGAGATATGCCCAGCTGCTCGAACCCTTCGATGCCGCCGACAATATCAACCATGGCGTCCACCGCCCCGACTTCGTGCAACGCGACGCGATCGGCTGGAACACCGTGTACCCGGCCCTCTGCCTCGCCCAGCAACTCGAACGCTCGAACGGCCCGCTCCCGCACCCAGTCGGACAACGGCGCCCGCCGAACCAGATCGATGATCTCGCCCACATGGCGATGCGGATGGCTCGTCAACGCCTCCGGTCGTACCAGATGGGGCTCGGCGCCGCGTCGCTCGGACGGCTCCTCGCTCTGCCCGCCCGGAAGGCGAACCGTAGCCTTGGTGGCCGAAACGCCGCATCGCTCAACCTCGACCAGGTCCACCGACACGCCTGCGAGGCCAAGCCGGCCCGGAAGCCCGGTCAGCCAGCTGGCTGGTGCACCGGCGGCAACGAGCGACCCCAGCAGCATGTCGCCGCTGATGCCCGCAACCGGGTCGATGATCGCAAAGCGTTCCATGGGCATAACCCGCGAAATATCGCCCCGCCTCACGACCCAGGCAAACTCGCCGGATCGCGGTAAAGCCATCCGGCACCGGTGTTGAACAGCACGATACGCTCATGGCGGTCCAACAGCCCACGCGACTCGAGATCGACCAGCGCAGCCACCGTGGCAGCTCCTTCCGGCGACAGGTCGATGCCCTCCTCCCGTGCCAGGCTCCGTTCGAACTCCGCGAGTCGCTCGTCCGCGACGGCCACCGCGGCACCACCGCTCTCACGCAGCGCCTGGAGTATCAACCGCCCGCCCAAGGGGTGCGGCACCCGGAGGCCACTGGCGCGGGTGGCCGGCTCGGGCCACGGAGCGCAGTCGGTGGCCCCTTGCTCGAAGGCCTCGACGACAGGGGCGCACCCCGCCGACTGAACCGAGAACATCCTGGGGAACTTGCCCTCCTCTACCCAGCCCGCTTGGGCGAGCTCCTCGAACGCCTTCCACATGCCGATCAGGCCGGTGCCGCCGCCCGTGGGGTAAATGATGGCGTCCGGCAACCTCCAGTCATGCTGTAGGGCAAGTTCGAGACCGAGGGTCTTTTTCCCCTCGATTCGGTATGGCTCCCGCAACGTGCTGAGGTCAAACGAGTTGGATTCAGCGGCCCAAGCCTTGGCAGCCCGGCCGCAATCGCCGATATGTCCTTCCAGGAGGACGAGTTCCGCCCCATACGTGACAATTTGGGTGAGGATGGTGGTCGGGGTGGTTCGCGGGGCGAAGACCCGCACCCGGGCCCCTGCCCTGGCACCATAGGCCGACGCCGCAACGCCGGCGTTGCCCGCTGTTGGGAGGGTGAATGACGTGACCCCGGCGAGGCTCGCTCGGGTCACGGCCGCGCTGAGCCCTCTGGCCTTGAACGAGCCGGTCGGATTCGAGGCCTCGTCTTTCATCCACAGATCGGAGAATCCCAAGCGGCGAGCGCTCTGGCCCAGCCTGAGGAGCGGGGTGTCGCCCTCGCCCAGGGTCACAGGCGTTTCGTCGGCCGTGATGGGGAGGAACTCCCGGAACCGCCACATGCCGCGCCTGGCCAGAAGGTCTGCCTTGAGGTCCCGATGCCACGATCGCTCGGGGTAGCGTACCAGCCACGGAAAGCCGCAGCCGCAGACGGTGGGAAGTCCGTCCGGACCCTCGGTCTTGCCGCAGGCGGAGCACTCCAGCTGCCAGTCGGGGCTCGGCGCTTGGCGAGTCATCGGGATCCCGCGCCCAAACGATCCAACAGCCGCGCCGCACTTTGGAGTGAGAAACCCGGAATGGATGCAATCTCCTCGGTGCTCGCCGACTTGATGCCGGCCAGGCTTCCGAAGCGTTCCAGGAGCCGGCTGCGTTTGGTCGGCCCGATGCCGGGGATTTCCAGCAACTCGGAACTGAGGGTGCGCTGTTGGCGGCGCTTCTGGCTGTAGGCCAAACCGAACCGGTGGGCCTCGTCGCGGGCTCGCTGGAGGAGGCGGAGCGACTCGCTCCGCCGCGAGAGCCTGAGCGCTTCCGTCCGGCCCGGGAGAAATACTTCTTCGTCGCGTTTGGCGAGGCTCGCGAGATGAAGCTCCATGCCGAGCTGGGCCACCGCATCAGCGGCCGCGTTGAGCTGACCCTTGCCCCCGTCGATCACCATGAGATTGGGCAGCGGCTTGCCCTCGTCCTTGCGGCGGGTGAGATACCGCGTCACGACCTCATGAATGGCCGCGTAGTCGTCCTGTTGCCCGATACCCTTGATCTTGAACTTCCGATACTCTGCCTTCTTCGGACGGCCAGCCTCGAACCAGACCAGCGATCCCACGGTATCCCGGCCCTGGTTGGTCGAGATGTCGATGCAGACCAGGCTGCGCGGTACGCTGTCGAGTCCCAGGTCGCGACCGAGGGCATACACCGGGTCGGCCGCGCGCTCGTCCGTTTCGAACGACTCGATGCGCAGGCTCTCGAGCAGGTGCCGCGCGTTTTGCTCGGCCAGCTCGAGCCAGCGGTGCCCGACGCCCCGCTGGGGGAGGCGGATGTGGGTCTCGGGCGCCAATCGTTCCAAGCTCTCCAAGTCTTCCGGGAGGAGCGGCACGAGCAGGCGGCGCACCCGGTCTTCCGCGGTCAGGTAGTACCGCACCAGAAACGCGCTCAACACCGCCGGATCGGATTCTCCCTCGACGTTCTCGAGAAAGCGGTGTTCACGAGATACCACCCGCCCGTCCCTGAGCCTGAGCCACACGCCGACCGCATCGTCGCCATCGCGGGCATAGCCGATCGCGTCCGCACTCCCCTGCCCGATGGTTTCCACCGACGGTGGCGATTCGATCTGTTCGAGCCACTTGAGGGTATCGCGGAGCGCCGCCGCGCGCTCATAGTCCTGCCGGTCGCTGGCCCGATGCATCATGTCACGCACGCGACCCCGGACGTCGAGCGTCTTCCCGTCGAGGAACTCGAGTACCTCGTCGATCATGGCCCGATAGTCGGCTTCGACCTGCCAGCCGACGCACGGAGCCTTGCACTTGCCGATGTAGTAGTCGAGGCAGGGACGGTCGCGGGTTTGCACGGGGATGTCGTCGGCGCAGCTCCGGACGGTGAAGAGACGGCGAATGAGCGTCAGGGTCCGGCGCATGGTGGCGACGTCGGTATAGGGGCCGAAGTACCGCGCGCCCGGAATGGTGCGCCGACGGGTCACCAGGACCCGCGGAAACGGATCGGCCAGTGTCACCGCGATGGAGGGATAGCTCTTGTCGTCCTTCAACCGGACGTTGAAGCGAGGCCTGGACTCCTTGATCAGGTTGTTCTCGAGCAGGAGCGACTGCGCCTCGTCCGGCGTCACGATCGTGTCGACATCGGCGATCAGGGAAACCAGTCGCTGGTCGATGGGGTTCTGCGCGAAATCCGTGTGGAGGTAGCTCCGGACGCGGCTCTTCAGGTGCTTGGCCTTGCCGACGTAGAGCACGGTGCCGTCGCGATCCTTCCAGAGATAGACCCCGGGCCCTTCGGGCAGCGTGTCGAGCTTGCGCTGAAGCTGTTCGGATTGGATCGGCCAACTCACCGTTCGGTGTACTCCTCGGTCCGGCTTATCGGGCAACCCCGCCCTTGCTCCACAGCGCCCTGGCCTCGGGGAGCCCAAACATCGTGGTCAATCCGAAGTATACCAGGCCGTAGGGAACCAGAACGATCGCCGCGAGCGGGATCGGCGCCCATCCAGGGGCCACGGACTGGATGCCCCACCCCACCGCCGCCGCCGCGGCGGCCGCGGTCCAGAGCCGGAGCTGGAACCCGATCGTCAATCCCGTCCGGCCGATCCGTCGATTCATGGTGCGCCTGAGCAACGCGAACTCGATCCACCCGGCGATGCCGGCCGACACGGTCAATCCAGCCGCGCCCCACTTCGGATCGATGCCCACGAGCCCCGGCACGGCCAAGGCGAAGGGAAAGCCCAACATGACGGTGCCGGCCAGCCGCACACCGGCGTAGCGGAGCGGGGTCCGCGTGTCCTTCAAGGCGTAGTAGGTGGACGAATACAGCCGGCCCAGCGTCGAGGCCAAGAGCCCGACGGCGGAGCCCGCGAGGATGCCCCAGACGTACAGCGTGTCGCTGCGAGTGAACTCGCCGGTCTGGTAGAGGGCGCCGGCCAGGATGTGCCCGAGCGCCAGGAATCCCATCGCCGACGGTACCACGAAGAACGCGATTTGGCGGAGACCGCGATCGAGGCGGTTGCGGAGATCGGCATCCACCTCTTGGCCCACCGCGGCGGTGCTGGACATGGCCGGAAGCTCCGCCGCGGACACCGACAATCCGAACAGGCTCACCGGCAGGATGGCGAGCGTTTGCGAGTATGCCAGCGCCGCGACGGCACCAGTGGGAAGCAACGTGGCAATGAGTTCGTCGACAAAGATGCTCACCTGCACCACGCCGCGGCTCATGAACGCCGGGACAAAGTTCCGGACCACGGTCCGTATGCTGTCGGATGCGGTCGTCAGGACCGGTCGGAGGCGGCCCGTCAGGCTCAGGACCTGCGGGAGTTGGACGGCAACCTGGAGGGCGCTTCCCACGACCGAGCCCCAGGCGGCGGCCACGGCGAGCGAGCCGGCACTGTGAGTGCGGCCCCAGATCACCAGGGCCAGAATGACCGCCAGATTCCACGCCACCGGGGCGGCATAGGACATGAAGAATCGGCGGTGGCTGTTGAGTATGCCGAGGCACCAGGCCGACGCCACCAGGAGTCCGGCCCCCGGGAAGAGGATGCGGACCAAATGGATGGTGAGTTCTCGTTTCGCCCCGGAGAAGCCGGGAGCGATCACGGTCACCAAGAGCGGTGCCAGGAGCACGCCGAGCATCACCAGCACGGCGATCACCAAGCCTAGGAGCGCCAATACCGCATTGGCGGTCCGATCCGCCTCAGTGCGATCGCCGCGCCCGAGATGCCCCGCGTAGACCGGGATGAAGGACGCCGACAGCGCGCCCTCGCCGAACAAGTTCTGCAGGAAATTTGGAATACGAAACGCCGCCATGAAGGCATCGGCGGCGTCGCTGTTTCCGAGGTAGTGGGCGAAGGCCCGTTGCCGGACGAGTCCGAAGAGTCTGCTGAGCAGGATTCCTGCGGCCACGACAGCGGCCGGACGGCGGGACCCTCGGTTCGGCGTCAGGATCCTGCGGCGGGCGGAAGGGTCCGGGGTGCGCGTGGCTCCCCGATCAGCTTCTGCAGGAAGGCGTTCTCGTCCTTCAACTGCTCCACTGCCCGGTTCAGATCATCCACCTCGGCCTCGAGGAGATCGACCTTCTTGGCCAGCATTTGCACATCGGTCGGGACGGCTTCCGGACCCTCCAGACGGCGAGCCATCGCCCGGCCGATCGGCGAATCAATGATGATCCCGATGATCGGAATAAGCAGGGCGACGAACAGGATGAGGCCGATGAACATCATGAGTCGAGTCTACGAAGGAATGGGGTCGCCTTCAAGGGCCGAAGCATACCATGCCTGGATGGTTCCGGCCAGTTGGTTGAGCAGGTCGGGGCCATAGAGCGCGAGCAGCGTCGGCACGCCCAGCACGCGTTCCTGCGGCTTGCCAAGCGGCAGCACGGCTGCGCGGGCCCGGCCGATTTGGGCCAGCTCGGTCTCCTGACGGCGCTTGAGATGTGTCACCAATCTGTGCTCGGCATCGGCCGCACCGGCGATGGCCTGATGGCGAAGCCGCGCGAGCGGCTTCTCGATGGTCGGATCGATGTCGGTCCCAATCCGCTGGACCACGTCGTAGGCCGCCTCGATCGATTCTCTCAGGTCTCCGAGCGCCTGAAGCGCCTCCTTGGGAAGCTGGTCGTGCACCACTCGCGCCTCCAGGGCCTCGTCCGCCAGGAGCAGCTCGTCCAACTTCGCCCCGAATTTTTCGAGCACCCGATCCACCCGACGCGGTATCACGACACCGGACCAGCGCGCCACCGGCGTTTGCTGTGGTACGCGTAGGCGATGGTAGATGGGAGGCGTCAACTCCAGGTAGCGCAGCTCACCCGGCCCTGCCACGTAGGCCACGGTCGGAAGGATGGCGCTCTCGATGACCGGACGGAGCAGCACGTTTGGCGAGAGACGCTCCGGTTCCGCGGCGGCAATCGTCTGCAACCGCTCCATCGTGAACCGCTCTTGGCTCCGCCTGGTCACCAGCTCCCGTCCATCGAGGATCAGACGGTCGCGGCCCAGGGCTCCCTCGAACATGACCAGCGAGGCACCGTCACCCACCGAGACGCCCGGTGCGATCCCGACCTTCTCGAGCTCCGACGCTCGTTGGGCAAGGTCGCGATCGAGATCGGACGCAAGCCCTGCAGCGGTAATGATGTGCGGCGCAGCGAGCCGCTTCACCGCCCGATGGGTGCTGTCGAGGCAAACGACACCGAAGGGGGCCAGCAACTCGGCCAAGGCAGCGGCGAAGGCCCCGGCAACGGTGGCATCGGGGTGATAGTGCCGGGCGAGCCAGTCGGTGGTGTCCGAGCCGTGCGGGTGGGGGGCGAGATCGGCGCTGATGGCCTCGAGAGCATCGGCCACCTCGGGACCGAGCGGCTCGCGGTACATTGGCGTGAGCGGCGCGTCCGGCGGGCGGGAACGGAGCGTTTCGGTATGCACGCCGCCGTCGGCGCGGAGCCAGGTCGTGTGATTGGCCTCGGCGAAGTCGTGGTCGTCGCCGGCAACCCAGAACACCGGAACTACCGGGCGGTCCCAGCGTGCCTCGAGCTGCCGGGCCAGGGTCATGGCCGAGAGGGCCTTGTAGATGGTGTAGAGCGGCCCCGTGAAGAGGCCGGGCTGTTGGCCGGTGGTCACGACCAGCACGTCCGGATCCCTCAGCCGATCCAACACCGGCTCGAGATCGGCCCGCCGGATGCACGCATCGAACAGCGGGTCGGGCCACCCTCCGGACCGGGATTCGGGCCAGGTCGGGGCGGGTTGGAGACTGGTCGACTCGATACGAAAGATCACGCCCGTTGTCCGATCAGGATGACCCGGGGGGTGTCGTCCCGGAGCGGCGCCCCATCGTATGCGCCGAGGCGCCGACGGATCACGAGCCCGTGGGTTGTCATCATATCTTCGAGCTCGGTCGCTGAGAAAAGCCGCACGCGTTCCTGGAACCGCTGGTCGTCGTCGGTCGTGATGTGCTTGACGACGAACCGCCCGTCGGGTGTGATGTGACGCGTGATCCGGACGTGATGGCCGCCAAGGTCGGTCTCCTGTTGGGGCACGAGCGTATCCCGTACGTAGTGCGCGTTGAGGAAGTCGATGACAAACCAGCCATCAGGCCGCACGGTGTCGATCATCTGGCCGAGCACGTGGTGGTGGTCGGCATCCGTGTCAAAATAGCCGAAGCTGGTGAAGAGGTTGACCGTGAGATCCATGGTGCCGGATCGGATGGGCAGCCACCGCATATCGGCCCGCACGAGGGGAGCGCGGGTGACCGTCCGCGCCCGCGTCAGCAGCGCCCACGAAAGATCGAGCCCAACCGGCTTCGCGCCCCAGTCTTCCAACGCACGGGCGTGGCGCCCGGCGCCGCAGGCCACGTCGAGCACCCGGAGACCCGGCCGCCACGGGATGGTCTCCCGGAGGCTCTCCAGCAGGCGCTCTGCATCGGCCGCATCGCGATGCGGATAGAGGGTGAGATAGGTTTCGTCGAACCACTCCTCGAACCATTCGGGCATGTGGGGCCGTAGTGCGGGTTGGATGGTGTCAAGGCGAACGGCTATTGGCTATTGGCTATTGGCTCTGAAGGCGATCGGCTATCAGCCATCGGTCCACAGCGGCCGGTGTCTCGTTTGGCTAATAGCCAATAGCTAATAGCGCTACGAGCTGTCAGCCACCCTTATGATATTTCCCGCCACCGAGAATCGTGAACCCCCGATACAGCTGTTCGAAGACGATCACCCGGGCCAATTCGTGCGGCAGTGTCAGCGGGCCGAGGCTCCAGCGGTGTGCCGCAGCATCGGCAAACGATGGTGCCAGCCCCGACGAACCTCCCAGGGCAAGCACCAGGGTAGTTCCCGCCTCTTGCCACCGTGCGAGCCGGCCCGCCACATCCGTGCTGGACCAGGGCTCGCCCTCTCGGGTCAGGGCAATGAGGGTGTGACGCGTGGGCAGTTTCTGGCGGAGCGCCTCGGCCTCCAGCCGGCGCTGAACGGCCACGGTGGGCGACCGGCTAGCCTCCCGGACGCTGACTTCCCGAACGGTGGCGTAGCGCTCGAGGCGGCGGCGGTAGTCGTCGGCCGCCTCGCGATAGTACGGGCGCAGCCGTCCGACGGCCAGCACCACGATGTCCATCAGGCATAGAGGCCGCGCAGGCGATGCACCGCCGCGACCCGTTCAATGGAGAGCATGTACGCCGCGGTCCGGAGATTCACGTTGTGGCGCTCTGCCATCGTCGCGACCTCGTCGAACGACCGCACCATGATGCCTTCGAGGCGCTGGTTCACGGTTTCGAGGTCCCAAAAGTACCCGCCCCGATTCTGGACCCACTCGAAATAGCTGACCGTCACACCGCCGGCGTTCGCCAGGATGTCGGGAACCACATAGATGTCTTTCTCATCCAAGATGCGGTCGGCGTTTGCGGTGGTCGGACCGTTGGCGCCTTCACAGATGATCTTGGCTCGGATGTCGGCCGCGTTCTTGCTGGTAATGACGTTCTCGACCGCGGCCGGCACGAGCACCTCGCACTCGGCCGTGAGAAGCTCGTGCTCCGCCACAGCCTGTGCCTTCGGATAGCCGCTCAGGAAGCGGTGATGCCGCACCCAGGCGAGCAGGTCCTCGACGTCGAGCCCTCGCTTGTCGTAGAGCGCGCCCGACACGTCGCTCACCGCAATGATCGAGCAGCCCTCCCGCTCGAGCAGCTTGGCCGCGATCGAGCCGACGTTGCCGAACCCCTGAATCGCGACGCGGGCCCCATGAATGGAGATCTCACGGCGCCTGAGCGCCTCTCGCGTCGAGATGGTGCATCCCCTCCCCGTTGCCTCCCGCCGTCCCAACGACCCGCCCATTTCGATCGGCTTACCCGTGACGACGGCGGTGACCGTGTGACGCTTGTGCATGGAGTAGGTGTCCATGATCCAGGCCATCACCCGTTCATTGGTGTTGATGTCCGGCGCGGGAACGTCGGAATCGGGGCCCAGAGTCTCCATGATGGCGGAGGTGTAGCGCCGGGTCAGCCGCTCGAGTTCCGCGTTGGAGAAGGTGTCGGGATCGCAGATCACGCCGCCCTTGGAGCCGCCAAACGGGATATTCACCACGGCGCATTTCCAGGTCATCCACGCGGCGAGTGCCTTGACCTCGTCGAGCGTCACGTTGGCGGCGAATCGAATCCCGCCCTTGCCGGGACCGCGTACCGTGCTGTACAGCACCCGGTACCCGGTAAAGACCTCCACGTTGCCGTTGTCTCGCTGCACCGGTACCGACACGATAATCTGCTTCTCGGGGTGGCGGAGGACGCTGTACAACCCTGCGTCGAGATGCAGCAAATCTGCAGCCCGGTCGAAGCGAGACATCATGGCCTCGAACGGGTTGTCCTCGCTCAGGAAGGTGTCCTTGTCTCCTCGAATCGCGGTCTGGGTGGGGCTGGTATCTGTTGTGCTCATAGTAGGAGGCCCTGTGGCCTCGGTATGGTGTTAAAGCCGTTCGACCGGTGTCACAACGGCATCCAATGCGGATGTGAGATCATCCGCGCCATGTTCCCATTCCAGGTCCAGCAGCGCCACCAGGGGTTCCGGCGCGTCGGCCGGCCACATCGGCCGGAGTTTGACCGCGTCCTTCTCGGTGATGACCACGTGGTCGGCCCGCCGCGCCGCGTGCGCCAGCCAGGCGACGTCCTCGGGGCCGAAGCGGTGATGGTCCTTCCATGTCGCAACCTGGACCTGCGCGCCCGTTGCCTTGGTTTGGGCCACGAACGATCCAGGATCGGCGATCGCCGCCGCCGCTACTACTCGCTTGCCCGCCAGTCCGCTCGCCGGGCGACGCTCGCCCGTCATGAGCCCTTCCAGGCGGCGCACGCCGAGATAGACCACCGCTAGCGGTCCGTCGAACGTCCCATGCAACTCCTTGGCCAAGCCGAACGCAGCCTCGGCCGTCGCCCGCTTCCGGGTGATGACGACGAAATCGGCACGCGCGAGGGCATGCCGCGTTTCCCGCCACGGACCGGCGGGCAGCGGCCAACGGACCGCCCGCTGAGTCTCTGCGCTCACCACGGCGATGTTGAGGTCGCGATGCACGTCGAGGCGCTGGAACGCGTCGTCCAACACCAGGACGTTGGCCCCCTGGGCCAGCGCCCGTTCGGCGCCCCGAGCGCGATCGGGATCGGCCACTACCTTGGCCTCAGGCAGATGGCGCTGGTGCACCTGGGTCTCGTCGTCGCCGTACCCCCTGAGCAGAATGCCGGGTACCAATCCCTTCGATTGATAGTACCCCGCGATCCACATGGCGATCGGGGTCTTGCCGGAACCTCCCACGGACAGATTCCCGACCGCGACCGTCGGCAGCGGAAGATCTCGGACGTTGGTCCACCCCCGGCGATAGGCCAGCGCCCGGAGCTCCATTACCCCTCGCCAGAGCCCCGACGCCGGAAGCAACGCCAGGCGCGCCAGCCGGGCGTCGAACCGCCGACTGGTCCAGAGCCACCGGATCAGCCGGTGGGTGTCTCGTCGCTTGCGTCCTGCCATGGCGCGGTCCTCGTCAGCTGGTCAAGCGCGGCCCTGGCCGCTCGACACCCCTCCGCCAGCCCCGCCTTCCCGTCTGCCACCGTGAATGGTACACCGTAGGCCACCCGAATTCTTGCGAATGGTTTGGGGACCATGAAACGATCCCACGATCTGAACCGCCAGGCTCGGTCGGCCGCGGCGTGGATCGGGACGATGACTCCCCCTCCCCGTTGCGCTGCGGCCACCACCCCCGGTTTGAGCTCTCTCCGCGGACCACGCGGTCCGTCCGGCGTAAAGGCCACCGCACCGCCTGCCTCGAGTTCCCGTACGGCGCCCAACAGCGCGCGGGTCGCGCCGCGGGTGCTGGAGCCGCGCACCAGCCGGTAGCCGATCCGGTGGGCGAAGTCGGCCAGGTGCTGTCCGTCGCGCGCTTCGCTCACGACGATGGCGATGGATTGGCGCCGATGGCACCACAAGAGCGGCAGGAGGCACTCGTGCCAGCACATGAAGAGATGAGGCTCGCGCGCCTGATAGAGTGGCAGCCAGCGGTCGTCGTCCTGCCGTTCCAGCCGCCAGGTCCGGGCAAGCGCCCAGAGCAGCGGACCTGCCGCAATCCGGATGAGGCTGGGTGGGACGCGGATCTTCATGCGCTGAGGAGTTCATCCACCAGCTCCGCCACGCGGTCGGAGGCGCCCGGCGCTCCGAGACGGTCTCTCACGGATCGGAACTCCTCCAACTGGGTGAGCCGCTCTGGGCTCTCTGGATCGAGCAGCGGGCCTGCGGCGTCGATCAGGTTCGCGACGGTCACGTCATGCTGCACCAGCTCCGGAACGACCTGCCGGTTGGCCACCAGGTTCACCAGACTGAGCCACCGGACCTTGGCGAGCCTCTTGCCGATGATGAACGTGATCGGGTGGGTGCGATAGGCCACGACCATGGGGGTGTTGGCAAGCGCGGCCTCGAGGGTGGTCGTCCCCGACTTGGCGATCACGGCATCGGACGCCTCGAGGATGCGTTCTGGAGCGTCGACGACAATCTCGAGCACACCGGGCTCGGGATAGGACTCCCCCGCCGTGCCCGCCACCAGCACCCGTTCGCACTTCCCGGCTTGGAGCAGGTGCAGGCCCGCGTCGCGAAACGCTTGCCAGTGGCGCCTCACTTCCTGGGGCCGGCTGCCTGGGAAGATTCCCAACACCCGCGCCCCCGGGTCGATGCCGAGGGCGTCGCGGACCTCCGAGCGCGTAGGGACAGGTTCACGATCGAGCAACGGGTGCCCGACGTACGTTGCCTCGATGCCCAGCCGCTCGAAGAACTGTTGCTCGAATGGGAGAATGACCGCGAACCGATCGACCGCCTTGGCGAAGCGCTTGGCGCGGCCGGTCCACCATGCCCACAGGGCCGGCGGGATGTAATAGAGGACCTTCATGCCGCGCCGGGTTGCGGCCTGGGCGACTCGCAGATTGAACCCGGGGTAGTCGATGGGGATGACGACGTCGTAGGGGGCCGCATCGAAGTCGCGCCGGAGCGCTCCGAGGAGCCGGTAGTGTGCGGGAATCTGGGAAACCACCTCGGCTATCCCGAGCGCACCGAGGCCCTCGATCGGATAACGGATAGCCGCCCCGGCCTTGGCCATTCGGGGGCCGCCGATGGCGTCGATGTGGGCATCCGGCCGGCGTCGCAGGATGGCGCGGACGACGCTTGCGCCATGAAGATCGCCCGACGGCTCGCCAACGGAGATGAAGATGCGTGCCGGTGCCGCGGGTGTCATGTGGCCGAGAAACGCTCCACGGGAGATCGCTCGACCGCTTCCGAGACCTGAATGGCCAGTGCCAGGGCCTGCCGACCTTGGTGTCCGGTCACCACTGTTTCGTGGTCGCCGCGCACCGCATGAACGAAGCTCTGCAACTCGAGGCGGAGGGCGTCGGCGTCCGGAGCTTCGAGGGGGATCTGTTCGACCACGTCTTCGAGCTTGGTGGCAGTCCCCGCACGCCAGTTGGGCCTGAGCCGCATGAATGCGCCGGTGCCTTGGGCGAGATCGAGCGAGAGGTACCCGGAAGGCTGAAACAGGCGGAGCCGGCGGACCCGGTCGCGGGCGAGCCGCGACGCCGTTGCATTGGCTACGGCGCCATTGGCGAACGCCACTCGGGCATTCACGATGTCGAGATGACGGGACAGGACCGCGATACCGCTGGCCTGCACGTCGAGCGCCTCGACGCCACCGGTCAGGTGGAGGATCAAGTCCAGGTCGTGGATCATGAGATCCAGCACCACGGCCACATCGGTGCCACGTGGTTGAAACGGGGCAACCCGCTGGCTCTCCAGATAGAGGGGGCCATCGAGATAGGGAGTGGCGGCGCGGATGGCGCGATTGAACCGCTCGATGTGACCGACTTGGAGCTGGACCCCCGCTCGGTCGGCGGCGCTCACCAAGGCGTCGGCCTCCTCGAGCGTCGCTGCCAGCGGTTTCTCGATGAAGACCGGGATTCCCTTGCGGAGTACCTCGAGGCCCACCGTTGCGTGGTCCGTGGTGGGAACGGCGATGGACACGGCCTCAACACCTGCAAGCAGCGCCTCGAGGCTCGGGGCGACAACCGTGCCGACCTCGTCGGCCACGCGGCGCGCGGCCGCGGCATCGACATCGTAGACACCGACCAGACGGGCGTCCTCGAGGCTCGCCAAGTGTCGGGCATGATGTCGGCCCAGCGCTCCAACCCCCACCACGCCGATAGGAAGCGGCGCGCTCATGCCGGGACCCCTCGTTTGGTGGTCTCGACGAATGCGATGAACCGTTCGACCTCCGGGTACATGGGAAGCTCCAGCTTCGCCCGTTCGATGGCCTGGGTCAGGTTGAGATTCGAATTGAAGAACAGTCGGTAGGCCTTCTTGAGGGCCGCAATTGTGTCCGGTGCGAAGCCGGCCCGCTGGAGGCCGATCGTGTTGAGACCATAGAGTTCCATTGGGCTGCCGACTGCCTTCACGAACGGGGGAATGTCCTGCGTCAGCCGCGTGGCAGCGCCCACAAAAGAGTATTCCCCGATCGTGACGAACTGGTGGATGCCGATCAAGCCGCTCAACGTGGCGTGGTCGCGGATGGTGACGTGCCCTGCCATGTGGGTGCCGTTGGCAATGATGACGCTGTCTCCGAGGCGGCAGTCATGCGCGACGTGGACGTAGCTCATGAGGAAGCAATCCCGGCCGACGGTGGTGCTTCCCGTGGCCGTGGTGCCGCGATTAACCGTGGCATATTCGCGGATCACCGTCCCCCCGCCGATCTCGACCCAGGTCTCCTCGCCGCCGTACTTGAGGTCCTGTGGATCGCCACCCACGATCGTGCCGTGGCCGATCCGCACGCCCGGGCCGAGCCGGCTATTGCGTTCGAGCGAGGCATGCGGGCCAATCCAGCATCCGTCGCCGACGGTCACGTTCGGCCCGACGATGGAGAACGGACCCAGGGTAACCCCCTGGCCGAGCTCCGCCGTCGGATCGACGATGGCGCTGGGGTGGATAGCCGTGCTCATCGGTCCACGATGCGCGCCATCATTTCGGCCTCGGCCGCCACCGCCCCGTCGACGTACGCCACTCCACGAAGGCGGCAGGTCTTGCCACGGAACTGTATCATCTCGAGTTCGCACCGCAGCTGGTCGCCGGGCACCACGGGGCGGCGGAACTTGACGTTATCCAGCGACATGAAGTAGACCACCTTCTCTTCGGGGTCTCCCATCGCCTCGAGCAGGAGCATGCCGCCGACCTGGGCCATGGCCTCGATGATGAGGACCCCGGGCATGATCGGGTGGCCCGGAAAGTGGCCCTGGAAGAATGGCTCATTGATGGTGACGTTCTTGATGCCGACGGCCCGCTTGGTTCCCTCGATCTCGAGAATGCGGTCGACAAGAAGGAGGGGGTAGCGATGCGGGATCACATCGAGGATTTGTGCAATATTCATAGCGACCCCCCCGGTTCGTTGTCCCGTACGGGTAATGGCCCGCGCCAAGGCGATGTTTCCATGATGATTGGGCTTGGTGGCCATGATATGGGCGTTGAGACGGCCGCCGAGCAGTGCGAGGTCGCCCACGATGTCGCCGGCCTTGTGCCGCACGAATTCGTCGGGCCAGCGGAGCGTCGTACCCTCGACCCCTTCGTCTGTGAGCACGATCGCGTTTTCTGTTGAGGCGCCCTTGATCAATCCCTTGGCACGCAACGCATCGACCTCTCCCACGAACCCGAAGGTCCGTGCCGGTGCCAGCTCCGCGGCAAAGGCCTCCGCGGTGATGTCGTAGGAGCCCACCTGACGCCCGATCAACGGGTGATCCCACTCGATGATGGTGGTGAGGCGAAGCGTGTCCGCCGGTGAGACGACGTATGTCGCATCGGCGTCGGTCACCTGGAATGGCTGCGTGACCCGATAGATCACGGCCTCGCCGCCGTGGTCCTCGGGCTGGGCCCGTGTGAGAAGGTCGCGGTAGGGCTCGAAGGAGCCATCGAGAATCGGGGGCTCGGGAGCGTTGATGTCGATCAGAAGATCATCCAGCTGGAGGGCCCCGACCGCCGCGAGCAGATGTTCCACCGTCGAAATGGCGGATTCGCCGGTCCCGAGCCCGGTCCGGCGCTCCGTGACGCTCACTTCCGAAAGCCGGGCGGGAACGGTCGGCATGTCCGGCAAATCGACCCGCCGGAAGACGACCCCATGCCCCGGCTCGGCCGGACGGCAGGTGACGGTGGACCGGCACCCGGTGTGGAGCCCGATGCCATCGATGGAGACGGTCTCGCGTATGGTGCGTCTACCCACGGTGCTTCCGTTCCGCCACCAGTGCCTCGAGTGCGCCCGCGATGGAGGCCAGGCGATCCAACGCCACCTGGCCGCGCAGCCACAGCCGGTGGGACCGCGCAGGCGTCCCGCCGAACGTGGCCTTCGGCGGCACCTCGCTCATGACCCCGCTTTGTGCTGCGATGCGCGCGCTCGAGCCGATGACCACGTGATCCGCGACCCCAACCTGACCCGCCAGAATAGCCTCGTCGCCGATCGTGACCGAGCCGCCCAGTCCCACCCCTCCCATCAAGAGACAGCGCTCGCCCACGCGGACGTTGTGCGCCACCTGGATGAGATTATCCAGCTTCGTGCCCCGCCCCACGACGGTGTCGTCAATCGTGCCGCGATCGACGCAGCAGTTGGAGCCGATTTCCACTTCGTCCTCGATGATGCAGCGGCCCACGTGGGGAATGCGCAGGTGGCCCTCGGGGGAGGGGGCAAACCCGAACCCGGTCCCGCCGAGCACACTGCCGGCCTTGACCCACACACGGCTCCCGATGGTGGTGCCCCGGTAGCAGACGACGTGGTGGTCGAGCACCGTATCGTCGCCGATGGTGACGCCCTCTTCCACCACAACGCCGACGCCCAAGCGGCACCGCTGGCCGAGTCGTACGTTTGGCCCCACGACCACATGAGGCCCCACCGTGGTGCCGGCTCCCATGGTGGTGCCGCGCCCGATGGAGGCAGTCGGATGAACACCGGTTGGCGGCTCCGGCTCGGGCATCATGGCCAGCACGGCCTCCCGCATGGCCCGTTGTGGATCGTCGACGACGATCCGGGTCCGTGGCCCCAGCGGCTCCTTCGCCAGGTCGGCGGTGAGGAGAACCGCTGCAGCCTGACTGGACCGGAATTCGGGCAGGTGCTTCGGCGAGGCGAGGAAGGTCAGGGTTTCCGCTCCGGCGCGGTCGAGGGATGCGACCCGCCGGAGCGTGGTTTCCCCTTCGCCAAGCAGGCGGCCACCGACCATGTCGGCGACCGCCTGTGCTGTCAGGACGGGAGGCGGCACGTCCCTAACTACCACTCTCTTTCAACTGCTGGATGATGCGCTCGGTCAAGTCGAGCGCTCGATCGGCGGACACGATGCCTCCGCCGTCGGCGCTCACATCGAAGATGATGGCGTAGTTGCCCGACGCCCGCACGCCATCGATCACGGTGTTGACCCGCTGCTCGATCGGATCGAGGAGTTCACGTTGCCGCGTGTCGGCCCGCTGTTGGAGGTCGCGGGTTCGCTGTTCGAGCGTCTGCTGCTGTTGCACCAGTTCCTGCCGCTTGGTATCGCGCGCCGTCGGGCTCAGCACGACAGACTGCTGCTCGAAGTCACGGGCGGCGGAATCGAGGCTGGATTGGAGTTTTTGAATTTCGTTCCGGTAGCTTTGCAGCTCGCGCGTGAAGATCGACTCCGCTTGGGCGTACCCGGGGGTCGATTGGAGAACGAGGCGTGCATTCACATACGCAATCTTTATGGGCCCCGCCGGCTGCTGTGCGGCGCCGGGCGTGGTCATACCAAGACCGAGGCCGACGACGATGGCCGCGAAGAAGAGTCTGACTCTGAGGTTCTGCATCATGTGCTCCTGTGCCGTGATGTATCGACTGCGAGGTTAGAAGAAATTGCCCAATTTGAAATGGAGCTTCCATCCAGGATCCGAGTTGCCGTTCGCATCCTTCCGATCGAAGCCATAGCCCAGATCGATGCCGATCGGGCCCAACGGGGACACGAGTGCGACCCCGAAGCCTGCACCGCGAAAGAGGCGGGTTGGATCATACTGCGCTGGCTCTCGATACACATTGCCCGCATCGAGAAAGCTGCTCACGTAGAGCGCCTGGCTGATGCGCGCGCCTAATTCGAGCGTGAACGCAGCATAGGTCTTGCCGAAGGCATCCGGAGGGGCGTTGTTGCCGCCGGCCAGCGGATTGAAACCGTCAGGAGTAATCGCGAATTCTTCGTAGCCACGCAGCGGGACGCCGAATTGAGTGCCGCCCATGGAGTACAACTCGGTGAAGAACGGCCCGGCGTTGCCGAAGATGAAGCCCGACTTGGCGGTGAGCCCGAGCACGAACCGAATGCCGCCGGTGAAGTCGCCCTCGCCCCCACCCAACCGGCCGAGCGGCGCGTACCAGCGGCCCTCGAGATCGATCTTCCGATACGACCCGGTGCCACCGAGGAACCCACCGTTCACTTCCAGGCTGGTGTTGACCAGCGCACCGGCGCTGGCGAACGGCAACCCGATCCGGGTGTCGCGCAGGATGGTGCCACCGAGGGTCGAGCGGGTGCAGTTGGTGCAGCGGAACCGACTCCGCAAGTCTTCCGACCCCTCGGTAAACTTGATGAGCTGGATGCCGTAGGAGCCAAAGACGCGGGTGAAGCGCGACCCGAAGAACGGGAACCCGAGCCTGATGCTGCCGCCAACCTGGCGGCGCCGGCCGAGGTCTTCGATGGTGAAGCGTTGGCGGGAGTTGAACAGTGAGATCGTACCCGAGATCCGGCTCTCTCTGATGGCCGGATCGGTGTAGCTCAACGTAAAGTCGTTGATATTGCGGCCGAACTGCCACTGGAGCCGGCCCCGCTTGCCACGCCCGAACAGGTTGGGCTCTTCCAGCCCAAGAAACCCGCCGACCCCGGTACCCTGCCCCACCGAGGCGCCAAAGTTGATGTTGCCCGTGCGACGCTCCCGAATCGTAAAGGTGACGTCGACGTCCTGCCCGTTCGCTGCCTGCTGCACGTCGGGCGGTGGCAGCGGTTCCTGGAAGAACCCGAGGCTCGCGATCTGTTGGTAGGAGCGGATCAGGAGGTCTCGGCTGAACAGCGAGCCGGGCGCGAGCAGAATGGCCTCCCGGATGACCCGCTCATGCGTCACATCGTTGCCGACAATGTTGATCTTGTTGACCGTGGCGGGCGACCCCTCACGGATGACCCAGCGCAGATCGACGACCTGGCTGCCATCGGCCACCGTGCGTCGGTCCTGCTCGGGCACCACCGTCGCGTAGATGTACCCGTTGTTGGCGTAGAGGGAGCGCACGTCCTCGGTCGCGTCGAACCAGGCGGAGCGGTCGAACGGCATGCCGGCCTCGGGGAGCGGCTCGCCCGGGAGGCCCACGGCTTCCTTTCCGCCAAACGGGTACTTGGCAGCGAGATCGTCGGTGGAGAATCGGCGATTGCCCGAGAGAAGGAAGGTGCCAACTTGGTAGACGGGCCCTTCCTCGACCTCCAGCTTCAGTAATGCCTTGCCGGTCACGGAGTCGGGGATGAGTTCGTGGCCCAGGACCCGGAAGTCGATGTGGCCGTTGTCGGCATACCACTGCGGCAGCCGCTCGCGCACGTCCCGCTCCAGCTGCTCCTCGTCGTAGTCGCCCTTCTGGAACCACCAGAATCCCTCGGGGCGAGTCGCCATGTGTTTGGACACGGTCTTGTCGTTGAACCTGGTGTTGCCCTCGACGACCACCTGGCCCACCGCGACGCGTTGTCCTTCTTCAACCTCGAAGACCACCCGGAGCGCGCCGGACGGCTGGCGGATTTCCTTCACGTTCACGCGCACCGCATAGAAACCGCGATCGGTGTAGAGGGAGTCGATGGCGGCCCGGGCGCGTTCGACGCCGTTGCGGTCGATGGGGCGGCCTTCCCTGATCTTCACCCGGTCTTTGACGGTTCCGAGCGACACCCGGTCGGTCCCCGCCACCGCCCAGCGCTCGAGGATGGGCCGCTCCTTGACCCGGAAGGCCAACACCAAGCGGCCGTCGAGGTCTCGCTGCTCCACGACCACATCATCGAACTGGCCGGTCCGGAACAGGTTGCGCACGGCGCGCTGGACGTCCCGGTAGTTGACGCTCTGGCCGACCGCGATTCCTGCCGTGCCGAGGATTTGCGTGGTGGTGAGGCGGTCCTGGCCTTCGACCGCGAGGCTGTCGACGGTCGTGCTGACGGCCTCCTGGGCCGCCAAGCCGCGAACCGCGCCGAGGCCGCCGAGTGCCACGGCAACGACCAGAACCGGGGCGAGCAGGCGAATCATGCCGCGCATGCGGTGCTCAGATGCCGGCGCTGCCGGCGCGTCGAACCACAACCTCTTACGCCCCCGAGCCGGTCAAGGCGCTGAAAGAGAGCCGATCGCCGTCGGGGTGAACGTCGACTTCGACTTCCTCCCCACCGCCGAATTCCCCGAGCAGGATCTTCTCGCTCAGCGGATCCTCGATGTAGCGCTGGATGGTGCGCTTGAGGGGCCGTGCGCCGTAGCTCTGATCGTAGCCGTGCTCGACCAGGAATTCGATCGCCGCCGGTGTCAGCCGGACCTCGTCACCAAGCCGCCGCTTCACTTCCTCGAGCAGAATCGTGACGATCTGGGCGATGTGTTCCTTGGTGAGCGGGTGGAAGACGATCGTGTCGTCGAGCCGGTTCAGGAACTCGGGGTTGAACACGCGCGTGAGTTCATCCTTGATCTTCTCGGACATCCGCTCGAACGAGGATTCCTGGCTGTCCGAATGGAAGCCCAGGGCCTTGCCCTGCGTGATGTCTCGCGCGCCGACGTTCGACGTCATGATCACGACGGTGTTCTTGAAATCGATGAGGCGCCCGTAATTGTCGGTGAGGTGGCCCTCGTCCAGCACCTGGAGCAGGATGTTGAACACATCGGGGTGGGCCTTCTCGATCTCGTCCAACAGGACCACGGAATAGGGCTTCCGCCGGACGGCCTTGGTCAAGGCGCCGGAATCTTCGTAGCCGACGTAGCCCGGAGGCGCGCCGATCAGGCGCGACACCGAGAATTTTTCCATGTACTCGGACATGTCCACCCGGATCAGGGCCGCCGGGTCCGCGAACAGGAACTTGGCCAACGCACGAGCCAACTCGGTCTTGCCGACCCCGGTCGGACCGCAGAAGATGAACGACCCGATCGGCCGGTTGGGATCCTTGAGGCCGGCGCGCGAGCGCCGGATGGCCCGCGACACGGCTCTGATGGCCTCGTCCTGTCCCACGACGGCCCGGTGGATTTCGTCCTCCATCCGGAGCAGTCTGGTGGTCTCGGCCTCCTGGAGCCGTGTCACCGGAATCCCGGTCCATCGGGACACGATGAACGCCACGGCTTCCTCGTCGATGATCGGGCGATGGGTCTGCCGTTCCTCTTCCCAGACTTCCTGGCGCTGCCGGATCTCGTTTTGCAGCTCGCGCTCCCGGTCGCGCAATGAGGCGGCCCGCTCGAAGTTCTGGTCGCGAACCGCATTCTCCTTCTCGACGTTCACTCCCTCCAGCTCTGCCTTGAGCGCTGCGACTTCGGGCGGCGGCGCCTGGGAGGCGAGACGGGCGCGGGCCCCGGCCTCGTCGATCACGTCGATGGCCTTGTCCGGGAGGAAACGGTCGGTGATGTAGCGGTCGGAAAGCTTGGCCGCCGCATCGAGCGTGTCATCGGGAATGCTGACCCGGTGATGGTCCTCGTACTTCTTCCGGAGTCCCTTGAGGATCGCGATGGTTTCCTCGACGGAGGGCGGCTCCACCACGACGGTCTGGAACCGCCGCTCGAGCGCGCCGTCCTTCTCGATGTACTTCCGGTATTCGTTGAGGGTCGACGCGCCGACGCACTGGAGCTCGCCGCGGGCCAGCGCAGGCTTCAGCATGTTCGAGGCATCGATGGCACCTTCGGCGGCGCCGGCGCCAACCAGCGTGTGGAGCTCGTCGATGAAGAGCACCACGTGCTTGTTCTGGGCGATCTCGTTCATGACGGCCTTCAGCCGCTCTTCGAATTGCCCGCGATACTTGGTGCCGGCGATCACGGCAGCCATGTCGAGCGACAGGACGCGGTGGTCCCGCAGAACGTCGGGGCAATTGCCGCTGGCGATGAGCAGCGCCAACCCCTCGACGATGGCGGTCTTGCCCACGCCGGGCTCGCCGATCAGCACAGGGTTGTTCTTCTTCCGGCGGGCCAAGATCTCCATGACACGCTGGATTTCCCCCTCGCGCCCGATGGTCGGGTCGAGTTGGCCTTCGGCCGCCAACTGGGTCAGGTCCCGGCAGAAGTGATCGAGCGCCGGTGTCTTGGATTTCTTTTCAGCCTTGGCGGCGCCGGCGGCCGGTGTCGTCCCGGGTGTGGCCGGCGGCATGTCGCTCCCGAGCAGGCGCAGGGTCTCGGCCCGCGCCTGCTCCAGGGTAATCCCGGCGTCGTTCAGTACTTGCGCCGCGATTCCCTTCTCCTCACGGAGCAGGCCCAAGAGCAGGTGCTCGGTCCCGACGTACGAGTGGTTGAGTTCACGGGCCTCGGTCATGGAGAGCTCGAGGACCTTCTTGGCCCGGGAGGTGTACGGCAGGTCGGGTCCCGTGGATGCGGCCGCCTTCCCTTTCTTGACGGTCTCCTCGATTTTCTGCTGCACGTCATCGAGTTCGACGTTGAGATTGGTGAGCACGGCGGCGGCGACGCCCTCGCCCTCGCGAATCAAGCCGAGCAGGATGTGCTCCGTGCCCACGTACTCGTGATGCAGGCGCGCAGCCTCTTCGCGCGCCATCTGCAGCACCTTGCGGACTCGATCAGTGAAATTGTAGCCGTTCATCTTCGAACCCTGGTCAGCGTGTCTCGAGCGCGGTGCCGCCTAGGAGCGGCGCCCTGCCTCGTCCTCCAACGTCTTCCGCACATAGGCCGCGCGTCGGATCGCGACCTCGGACCCACTGCCCTCGACGCCGTCCGGTGCCATGAGATGCGCCGGCTGGGTGTACACGAGCAGTTTGTTGAGCGCGTACAGGCTCAGGCCGGGGACCAGGCCGAGCCCCACACCCAGGCGTACGCCGCTCAGCAGATTCATCGTCTCCTCGAAGGAGAGCGAGCGGGCATAGCGCAAGAGCCCATACGCTCGCCACACCTTGTCCTCGATCACCGTTGGGGCGTCGCGGAGCAGGACGTGGCGGGCTTGCTCTTCGTATGTAATCACCTGCTGGACCATCTTGCCCAAATGATCCAGCAGGTCGAATTCACTCTTGCCGAGGGTGGTCTGGTTCGACAACTGGAAGTAGTTGCCGACGACCTCGCTTCCCTCGCCGTACAGCCCCCGGAACGTCAGGCCCACTTGCGAGAGACCCTGCAAAACCTTGGAGATTTCCTTGGTCAAGACCAGGCCCGGCAGGTGGATCAGCACGGACGCGCGGAGGCCGGTTCCGACGTTGGTCGGACACGACGTAAGGTAACCAAATTCCGGGTGAAAAGCGAAGGCAAGTCGTTGCCCCAGTTCACTGTCCACCCCGTTGACCGCGTCGTATGCCGCCTGCAGCGCAAACCCCGAACAGAGGCCCTGGAGCCGAAGATGATCCTCCTCGTTGACCATGAGCCCCACCTGGTCTTGGACGAGCAACGCCGCGCCCGCCCGCACACGGCCGGTCGGCTCCAGGCCCGCGATGTCCTTGCTCGCCAGGTGGCGTTCGTGCAGGAGCTGGCGGTCGAGCTGAGGCAGGTGGTCGAGGCGGATCAGCATGGCGTGATCGAGCTGGGGCACGTCGCGCGCCGCCTCCTGGACCACCGTCAGAATGCTCTCACGGTCGGCCGCCGAGTTGCGCATGCCGAACACCCGCCCGGCCAAGTTCCGGGCCAGCCGGATCCGGGTCGACAAGACCAGGTCGCTCCGTGGCCCGCTCGCGTCGAGCCACTGCATGCCGCCATCACTCAACAGGGTCAGATCGATCATTCCAGCGCTCTGAGTTGGTCCCGCACCTGGGCGGCACGCTCGAAATTCTCCGACTCCACCGCCCGCTCGAGCTGCTCCGTCAGCTCGCGCACCAGGGCGTCGGGATCGGAGGTGGCCGGGGCGCCCGGCTCGACGTAGCGCTTGCCGAGATGTTGGGTCGAGCCGTGGACCCGGCGCAGGAGTTCCCTGAGGGGACGGGCAAAGGTGGTGTAGCATTGGGCACAGCCCAGCCGGCCCACGTCACGGAAGTCCTGCAGGGTCGACCCGCAGCCCTCACACCTGAGGTGCCCCAGGCCGGTGGTCTCGGTCTCGGGCAGTCCCGCCCCGACATCCTTGCCCACGGTGGCGAGCAGGCTGCCCAGGGGGCTCTGCTCCAACTCGGCGCCGCTTTCGATGCCGCGCTCCGCCGCGCAGCGCTCGCAGAGATGGACCGTGCTCACCTCGTTGTTCACGATCTGGGTGAGGTGAACCACGGCCTCGCGCTGCCCGCACTGTTGGCAGGTCATGAGGGCATGGCCTCCGCGCTGGGAACCAGGACCAAACGGCCGTCCTCGAGGGTGAGGACCCGGTCGGCCCGGGCGGCCAGGAGGCGGTTATGGGTGACGATCACCAGCGCCGTCTCGAGATCGCGGGCCATCCCGGCCAGGAGGTCGTGGAGCCGCTCGCTGTTCCTGTGATCGAGGTTGCCCGACGGCTCGTCGGCCAAGACCACGACGGGATCCGTCGACAATGCCCGCGCGAGTGCCACGCGCTGCTGCTCGCCGCCCGACAACTCGGTCGGGCGGTGCGTCAGGCGCGGGCCCAGGCCCACCAGGGTCAGGAGCTCCTCCGCCCGGCGGAGGGCGTCCCCTTCGGCCACACCGGCAATCAGGAGCGGCATGGCCACGTTCTCGCGGGCGGTGAATTCCCGCAGCAAGTGATGAAACTGAAAGACGAAACCGATCTTCTGATTCCGGAGCGCCGCCAACTCCGCCGGGGACATGTCGGCGTAGCTCTGCCCGTCCACCCGGACCGTTCCCGCGGTCGGCGCATCCAAGGCGCCAAGGAGATGCAGCAGGGTGCTCTTGCCGGCGCCGCTCTCGCCGACGATCGCGACAAACTCACCGCGGCGAACCTCGAGATTGACGTCGGTGAGGACCTCGATCGGCTGTCCATCGCCACCGACATAGACCTTGCGGAGTCCCGATGCCGTGAGCATGCGGCTACTCGTACCGGATGGCATCGACCGGCGCGAGACGCGTGGCCGAGCGGGAAGGATACACCGTTGCCAGCACGGCGAGGAGGAGGCTCGCGGCCACCACAATCAGCACGTCGAGCGGCTGGATCAGAATGGGCAAGTGGTCGATGAGGTAGATGGACGGATCGATCTTGATCCAGCGCCACCGGTCGACGGCCGCGCCCACCAGGAGGCCACCGATCACTCCCAGGCCGACGCCGACGGCACCGATGATCGCGCCCTGGGCCAGGAAGATCCGGCCCACGCTGCGGGCGGTCAGCCCCATGGCCTGGAGGATACCGATCTCCCTGGTCTTTTCCGACACGATCATCGTCAGCGTCCCGACGATGTTGAAGCCGGCAACGATCATGATGAAGAATATGATCAGCCCCATGGCCAGCTTCTCCAGTTTGAGCGCGCTGAAGAGCGCCGCATTCTGACTCTGCCAATCCAACGCTCGGTAGGGATACCCGAGCCGCTCCGCCAGCCGGTCGCCGACCGCCTGGGCCTTCCAGGGGTCGTCGACCCGTGCCTCGATGGCCGACACGGCCGCGCCCAGCCCGGCAAACTCCTGGGCGATGGTGCGGGAAATGACGACGAGCTTGTTGTCGTACTGAAACATGCCCGTGTCGAACAGCCCCGTGACCTCGAACCGCCAATACCGTGCCGTCGGATACCCGGTGACCGGACTCACCTGGGGATTCGGCGACACCAGGGTCACGACATCGCCACGATAGGCGCCGATTCGCCCTGCGAGCCGGGTGCCGAGCAGGATGGCCCCATCCACCTCGGGCAGCGAGGTTCGGAAGGTGAGGTCGCCGTCGGTCACGGCGTCCGCTAAAGAGGTCACCTGGGCGAGGCCGGCGGTGTCGGGCTCGAGCCCCTGCACCATCACCCCCTCGGCATAGTCCGCTCCGGCGGAGATGACCGATTCCGTGAGGACCTCGGGTGCGGCGGCCACGACGTCCGGGTCCGCCCGCACCACGTCGAGCGCCGAGCGCCAGTCGTCGATCCGGATGCCGGCGCCGTAGGTGAGCACGCGCAGATGCGGTGTGCCCACCAGGATCCGGTCGCGGACTTCGTTCACCAAGCCGTTCATCACCCCGAGCACGACGATCAGCGCCATCACTCCGACGGCCACCCCTCCCGTCGCGATCACGGTGGTCAGGGAAGCCAGCCGCGAGACGCGCCGGCTGCGGAGGTAGCGCAACGCGAGCCGCCGCTCCAACCGATTGGGAAGCCTGAACGAGTCCGGCTGCGCCGGCGCGCTCCGGTCAGGCCGGCTCATCGGCACCCTCTACAGGCTCTTTCCCCTCGGGCCGCATGACCGGGAACAGGATCACATCGCGAATCGAGGCCTGCCCTGCCAAGAGCATGACCAGCCGGTCGACGCCCAGCCCCATGCCGCCGGTCGGGGGCATGCCGTACTCCAACGCGCGGATGTAGTCCTCGTCGAGCTGCTGGGCCTCCTCGTCGCCGGCCGCGCGTTGCGCCGCCTGATCCTCGAACCGCCGCCGCTGATCGTCCGGGTCGTTGAGCTCGCTGAACGCGTTGGCAATCTCCCGGCCGTGGACGAAGAGCTCGAACCGCTCGGTGAGCGACGGATCGTCGCGGTGTACCTTGGCCAATGGCGAGAGCGCCTTGGGATAGTCGATGACAAAGGTCGGCTGGACCAGCGACGGCTCGACGAATTGCTTGAAGATCTCGTCCTGCAGCTTGCCGCCGCTCAGCTCCTGCACGTCGTCGCTGGGCTGTCCCGCGTTCACCAAGAGGCGCCGGAGATCCGGTGCGGCGGCCGACCGGATGTCGAGGCCGGTCCGCTCTTCGATGGCCGCGACAAAGGGGATCCGTGGCCAGGGGGGGGTGAAGTCGAAGGTGACGCCGAATCGCTCGATGATCGGGCTGCCGCAGCAGTGCTCCACCAGCGCGGGCAGCATGTCTTCGAGCGTCTCCATGACATCGCGGTAGTCGGCGTAGGCCTGGTAATACTCGAGCATGGTGAACTCGGGATTATGCGTTCGATCCATGCCCTCGTTTCGAAAGTCGTGACCGATCTCGTACACGCGCTCGAACCCGCCCACGATGAGCCGCTTCAGGTACAGCTCGTCGGCGATGCGCAGGTAGAGCGGCATGTCGAGCGCGTTGTGGTGTGTCAGAAACGGCCGGGCGGCCGCGCCGCCATAGAGCGATTGCAGGACGGGGGTTTCGACCTCGAGAAACCCGTGCTCGTCCAGATAGCGGCGCATGAAGGCGATGGCCCGCGCCCGCAGCTTGAAGATCTGCCGGGTCTCGGGGTGCACGGCCAGATCCGCATATCGCTGGCGGTAGCGGGTCTCCGGATCCTGCAGCCCGCCATAGGTCACCGGCGTGCCGTCGTCGGTCACTTGGGTCTTGCCGCGAGGGAGCGGGCGGAGCGACTTCGCCAGGAGCGTCACTTCAACCGCTTGCACGGTGATCTCGCCGGTCTTGGTTCGGAAGAGACGGCCCCGCACGCCGACGTGATCGTCGAGGTCGAGCAAGTTGACGATTGCGTACCCGTCGCCAAGCACATCCTGCTTGAAGTACAGCTGGATGCGCCCGCTCGCGTCTTCGATGTGGCCGAACGCCGTCTTGCCCTTGCTCCGCATCGACACCAGCCGACCGGCGACGGCGACCTCGGGGCCGTCGTCGCCCATCGGATCCGCGTAGAGGTCGAGCGCCGCTTGGGCGGTGTGGCTCCGCTCGTACCGGTACGCAAACGGACGGACTCCCAGCGCCGCCAGCGCGGCCAGCTTGTCCCGGCGCGCCTGTTCGACGTAGGAGCGGGTCTCGGTCGGCGTCATGCGACCATGCCCCCGAACCGTTTCAGATAGGCCTCGATGAACGGATCGATGCCGCCGTCCATGACCCGCTGCACATCGCCGATTTTGAGCTCGGTGCGATGGTCATTCACCATGGTATACGGCTGAAAGACATACGACCGGATCTGGTTGCCCCAGGAGACATCCTTCTTGGTGGCCTCGACGACGGCCCGCGCGGCCTCCTGCTCCTCCCGCTTCGCCTGGTATATCGCGGCGCGGAGCATCTTCAACGCGGTCGCCCGGTTCTTGGTCTGGCTGCGCTCCTGCTGACACGACACCACGAGTCCCGTTGGCTCGTGGGTCAGACGGACGGCCGACGACGTCTTGTTGACGTGTTGCCCGCCCGCACCGGACGCACGAAAGACGTCCATCCTGATGTCCTCATCACGCAGGTCCACTTCGATGGTATCGTCGATGTCGGGATAGACGAACACCGAGGCGAAGGAGGTATGACGGCGGGCCTGCGAGTCGAACGGCGAGATCCGGACCAGGCGGTGGATCCCCTTCTCGGCCTTCAAATAGCCGTACGCGCTCTCGCCCTTGATCTCGAGCGAGGCGGACTTGATGCCGGCCTCTTCGCCCGGCTGAAGGTCGAGCACCGTGACGCTGTATCCGCGACGCTCGGCCCAGCGGGTGTACATGCGCATGAGCATCTCCGCCCAGTCTTGCGACTCGGTGCCACCGGCGCCGGGATGGATGGTGAGAATGGCGTCGCGACCGTCATCGGGGCCCTGCAGCATGGTCTGGACCTCGAGCGCCGCCAGGTCCGCTGCCACCGCGCTCACCTCTGCGTCCAATTCCGCCAGCATGCCTTCGTCGGCCTCGGCCTCGATCAGCTCCAGCAGCCCGTGGGCGTCGGCGAGCCGGCCGACGAGCTCGTCGGCCGGTACCACGACGGCCCTGAGGGCCCGAATCTGGTCGACGACCTTCCGCGCGCGTTCGAAATCGTCCCAGAACCCCGCTGTCGCCTGCTGCGACTCGAGCGCGGTCAGCCGGCTGTGTTTGGCCTCAAGGTCAAAGGAAACCTCGGAGCTCAGTCAGGCGCTGGTCGAGATCGTGCAGCCGCTCGCCAAGATCCGGCATGGATGTCATCTCCTCGGGTAATAGATGAGCCGCCCGTCCGCCACTGGCGGAGGAACGGCTCGTGCCGCCTGCAAGCTGGAAATATAGCACCGAAGCCCCAGGAAGGCAGGCGGCGCGGTGCTCAGAAGACTTGCGTGCCGTCTCCGAGAATCTCGTTCAGGGCGTCGTTGAAGTAGGTCGTGGATTCGGCCAGCTCCTTCCCCACCTGTTCCTCATATTCTTCCCAACTCTTCTTGATCTCCTCGTCGAACAGCTCCTTCAGCCGTCCCTCACGTAAGCCGCGCTCGCGCTTCTCCGGATGGTACACCACGAGGTCGGACACCAAGGCGCGGGCAAGCCGGCGGGCCTTCTGCTTGGGGTCTTGGGACAGGAAGGGGTTGAATGCGCCGCCGCGTGGGGCGGCCCGCTCCTCGGCGTTCGTTCCGACGGCAGGTCTGACCGGTGCGCCTCGCGGGGCCGCGGGGCGGCCGGGCGCGACTGAAGGTCGCACCACCGGCGGCGCGAAGGCCGGCCGCGGCCGCAGGGCGGCGGGTTGCGGCAGAGGAGCCGGTCGAGCCGGAACCGGCTGGGGCACCACCGGTTCGGGCGTGGGCGCGGGGGGCGCGGTCTCGCGGTAGACGGCGAAGACGGCGTCACACTCGCTGCAGCGGGCTCGGACCCCCGCCTCCGGCACTTTGGCCGGGTCGACCCGGAACACCGTCTGGCAGTTTGGACAGCGGACATTCATGCCTGGTTCCTCACTCCTTCTGGTCCGACTCCCAGCCGAGAGAGTCGCCATCCTGGCCATGCCGCCGATCCACGACGAAGACGGACCCCGGGAGGGTCTTGGCGTAACTCTTCATTTCCGTCGCCAGCTCGCTGACCTGGGCCGGATGCGTGAACGAGCGGTTCTGATTCGTGACGATTCCGATCGAGAGCGTCATCATCGGTACGCGGTGCAGCTGACCGCGGCGGTCCTTGCCGAAAAAGTACCCCGCGCGGCGGTCCTGGTCATTGTACTGGAACGGGATCAGCGTGTCGAAGACACTGAGCGTTTCGGTGCAGACGCGGCTGACCTCGTCCAGCGGAATGATAAAGATAAAGTCGTCGCCCCCGATATGGCCAACGAAGCCGTCTTTGGCCACCAGGCCCCGGACCACGTCGTGGAGAATGCGGGACAGGATGTAGATGACGCGGTCGCCGTCGTAGTAGCTGTACCGGTCGTTGAATTCCTTGAAGTGATCCAGGTCGGCATAACACACGGCGAATTGCTGGTCCAGGTCCAAGCGGCGCCGGATGTCCCGGTCGATTTCGGTGGTGCCGGGGAGACGGGTCGAGGGGTGGACCGAGACATCGCGCACGGTGCGGACCGACATCGCGTCGAGCCGGGCCCGCTGCTCGGCGACGGTGAACATCCCGGTGATCACCTCGTCCGTGCCGGCCTGAAACCACGCATTCACGCGCTCGGGATGGTGCGACTCCGACAGCATGGTGATCGGGATGATCGCCGTAAAGGCGTCACGCTTGAGCTCCCGAACCAGCTCGGGCCCCTCGGGGCCCATGCGGTCGGCATCGATGAACAAGAGCGAGGGGGCGCCGCGCAGGATGATCGCCGAGACCTCGGCGGGGTCTGACAGGACCATGACGGGAAAACCCTGGGCCTCGGCCCATTGCCCGAGGATTCCGGGGACCGGGCCGCCGTCCGGCGAATAGACCAGTATCGTCGGGCGAGTCCGCACCCGGTATCCTCACCTAAAAGGTTAAACCAAGCTAGAACTTACGGGCTCTCACCCGGTAAGTCAAATGAACATGGCAGCAGCACCGACCATCGCATAGACCGCAAGAAGTTGCACGCCTTCGAACCAGTGCGACTCGCCGTCGAGCGTGATGATGGCGACCACCACGGTCGAGAGGCCAAGCGCGATCACCTCGAACGGCGTGAAGACCAGGTTCATCGACTGCCCGAAGAACAGGCCCACGAACACCAAGACCGGTGCCACCAGCAGAGCAATTTGCGTGCTGGAACCCAGGGCAATCTGGAGGGCCAGGTCGACCTGGCCCTTGCGGGCGACCAGGACGGCGGCGGCATGCTCGGCGGCGTTTCCGATGAGCGGGATCACAATGAGGCCGAGGAACGTTTCGGAGATCCCGACCGATGCGGTGACCCCTTCGACCGCGTGGACCAGAATCTCGGACTCGATCGCGACGCCCACCGTGGCCAGCGCCAGGAATACCATCGCCCGGCGGGTGGTCCACACGGGGCCGACGGTGGGGTGAGGCTCGCCGCCGAACAGGCGGCGATGGGTCTTGAGCGAGAACACCAACGAGAAGACGTAGGTGACCGCGAGGATCACGGCGACGGCCTCGGAGAGCCGGAAGTCGTCGGCGGCCTCGGGATGGAGCCCGTGGAACAAGGCGGGAAACACGAGTCCGATCACGGCAAGCGCCAGCATGGCGGCACTCATGCCGGCCGCGGTGCGGTTGAACCGGACCTCGGGCCGGTTCATGCCGGCCGCCACGAGCGAGAGGCCCAGGATGAGCAGCAGGTTGCCGAGGATGCTTCCGGTGATCGAGGCCTTCACCAGGTCGATCAATCCGGCCCGGAGCGCTACGATCGCGATGATCAGTTCCGCCATGTTGCCGAACGTGGCGTTCAAGAGGCCGCCGATGCCGGGGCCGGTTCGGGCCGCGAGGTGTTCGGTGGCCTCGCCCATGAATCCCGCCAACGGCAGGACGGCGATGCCGGCCGCGATGAACACCAGCGGTGCGGACAAATGCAGGGCCGCGAAGAGCCAGCTGACCGGCAGGGCCAGGAGGAGCCATGCCCGCCAGCCGAACTTCCCGCCGCTGGGCGGGATGGGCGTGGAGGTATCGGGGTTGGTCACGCGACGGCCGGCCTCAGAGGGGCTGGGCCTCGTCGATCAGCATGATCGGAATGTCGTCTTCGACCGGGTACACCAGTCGGCAGGAATGGCAGACGAGGGATTCCGGCTCCGTTCGGTACTCGAGGTCGCCCTTGCACTTGGGGCAGACCAGGATCTCCAGCAGCACGGGATCGAGGCTCATCGTGGCTCCTTCGTCTCGGGAAAGCCGAATCGCGTGAGGGCGGCATCGTTCCGCCGCCACTTGGGCAACACCTTGACCCAGCAATCCAGGTAGACCGGGGCGTCGAGCAGGGTCTCGAGCTGAGTCCGTGCCCGCTGGCCGATCGCCTTGATGGTCTGTCCGCCTTGGCCGATCAGGATTCCTTTTTGGGAGTCCCGTTCGACAAACAGATGCACCCGAATGTAAATCGGCCGCTCGGATTCGCGAAACTCCTCTACCTCCGCCGTAAAGGCGTAGGGGACCTCGTCGCTCAGGAGTTCGAACGCCGCCTCTCGGAGGTACTCGACGACGAAGAAGCGCAGCGGCTGGGTCGCGAGATCCTCGGGATCGTAGGCGAAGGGACGGGTGGGCAGCTCGCGGTCGAGCCACGCGAGGAGCGCGTCGATGCCCTCGCCCGTGGTGGCGGAGGTGACCGATGCGCCGTCGGCCAGTGCCTCGCGGCGGGGCGCGGGTACCAGATCGGCCTTGGTGTAGACCAAGCGGACCGGGGCTCGTGGAGGGGTGGCGAGCCGGGCCACGGTCTCGAATGCCGGGGCCGGCGCCTCGGGTGCCGGGTGTAGATGGAGGATCACGTCGGCGCGATCGAGCGTCTCGAGCGCAGCCGCCCGCATACGTTCCTGGAGGGCGTAGCGCGGATCCATGAGCCCCGGGAGGTCGTGGAAGATGTATTGGGTGGTGCCGTCGGTTCGGAGGCCGGTGACGGGCAGGCGGGTGGATTGTGCCTTCCCGCTGACGATGGCGAGATGGGAGCCGACCAGGGTGTTGAGCAGGGCGGATTTCCCGACGTTGGGGGCGCCGGCCAGGGCGATGTGGCCGCACTTGGTGGTGGGGTCGGACATTTGGGGAAGGTAATGGGCTCTGGGCTACCACCCTACTTCCCTACCCCCCGCTATTGGCTATTGGTCGATGGACCCTGGAAGCCATGGCTTCTCGCATAGCCAATAGCCCCCGAACGACCAACGCCTCCACAACCCTGACGGGTCATGGAGGCGTTGGTGTTGGGATGGCTGGCGACGGCCTACTCTCCCACCACCTCTCAGTGGCAGTACCATCGGCGCTGCAGGGCTTAACGGCCGTGTTCGGAATGGGAACGGGTGTGGCCCCTGCGCGCTAGTCGTCAGCCAAAACTGACGCTATCGGCGATCGGCTATGAGTCTTGTGAACTGGTAGCCAATAGCTGATAGCTGATAGCATTGAAGGGTGGATGGGGGTGCTGGAATCAGGGAAGAGATCAAACTTCACGGGCGATTAGTACGCGCTCGACTGAAGAGGTTACCCTCCGTACATCTGCGCGCCTATCAACCTGGTAGTCTCCCAGGGCCCTTGAGGGATCTTAAGATCCAGGAGTGTTCATCTTGGGGAAAGTTTCCCACTTAGATGCTTTCAGCGGTTATCTTCGCGCGACGTCGCTACCGGGCGCTGCCCCTGGCGGAACAGCCCGTACACGAGCGGTCGCTTCGTCTCGGTCCTCTCGTACTAGGGACGACGTCCCCTCAACACTCCCACGCCCACGACGGATACA
>CAWFGG010000009.1:52500-400374 GCA_963815325.1 uncultured Gemmatimonadales bacterium
GCTCTCCCCCGGTCATCGCGAAGAAGATCACGAACACCGGCCCGCTGACCAGCTCCAGGGCGTGGAGTAGGGGTTCCGCATCTACCGGTGCGCCGTTCTCCACCACGAAACCCGCCACCAGCAGGCTCAGCAGCAGCTCGAAATGAAGCGCGCCGGCCGCGGCATCCGTGGCGAATACCAGCACCACCGCGAACAACACCAGCTCCCGCTTCACGAACCGAACGTAGAGGGCCAGGATCCCCCCGATGACCGCCCCGGCAAAGAGCGACCCTCCGACATCCCGGGTCAGCCTGAGGGCGACCTCGAGACCGCCCGCCCCAGCGCCGGTCAACGCCGATTGGGTCAGGCTGTAGGCGATCGTGAACAGGATGATCACCACCACGTCGGCTACCAACACCACGCCCAGGGTGGTCTTGGCCACCGGACCATGGGCCCGGGTCTCCTCGATCAAGGCCAAGGTCACCATCGGGGAATTGACCGCCAGCATGGTCGCGAACAAGAACGCCACCAAGATCAGCGGCGCCATCGCCAGACCGGAAACGAACGGCATCCAGCGGCTGGCCACGAGGAACGCCGGCACCACGACGAGGATCACGAACACGGTCTGAAATACCAGGATCGCCAGGATGGACCGCCACCGCTTGCGGAGGTCGTCCATCCGAAGCTCCATCCCCGCCAACAGGCCGATCAGGCCCACCGCGAGCTGCTTCATCATGCCGAGGTCTTCGAAGACCGGGTTGGGGACCAGGCCCAGAAGCGACGGGCCGAGCAGGAGGCCGGCAACGAGATAGCCCACGATGCGCGGCAGGCGGAGGTCGCTGGCCACCGCACCCAAGGTGTCGGCCGCGAGCAGGAGAATGCCGAAAAGGAAGAGCGACCGCGGCGCGATCACTCCTTCGGTCGGCACTCGGAGGGGCTCGAGAAGGAGAGCGCCGCCGATCAACAGCGCCAGGACGACGAGACGGCGGATCACTCGGTGCCGATCGGTTGAGGCGCCTCAACCGCTGGGGGCGGCGGCGGCTCCGCGCGTGGAGCGGCCCCATATGCAAGCACGGCCGAGGTCTCGGCCGAGGCCACGACCTCGAACAGGAGAATCGACACCAGAGTCGTGGTCAACACGATGTTGGGATCGAGGTCCGGGTGCACCTGGGTGTAGTTGACGGCGATGGCCACCCCGAACCCGCCCTGCGCCAGCAAGGCGCGGCCCAGCTCGGGTGTCCGGAGGTTCGGCGGCGCGGCAACCGTGCCCGCGAAGCGGCCGCCAAGGTAGCGCGCCGTCAACCGAATCCCGATGAACGCGGGCGCGATGAACCACAACTCCGGAGCACTGGCGCTCCAGGCGGCGCCGGCAAAAATGAGTAGCGCGAGGAACACCGGCCGCTCTGTCCGTGCGAGTAGCCGGCTCACGTCGCGGTGGGCATTCCCGGTGTTTGCCAGGATGAAGCCCAACACCAGGTTGGTGAAGATCGGCGACAGATTGAGATAGTAGGCGGCCCCGCTCGCAATGACGATCGCCCCGGCCAGGGCGACGAAAAGGCGGCTGTCGCTCTCGTCCGTGGCCTCCTGCTCCCGGGGTCCCAAGAACAGATGAAACAGGACGCCGCTCGCGACCCCAACCGCAATATTGATCACCGCCCATTCGGTGGCTGTGGGCTGTCGGACGGTTGGCGCGACGTCGCCTCGGTGGAGGATGGCCAACACCAAGCCGAACGCCACGACACCGATCAGGGCGTCGATCCGCGCCACTAGCTGAACCACGGGAAAGACCGGGCTCGTGCCGAAGCCCTTGCGGGCAAAGGCATCGATGGCCGCCGGCGCGCTCAGCGTGGCCACGGCCGCGAGGGTCACGGCGGGGATGGACGCGTCGGCCCAGCCGTAGCCCACTACATAATGAAAGATGGGAAGCAGGGCCGCGAGGGCCAGCACGAACGTCGAGACCGCCTCGGTGAAGGCGATCTTCACGTGTGCGCTGTCGAGCAACGCCATGGCCGGCAACCGGAAGTAGGTGCCCAACAACATCCCGAGCCAGCCGAGCGCCAGGCTCACGATTGGCGTCAGCTCCTGCACCACCTGGGCGTCGAGCAGTCGCGCGGCATGCGGCCCCAGCAAGAACCCGATGACCACGTACTCGGCGCCACCCACATAGCCGAACCGGTCGCGCAGCCTGTCGAACAACAGGTACGCGAGGATGTAGCCGACAGTGACCACGGCAATCGCCGTGAGGGTGGTGCTCATGCTATTCGGGGTGGCTCCAGGTCATGACGGGCAATCAGGCAACGTCCGGGCCCCTCCGCGGTTGGCTGAACGTCAACGGTCCAGGTCGACTTGCCTCACTTCCACCACTTCGGGAGCGGCGGTGAGGGCGGCACGAAGCTCTGGGGTCAATGAGCCGTCGATGGCTATCGCAGCCAAGGCTTGCCCGCCCTCGTCGTGGCGCGCTTGATGGTAGCCGGCGATGTTGAGCCCGGCCTGGCCCAGCAGCGTGCCGACGCGACCGATGACGCCGGGAACGTCGCGGTTCCGAATCACGACCAGCGTGCCCTTCGGCTGAATATCCACATGAAACTCCCCGATGCGAACCACCCGGGGGTGGCCTGCTCCCAGCATCGCCCCGGCCACTCGCGTCTCCGCGCCCTTGTGCCGGACCAGCAGCTCGATGAACTCGGCGTAGGCGCTGTGTCGCTTGACCCTGGACCAGTTCACTTCGATGTCCCGTGTCTCGGCCAAATGAAGGGCGTTGACGAAGTTGACCTCGGACGCCCCCAGCGCCGTCTGGAGCAAGCCCACCAAGGCGCTCGCCGCGAGCGGGCGCAGGATGTCGTCTTCCACCCCGGCATAGCGCAACTCCACCAGGTCAACCGGCCCGTCTGCCAGCGATCGAGCCAGGCGTCCCAACCGCTCCGAAAGGTCGAGCAGCGGCCGCACCCGCCGCATCTTCTCCCCGCCGATTGCCGGCGCATTGACGGCGCGGCTCAGGTCGCCTTCGAGCAATGCCGCACGGACGGCCGTGGCTATCTCGAGCGCCACACTCCGTTGCGCTTCCTCGGTCGAAGCACCCAGGTGCGGCGTGAGGACCACGTTCTCCAGGCTGCGCAGCGGATGGTCGCTTGGCAGAGGTTCCTGATCGTACACGTCGAATGCGGCCCCGGCCAGGTGACCGCGTTCGAGATGCTCGATCAACGCATCCTGGTCGACGACGCCGCCGCGAGACGCATTCACCAGGTAGGCCCCCGGCTTCATGAGCGAGAGTTGGGCTGGGCCGATCATGCCGGCGGTCGATTCGGTAAGCGGCACATGTAAGGAAAGGACGTCCGCTTGCCGGAGTACCTCATCGAGGGGAGCCAACTCCAGATCGAGGGCCCGCGCCCGCTCCTGGTTGAGGAACGGGTCAAATGCGACGACCCGCATGTCGAACGCCCTGGCTCGCCGTGCCACTTCGGCACCAACCCTACCCGCGCCCACCAACCCCAGGGTCTTGCCCGCGATCTCGACGCCTTGGAACGAGCTCCGGTCCCACTTGCCGGCCTTCATCGAACGGTCGGCCATCGGGATGCGCCGTAACAGCGCCAGGATCAATGCGAGGGTGAGCTCGGTCGCGGAGATGGTATTCCCGGCCGGGGCGTTCAACACCGCGATGCCCTTCTCGGTCGCCGCGTCGACGTCGATGGTATCGATCCCGACGCCCGCGCGGCCAATCACCTTCAGGTGGGTGGCCTCGGCCAGCGATTCACGGGTAATCTGGGTGGCACTGCGCACCAGGACCGCGTCTGCTGCGGCGATGGCTCGAGCCAGCGCCTGGCCGGTGAGGCCAACCTGCTCCACCAACTCAAACAAGGCATCGTCCGCTAGCGGCTCGAGACCCTTCCGGTCGATCTTGTCGGCAATGAGCACGCGGAGGCGACGTTCAGCGGTCACGGAGCCAGCACTCCTTCGAGATGGTGAAGCAGTTCGTCGAGTTCTGCCACGGTGTGATCACCCATGTGGCCGATCCGAATGGTAGTGTCCTTGAGCTGACCGTAGCCCGGAGCAATGGTGAAACCGCGTTCCTTGAGGCGGGCCGTGACCTCGGGGCCGGTGCGGCCCTCGGGCAGGCAAACGCAGCTCACGGTCGGAGAACGGTAGCCTTCGGGCGCCAGCATCGTTAGCCCGACGCCTCGATCGCACATCTCATCGACCCATTGCCACACCCGGGCTGCCATGTCGGCGTGGCGGCGGTACCGCATGGCCGGAGTCTCGGCGTCGATTCGTGCCAACTGGGTTCGCAACGCGTAGAGCAGCGAGATGGCCGGCGTGTTCGGTGTCTGGCGCTTGGCCAGGCCCGCCTCGAAGGCCAGGATGTCGAAATAGGTGCCCCGGTTGGGAATGGTCTCCGCTCTTCGGACGGCCGATTCCTGGGCCACGCCGAAGGCCAACCCGGGAGGCAAAGCCAGGGCCTTCTGCGAACCGGTCAGGATGAAGTCGAGCTGCCAGCCGTCCGCCTCGACCGGCATCCCCCCCACACCCGTCACACTATCGACCAGGAGCAACACATCATCGCGCCGGTGTACCGCCTCGGCTAGCTCGGCCACGGGATTCAACACGCCGGTCGAGGTCTCCGAATGCACCACCGTTACCGCGTCGTAGGACCCGCGTCCGAGCGCCGTGTCGAGGAGGTCCGCCGTGTGGCCACGGCCCCACGGGACTTCGAGAGCCTCGACCGTGCGGCCGTGGGATGAGGCGATCTCGCTGAACCGGGCACTGAAGGCCCCGTTGACCAGTGCTAGGACCCGCTCTCTGCTGCAGCATCGGATGGCCGCTTCCATCAGGCCGGTCGCCGAAGACGACGACACATAGACCGGACGGCGGGTGCCGAAGATCCGCTGGAGCCCGGGCTCGACGTCCGCCATCAGCTCCTGGATTGCCGTGCCTCGGTGGCCGATCATAGGGCGGGCCTGGGCCGCCAGGACCTCCGGCCGGACCTCGGTGGGGCCCGGAAGGAAGAAGCGACCGAAGTCGGTGGCAGGTTCGCGAGCCGTTGCGTGGGTCATGCGTTGGTGCCTTCAGTTAGGGTTTCGGTACCCAAGGCCAGTTTCACGACCGGAAGCAGCGAGGGTCCGTCGATCACCACGTCGGCCGCCCGCCGGATGGAAGCCCGGTTCTTGACGCCGGCAAACGCGACGAACGTGTCGACCGCTGGCTTGGCCTCGAGGTCGGTGGCGCCATCGCCGACCAGCATCACAGGCACTCGTAGCGAGGGCTTCCACGACTCTATCACCTGGCGCTTCCCCCCAGCCGTGGTGAGCGGCGATCCAGTGTCGAAGCCGGAATACGAACCATCCGGGCCGAACACCACGTCCACCGCGGCCACCGCGTCTGGCCGTATTCCCAGGTGAGCCGCCAGGACCAGGATGGCGGGTTTCAGACCTCCTGATACGATCCTGACCTCGATTCCGGCGCCCATCAGCTCCCGGACCACCCGCGGAACGTCCTGAACCATGGTGTCGACATATCGCTGGCCCAGCCGTTCGACCCGCTGCCGGCTGGGCCTCACCTGCTCGAGGCGGAGGCCATAGACCTCCTCCAGTGGCACCCGTCCTTCCATCGCGAGCTGGGTTAGCCGGGCGATCTCATCGGCCCGGTCGGCGGCCAGGTCCTCGATCCCTTCTATGGTAGAGAGCGTCGAGTCGCAGTCGAAGATAACCGTCCCGAATGAAGGCATCCCTAGGACCCCATGGGAGCTGAGCGACCGAGTCCAAGACCCGCAATTGGGCCTGAGATATCACGTGACATCTGAGGTGTTTTTCCTTTGTCTAGCAACCATATGATGCCCTCGTAATCAGTTGTTCACATGCGGCTCATCGATTACGACTCGGGAGAGGTTCCTCCGCATTCTGAGCCTGACTCTGGTAAGCAGAAATGCCGCAACGACACCCAAACCTGCCAGAATGCCCCACCAGAGGCCCTGGGCGCCGAGTGGCGTCGCGAACCCGAGCAAGACGCTCACGGGGGTACCGATGAGCCAGAATCCCACGAGCGCCACCACCATTGGGGCGCGGGTGTCTCCCAACCCGCGGAGGATACCCACACACACCACCTGGAGCCCGTCGAACACCTGGAATACCCCGGCGATCGGGATCAGGCTCACCGCGAGCGCGAGCACTGCCGGGTCCGTCGTGTAGATGCGTGCCAGCGCTCCTGGCATTCCCAGAAATATGCCGGCGGTAGCCGCCATGAACCCGCCGCCGGTGAAGAGCGCTGCGCGCGCGTATCGCCTGGCGGCCACCGCGTCGTTCCGGCCCACCGCGTTGCCGACCATGACCGAGGCGGCCATCGACACGCCGAGCGGAACCATGAACGTCATGGACGCGAGGTTGATGGCGACCTGGTGCCCTGCCACTTCCACGGTGCCCAGGAGCCCCATGAAGATGGCGATCGCTCCGAAGGCGGTCATTTCGAGCTGGAGCTGGACCCCGATCGGCAGGCCGAGGCGGAGCATGCGCCAGATGGGCTTGAATGCGAGGCTTTCCGGCAGAATCGGCGTGAGGTAGGGTTTCAGGTCCTTCCACGCGAGGGCCAGGAGTGCCAGGGCCATGAGCCAGCGGCTGATGCTCGTGGCCCAGGCCGAACCGTAGGCGCCCATGGCCGGAATGCCCAGCTTGCCGAACACCATCACATAGTTAAGCGCCGCGTTGACCACGTTTGCGGCCAGGATGGTTACGACGATGGGTGCCAGGCGGTGCATGGCCTGGAGCCCCTGCCGCACCGACACGAAGGCCAGGAACGGAAACACCCCGGGCATGACGCGAAGCGCGTAGCCTGCCGCCACCGGTACCAGTTCGTCCGGCTGTTGGAGGAGGCCCAAGATGGGGCCCGCCGTGAGGAGCAGGAGCGAAGACGGGACCGACAGGACCAGGGCAAGCACGATGCCGCGTTGCATGCCCCGGGCGATAGCCGGCTCGTCTTTGGCTCCGACCGCTTGGGCCACGACTGGATCGAGCGCCATGAGGACACCGATGCCGAAGATGGCCAGGCCGAAGAAGTAGAGATTGCCGAGCGCCACGGCGGCCAAAGCCACGGCGGAGTAGTGCCCGACCATGATCGAGTCGACCGTGCCCATGACCATCATCCCCACCTGCACTACCGTGACCGGTATGGCGAGCCGGAACAGCGCCCGCATCTCGTCGATGGTGGGCAGGACGCCGGTGGAGATGGGACTGGTGTGGGCCTGGGCGTGCGGCACGGCGGCTCCCGAATGTTTCCCGCGCTCGTTGGCTAGGGAACACGAAGAGCCGGTAAGGTAATCGTGCAGGAGGCGCGATGAACTAGCGGGAGGCGGCCACCACGGTCATCCGCCCGATGCGGCGGGCGCCGCCGGACTCGATGTGGAAGAAGTAGACGCCGCTGGCCACCGGCCGGCCGTCGCGGTTCCGCACGTTCCACTCGGCTTCGCCACCGAAGGTGGTGGAGTTGTGCTCCAGGAGTGCGACCAGGACGCCGCTCGAGGTATAGATCCGGATGATGGCCCGCTCGGGCAGGTTTACGAACTTGATCACCCGGTTGTCTGTCTCGTCGTACCCGCTCGAGAAGTAGTACGGATCGGGCACCGGGTGGACGTTCTGCAGGTCGTCCTTGGTGACCGGGTTCACCCGGTTCACCACGTCCCAGGTGATCCGCAGCTCGCTCCCCACCGCGGTCCACGAGCGCGGCGGGTCGAAGTCTTGGTTGAAGAGGTAGGGCCCGTAGTTGCCGCCGTCGCCGTTGCCGCCCACGATGCCGCCGATATATGTCCGGAGCGCCCAGACCCGGCCGGGCGCCGGGACCTGCCCGCCCAGGAGCCCGATGGTGAAGATGTCGCCCGAGAGATAGAGGCCGAAGCCGGCATCCGGCCACGCCGGTGCGCTCTGCGCCGCGGCCAGGTCCGGACTGAACGGCACCACCGGGCCGGGGATCGCGGTCTGGCTCAGCGTATAAGTGGGCCCGCCCACACAGGAGGCCGTCCCCACGTTGTAGGCCGGATCGTTGGCCGGCGGGATGCAGTGGAAGTCGGTCGCGGTCAGCTCGTCGCGCCCGTCGTACGACCCGGCCGATGGCAGCGCCCCGGACGGATTCAGGATGCCCCAGGTCCCACCGAGACGGTCCGCCGCGAAGGGGACGGGTACGTTGTGGGTCACGTCGATCACCGAGTCGATGGTGCCGCCCGCGCCCCAGTAGAGGTTGAAGTCGGCCGCGCGGCGGGCGCCGCTCTTGATCCCTTCCATGGGCCGGAACTCGGCGCCTCCAACGGACTGGTAGGCCTGGGTGTTGTGGATCAGCGTGACGCCGGTCAAGGCGCCGGCATTGTTGTAGTTGGTCATCGGGATGCCGGAGAGGTTCGCCTGGTTGCCCGAGATCGGGTCGGCCCGGGCCTCGTTGTTCTGCGGTGACGGCCCGTCGAACCAGCGCGACCCGTTGTAGGCACATTCCCCATAGGAGCCAAAGGAGGCCCCAAAGTTCTGGCGACCGTTCGCACAGCCTCGGCCGTATAGCGAGTGATAATCGGGCCCTTCCATATACAGTGTCATCGCGCCGTTGAACTGATAAGCGCCTCCCGCCCCGCCATAGCGCGCCGCCAGTGTGCCGTCGATCGGGACGGCCGGCAAACTTCGGCTGACATACTGAAGCCCGATCTCCTGCGGCTGGGTGATGGGAAACAGCAGTGTGTCGGGCTTCCCCCCGGCCGCGCTGGCGACGATCCAGTATTGATGCGGGATGGGCGGGCTGCTATAGGGCGAGCCCAGCACGATCCGGTCGAGCCGCGCGGTCAGCGCCCCCGGCTGGCTCACCAGTTCCTTGACGAACCCGGCCAAGCCGATCTCCCAGGCATTACTGGGTGGGAACGGTCCGGCGAACCGGCCGGTCACCCGGTCGAGCGAGGGATTGGGGGCCGTGTGATCGAGCAACACCCCGCGGCCGTAGATGCCGGTGACGAGGTCGACCGTGTTCTGGTAGTTGACGGCGCGATTGGAGGGCGTGACCGGCTTCAGCACCCGCGACGACTCGAGCGTGCTGGGCCCGGATTGCCAGGAGTTCAGGTCGAAGGCGGTAACGGTGTAGAAGTAGCGAAAGCTGTTACGGGCGGTCGAGTCGACGAACACGAACGGGACACCGGTGTTGTCGAGGCCGCTGCTATAGGGTCCAACCAGCGGGATCGCGGCCGTATCGGCGCGGAGGATGAGGGCGTTACCGTTGGGCAGCGCGATGCGGTCGCCCAGGCGGACCTGGTGGATCGGACCGACGAGGGGCACCTCGTTGTGCACCGTGCGCGCGACTCCCGGAGCGATGGGATCATAAATGGCCGGGCACCCGCCGGTGATGCCCAGCTCGGGTGCGCAGGTCTGCTCCTGACTGGGAGACCGAGGCACCTGGCCCGCGTAATCGGAAATTGTGGTCTCCTGATAATCGAACTGCGCCACCAGGGTGAGCGCCGCCGGGTCGTCGACCCGGCCGCGGAAGATCCGGTAGCCCTCCACGTCGAACTGTCGGAAGTTGGGATCGTAGAGCGGGTTCGGGACGGGCACGGTCCCGCCGGGCGGAACCCAGGTCGCATCCTTGGCGACGTCGAAATAGGGATCGCCGCTCGCCTCGATCGACGATGGCCGCCACAGCACTGTGACCTGCCCATCGCCCGGGATTAGAAAGAAATCGGGTGCGGCGGGCGCCGTAGGTGTCAGGAATTGGTGATCGAAGAACGCCTGGGCCAGCTGCGCCTTGCCGTAAAGCGAGCGGGGCTCGAAGGTGAACTCGTACTGGGACAGCGTCCCGTCACCATCCAGATCCAAGGCGCCGCGGAACCCGGCGATCGAGTCGACCCGGTTCACTCCAGCGGCCACGACGGCCGGGTCGCCGAATCCCGCGATGACGGAGAAGTCACCTGGGTCGATGTCGCAATTCATCCCTCCAGCGCACGAACCGATTCCAACCGGGGCCGCAAAAACGTACGCCACGGCGAACGTGGCCGATTCGCCGGGAGCCAGGTCCGCCGGCGTGCCGGAGAGGAAGAATCGTATGTCGAAGGGCCGTTGATTCTCGATGTAGCAAATCCGCGTGATTGAAGGCGGGCCCAGGTTGCAGGGCTCGTCGCCGGCGGCGATGCTCATGCCACCGGAGAGGTAGCGATACAGCTGCGACGTGTTCCAAGGATCCCTGAATGCCCCCCCATTCTCCGTTACGCTGTAAATCGTCGCATGGGGCTGGCTCAGCAGCTTGATACCAACCAGCCCACTCCCCGGGAAGAACGGCGGCGAGAATATCAACGGATCGAAGCTCCACCGTGGGCTCTGGGAGAAACTCGGGTCCCAGGCGTAGCCCATCGCCAGCGGCAGGTGCACCGATGAGTAGTTAGTGCCAGCCGAAGCAACATCCGCATCGGCAGAGATGGCAGCATAGAGACCGGCGATGGTGTAACCCTCGACCGGCAGGGTGATGTTGAATTTGGTATTGCTCAACTGATGAAACTTCTGTGCCTGCCTCAGCAGAAACGGCTGGAGGGCCGGAGGTGCCGTGGCATACGAGGCCGGATCGAGTGATGTGATGTTGTACAGGGTCGTGACGACGTATAGGATATCTTCGTTTGCTCCGGGCTGGTTCCATGCCAGGACCCTCATGTCTGCCAAGATCCCAAGTGGATGAGGTCGGCCAGCGACGAAGGCTGGATCGCCCTCCCAGGAAAGCCACCACATGTCTTCGTCGGCGGCCGCGACCCTTCCGTGCAGTACAGGATCGTAAAGTGGCATAGCGGGAACCCGAGCTACATCCGGCCAGTCGGCCCGATCCGCAGAATCGCCGGACGCAGAGATCGGCTCGGCCTCCAGGCCGTGCTGGGTCGTTCCCTTTGGGTCGTAGAGGAATGCTCCGGTCGTGTCACCGGCCCACGGCCCTCCATCCGGTCCGATGATGCCGGCCACCTGGAGCCCGCTATTGAAGATGTAGTTGTTCGGCGTCCCCTTCGGCCAAAAAGCGCCCGAAATCGATGTGAAAAACGGCGCATTCGAACAGAGTATCCCGTCCGACGTGAAACCGCACTGGACCCGGTTGGCACTCAGTGCGTATTGGCTACGGGCGAAGAGTTGGAACCCGCGACTTTGAGTTGTTGGTTTCTGGGAATAGAGGAGGGACGGAGCGGTGCCGGCCAAAAATAGGAGGCCGACGGCCACGTGAATGAGCCTATGCTGCCAGCGTGTGCTGCGCATACGTCCCGTGCTGAATCGAGAGGAGCCGCCTCCGCCGACCAAAGCCCAAGGCGACTCTGCCCGGGAGACGTCTCCCCTACATTGGCAAACACATTGATGGAAAGCCTGAAATTAGTCTGAAGCTTCCTCTCCATGCGTCGCTAGGGAAAACCCTAGCCCCTCCCCCGGCTGCTCCAGGAACACAGCGTCGGGAAATGCCGCCACGATGGCCCGTTTGAGTCCGGCCAAGTTTCGGAAGTTGCCGAACCACGACGCCGGAGCGTCGGGGGTGGGCAAGTGCATGACGATGACCCGCGTTGGTCTGATGGACTCCTCCACCACCCGCCGCCACTTCTCATAGGTCAGGAACCAGGACGGGACCAATGCCAGGTCGATGCCCTGGTCGGCCAGGGCGTAGGGTGCGAGATCGCGCGCGTCGGCCTCGGTGTCGCCCACATGGAGCAGCGTCACGCCGCCGATCTCGATCAGGAAGCCCAGGTTCTGAACCGGTGGGGAGCGGTGTCGGCCGTGATGAAGATTGAGCAGCGTCAGCCCCACCCCGTTCGGCGCAAGCTCCACTCGCTGACCCTCCGCGGGCATCAGCCCCCGCGCACGGGCCATGAGGTCGGGCCGGCTCTGGGTGGCACGACGAAGGCGCTCCAGTGCCTGTTCGGTCGACACGAAATAGGCATCGGGGTGGCGCTCGAGATACTGTGCGACCATGGCCGGATCGAAGTGGTCCGCATGATGGTGGGTGGCCAGGATCAGGTCGGCCGGTCCGAATGGCGGCTCGCCGGCCTCGAGCCGGGCGCGGACGTCAGGAGGGATGACGGGATACCCTTGCACTCCGGATGAGAAGAGCGCATCGATGAGGACCCGCTTCCCTCCCCCCGCGATCAGGAACCCTTCGTTGGCGAGGTAGGTGATTCGGACGGCGGCCGAGTCGGCCGGCGTGTCGTCTCCCTGAGCTCGAAGCGGAAGCTGGAAGAGAGCGAGGGCGAGAAGCGCGAGGCCGCTGCCGGAGAGGTGCGCTCGAGGCATGGCCGACCTCCGCGGGTGAGGATTCACGTCTAGGACGGGGGGTGGTAGTCCGATCCGCGCCCGGGGCCCAAGGTCTCGGGCCGCGACTGCGACAGGAGCCGCTCGGTAAAGTCCAATCGCTCGTGCAGCTCCTCAACGTCCGCACGCAGCGCGTGGAGCTCGTCGAGGACCGCTTCGGGCATGCCCAGCTGCCGGGCCTGCGAGGGCTCGGGATCCCACAGGCGCACCAACCGGCCGTCGGCGTCGCGGAATTGCCCGGCACCCACCAGTATCACGTCATAGAGATACCAGAGCCCGAGCCCACCGAGCGTCGCGATCATGAGGAGGCCGGTACCGATCTTTCCGGTATAGAATCGGTGCCCGCCGAACACGCCGAGGACCAGTGCTAACGCGAGGGCAACGCCGCGGGACTTGTCCGACGCGCCGGCCGAACCCGAGGAACCGTAGGTGTCATACGGATCGGTGGGATCCACACACGCTCCAGGGTTAAGGAGGTGGTGGTAAGATACGCGGCCATCAGAGGGGGCACCACCGCACCGGAGTCGATGCGAGTCGAGCGAAGTCGAGAACTAGCCGCCGGCGTCGGCCGCCCAGCGGTGGCTAGTGCCCGACCGTCCGCATGAAGGCGTCGAACACGTCGGGGCGCCACCAGTGCTGGTGGTCGCGCATAATCGACAGAGTCATCGGCTTGGTGTTCGCAGGCCGGTAGCTCCGGTCGGTGTTGAGCGCATCGTACACGTCGGCCACGCAGATGATCTGGGCGTTGAGCGGGATCCGGTCTCCCGCGAGGCCGTCGGGATAGCCCGAGCCGTCGAGCTTCTCGTGATGCCAGCGGATGATCGGCTCGATGTCCCAGGGGAACTCGGTTGGCTCCACGAGATCGACGCCCCATTCGGGGTGGTGCTTGATGACGGCAAACTCGGCCGCAGTGAGTGGCCCGGGTTTGTTCAAAATTTCGGTCGGGACCCGAACCTTGCCCACGTCGTGCAGGTACGCGCCCAACCGAACCGTCATCTGATCGGCCTGACTCAGCCCGAGCATCTGGCCGACGGCCTGGGCATAGGTCGCCACCCGCTCCGAGTGCCCGTGGGTGTAGGCGTCCATCGACTCGATCGACTGGCCCCAGTCCCGGACCATCTGGAGAAACGACCGCTCGATGAGGCTCTTCTTTCGGGCCACGTCCACCCGGTCCACCCGGGCCGCGAGCCGCCCGAACAACCGGTGGGCCGCATTCAACTGATCGAGCGCCTCGAGCTTCCGGCCGACCTGCTGGTAGAGGATGGCGAGCTCGCGCGTCGCCTCGGCCTCGTGCAGCGGATGCCTGCCGCCGGTCGAGAGTTCGATCGAGAGACGGAGATGTCCCTCGGCCAGGGCGGGCGCGCCTGTCTCCCGGTCGATCATGCCGAGGAAGCGATAGACCGCGGCCTTGCCCGATGCGTCGCCGAGTTGGGCGAACACGCCCAGGGCCGCATCCGCACACTCGCGCGCGTCGTCGAACTGCCGGCGTCCAATGAGCACCTCGGTCTGATCCAGCAGGCAGAGCGCCTGGAGGTGCAGGTTGCCGACCTTCTTCGCGATGGCGCGGCTCCGGCGATAGAAGCGATCGGCATCGTCCCACTGCTCGCGATCGGCGTTCAGCATGCCCATGGTGTGGAGGGCGCGGGCACACCCTTCATCGTCGCCGGCCTGGAGGAAGGCCTCGAGCGAGCGCTCGCCGTGCTCCATCGCCACGCGGTAGTCGCCGCTCATGTTGGCTAGGACGGCCAAGTTCTGTTCGATCTGGCCGCGGAGCCCGCCGTCGTCGCCACACCCCTCGAGAGCCTCAGCCAGCCGCTCCCGCGCCGTGTCGTGTGCTCCGGCATCGATATCGAAGCTCGCCAGCGTGTTGAGCGCATGGCCCGCCAGGGCCCGATCGCCGAGATCGAGTGCGAGCCGGTGGCTTCGCGCGGCAGATGCGCGAGCCGATTCGAACTCCTGCACCCGGTGGCGGACTACGGCCAGATGGCGAAGCGCCTTGGCCAGGACGGCGCCATCGCCTTGGTACTCAGCATCGCGGACGGCGTCTTCGAGTGCCGTGACCGCCTCGAGCAGCCGTCCCTCCGCGGCGAGCGCCTGCCCGCGGACCAGGTGCTGGTACGCACCCTGGTCCGCCGAACTCGGAGCCTGATCTCGCGCGAAGGCTGGTTCGGTCATGGAATTCCCTTGGACGCCCCAATCCACCCGACCCTTCAGCGGGAACGATGGCTGGGCGTCAACCTGGGAAGGGGCAACCGATGTACCAGGCCAATGGGTGCTAGGCCGCTGCTCGTGGCCAGTTCTCTAACTCATTGATGGAACGGTGATTGGACCGTTCGGGATTACAAATGTTTCAATCGCAATAGGTTGAGGCTCACCCAATGGCTAGGGTTCTCCCCAGTGCCGTTCGCCATGGATGGCCGCAAAGCGGGTGCGCGAGGTGGCACAGCAGGCCGCACAGCGACGCCGGGCGGCGCGTGCTGGGTGGTGGTTCGTGAAGGGGCTTACTGGTGGGAGCGCGCCCGGCAGGACTCGAACCTGCGACCCTCTGCTTAGAAGGCAGATGCTCTATCCACCTGAGCTACGGGCGCTGGGACGGCTGGGATGCCGTGTCCCGTAAGGTAACGGCTGGGGGATGGGCCGGGAAACCGGTGGGCGCATGCCGGCGTAGGGGCAAGGGTCATTGGCAGTTGGCTGGCGGCTATCAGCAAATGGCCAAGAGCACACGGCTATCCAGCTATCGGTCGCTCCCGGGCCTCCCGCCTCTTGCGGGTTAGCCCCTTTCGGGGCCAGAATACGCCCTTCCACCCACCATTCCTTCCCGCGGCGCTGTCCGCCCATGAGGACCATCGCATGTCGATTCGCCGAATCCTAGCCTTGCTCGCCCTGGCTCTGGCACCCGCCGCGGCCGGGTGCGCCCGCCCATCCGCGTCCCAGACTCCCGCGCCCAAGCAGGCGGCCGGCGAAAAGAAGGACAGCACCTTCAAGTCCATCGCCGAGGTGACCAAGTCGAGCCGGAAGCTCGAGGGCCTCTTTACGGTCTACCAGGACACCGTCACCGGGGCGCTCCAGCTGGTCTTGGATGAGTCGCAGCTCGGCAAGGAATACATCTACTTCATGCACACGGTGGACGGTGTCACTGAAGCCGGCCATTTCCGAGGCGCCTTCCGCGGCAACAACGTGTTCACCATCCGGCGCCATTTCGACAAGATCGAGTTTGTCGAGGTCAACTCGTCCTACTATTTCGACCCAGGCAGCGCACTCCATCGGGCGGCGGACGCGAATATCAGCCCTGCCCTGCTCGCCTCGGAGAAGATCGTGGCACGGGACAGCGCGGGCACGGTGCTGATCAAGGCGGACGACCTCTTCCTGCAGGAGGTCTTTGCTCAGGTCAAGCCCTCGCCCGACCCCAACGTCAAGCCGGGGACCAGCTTCGCCTTGGGCAACCTGAGCAAGGACAAGACCACCATCCGAGCGGTCAAGAACTACCCGCTGAACACCGACGTCATCGTTGAATACGTGTACGACAACGCGAGCCCGCTCGTGCGGGGTAGCGGCGCGGTGACCGATGCGCGGTACGTCAGCGTCGTGGTGCAGCACAGCCTGATCGAGATGCCGGAGAACGACTTTCAGCCGCGCTACGACGATCCGCGGGTCGGCTACTTCTTCACCCGGCTCACCGATCTCACGTCCACCAGCGCGACCCCGTACCGCGACATGATCGATCGGTGGTACTTGAAGAAGAAGAACCCCGGGGCGGCGCTGTCGGAGCCGGTCGACCCGATCGTCTTTTGGATCGAGAATACCACCCCCGTCGAGTTCCGAGACATCATCCGCGAAGGCGTGCTGCGCTGGAACCGCGCATTCGAGAAGGCCGGCTTCACGAATGCCGTCGTGGTCAAGGTGCAGCCCGACGACGCCGACTGGGACGCAGGAGACATCCGCTACAACGTGCTGCGCTGGACCTCGTCACCCAACCCGCCGTTCGGAGGCTATGGGCCCAACTTCGTCAACCCGCGCACCGGCCAGGTCCTCGGCGCGGACATCATGCTCGAGTGGGTCTACATGACCAACCGCGTGCGCTACGAGAAGCTCTACGAAACCGCGGCCTTCGGCGCCGAGCCCACGGAACTGATAGACGACCGGTTCTACTGCTCGTTGGGTCACGAACTGCACTACTCGACCCTGTTCGGCCTGCAGGCGCTCAAGGCGTACGGCGCCGGCGAAATGGAGATGAAGCAGCTCATGCGCGACGGGTTGACCTCGTTGGTGCTGCACGAGGTGGGGCACACGCTGGGACTCAACCACAACATGAAGGCCAGCCAGCTCCACACGCCGGCCGAGATGCAGGACAAGGCCATGACATCCCGCATGGGCCTCACCGGATCGGTCATGGACTACGAGAACATCAACCTGGCCAAGCCCGGAGAGCCGCAAGGAGAGTACTACACCACCACACCCGGCCCGTACGATCTCTGGGCCATCGAGTTCGGGTACTCTGAAGCAGTCGCGGATCCGGCCGCTGAAGAGGCGCGACTGGACGCGATTCTCGCCCGTTCCACCGAGCCCGCCCTGGCCTTCGGCAATGACGCCGACGACATGCGGGCCCCGGGCCGAGCCATCGATCCGAGGGTGATGGTGGGCGACATGTCCAGTGACGCGATCGGATACATGGGCGAGCGGATCGGCCTGGTGCGCGACATCATGACCGGCCTCAAGGACAAGTACGCCACGCCGGGCGCGTCCTACCACGAGCTACGCAATGCCTACCTGATCCTGACCGGCCAGCACGCCAACGCGGCCACCGTCATCTCCCGGTACATCGGCGGGGTCTACGTCGATCGCGGCATGGTGGGGCAGCCGGGAGCGACCCAGCCGTTCACTCCGGTGCCGGCCGCCGAACAGCGCCGCGCCATGCAGAGTCCTCCGCGACGACTTGTTCGCTCCGGACGCGTTCGACGCGCCGGAAGGGCTCTACAACTACCTGCAGATGCAGCGTCGCGGCTTCGACTTCTCCGGCACGACCGAGGATCCCAAGATCCACGCACGGGCGCTCGCTATCCAAGAGAACGTGCTGGACCATTTGATGCACCCGACGGTGCTCACCCGCATGAGCGACACCCGGCTCTATGGTAACGGCTACACGCTCGGGGCCATGATGGGCGACCTGACCGATGCCGTCTTCGCGGCCGATGCCCGGGGCAATGTGAACACCTTCCGCCAGGCGCTCCAGCTCGAGTACACGACCCGCCTCGCCGAAGTGATCTCCGCCGAGGGGAAGAAGAAATACGACTACCCGAGCCAATCGATGGCGCTCCGGCAGCTGAAGCGGATCGAGCAGATCGCGGCCAGACAAACGGGGGTGAATGTCGAGACCCGGGCGCATCGGGAGCACCTGGCCCTGCTGATTCGTCAGGCACTCGAGGAGGAATGATTCCCAGCGGGCTACCCGCCACGGGGGCCGGCCGCCGATGACCACGCCCGCCTCCCCACGCGGCGCCTGGAAGTCGTCGGCCGGGTTCATTATCGCCGCGGTGGGCTCCGCGGTGGGGCTTGGCAATCTCTGGCGCTTCTCCTACACCGCATCGACTGGGGGCGGCGCCGCGTTCGTGGTGCTCTATCTCGTGCTGGTGCTCTCCGTCGGCATCCCGGTGCTGACGGCCGAGCTGACCGTGGGACGGGCCACCGGCCTGAGCCCCATCCGGGCACTGGAGCGGATCGGGGGACGCCGGTGGCGCATCGTCGGTGCCATGTTCGTGCTGCTCGGCTTCCTCATCTTCTCCTATTACTCGGTGATCATGGGCTGGACCGCGCGCATGGTGTGGGACTCGGCGCGCGGAACCATTCCGGCCGATACCGGGGCCTACTTCACTGCCATCAGCACCGGCAAGGCCGCGGTTCTCTGGCACGCGGCCGGGATGATGCTGACCATCTGGATCGTGCTGGGAGGCATTCGCCAGGGCATCGAGCGGGCAGCGACCATTCTCATGCCCATCCTGTTCGCGCTGCTGGTGGGGCTCGCCACCTGGGCGGCGACGCTCCATGGAGGCGGAGCCGGATACGCCTTCTACCTGAAGCCCGACTTCCGCGCGCTGTTGAACCTCGACTTGATCGCCAGCGCCGCCGCACAGGCATTCTTCTCACTGTCGCTCGGCATGGGGGCGATGATCACCTACGCGTCCTACATCCAGACCAAAGAGCTCAATCTCCCGAAACAAGCCGGCATCATCGCCCTGTCCGACACCGCGGTGGCCTTCATCGGCGGGCTCGTGGTGTTCCCGATCATCTTCCACTTCGGCCTTCAGGAGAGCGTCAGCTCGAGCGCCATCGGCGCACTGTTCATTGCCCTCCCCAAGGCGTTCCACTCGCTGGTTCCGGGCGGAGCGCTGATCGGCACCATCTTCTTCATTGCCCTCTACATCGCGGCTCTGACCTCCGCCATCTCACTGCTCGAGGTGGTGGTCGCGGGCATCATCGATGCATGGGGCTGGTCGCGCGAGCGGGCGGCGCTCACAGCCGGCGGCGCCATCCTTCTGGTCGGCATCCCGTCGGCCCTGAGCCTGGATTGGATGGGGTTCCTCGACAAGTTCTTGGGCGAGGCGATGCTTGCCGTGGGCGGGATCCTGATCGCCATCCTGACCGGATGGGTCTGGTCGGAGGGAGCCGAGGCGGAGGTAGCGCACGGGTTCCCCTACCCCGCACTGCGCCGAGCCTGGCTCTGGCTCCTGCGCATCTTCATCCCGGTGGTCTTGGCGGCGGTGGCCTACACCACGTTCAAGCAGGTGGTGCCGCTGGCGAGGGCGTTGGTGGGATAAGGGCAGGAAGGTAGGTGGTAGGCTGTAGTAGGTAGGTGGTGTGTTGAGAGGAGGTGCTCCTCCCTACCCTCCTACTCACAACCCTCCTCACCACCTCCCGCCCTACTTCACCCCCCGCACCTTCCAGTCCCCGTCCACTTTCACCAGCGTGAGCCGGAGCGTGTTCGGGTCGCGATCCTTGAACGCGATCTCGAGCCTGACGTCCGCGCGGTCGCCGTTCACGGTTTCCTCCACGACCTCGACACTCTCCACCCCGCCGGTCAGGTCGATGCCCGCCGCGATCACCCGGAACGCCATCTCCTCCAGGGCCTTCGACTCGCCGCCCAGTTGGAGATCGGACAGCTCCATGGCCGCCTCGGTGTCGCCCCGGTTGAGCGCGTTCACGAAGTCGACGGCGGTGTCGCCTGGCCGGTGGCCCCAGCCGCAGGACGTGAGTGCCAGGGCAACGGCCACGAGCAGTGTATGAACGCGTGACATGGAGGGTACGCTCCCTTCAGGTAGCGGGACGGGGGTCGGCTTCCGTGGCGAACCCTGCCGGTTCGGCCACCGGCTCGGGCTGGTCCGTCGACTCGGCACGCGGCGTCGGGGGGAACGCCCGGTCCGCCTGATAGACGAAAGCCCGGGCAAGCCAGTCCTCGGCATCGTCGATCAGGGAAAACATAACCGGCACGAGCACCAAGGTGATGATGGTCGCGAAGGTGAGGCCCGCGATCACGGCGATGGCCATCGGTCCCCACCATGCGGCCTGGATCCCACCCCAATAGAACTCCGGCTCGAGCCGACTGTACAGTCCTTCGAAATCGAAATTCAACCCGATGGCGAGCGGAACCAGGCCAAGCACGGTCGTGATCGCCGTGAGCACCACAGGCCGGAACCGGGTCAGTCCGCCGCGAACCAGGGACTCGATCCGGCCCAGGCCGTCGCGCTGCCGCAGGATGTTGATGTAGTCGATGAGAACGATCGCGTTGTTCACCACCACCCCGGCCAGGCTGATGACACCGACGCCGCTCATGATGATGCCGAACGGCATGCGAAAGACCAAGAGGCCGAGCAGGACCCCGATCGTCGAGAGAATGACCGAACTCAGGATGATGAGCGGCTTGAAGACCGAATTGAACTGGGAAACCAGAATGAAGGCCATGAGCATGATGGCCGTGATGAACGCCCCCGTGAGAAACGCCTGCGACTCGTCCTGCTCTTCCTGCTGGCCGGTGTAGCGAAGCTGGTATCCGGACGGCAGCGATCTCGCGAAGGCGACCGCCGTCTCCTGCACCTCGGCCAGGGTGGTGTTGGCGTTGTATCCCGCCCGCACGTCCGCGCTCACCGTCACCACGCGGTCGAGGTCGCTCCGGTTGATGCCGGCGAACCCCTCGCCCACGTCCCAGTGTGCCACTGAGGACAGCGGCACCTGCACCCCGACGGGGCTCGCGACGGTGAGATCGGCCAGGGCCGAGAGATCTTCCCGGTAGGCTCTAGCCAGCCGGACGGTGATGTCGTACTCGTCCTCACCGTCGCGGTAGGTCGACGCCTCGGTGCCGTTGATGGCGCTCCGGACGGTCATACCCACCGTCTGGGTGCTCAGGCCATAGAGCGCGGCCCGCTCGCGGTCGACGTTGATCACCAACTCGGGCTGGCCCTCCGCCATGTCGCTCTCGAGTCCGTCGAGCTTGGCGAATACGGGCGAGCGTTCGAGCAGGGTGACCAGCGCATTGCCGAGCCGGCGGAGCGTGTCGGGACTCTGGCCCACGATCTCGACATTGACGGGCGACCCGGTCGGCGGTCCCTCCTGCGGTTTCTCGACCGAGATGTCCGCCCCGGCAATCTCGGAGCCCAAGGTGCGGCGCATCAGCTCGATGGTGGTCAGCGCGTCGATCGAGCGGTCTTGGTAGTCGATGAAATTGACCGCGACGGTGGCGAGGTGGCTGCCTTCGGTGCCCGCGTCCATGCCGCTCGTGGTCTTGCTGCCGGCGGTCGTGACGACCGATTCGAAGTCCTCCCGGCCCTCGATGGTGCTGAGCCGTGTCTCGATCCGACGGGCGATGGTATCGACCTGTTCGAGCCGGGTGCCGATCGGTGCCTCGATTTGAACGTAGACCGTCTCGGGTGGGATATCCTCAGGGAAGAACTCGATACCCGAGTTGAAGACCCCAAACGTCAACATCGCCAGTACCAGCGCAGCCACGGCCCCCAGCACCATGCGGATCCGGTGCACCAGGGCCCACTCGAGCACCCGCCGATACCGCTCGAGGATCGATGGGAGTCCGTGGTTCATGAACCAATGGCCGCTCGGGTGGATGACGCGCCGGTTCAAAACCGCCACGAGCCCGACGGTGAGGGCCAAGAGGATCGTGGTCAGGGGTTTGGTTGCAAGACCAACCACCGCCAGGAGCGCCACCGCACCAATGCCCACGTGGTAGGCGTTCCGGGTAAAGCCGCGGGCGGGCTCGTCCTCCACCGCGAGAAAGAGCGAGCACAAGGTCGGCACGATCACCAGGGCCACGAAGAGCGACGACGAGAGTGTCGTGATGAGCGTGATCGGCAGGTAAGCCATGAACTCGCCCACGATGCCGGTCCAGAAGAGGAGCGGCGAGAAGGCGGCCAGGGTCGTTGCCGTCGAGGCGATGACCGGCATGGCAACTTCCGCGGTCGCAAACTTCGCGGCCGCTGCGCGGTCGTGCCCCTGTTCGCGGAACCGGTAGATGTTCTCGACCACCACGATCGCATTATCGACCAACATGCCGAGCGAGAGGATGAGGCTGAAGAGCACCACCATGTTGATGGTGACGCCGATGCCCCGGATGACGATGAACGACAGCAGCATGGACAACGGGATGGCGAGCCCCACGAACCACGCCGTCCGAAGGCCGAGGAAAAACACCAGCACCCCGACGACGAGGATAACGCCCGAGATGATGTTGTTCTCGAGGCTCGCGACCATCTCTTGGATGGCTTCGGACTGGTCGGCGGTGATGGTCACCTCGGTGCCGGGCGGAAACGTCGAACGCTGGGCCTCGATGACGGCACGCACTGCGTCGGCCGTCTCGATGATGTTCTGGCCGGCCCGCTTCGACACGCCGAGCGAGACCACTGGGCTGCCGTTGAAGCGGGCGATGGTTTCCCGGTCTTTGAATCCGAAACTGACTGTGGCCACGTCCCGGACGTAAATCGCCCGGCCGCCCCGGCTTTCGATGACGATGTCGGCGATAGGAGCGGGCGTGGTGAATTCGCCGGGGACGCGAGTCAAGTACTTCATCTGGCCCACGTCGATCGAACCGCCGGGCACGGTGACGTTCTCGCGTCGGATCGCGGCAATCACCTGGTCGAACGACAACCCGTACAGCTTGAGCTTGGGCAGGTCCACGTCCACCTGGACCTCGCGCTCAAGTCCGCCCGACAAACTGACCTCCAAGACCGACGGGATCTGCTCGAGCTCGTCCTGCAGGTCTTCCGCCACCTCGCGAAGGCGCACCAGGCCGTACGGGCCGGCCACGTTGACCGCCATGATGGGGAATTCCGACAGGTTGATCTCGAAGATGCCGGGTTCCTCGGCGTCTTCCGGCAGGTCGGGCTTCGCCAGGTCGACCTTCTCCCGCACCTGCTGCAAGGCTTCGGTCATGTCGATATCGGAGTCGAACTCGACCACGATGCTCGAGTATCCCTCGACCGATACCGAGGTGATGTCTTTGACGTCGTTGATCGTGTTGAGGTCTTCCTCAATGATCCGAGTGATGAGCGACTCGACGTCTTTGGGTGCAAATCCCGGCGCGACGGTATTCACCACGATGTTCGGGATCACGATTTCCGGGAACGATTCCTTGGGAACCCGACGATAGGACACAAAGCCCATGATGATGACGAGGAACGTCATCACCAGCACCGTCGTCGGATGGTCGATGGAGAACGATGTGAGCCAGAACTGCTTGAACTTCCTGGTATCCGGCGGCGGGGGCGGGCGGTCCCCTGGAACCGGCCCGGTCATTGGCCCGCCTCCACCCGGGCAGCCGCTTCGGACGGAGCTGTCTCTTCATTGACCACGCGGATGAGGCTGCCGTCGTCGACCAGCTGCTGCCCCAGTGTAATCAGCCTGGCACCAGGCTCGAGGCCCGACTCGATGACGACTTGGTTGGCATAGCTCGCTCCTACCGTGACGTCCCGCATCCGGGCGACCGGCCTCCCGTCCGCCGAATCCGCCAATACCACCTGGTAGCCCTCCTCGGTCCGGAGCACCGCGGTTTGGGGCACCACGATGACGTCGTCTAGCCGCTGCCGTACCACCTGCAGGTCGGCAATCATCTGGGGCTTGACGAGGCTCTCGGGATTGCGGATCACCACCTCGATCGGGAAAGTCCGGTTGGCTTCGTTCACGCTGGTCCCGACGAAGGCGATCCGGCCGTAGAACTCGCGTCCCGGCAGCACGTCGAACGTGATTCGCGCAGTGTCCGCCCGCCGGACGAAGGCTGCGTAGCGCTCCGGGATGCCGGCCGTCACCTTGATCGGATTGGTGGTGACGACGCGCGCCACCGGGTCGCCGATTCCGGCATACTCGCCGGCCTCGAGGAACTTCTGGTCGAAGACGCCGTCGATGGGCGAGCGGACCTTGGTGCGGTCGAGCCGGCTCGCCAGCGTGGCCAACCGTGCGTCGGCCATCTCCGCATCGTACTTCGCCCGCAGGAACGCGATTTCGGTTCCGATCCGTTCGTCCTGCCACAGCCGCCGCTGCCGCTCGAACTGCTCTCCCGCCAAGGCCGCTGCGGCCCGCGCCTCGGCCACCTGGGCCTCGAGTACGCCAGCGTCCAGCTCGGCGATGACGCTCCCCACGGCGACCCGGGCCCCACGCGGCACGAGGTAGCGGCTGATGGACCCGCCCTCATCGGCGGAAATGGTCACGTCCCGGTACGCCTCCACCGAGCCTGCGACCCGGATGGAGTCGGTGAACCCGCCCCGCTCGACCGGGGTCACCTCGACATTGATGACGCGTCTGCCGTCGCTCTCTTCGGCTGTTTGCTCGCTCTGGCGGTCCTCGCCCGCCGCGGCACATCCCACCGCTGCCATTGTGGAAAGGACCATGGCCAGCACGGCACGAGGCGCCGGGCGCAGCTTCTTGTTCCGATGTTCGATGCTCGTGTGCACGCTCAACTCCTAGTCCGTGGAGCCGGCTTGTTCCAACCGGTCGAGGTCGGCCAGCGATTCCGGGGCGGTCCCAACAGTGGCATCGAGATTGGCCAGCGCCGAGAGGTAGTCATAGACGGCCTGCGCGTAATTGAATTCCGATTGCCGGAGTGCCACCTCCGCGTCGGTCACCTGGAGCTGTGACCCGACGCCCTCGCGATACTCGGCGGACGCGATCTGGAAGCCCCGCTCGGCTTGGTCGACGGCGCGGCGCTGCGCGATCGCCCGGAGCCGGGTCTCTCCCACCTGGTCCATCAATGTTTGGATGTCGCTCGACGTCTCGTACTCCAACCGGGCGACCTGCGCGTCGATTTGGTCGATGAGGGCGCGGGTCTGCGACATGCGGGCCGCGCGCTGGAACCCTTGGAAGATCGGGAGCTCGACACGAAGCCCGGCTACCGCGGAGGTGGTGCGCTGGTTCGACCGGCCGAAGAAGTTGAGCGGGTCGTTCTGCTGGGCCGTGATGTCGTAGCTCCCAAAGATCGAGAGCTTGGGGAAGTACTCCGAGCGCTGCGAGGCGAGCTGGGCGTGCCTCAGGTCCGAATTCAATCTGAGTTCCCGAATGTCCGACCGTTGGTCGAGCGCGGTTCGGTTGAGATCGGTCGGGGCCAATTCCCCAATTGCGGGATTCCCCGCCAGCGCCAGCAGGCTGGCGTTGGTGGGATCGTTGGCAGCGAGATCTTCGAGATCCAACTCGTACAGGCTGCCCTCGAGCACAATCGGAGCCGTCGGCTCGAGGCCCATCTCGACCAACAGCGCCCGGGCGGCAGCCGCGGCACGTTGCTCGGCACGCAGTTGGTTCGGCTCCAGATTGGACAACTGTACTTCGAGGCGTAGCACGTCGTAGTCGCTTGTCAGCCCAGCACGGTTGAGCGCGCGGGTTTCGGCCAGGCTCTGACGCGTCCGCTCGATCGTTTCCCTGGTGAGCCGGACCTCCTCCGACGCGAGGAGCGCGTTGAAGTAGGCCCGCCGCACGGCGGAGACGACACGTTGCGCGGTGCCACGGTAGTGCTCGTTCTCGACCCCGCGGAACCGGTCCGCAGCACTCAGTCCGATGAAGACATCGAGCTGAAACAGCGGCTGTTCAACCGACACGCCGGCGCTCCAGAGGTTGTCCGAGCCAAACCGAACCGGCCTCAATTCGTCCGGCGATGCGGTGCTGTCGAACAGGAATGCTGGAAGGAACGCCTGTTGAACCTTGATATTGCGGGAATACCGCGCGGTTGTCGAAATATCCGGCATGATGCTGCCCCACGCCTCCCGCACCCGCTGATCGGCACCACGCACGCGCGCCTCGGCTTCCCTGAGCAGCGGACTCTTGCTCAGTGCCAGCCGGAGCGCCTCACGGAGTGAATAGCTGGCCGGCTCTGTCGTCGTCTGTGCCACCACGTGCTGCAACGGTAAGGTGAACAGGAGGCCGGCCAGGAGCGCGATGTCCCGGCGTCGTATCCGAGACCGATTTGCCGCGGCGTTCACGAGGACTCGGCTCCCGCCCTGAGACCCGGCTCGACGAACCGGCGGAACTGATGGAACAGATCGAGGGGGGTTCCCTGCGCCCCACCCGGGCAGCCATCCACTTCGGGTCCGCCGACGCCGCAGGCCAGCTCGAGTGTCACCAGACCGTGGGCGACGCTCCACAGGAAGTGGACGATCACATCCGGCTCGGCATCCGACCTGACCGTGCCGGCTTCGATCGCATCGATCACACACTGGCGCAGCAGAAAATAGCCGCCGCCGGCCGGCAGCTCCTCGATGGTGCGAGGCGTGGGCGACCGGATGCCGAAGAGGATACGGAAATGCTCCTGGTTCTCGAGGGCGAAGCGGATGTAAGATTCGCCGAGTGCCGCCAGTCGTTCGATCGATCCCTTGGGATGAAGCTCGACCGCCTGCTCCAGGTAGCGCTCGAAACGGCGATAGCCGGTGAGCACGACTTCTTCCACCAACGCCTGCTTGCTCTCGAAGTGGTGGTATATCGCGGTCGCGCTCACGCCGGCGCGCTCGGCCACGCCGCGCATGGAAAGGGCGTCGAGCCCGCCGGCCGCCAAGACGTCGCGGGCAATGGCGAGGATCGTGTCGCGAAGCTGCTCGGTGCGGACCTGGGTGGGCAATGCCATACGAATGGTGTTCCCTCCCCTCGGGAGAGCCGGAAAGTGCCAAACCCTGCAGTTAACGGCGTTAAGTTAACGGTGTTAAGAGACGGTGGCAAGGGGAGACGAGAGCCAAGTGGGTAGGAGGTAGTGGGTAGGTAGTGGGTAGGTTGTAGGAGTTTGAAGGCGGGGGTCGAAGCGGGACGAGAGCCCCTACCACCTACCTCCTACATCCTACCACCTACCTTCCTACCTCCTCTCGTACCCTCTCAGCCTGTCGTACGCTTCGATCTGCGCGGAATCCAGGACGGCTCGAGTGGAGAGGTGTGTGGCCAGGTGCACATATCTCAGCTCTCCCTGGAGGGTCGCGATCTCGGCCGTGGCCTTCCGGAGCGAGACGGAGTCGATGTGCCCATGTCTGAACATGAGGCCGAGGGAGCGCTCCGCTTCGATGATGCGTGCCCCGAGGTCGACGGCCTCCGCTGACATCGCCTTCCGAATCGCAGCTACCTGCTCGCGCTGCGTGGCTGAGAGATCCAAGGAATCCGCCAGCTCGAGCACATGTTTCGGGCCGGGGTAGCGGTTCAATTCGGCGGCGCGGGCCAGGCCCATCCCTGCCCCGTCGCGGAGATCCGCCTGCTCTTTCGCGGAGAGCGATGGAATCTCGCTCCGCTCGTGGCCGGCATAGGGAGAGTGCTCGTGCTCCTGGGCCGCGGCGGGAGTGAGTCCAGCGACGGCGAGGGCCAGTATCAAGCTGGCTATACGCATTCAAGCTCCTTTGCTTGCACGGGGGTCAGATCTTCGGGTCGTTGTCCTACTCCCTACTTACGGCTCCCGACTCCCTGCTGTTGAATGGCCTGGGCGGCCGCCACCTGAAGAAGCGCCGCGGTGACAGGATCAACGTGAACCTCACCCAACCGTGTCGTGACGGCACCCGGGAGTCCCACGGGCGAGCGATTGGTGAATTGGCCGAACATGACCAGGGCACCCAGATAGCTCCCCATGGGGCTCGGGTGAAATTCGTCCGGCCCGTAGAGCGGCAGCGCCGAGTCCGTGGCCCAGGCGATGCTCCACGCGTCGCCCACCGGCAAGAGCAGCCCGCCCACTCGCTCCGCCGCCATTCTGTAAGACTCACGCACACCGTCGAAGTCGAACGAACGCGCCTTAGCCGGCCACACCATGTAGAGCGCCGGCTCGGCGCCCTGGGCCCGGATGTCTGAGGCAAACCGGTCGCTGTATTCCAAGAGCGAGGGCCTACCCTCGGTGGCGGACGGGCCCTGTTGCAGCACCACGACATCCCACCTCCCTTCCCTGATGGCTTGGCGGGCCTGGCCGCTCTGCCAGTGGTCCTCGAGACCGAAGTTGGGATAGGCCACGGTGGTCACGCTGACCGGCCCGGCGGCGGCAGAATCGATCAGGGCCTTGACCATCCCGGGGAGATCGTTGGTGGCGGTCAGGCTGTTACCGATGAACAGGACGCGCAACCCCGACGGAATGTCTTGCTTGTTGAGCTCCGCCAGCGGGCGTGGCACAGCCGGTCAGACAGGCCAGCGCCACGAGAAGTCACCGACGCGCCGGGGCTACGGGTCATGACGTTCGTCTCACGGATTCCGCTCGAAGGCGATCAGGCCCGAACGCGGCACGGAGAAGATGTGGACTCCCTGGTCCAACCGGACGAGGCCCACCTCCACCTTGCGGCCTCGGGTATCGAAGGTGGTAAAGCGATAGGACCCAAGGTCAGAATCGGCAGCCACCACCACGCGATCGGCGCTGGTTGCGTTGATGATGTCGATCTGGGCGAAGTCGTCGGCCCGACGCACGGGCACGACCAGCTCTCCGTAGAGCGCCACGATCCGTTTGGCCGCCGAGTGGGCTTCGACCAGCGGATAGTTCAGGAGCGGTTGCCGAGGCTCGAAGGCGCCATGTAGGAGCACCGGCCGGTTCCGTATCCAGTAGTCGGTATAGAACCGGATCATATTGAGATGGTCTTCCGGGATTTCTCCGAGCCTCACCGAGACCTGTGGCACGGCGAACAGCACGTTCCACAATTGGAGCGCGGCCATCTCGACCGATTCGTCCGGGTGCCACATGACCATGTCGGAATGCACCGCGGTCGCGCCGCTCAGGAGCCTCAGGTCGACGGTGCGCACCCGATTGGCGGTCGCGGCATCGGGCGAGTCGCCGGCGCGGAACATGTTGCCGTACTTCCGCATGAGCGGGTCCGATATACGGTTGACGGAACTCGATCATGACGTCCGGCTCGAGCGTCCGCACCTCGGTCATGATGTCGGTCATGAGGCGGTCGGTCGCGTCGTTGACCGACGCGATGTCGCGCCCGTCGGTGGCCTCCAGGACGGTCTGATCGTTCGCGACAAAGCGGCCCAGAAAGTCGAATTTGAACCCGTCCACGCCCCACTCGCGAACGGCCGAGCGGTAGGTCTCGATCACGTGCCGGCGCACCTCGACATAGCGTGGATCGAGCTCGTAGGCCCCCTGCCCGTCCCAGTAGCGTAGATACTTCCCCTTGAACGTCTCGTAAGTCTTGGATCGCTCGCCCACCAGCGGCACCGCATACCACAACAGGAGTTTCATTCCCCGGCGATGCACCGCGTCGACGAACGCCTTCATGCCGGGCATGCGAAGCGGCTCCCAGTCACCGGTGAAGGCATAGCCCCGGTTGCTGTCCAGGGTCTGCCATCCGTCGTCGACTATGATCGACCTGAAGCCCAGCTGCGACGCGACCTCGACTTCTCCCAGGAGCGCGTCCGCCGACACGTTTTGATGGTAGCTGTACCAGGTGGAATAGGCCGGAAGGAGCGCGTCCTCGGGGACGGGGGCCGGCGCGTACCCCGGATAGCCGGCCCACCAGGCCGCGACGTCGCTCAGGGCCCGGGAGTACGGCACGGCGCGCCGGTCGATTCTGACGTCGACACTGTAGTCCGTGAGCGCGCGATGCTTCTCGGTAAAGAAGCCAATAGTGTTGCGGATGGTACCGTCTTCTTCCCGAATGCCTGAGGTCAGCTGCACGGTGTGGAGGCCCTCAGACACGGCAAAGGTCAGCCGGTTTCCGTCGTCCTCACCGAAGAGCGTGATGACCGGCGCGTCGCGCGCCAGCATCGAGGTGACTCGCGACGGGTACCAATCCGCGTTCAGCGACTTTCCGAAGTAACTTCGGGTGCTCCAATGGCCCACGATATCGAGCGACGGAATCGACCACTCGAGCGTGATCGGTGGAGGAACCTTCGGCGTTGGGTGGCTGAGGCGGAGGCTGACGATGTCGAGCCCGGGCTCCAGCTCGGTCTGAGTGACCGTCAGCGAGAATCCGTCGAGGCTCGCCGGTGATCCGGTACGGCGTGTCGGCGATCTGGAATGAAGCGGCCGTCTCCTGTCCGACAACGGGGCGAACCAGCGCCGTCAGTGCCAGCAGCGTGAGAAGGGCGTTCGGCAGTCGGACCAAGCGATGCGACGGCATGAGATGATTCGGCACGGCAATCCTGGTTCTTCCGGTGGGCCGAATCATGGGCAGGTGATGGGGAGGTCGCAAGCGCAGCTTGGGGTTAACCGGGTGGCCTATTCTTCGGGAAGTTCAGGGCATGGAATCTCCTCGGGCTCGAGGAGGTCCAGAATGACGCGGTATCCCCCGTGTGCCCCCGGCACCTGCACAGCCATCACGAGTGCCACATAGGGAGGTCGATGCCACCAGGCACGGGAAACCACATACCGAGGAAGAGGTTGGGTGTCTACTGCCTCACAACTGAACGGGACCGCGTCCACGGCGCCGAGCGCGGCCTCGAGGCTATCACGGATGTGCTGCCACGACGGCTCGTCGGGGAAGCTCCAGAGGCGTTGGACCCGGTAGCGGCCGGTTGCTGATTCGGTCAGTAGGATAGTCCCGTCCGCCACGATGCGGCGGCACTGCCGAGTACCGTCCGGCCGTGGCGTGGCGCACGCAGGGTCCTTCAGGCTCACGCCCAGTGAATCGGCCACCGCGAGGAGGCCATGCCGGGCGGTGGGTGGTCCACAGCCGAGGAGGGCAAGCAACAGCGCGAGTGTCTGGCCCCTACTGGCCCACCGGCAGAGTCCTCGCACGGCATTGACTCGAATCACTCGAGGGTTCTCCGTCCATCCGACGCACTCCCGACGATGGTCCACAGCCAATCGGCGAAGCTCGCCGTGCCCACCAGCGGAAAGTCGGCTCGCCACTCGTCTGACGGCTGGTGATAGTGGTCGAACCGCTTCATGGCCTCGTCCCGCTCTCCTTCGGTGTACCCCCTCCACTTCTTGCCGGGAATCGGAAACAGCACCGGCACGCCGCGATCGGCAAACAGGAACACGTCCGAGATAGGCCGGACAGCGGCCGTCACTGTGGTCCACCCGCGCGAGCGAGCCAGGGAGTCGGCCAGGTGGGCGCCGGGATGCATCGGAAGGCCACCCATGAGCTGCCACTCGACGGCCTCGCCGGCGGGCGACCCGGCGTCCACGCCGATCACCAATCGGAGTCGGCTGACGATCGCGTCGGCGTCCGGCCGCTCGAGCAGTGCTTTCGATCCGAACAGTCGCTGCTCTTCCAGGTTGAAGAACAGGACGACCAGCGGCCGATCGCCCGGGGAGCGGGCGTAGCGCCGCGCCACGTCGAGCACCATGGCCATGGGAAGGGCCGCGTCGAGAAAACCATTGTAGATGGAATCGCCTGACGCATCCGGTGCCCCGACTCCGAGATGATCCAGATGCGCCGTGATTCCGATCAGTTCGCCGGAGGCGGTGCCATCTCGGCCGGGTAGCACGCCGACCACGTTGAACACGGTATCCTGCGGGCGGGCCTGGGCCGCGAACGGAACCAAGAGGCTGTTACCAAAGAGCGGCCGTGCACCGAGTCGGTCGAGTTTGGCAGCGAGCAGTCGGGCGGCCATCTCGTTCTCGGCGGTCCACGGCCCGCGTCCGCGCATGGCGTCGGATGAAAGCTCGCGCGCAACCGCAGAGATAATCACCGTGTCCACACCTGTGGGAGTGGGGCCAGCCGACCCGGAATGAGCTGCACATCCCGCAACCAGCAACACGGCGGCAAGCACAAGGCGCAGCTCGAGCCACGCGTCGCGGTCGCCCGACTCGGCATGGCGCACCGCTATCATGGAACTGCCGATTCTCGCAGTGCTTCGATGTCCCGCAGGATGCCGGCGACTGTCGCCTCGACCACCACGCGCCCCTTCTCGACGGTCGCGAGCGTCGCGTCGCCCCAGATACCAGTCTCTGAGTAGATGCCGGGGCCGCCACGCACCCGGGTCAGGCCGCCACGGCCCTGCCGAGCACTGATGTCCTTCTGGGCCTTCCGCATATCGACCCGGTCCGGCGCGATGTAGAGCATCATCGACGTCTCGATCTCGTCGGCGTGAGTGCCGGCTTCCTGCTCGCGCACGCTCGCTTCCGCTTCGCCGGCGACGGCGAGGATGTCGGTGTATCGCAGCACGATTCCCCGCTCCGTCATGATTTCGGCCGCCGCGGCCAGCGGCCGCGCGGTCGAGACGCCGGTGTTCAGCACGTAGAACCGTTGGGGTCCGTAGGCTGCCAGGCTGGTGACGATGTCCACGACCAGGTCTCGTGACGTTTCGAACCGGAGGTGGGTCGAGCCCGGGTACTCGAGGAAGGCCGGATAGAAGTGGTAGGTGATGGTCGGGGCCACCACGACGTCGCTCGACTCGAGGATGCGCCGCTTCAGGTACTCCGCCATGTGATAGTCGTTGTCCAGGCGAAGATGGGGCCCGTGCTCCTTGGCCGCGGCACCCAGCGCGATCACCACGACCGCATCCGGTGTGAGTACCGACTCCGCTTCCTGCCATGTGAGATCCGCGAGTTCCACCCCACGAGGGGGAGCCACTTGTGCAAAGAACGGGCAGGCTCGTTGTCAGGAGCCCACAGACGAGAAGCACTACCCAAACACCTGATCGCATTGGACCTCCTCGGAACCCTCTGACACGAGTCAAGGTATCACCAATACCCGCCCCGACGACGGATCGCAACGCACCCGCCCTGCCGAACCTTGCGGCCTGCGTCACACGCGCCGATTCTCCACTCATGCCGACCACCTCGCCGTCCTCGTTGCTTCGGAGCATTCCGCAGTCTCTCGGTCGGTTGCTTCGAACGCGGCTGGGTAAGATCGTCGCGGTGCTCGTACTGGCCGTCTTCGGGTGGTTGGTCTATCAGGCGGTCGCCTGGCCCGATGTGGCACGGCTCCGCCTATCGAACCCGACGACCACGGCCTTTATCGAACGCTACCGCGACCGGCGTCGGGCAGCGGGAGAGAGCGATCGGGTCTCCTGGCAGTGGGTGCCGGCCCGTGCCATCAGTCCGAACCTGAAGCGGGCCGTCGTCGCGGCGGAAGACCTCGAGTTCTTCACGCATGCGGGGTTTTCGGCCAGCGAGGCTCGGGCCGCGCTCCGAAAGGCCATCACCGAATGGGAGGCGCCACGGGGCGCCTCGACCATCACCCAGCAGCTGGCCAAGAATCTCTGGCTTTCGCCATCACGAAACCCGCTCAGGAAGCTCAAGGAGGCCATCCTCACCCGTCAGTTCGAGCGCTCGGCTCGGCAAGGACCGGATCCTCGAGATCTACCTGAACGTGGTGGAGTTCGGGCGCGGGATCTACGGGGCGGAGGCTGCGGCGCGGCACTATTTCGGCAAGTCCGCGGCGTGGCTCACCGAATCCGAGGCTGCACAGCTCGCGGCCAGTCTGCCCCGCCCGTCCAGCTGGCATCCAGGCGTGGAGAGCCGGTCGTACCGCCGCTACGTGGCCGAGATCGAGCGACGGATGGAGCGGGCCGAGTTTCTCCGGCGGCGAGTGGGCGAGCCTACGCGCGTGTTGGGCCAGGTTGAGGCAGGAAGGCCCAGACGCTGATCGACTCCGCCGTGGATAGCATTCCCGTGCCCGGCGTGATAGAAACTCTGGATTCCACGGAGCCGGCGCCGAGATGATCACTCGTGGCGCGGGGCGCGTTCGATCCAGAGCCAGATCGCGAGCGCGGCCGGTCCGATGCTGGCAACGACGCTGGCCCACATGGGGACGGTCGTGCCGTCCACCGTGACCGTCACGCCGAGGATGAGTCGGACCAGGTGCAGCAGTGCGACGACGAAGAGGAAGAGGACGGTGACGACCGTAGCGGGTTTCATCGGACCTCCCGGTTCGTTGGATCGGCCTCGAGTGAGACCGATCGAATGCGGAACGCCCTACGGTCCTATCCGGCTATTAGTTAGGACCCCACCATTGTGTGCTGGGCCGGGTGCGAGCTGCCCGTTTCTCCCGTCTAGGGACGGCCGGGCCAACCGCGTTGGCGAAGGCCCAACGTTCCAACGCGCGATCCACTTCCGACAGGGGCTGGGCCGAATCATACGGCATAGCGGCGCACCGGCGACCCTCCACCATCAAGAACCAGGTGGGCTCGCCGCCCGGCTCTCCCTTGCGGGGATTGGGCGGTGTGCCTTCATAGGCGACGAAATGGAACGTCCGGTCTCCAATGGCGAGGTGGCGTTGCTGCGGTTTGAAGGAACTCAGAGGTGACTCCAGGTGCAGGACGAGGTTTGGCCGAGCTACTCGAAAGATAAACCCCTCGCCTCGCGGCCGACGGGTCAGGTCCTCCGCTCGAGGTTATGGCTGAATCGCGGGCGAATCGGGAGGGGTGGAGTCGTCGGCCTGATCTCCTGTCGCGCTATCGCTCGACGCATTGCGTTCGCGGCGGCGCTTCAGCCGCTCTTCGCGCTTCTCGCGCTTGGCGATTTCCTTCTGACGCTTCTCGAAGCCGTAGTTACGCTTGGGCACTGGGATCTCGGGGTCGGAGGAAATGAGATCGAGCACACGATGATCGTGTAGTATGAATGAAACATAAGGGGTTGTGCGCGATTCTGCTGAGACCCAGAAAACGGATCACAAACGGTACGACGTTGTTGATGTCGGCGGGAGAGGCGTGCAACGCCGTGCTGACGATGTCTACCGGCCGAACTGCCGCAAGTGATGGTCGGTGTGCCGATAACCCCACCGGTGCCAGTCGTGGATGTTCATCCTTCCAAAGGCTCCGTGGCTTCGCGGCCAGGGCACTGGCTGGTGCCGCGGCAAAGGTCCGGAGCCCGGCAATGGCCCGCTTGCGGTCGGCCTCGAAATCGCCGGCCTTGGTACCGTCAGCGTGCGGGTCGACCGCGGCCGGGGTCTTGAGCCCCTGCGGCCAGGGCAGCGGCGAACGAAGTGCGATCCACTTGAGGATCGGGTGGGTTCGGGCCGGCGTGGATGCCGGATCGGCGCGCTCGGTCGCCCCTCGCTTCAAGACCGAGGATGTCGCATCGCCCAGGTGGCAGAGCATCTCGCCCGCGGTGAGCGTCCCCCACTTGCGCGGCGTATCGGGGGCGAGGGCGTTCAGACGCTCGATGAGTTGCTCGAGCGCGGTCGGGTCGGCGATGCTCTTCATGCCTTCCCCCCTCAGTGACTCCCAGCTGCCGGTCCGCTGAGCGGCCAGCGTAAGTCCTCGTGTCTACTGCACCCGCTCCGCAGTCCACACCGCCAGGAATTCGCGCCCCAGGGAGTGGGTCGTGCCGCGGAGTTTGTCACCGTCCAAGACGCCGGATGTGTTGTAGACGCCGGAACCGTCACTCGTCGCGAACGCGAAATGCAGGGACCCCCAATCGGTGTTGACCCGGCCGTGTTGGAGCTCTGTGCCGTAGAACGAACCCTCGAATGTTTCGCCATCGACCCGCCGGACGACGAACTCCCGATAATACGCCTCAGCGTCCGGCGTCGGCCGGAGGTCGACCCGCCACGTGCCGACCAACGCCTCAGGATCCGGCCGCGTCGGGCCCGCCCGCTCGAGCCGGTATTGATGCCGCCGGAGCCACTCGGTAGACCCGAGGTAGCGGACTTCTTGGGTGATCGTGAGGTCGTCGCCCTCCATGACGACCGTGCCGCGAATCGTCGCCTGCTTGTTGTTGTCCTCACCCTGCCGACTGAGCACGAGGCGGAGATCTCCGGTCTTGCCGTCGTGCACCTGCTCCTCGATTTGCCAGAGCTCCCCGAAGTAGATCCCGTCGGATGACGGAATGAGCCGCTCGGTGCTAGTCACGACTCGGCCGTCCGGCTCCTGGTAGGAAAACGCGAACAGGATTCCAGCGCCGTCGCCGGTAGGCTTTGACACCAGGTGCGTCGGCAGCTGAACCAGCGTGCGATCGTCACCGTAGTCCAGATACTCGAGCACGCCGGCCCACGACCCGACGAGGGGCTGGTAAGCCTTGGTGTCCTGTTGGAGTGCCTGAGCCGGCGCGGACCCACCAACCACGAGTGCAAGCAGCAGAACGGGAAACACCGGTGGCAAGGCTCGGAACACACGACCTCCCAGGCTCAATAGACGGAATGTCACCCGAGCGAAAATGCCCGGGTCGGGGACCCATAAGCAAGAAGGGGCCCGAACACCCCCTTGCACGACGAAGTGTCGACTCGAACTCCCTATTTCCACTATGTGGCCGGTGCTACAGCTCTTGCACCCCCCACGCCTGGTTGATGCTCTCCCAGGTGACCACGTTCGGCTTCGCGAATGGTCGGCGCACGTTGTCCAGTTTCTCTCCTCTCACTTCGACCTCGCTCACGCTCGCTGGACCCAGACCCGCCCGGTAGGCCCAGGCAAGCGTGGGAACGTCCCGCGCCCCGAATCCCATGATGTCTGCCGCCACCATGTCGGTGGCCAGCGGGTTGATGCCCGCGATGATCAGGTTCATCGGAACCAGACTGCCTTCGGTCGGGCCGTTTCCTTCCATGGCCCTACTGACGTGCTTCTTCGTCCATCGCTATGATTACCTTGCCTCGAGGGTGTTCCCGGATGAGATACCTCATAGCGTCGGCGACCTCGGCCAACCCGAATCGTCTGTCGATGACGGGAACCACCTTGCCTTCGGCGAGCAGTCGCGCGAGAAACGTCAGGTCCTGCTGGTTGATACTCGCTACCATGAACCGCAAGGCCTTTGATGCGAAGGCAGACAGACAGGGACCAAGAACGAATGCGGGAACGATTTGAGCGAAGGAACCTCCCACCACAACACAGGTGCCGGCGGGCTTTAGGGCGCGCCAGTAGTGGGAGAGCGGGCGGGACCCGTTGACCGCGAGGACCAGATCGAAACGCTGGGGGAGCTTGGCGAAGTCTTCTTTGCCATAGTCAATGACTGCATCTGCGCCGATTGAGCGGATCATCTCGACGTTCCGGGTGCTGCACACCGCGGTCACACGAGCGTTGAAGTACTTGGCAATCTGCACCGCGAAAGTGCCGACGCCGCCGGAAGCACCGTGGATGAGGACCTCGTGGTCCGGCTGGAGCCTACCTCTGTCACGTAGGCTCTGAAGGGCAGTGCTTCCTGCGACGGGGGATGCCGCTGCGGCCTCGAACGAAACGGTCGCTGGCTTCACGGCGAGCTTTCTCTCCTCCGCGCAGGCGTACTCGGCAAAGGCTCCCGTGCCGACGCCGAACACCTCGTCCCCGGGCCTAAAACGCGTCACCCTCGAGCCGACCGACTCAACGGAGCCAGCAAGGTCGACTCCATAGGAGCCGTCAGTGGGCTTCGAACGCCCTCCGCCCAGCACACGGAGAACCGGGGGTGGAAAAGTCAATGGCCGCCAGTCGAGCGCATTTGCCGATGCGGCGACGACCTTGACGAGTACTTGGCTCTCGCGAGGAACAGGCGCCGGAAGGTCCAGGAGCTGGAGGACCTCGGGAGGTCCGTAGCGCGTGTGCGAGATGGCCTTCATTCATGCCTCCTGATGTAGACGGCTGGGAAGGCGGCTCACGATCCGGTTCAGCGGCGGCGGAACGCCGTGCGCTGCACCCGGGTGTCATGCGGCCTGTTGTCATTTCTATGAGGAACGCCATCACGTGAGCGGGCCGATCAACTGGGCCAGCGAGCGCAAGCGAGCTGCCCTCGGAGCTCAGGCCGACAACAGCAATTCCTGTTACGTATCCGCATCAAACTCAGCCACTGCGCACCAGCTTCGCTGTTGTCACCACTTGGCCGGCATGCCGAGCTGCATGCTCCGCAACGTGGAATAGTAGGCCGAGCACGTTCGAGGGCAGTTCCGCTCGGCCGACCCGTCGCGGCTCAAGCAAGGCGTCGGCCGGGGTGGCGGAGAGTATCGTCAGGGCCGTCGCCGACACGCGTGCCCAACGCTCGAGGAGATGGCGTTTGCTGGGACGCTCCTGGTCGACTTCACGCTCCTGTCGGAGATGAGCCAGTTGTTCATCGGACAGCTGATCTCCGCGCGCATAGGTGAGCAGTCTCTCGGTACTCCCCGAGAGATGCGCCAAGTGGAACCCGATCGACGCGATTCCCCCCGGTCGTAGCCAAAGCTGATGCTCGGTTAGATCCCGACAAGCGGCGGCGACGTCCTCTTGGGCCATCACCAAAGCATGAGCCGTGGGCTGTAGCAGCGAATCAATCCCCTCGATCGGCCCCCGAAGCCACGGCTCAGGCATTCCGGCTCCCTGTACGGTCGCGGGTACGTTCTAACGAACGACCGCGGTTCAGCCGCGGCGGCCCCATGATGCGCCAGGCCCGCCGTCGGCTGCAACCGCTGGTTCGGCGGCACGTTGTCTACGCCTCATCGCTGAACTCCGGCCTGTATACGGCGTTCCCGGTCACGCCTGACATCTTGGTCTCGTCGAGCACAAGAATCATAAAGACGTCGTCGGGCACTTCCCATTCGCACGTGATTCCGAGAGCTCGAGCGGGCCTGAAGCCGAATCGTGGATAGAACTCGGGGTACCCGATGACGACAACAAACGGGCAGCCGTCGCGACGCAGCCACGCGTTGCCGGCCTCGACCAGTTTCGTTCCGATTCCTTGGCGTTGAACTTCGGGGTCGACGGCCATTGGCCCGAGAGCGCTGCCTTTGACCTGGCCCACCCAAAGAGGGCTGTACATGATATGCCCGACGACTCGCCCTTCGTTGGCCGCCACTAGCGACAACTGAGCCCCGTCATTGGCTCGTAGCGCATCGACGATCTTGCCCTCTTGCTCTTGACCGAAGGCCCGGCGATTCAGATCGCGGATCGCCGCGGCGTCTTCTGAGTGCTCTTGTCGGATCTCAATCACGTTGGTTCGACGCAAGCCGTGTGGTTCGGCGCTTTGACTATTTGTGCCAATCGGACGCCCTCACGACGTGAGACTCACCTGCGTCTCCCAGCTGCGCTCCGTACAACGCCCGCAGCCTCTAGACGCCTTCCCCGGGTGCGGGCAAATTGATTCCAAAGGTCCATTTCCACGCATCGCCGTCCTTGACGTAGATCGACGTGCCCCAAACAGATCCAACCTTCTGGCCGTAACAGGTGCCGTCGGCCCCACCCCGGAACGTTAGGATCCCGACGGTCGGCGAGAGCATCGTGCCCGCGGCGTTGGTAACGCTGACGCTCTTGACGTCGCATCCGGTCCCGGTCCAGTCCTTAAGCGCATCGGCCTTGTTCGCAAAGTAGGTGCCGAAGATATTGATGAATGAGATCTCCCGGGTCGTCAGGCCCTCGATCGTCTTGGCGTCGTGACCTCTCCAGGCTTCCCAGAGCGCTCTTTCGGCGATGAGCATAGCATCGGCGTCGGGATCGCGAGGGGCGGGTTGAGCCTCGCCCTCTGCAGGCGCCGCCTGCTTGCCAACCGGTGTTGCGGGAGCCGCGTTGGGATCGACCACCGGCGCTTCGGCGTGGAAGGCTGCCTTCCATCGATCGCCATCCCGAACGTACACGCTCGCCACCCAGCTCTGATCCGGGACCGCTTCTCCGCCGCATGTGCCGTCCACAGTCGTCTTGTGAGTGATCAGTGCCGCGTCCTGACCGAGCCGTGTCATCTGCTCGTCGGATACCTCGTAGCTCCTGATCTCGCAATCAGTGCCGGTGTATTCCTTCTTGGCTGATGCCTTGTCGAGCTTGCCCGACGTACCGTAGCCGACGAACTTGTCCGAAAGAAACGTGTCCCAGAACGTTGCGTCCTTTACCTTCCACGCCTCGTATGCGCTCTTCTCGAGCGCCAAGAGCGCATCCTTCGTTGGTTCGGCTGGAGCGGTCTTTGCAACGGTGCGAGGTGCGTTGGCATTGCTCGGCGGCGCATCTCCGGTACAAGCCGAGACAACGAGAGTGGCTGCCGCGGCTAGAACGGCGAAACTGATGTTCTTCATGAATTGTCACCTCCGGATGTGTTAAGCACTGCATTCGACGCCAAGAGCTGTACCGATCTTAGGGCCTGCGCGCCGCCACGCATCCCGGACTTGCGCGGTTTCGTGGGCGTGAACGGCGATGGTGCTCACGCTCGTCGGTCCAACGAATCCCGCGTCAGTGGCGGGCCATCGCGCCCGCCTGCGCACAAATCAACGACTTCCGTTGAAACCAGCAAGGCCCGGCCACTGCACGCGGTGGTTAGGACGCGGCGGCTCACGGCTATTTCACATAGCCAATGTCGCTGACCGCGTCGAGGATAGCCGCCGCCCGCCGGACCTCAGGCTGCGGAGCAGTGGCCTTAGGGGACCAGTAGCTATACGTGCGATACTGGGACCCGGCCAGCACCTCGACCACCATGGTGACGCCATCCAGTCCTATCCGCCCAGGCGGTATGACGGTTGCCTCATCAGGGAGTATCTCGATATCCAGTGAGTCGAGGCTAGCAAGAATGGAGGGCCACGATTGGCCCTGTGCAAGTGTCACCTCGCACAGTTCGTACTCGGCGCGCTCGAGGAAGGAGGAGCAGCCGAAGTGTTGCTGCAAACTCGCTCGCAGCTCGCGGTTGCTGATTAGATTCGGCTCTCGTTCAGCCTCTTCCTCCCAGGCCGCATCTCGTCCCGGTCGCCAGTAGAAGACGCGCGTTCCTCGGATTCCTGTCGGGTCTTCCCTAAGGCGTAGGACATCCTCGGGCTGGAACAAGCCGAAGCCAACCCACACGCGAATCTCTCGTTCGTCTGGACCCAACGCGCCTATCGCGCGGAGCGGGGTCCAGCCAAGTGCGGCGGCATCCTCATCTATGTAGATGGCAAACTTCGACTCAGCCGGCACGGCAACCTGGGCCGGGCAGACTTTGGCGACTCCCCCAAGGAGTACCACGGTCCCAACAGCAATTGCACATATCCGCCGGACAACGCTTCTAGGTGGGGTCATCTTGACACCCCAGTGCAACGGCGGGTTAGGTCGCCGATTCGCTTGGCGTTACTTCTTCTTCGCTTCAGCAGGTGCCGGTATCGTAAACGGTCCCACCAGAATGAGAGAACCTTGCTTGTCGTCTTTTGACCGTGCGACCTTGAAGGTGAGCAACATCAAACGCCCGACATGCTCGCGCGAGTAACGCCCGCCTGCATTGATCGTGGCGCCGGGCGCGACGGGAGTCATGACCAGTTCCTGGTCGACCCCCACGTTGCTGCGCTGCCAAACGTCGCCGTCCGCATCCTTGATGAAGGACTCGATCATGTACCATTTCCCCCACAATCCCGGCACATAGAGGGTCTCTTTCGAATCGTTCTTCAATTCGATCTTTAGCCAAAGATCCGTGGGTAGCGCCTCCGGGCGATCCTCGGGACCGGCCGCTGTTACCGTGACCACCTTCCATTGGGCGAAGGCCGGGGAGACGAGCAACAGCAGGCAAAAGCAGGCTGCAATGAAGCTTCTCATGGGCGACCTAACGAATCCCGCGTCAGTGGCGGGCCGTCTCGCCCGCCCATGCACTAATCAACGACTTCCTTGAGTCCCGGCAAGGCCCGGCCACTGCACGCGGCGGTTAGGCAGCCCCTTTGGACTTGCGGGGCTTCCAGTCCAGCGAGAGTCGGCGGCCACTGCCGGCACAATCGCGCAAATACAGGTTAATCAACGTCTGGTAGGGAATGCCCGTCTCCGCGGCGAGCTCCTTGAAGTACTCAATCGTCGGTTCATCAAGCCGGATGGTGACCGACTTCTTCAAGCGCTTGGCGTAGGGATTCCGTCGCCCTTTTGAGAAATCATATTCGCGTCTCATAGTTCCCATCTCTGCGCATACTCGCGGCGCTCTGATCGAGTTGCCTTCCGGGCCGAGATGATGCGGATCGTCTCGTCGGTCTCACGGTAGCAATGGCACACCACCAGTGTCCGGAGGCCCGCACTGAACCCCAACAAGAGGAAGCGATCTTCGCTGGCGGAGTGATCGGGATCATCGAGCAACACCGCACGCTCATCGGCAAAGACCGTCTCGGCCTCTTCGAAGCTGACCCCGTGCTTCCGTTGGTTGGTGCGATTCTTCGGTGGATCCCACTCGAACCGGAGGTCAGCCATACTTCAATGTACATACGGAGTATGTACTTCGCAAGGTCGCGGATACTTCTGCTTTGGGGAGGGACTGCCTAACGAATCCCGCGTCAGTGGCGGGCCGTCTCGCCCGCCTGTGCACTAATCAACGACTTCCTTCAAAACCAGCAAGGCCCGGCTGACCTTACCCCGAAAAGTGGACACCTCAAGAAGAGTCAGTACGTTGACTCGAGGAGGTGTCACATGGCCAGGAAGCCCAGCCGGATCCGTCGGACGTTCACACCGCAGTTTAAGAAGGACGCCGTGGCCCTCGTTCTCGGTGGGCGGACCGTCAACGAGGTCGCCCATGATCTCGGGATCGCTCGCAGCCTCCTGCAGCGCTGGAAGACCCAGCTCGCCCGCGAGCCCGACGTGCCCGCGGCGTTCCCCGGCTCCGGCCGACTGGCGCCCCCGGCCGAGCAACTCCGGCAGCTCCAACAGCGCCTGCGGGCCGTCACGGAGGAGCGCGACATCCTAAAAAAAGCCTTGGCGTACTTCGCGGACGACCAGAAGTGAAGTTTCACTTCATTGCCGCCCACCGCGCCGAGTTCCGCGTGCGCAGCCTCTGTCGCGTGCTCGGGGTCTCGACCAGCGGCTTCTACCGGTGGGCGCAGCGGCCGGCACCCCGCCAAGCCGAGCGCAACGACGCGCTGCTCGTGCACATCCACGCGGCCTACACCGCGAGCCGGCGGACGTACGGAGCGCCCCGCATTCACCGCGAGCTCCAGGCACAGGGCGTCGCGGCCGGCCGCCATCGTATCGCGCGCCTCATGCGGCGCGAGGGGATCGTCGCGTGCACCGAGCGCCGCTTTCGCTGGACCGCCACGGCCCGGGCCGAGCTGCCCGCCGCCCCCAATCGGCTGCGCCGCGACTTCACCGCGGCGGCACCGAATCAGCGCTGGGTCTCGGATATCACGTCCGTCCGCACTGGTCAAGGGTGGCTGCACCTCGCCATCGTTCTCGATCTCTACGCCCGGCGCATCGTCGGCTGGGCGATGGCGCCGACCCTCGACCAGCAGCTCGCGTCCGAGGCCCTCGCCATGGCCCTGGCCGACCGACGGCCCGCGCCCGGGCTCCTGGTCCACTCCGATCGGGGCGGGCCGTACCTCGCCACGCGGGTCCAGCAGCAACTCGCGGCGCATCGGGCGATCGCCAGCACCAGCCGGCCGGGGCGCTGCCTCGATAACGCCGTGGCCGAGAGCTTCTTTCACACGCTCAAGACCGAGCTGGTCTACCAGCACCGCTATCGCACGCGCGCGGAGGCGCGCCTGGCGATTTTCGAGTACATCGCGGCCTTCTATAACCGCACCCGTCGGCACTCGAGCAACGGGTACCGCTCACCCGACGAGCGCGAGGCTCAATTCGCTGTCTGTCCTACGTAACCGCGTGTCCACTTTTCTGGGGCAACTTCAGGCCACTGCACGCGGTGGTTAGGCGGGCTTCTTACCGATTCGCTTGAAACTCCTGAACCGTGAGTCCAATTTCGCGGGCGATCAGCCGGAGCAGGCTCGGCGCGATATCTCGGCTGCCGTGAAAGGGGATGGTGGTGGCTCGGCCATCAGGATGGCGGTACTGTTTGTGTGAACCGCGCTGTCGAACGAGCGTGAACCCCAAGCGCTCCAGGATCCTCTCGACTTCCCGCGGTTTGAGGACGGGAACGTCACCCACTGCTTAGGCGACCTGGACGGTCTGAATCCCGATGAACTCGGTCTCGAGACTAGGCTCGCCATCCTCGAGCAGGAGCGCGACAACCTCACGGAGATTGCTCTGAAGCTCGTCAAGGCTGGTGCCTTGGGAGTGGGCCCCAGGCCAGCCGGGGACATATCCGACGAAGACACCAGTTTCCGGATCACGCTCGACGACAGCGGTGTAGGTATGCATGGGGGAAAAGATACTGCCAGGGCCGATCGCCGGACAACTGAGATGAGGAGGGCGGCCGAGTCTTGGCCCAGCCTGCCTAACGAATCCCGCGTCAGTGGCGGGCCGTCGCGCCCGCCTGCGCACTAATCAACAGCTTCCTTCAGTCCCGGCAAGGCCTGGCCACTGCACGCGGTGGTTAGGCGTCCGGTTCAAGTACGGCATCAACTTCAGTCTCGATCAACCACTCGGGGTCGATAAAGCCGTCAACCTGCATGATAGTGTTCACGGGGCGGATATCACGAAAGAACTCGCCATGGACGGACGCCACGGCTTCCCAATCCTCTATCCGGGTGAGGAGGATGCGCGTGCGGATGACGTCCTGAAGGGTAGCACCAAGTCGTGCGAGCGCTTCCCTCGATATCTCAAAACACCGGCGCGCCTGTGCCGCGGCATTGCCAGGAGCGACTGTCTTGCCGTCCGGCCCAAGGGGCGCGGTCCCGGCAACCGCGACGACATTCCCAATGCGAACGGCGCGAGAAATGCCAACCACAGGCTCGTAAGGGCTCCCGGAAGAGACCATTTTCCTCTGGTTCATGGGAGAATTCCTTGAGAGATTATCGGGACGCCTAACGCCTTGCCGATTAGCTGCGGGCGCCGTAGGCGACCGTCAGCTTCATCGGCTGGTTATGTCGCTATTCGGCTCCCCAAATCTCGGCATCTGTCGACTCGTCTCTTTCAACGTACGCCGCAAACGGCGGCCAACCGACCAATGAACCCATCCGGTCCGTCGTCCACGAACTCACCACTCCGCGAACCACGCCCCCAGCTGTTTGCAAGTACGGCCACGACAAAGTCTTGGTCCTTCCAGACGGTCAATCCCGCCTGTGCGCCAGTATTCGAGCCACTGATGCTGATTCGCGATGCCCCATGCTCTCTCGGGAACCAGCCGAAGCTCATCGGCGACTCGATTCCTTCTACGACCGGCCGCGTCCACACGAGGTCGATCGAACCCTCGCTCAGGAACCCCGGTGAGCGCATGGCGCGTCCGAACGTCAGCAGATCCTCCACATTCGAAACAAGTCCTCCTCCAGCCATGTTGTGACTGTAATCCCAGTCCGGGACACGCTGGGGCGCATCCGTGAGCTCGTGGAAGTCGGCCAGGTCATACCAAGAGTAGCGTGACGGGCGTCGTGTATCGCCAAGGCCGGGGCGATCGAGTTGGACCGATCGAAGGCCGAGTGGCCCCAACACCGAGTCATTGAGGAACCGCTGGTATGAGCTTCCGGACGCACTCTGTATCGCCATAGCGAGTGCGTTGTAGCCGTAACTGGAATACGAGTACCGCGTCAGTGGCGCGAGGTCCGGTACCCAAGGTTGGTCTCGAAAGAGCGGCAGGATATCGGCTACGTTGTCAAAATGCCGCGTGTACAGCGACTCGTTGCGTTCTGCTCCCCAGTGCCGAAGGGAGCCAAGGTGATGAGCCAGCATCCGGACCGTTACGGGCCGACCGCTGGGATGACGCGGGAATTCTGGCACATACCGTTGAATCTCGGCGTTGAGATCTATGCGCCCGTCTTCTACCAGCCTCAGCAATGCCACGCCAGTAAATGCCTTGGTGATGCTGGCGATCCCGAAAGCCATCGCGGAATCAACTTGCACGCGACTTTCAAGGTTGGCAAAACCAGTTGCTTCAAGGAAAACTGTGTGTCCATTATGGCGGATGCCAACAACGACAGCGGCGTTCTGTTGTCGAGACTGAAACTCCGCCACGACTTGACGCAGAGCGGCAGTGGAATCGTGACAAGAGCACGACGAATTCGTGCAAGCGAGAGCTGTCTTGCCGCCCACTCTGTTGGCAACGCTCGGCGCATGGGCACACGATCCCAGCAGCACGCAGGAACCCAGTACAAACCAGCGCAGCGCTTTCGGGACCTCGCGTGTCACTAACCGTGGTTCCTTCATCATCTGTTCACCTCCAAAGATCTCCGTTCATATCGGTCATCAAGAAATGAGACTCCGCGACAAATATCTAGTCTGGCCACAATGTCACGACATTGCTGGGCATGTGCTGTGGCGACATAACGAATCCCGCGTCAGTGGCGGGCTACCTAGCCCGCCTTACTCAAATCGACGACTTCCTTTAGAAAACTACAAGCGCCCGGCCACTGCACGCGGTGGTTAGGCGGCGGCCTACTCAGGGCTCGGCAGGAGAACGAGTGGGACAATGGAACGCCCGCCAGGAAACCCTTCGCCGTCCGACTCGTCGGGCTCAAATACTTCTAGGTGACCAAGTGCGGGCGTGAAGACGGTGAACGTTACGGCGAATGAGAACGGCGCCGCTCCAGTAACCCCGCCGCCAGATGTGTGCCCAGTGGCGAGGATACTCCCATCGCGCGATCGGAGTTCCCACACAATGTTGGATTCAAAGGTCCTTGAGCAGCCGCGCACCTGCATGGGACTCGAGATACGCAGACCTGCCGTCGGTTCGATGACGGCAACAAATGACGAATTGGCCAGCACCGGATCAATGGGGTTGCACGGGTCATGGGGTGCCGCATTGCTGCAAGCAATCGAGGCGAGCAGAAACATCGTGAAAACGGATCGCATTCTCATTGGATGCACGCGCCGCCTAACGAATTCCGCGTCAGCGGCGGGCCGGCTCGCCCGCCTGTGCACTAATCAACGACTTCCTTCAAAACCAGCAAGGCCCGGCCACTGCACGCGGTGGTTAGGCGGGCTTCTTACCGATTCGCTAGAAACTCCTGAATCGTGAGCCCAATGTCGCGGGCGATCAGCCGGAGCAGGCTCGGCGCAATATCTCGGCTGCCGTGAAAGGGGATGGTGGTGGCTCGGCCGTCAGGATGGCGGTACTGTTTGTGTGAACCGCGCTGTCGAACGAGCGTGAACCCCAAGCGCTCCAGGATCCTCTCGACTTCCCGCGGTTTGAGGACGGGAACGTCACCCACTACTTAGGCGACCTGGACGGTCTGAATCCCGATGAACTCGGTCTCGAGACTAGGCTCGCCATCCTCGAGCAGGAGCGCGACAACCTCACGGAGATTGTTCTGGAGCTCGTCAAGGCTGGTGCCTTGGGAGTGGGCCCCAGGCCAGCCGGGGACATATCCGACGAAGACACCAGTTTCCGGATCACGCTCGACGACAGCGGTGTAGGTATGCATGGGGGAAAGATACTGCCAGGGCCGATCGCCGGACAACTGAGATGAGGAGGGCGGCCGAGTCTTGGCCCAGCCCGCCTAACGAATCCCGCGTCAGTGGCGGGCCGTCTCGCCCGCCCGTGCACAAATCAACGACTTCCTTTGAACCGGCAAGGCCCGGCCACTGCACGCGGTGGTTAGGCGGCGCTTCATTACCGATCTCGCTAGAAATCTGCCTGGACCGTGAGTCCAATGTCGCGGGCGATCAGCGGGCAGGCTCGACGCGATATCTGGCTCGTGAAAGGGGATGGTGGTGGCTCGGCGTCAGGTGGCGGTACTGTTCGTGCGACGCGCTGTCGAACGAGTCGTGAACCCCAAGCGCTCCAGGATCCCTCGACTGCCCGCGGTTTGAGGACGGGAACGTCACCCATCGGCTTAAGCGACCTGGACGGTCTGAATCCCGATGAACTCGGTCTCGAGACTAGGCTCGCCATCCTCGAGCAGGAGCGCGACAACCTCAGCGGCAGATTGCTCTGGAGCTCGTCAAGGCTGGTGCCTTCGGAGTGGCCCCAGGCCAGCCGGGGACATATCCGACGAAGACACCAGTTTCCGGATCACGCTCGACGACAGCAGCGTAGGTATGCATGGGACAAGATACTGCAGGGCCAATCGCCGGACAACGAGATGAGGAGGGCGGCCGAGTCTTGCACCAGCCCGCCTAACGAATCCCGCGTCAGTGGCGGGCCGTCTCGCCCGTCTGCTCACTAATCAACGACTTCCTTCAGCCCCAGCAAGGCCCGGCCACTGCACGCGGTGGTTAGGCGGCGAGGTCAGGAACCGACGGGCCTTCCCATTGCGGTGCCGTCGTCCTTCTCCATGAGCCAGAGGGAAAGACCAGCGGCTGTCAGGCCCGGAGGAATCTTCTCACCTCGGCGGTTGATGTAATTCCGCAGCTTCTCACGGGCGCACTCGTATCGCTGCGCGCACTGGCTCCGGAAGCGGGCGCTCTTGGATCTCTTCCTTCCAACCGTCCGGGTCCTCGTAAACAAGTCCAATGAAATTGCCTGAATCCGCGTGCGAGAGCTCTGCGACCGTGCGCTCGCGCTCTACGTCTCCGCAGATTGTGATTTGGATGTCGGCGCTCATACGCGACCGCCTAACGAATCCCGCGTCAGTGGCGGGCCGTCTCGCCCGCCTCTGCACTAATCAACGACTTCCGTTGAAACCAGCAAGGCCCGGCCACTGCACGCGGCGGTTAGGCGGCGGACCACAGCGAGCAGGAGCCGATGCTCGGTCCGCCTCAGGGGACCGTTACGACCTTGATTCTGAACTCTCTCCGGATCTCGGTCAGGCGAACGTTCGTGTACCTTTCGAAATCGGACCAAGGCCAGCGCTTCCGCATCCGCAGGCAGCGGAAGAGAACGAGTGGGATGTTCACTATGGATCGGAGCGCGGTTCCGGAGATATCGCCCCGCTTGATCTGCTCATAGATTTCTTTCGACTCAGGAGACCGATAGTCTCGAATGAGGAAAAGGCCGGCCGTCGTGCCGAAGAAGCTCCAGATCTTCACCATGGCCTCGTTGGTGAGCGTCGTGCTGCAGCCGAACACCACGTGAGCTACGTCATGACACCGGAAGAACTCCCGAGCCGAATCCGAGGCGCCACGCCCGGTTACCAGATCACCACGGCTGCCGTAAAGCTCGCCCAGGCCCTCTTCAAGGGTCATTTCGCAATCGGGAGACTGAAAACTCAACATGGCCGCCGCCTAACGAATCCCGCGTCAGTGGCGGGCCGTCTCGCCCGCCTGTGCACTAATCAACGACTTCCTTCAGAACCAGCAAGGCCCGGCCACTGCACGCGGTGGTTAGGCTGCGCCAGTCAGCCAGGATTCCGGAAGGCACAGAAGTAGCCGCCTGGCTGTTCCCCAAGCTGACCGGCCGGTGACTGGGTAACGTAGATGCCCCACACCGCCCTCCTCCCATCGCCCTGAGAACGAGCCGTCCGCTGCCACTTCCCATACCCAATAGAAACCTCCGGTCCCGCCGAAGACTTCAAACGGTGCGCCTTGGAGGGTGAGGTGGTCACGCCCCCGATATATCAGACGCACTTCTTGGATGATCGAATCTTCCGGGACTGAGACAAAGGTAGAATCTAAGGAACCGGCGCGAAGCAGCCTTCGTTCTCCGGCCAAGGGAAAGAACTCTGCATGCCCCCTCCACCGTTGGGTCCAATGAGCAAGACGGTCGGCGCGAGGGCGTCCGAGGGTAAGCCTCCACTCTTTCGCATGGTGTCTGAGGTCCACTCCTTCGGTTGTTACTTCGATCATGCGATAAGTGCCCGCGAGCTGCCGAACGACGAAGTCGGTGCTACGCCGAGTCGTATCCTGGCCGCTCTGCCACGCATCATCTGGCCACAACCGATAGCCACTACCACCGGTGAACCAAGGCGCGGCGTAGCAAATGGTCGAGTCAGCTACCTGACTGGCTGCAAGTCGCGGCAGGGCGAAGCAAAAAAGAAGAACGAGTGGTCTCATCAAACCTTAGGGTGCGGCCTAACGAATCCCGCGTCAGTGGCGGGCAGTCTCGCCCGCCCATGCACGAATCAACGACTTCCTTCAGACCCGGCAAGGCCCGGCCACTGCACGCGGTGGTTAGGCGGGCTTCTTACCGATTCGCTAGAAACTCCTGAACCGTGAGTCCAATGTCGCGGGCGATCAGCCGGAGCAGGCTCGGCGCGATATCTCGGCTGCCGTGAAAGGGGATGGTGGTGGCTCGGCCATCAGGATGGCGGTACTGTTTGTGTGAACCGCGCTGTCGAACGAGCGTGAACCCCAAGCGCTCCAGGATCCTTTCGACTTCCCGCGGTTTGAGGACGGGAACGTCACCCACTGCTTAGGCGACCTGGACGGTCTGAATCCCGATGAACTCGGTCTCGAGACTAGGCTCGCCATCCTCGAGCAGGAGCGCGACAACCTCGCGGAGATTGCTCTGGAGCTCGTCAAGGCTGGTGCCTTGGGAGTGGGCCCCAGGCCAGCCGGGGACATATCCGACGAAGACACCAGTTTCCGGATCACGCTCGACGACAGCAGTGTAGGTATGCATGGGGGAAAAGATACTCCCAGGGCCGATCGCCGGACAACTGAGATGAGGAAGGTGGCCGAGTCTTGGCCCAGCCCGCCTAACGAATCCCGCGTCAGTGGCGGGCCGTCTCGCCCGCCCGCTCACAAATCAACGACTTCCTCTGAGAACCGGCAAGGCCCGGCCACTGCACGCGGTGGTTAGGCGGATTCATTTGCTCTATGTAACGTGATACGTTATATTTCGCCATGCTCCTCCACTTCGCGTCGGCAGGCACGGCGGACATCTTCCACGGAGTGGACTCCAAGGCCGCCAGGAAGACGTGTCCGCAAGCGGTGTGGAAGGTGGCTAGGCGCAAGCTGGACCAGTTGAATCAAGCTGAGCAACTCGACGACCTCCGAAGCCCGCCCGCCAATCGGCTCGAGAAACTCAAGGGCGATCGCGCCGGGCAGTATAGCATTCGGATTAATGATCAGTATCGAGTGACGTTCGCGTGGACCGATCGCGGACCCGATCAGATAGCGATTCTCGATTACCATCGGTAAGTGAGGCCCCCGTGCTCCCAAAGAACCGACCACCGACCCACCCGGGCGAAATGCTCCTCGAGGAATTTCTGAAGCCGCTCGGCATGACCCAAACCGAGTTGGCCGATCTCATTCAGGTGTCCTACCCCCGCGTGAATGAACTCATCAACGGGAAGCGGGGGGTCACCCCGGATACCGCACTCCGGCTTGGGCGGCTGCTGGGAACAACGGCAGAATTTTGGTTGAACGGGCAGCGGAACTGGGATCTCTGGCACGCGATGCACGGCCCCAACGCCGTGCGGCTGGGCCGAATTCGCCCCCTTGGTGGCCTGGCACGGATGCGGCGATCAAGATCTGACCGTTCCGCCTTGTATCTAGCCTAGCCGAAAACCGGAGGCCAGACTATGGGGGGTGACAGCTCGCTCCGCCTAGGGTCCTCGAGACCGATCGTTAGCTCGGGCGTCACCCGCCACCACTCGCCACGAGCCCGAACAGTTGCCGGGGCCACCAAGGCCGGATCACGCAAGGCCGGGCCAGCGCGAGGTTTGCTGCAGGAGGCGCCCATGGGTTCGACTCCGGTCTTCGTCGGCATCGACGTGAGCAAGGCCACGCTGGATATCGCCGTCCGCCCATCCGGGGAGACCTGGCAAGTCCCCAATGAACCGGCGGCCATCGCCGAGCTGGTCACCCGCGTGCGCCAGGAAGCGCCGGCGCTCGTGGTCCTGGAGGCGACCGGCGGCTTCGAGCACACCGTGGTCGCGGCCCTGGCGGCGGGCGGCCTGCCGGTGGTCGTGGCGAATCCCCGCCAAGTGCACGACTTCGGGAAAGCCCTCGGGCAGCTGGCCAAGACCGACCGGATCGACGCCGCCCTGCTGGCACTCTTTGCCGAACGCGTGCGCCCCGAACCGCGCCCACTCCCCGACGCCGCCACCGAGGCCTTAGGGGCCCTCCTCACCCGCCGCCGCCAGCTCCTCGAGATGCTCACGGCCGAGCGGAACCGCCTCGGCTTTGCCCGCGCTCCCCAGATTCGGCGGGGGATCCAGCAGCACCTCCGCTGGCTGGAGCGGCAACTCGCCGGGGTGGACACCGACCTCGGCCAAACCATCCAGGCCAGCCCTGTCTGGCGCGCCACTGAGGATCTGCTCCGAAGCGTCCCCGGGATCGGCCCGGTCGTGAGCCGCACCCTGATCGGGGCCCTGCCGGAACTCGGCCGGCTCAACCGTAAGCAGATCGCCGCCCTGGTCGGGGTGGCCCCCCACGCGCGAGACAGCGGCACGCGGCGCGGCAAGCGGATGGTGTGGGGCGGTCGCGCCCCAGTCCGGGCCGCCCTGTACATGGGGGCCTTGGTTGCCAGCCGACACAACCCGGTCATTCGCGCCTTCTACCAACGCCTCCGCGCCGCGGGCAAGCCCGCCAAGGTCGCCCTCACCGCCTGCATGCGGAAGCTCCTCGTGACCCTAAACGCCATGATGCGGGAGCAGACCCACTGGGCTCCCGCGAGAACAGCTTGACACGATCGCTGCAAGACAGTTGCTAACGAATCCCGCGTCAGTGGCGGGCCATCTCGGCCCGCCCGTGCACAAATCAACGACTTCCTTTGAAACCAGCAAGGCCCGGCCACTGCACGCGGTGGTTAGGCAGCCCGTTCATCACCTCAACCCCATCTGCGAATCCCGCAATCCCAGCACGCGGCATACCCAGGGTGCGAGGTGACCCTCGGCAAAGAAACTGTCAAGACCAGGGCGACTGGTGTCGCGAGCCGTGTTGGGAATGTCAATGACCACTGCGACTGTTTCGCGAATACTGGCCGTGTCGGAACCCAACAGGCCTACCCGTGTAGGGTCGAATTGGGTTGCGAGGCGATAGCGCACAGTGGTAGTAAACAGAGTCTCCGGGAAAGCCTCGTCGACCATCGCGCGGGGTGGCACGAAGCTGGCATATCGCCCTCCGCGGAGACCAGCTACCACGCTCGATCGGGTCCGGGCGTAGCTCGGGCTTGGGACCAACATCCGGCCAGGCCCGGGACGCCAGGATCCGAGGATAGACTGTGGATCCGCAGGAGAGACCATCTGCTGTGCATACGTGCTGTTTCGGGTACTGTCTAACGAATCCCGCGTCAGTGGCGGGCCATCTCAGCCCGCCCTCTCACAAATCAACGACTTCCGTTGAAACCAGCAAGGCCCGGCCACTGCACGCGGTGGTTAGGCAGCGCGGTGTCTGACAGAGTCGATGACCGCGGAATCAGCGCTATCGGACCGAGATCGGGCAACTCGGTCGCGCAGGCGTCGGTCATCGGGCGCTTGTTTCACAGATGACTACGCTCTGATCAGGAAATTGCGCAGGTGGCGTCTGTCTCGGTGGACGCGGCCGAACCATGTTATCGAACTTGGGATGGGCAGGGAGGTCAAGCCACGCAGGAGGGTCACGAATTCAAGCGTGGGCGCATGCCGGGGTCATCCCGGTAGATCATGACCTCTGCAGTGGCGTTTGAGAACTGCTGTGCAACGAGCTCACGTGAATGGTGCATCGCTACGTGATTCGACATCGGCGTTGTAGGCAGGTCCACTGGCACAACTGTCCGCTGCGAGGCCAGTCGGTTCCATCCAGGCGCCGGCATGACGAGATCACTGGCTGTCCACCGGACGTCGCAGGAGACTCGCAGGCGATGGATCGTCGGATTCCATTGCCTTTCTTCGAGCGTCTAACGAATTCCGCGTCAGTGGCGGGCCATCTGGCCCGCCTCCGTCACAAATCAACGACTTCCGTTGAAACCAGCAAGGTCCGCTCGTCACTGCACGCGGGGGTTAGAGCCACTGGCTGCATCAACATGTCAACCGAGGCTGCTGCGTGAAGATCGCTCATCGGGCGTCCTGGAACAGCGTCCATGTACGCGGGGCGAAAAATGTCATCGACCACTCGCTCCAGAGCCGCGCTCAACGCCCAATATCGCTTGTACCTCGGCAGGGCCGCGGACACGCTCAGGCCCTTGTGCGTCAACGTCTGCGAGCAGCGCGCCCAGGACGAGGGCTGCATCGTCTGGCATCATCAAGGGCTGACATATCGGCGCTGATCCGTCCATGAAGTTCCTCGCGCGATTCCAGTAGGCCGTGCCTAACGAATCCCGCGTCAGTGGCGGGCCGTCTCGCCCGCCCTCTCACAAATCAACGACTTCCTTGAGAACCAGCAAGGCCCGGCCACTGCACGCGGTGGTTAGGCTGGCCCTGAGCGGACAGTCGGGACATGTACGCCGCGCGCTGGCGAGCTCGCTCTCAGGCACCAGAGCGGACCAGCCGATCCAGTTGGCGCAGAAACTGCTGGCAGCGAGCACGACTCGAGACGCGCTCAACGAATATCGCTGACCTCGGAGGGACTGCGGACGTTGGAAAGGACGTTGGCGCGCGAATCGCGGTGGGCAGCGCGTCAGTGCACGAGTGCACCATGTGAACGCTGCGGCGAGCCCAGTGTGCGGACGACATCGACGCATGACCGCGTCATCGATTCCCGCGCATCGCACCTCGTGGCCAGCCTAACGAATCTGTGTCAGCTGCGGGCGTTGTGCCCGCCCTCACACAATTCAACGGCTTCCTTCAAAACACAAGCGCCCGCCAGCTGCACACGGTGGTTAGGGAGCCGGCCGCACACCACAGCCCGGACAGACCCGGGACTGCTCGGAGCGCTAGGGAAAACCCTAGCCCACCGTGGGCGTACCCGGAGCGGATCCCGTGGTTCGAGGAGCCGACCACCGAGACGAACAATCACATCATCCGTTGAGGAGTTGGGGACTGAACCGGAGTTGCGGAGAGTGAAGGCCTGGCACTGCCTAACGATGAATGGACTGCGAGAAAATGTGCCCCAATCCTGCGAGCTTCGCCACCTCTACCCGGCAACCTCCAGAGCCCAAATCACCAAGATGCCAAGCTGTTGGCGCTGTCTGGAGGGATAGACGGTTGAACCGTTGAACGCGCCAGAGGCCGCCCAACTCCCACTCATGCATAACACCCTTTGCAGCATAACCCTCAGCTGCCTCCCCGTCCGACTCCCTACTCCCACCCTCATCGGGGCGCCGGGATTCGAACCCGGGACCTCCTGCTCCCAAAGCAGGCGCGCTACCGGGCTGCGCTACGCCCCGCCGACGTACGGCCCGTGCAAAGTAGCACCGCCCCCGCCCTCCCACCAACCACCGCTACCCGCCCGCCAGGAACCGCTCGATCGCGTCCCACTCGGCCATGACATCCTCGTAGCCCAGCTCCATGAGCGGCACGGTGTAGGCCGGGTCGAACAGGAGATAGCTCAGGAAGTCGGCCGAGCCCTCACGTTCGCCGCCGATCGAGCGCACTAGGCGTTGCATGACCGGCGGCAAGCGGTGCCAATGAGGCCGCGCCATCGCCCCCAGGTCCCGCGACGGGCGGAGCACCAAAAGATCGACCGGCCTGAGGCCGTCGGGCACCGCGGTGCCGGTCGGGAGCCTCGCCACTGTGCGGTTCACCCGCTCCAATCCGCTCGGCGTCGCCGTCCAGCGCGTCGAGGAAGATGGAGTGAAACAGGATGCCTAGGATCTGGGCGGTGGAGGGATACTCGCCTGCGTCCGCGGACACGTGGCGCCGGGCCCAGACCGGACGCATGCCGATCGCGAGAATCCGGGCCGCACCCAAGTGAATGGCGGGCGCGAGCGGCGCCGCTTGGCGCACGCTCCCGTCACCATAGAAGGTGTCCCCAATCTCGATGGCGGGGAACAAGAGCGGAATCGCGGCCGAGGCCAGCACGTGGTCCCAGCTGAGCGGCTGGCGCACCGCCCGGCGCTGCGAACGCTGCCACATGGCGACACCATCCGCACCCTGCACGAAGGTGATGGTCTCGCCGGTGCCGTAGCTCGTGGCGCTGAGCGCTACCGAGCGCAATTCGCCCCGCCCAATCTTGGCGTCGATATTGGCCATGTCGCGCCGGCCGCTCAGGAATACGCTCAGAGGGAGACATGTCGAACAGCCCGCGAACGACCGTCTCGCGGGCCCGACCGCGGAGCCGGCGGCCGAGCCAGCGGAAGGCCGACCCCCAGATGTTCTCGACCTGCACCCGGTAGACCTGCTCGATGGTGAGCCCGGACCACTCGGTCCGGAGCGCCGCGGCCGATTCCGCGAAACCGCCCGGATGAGTGGCAAGGGAGATGGTGTTGATGGCGCCGGCGGACACGCCGGTCAGGATTGGAACGGTGAGTTGGGGAGCCCGCTCGGCGATGGCCGAGACCACGCCGGCCTGGTAGGCCGCACGCGCGCCGCCGCCCGAAAGGACTAACGCGAGGTCGTTCGTGTTGGTGTTTCCTTCCGCCACTGCCGGTCCACCACGGTTCAACCGGGAAGCCTGATCGCCTCCAGCAACGCGCGGAAAGCACGGCCGCGATGGCTCACGCCGTCCTTTTCCGCTGGGTCCGCCTCACCGAAGGTCTGCTCCAAATCGTCGCTCAGGAACAAGGGGTCGTACCCAAATCCGCCCTCTCCCCTGGGTTCCGTGAGTATCCGCCCGTTGCATGATCCTTCGAAAATCCGTGGGACCGCGGACGGTGTTGCGAGATATGCCAACACGCAGCGGTAGCGCGCCCGCCGCTTGGCTTCGGCCAAGCCGGACAGCCGGCGTAGCAGCTCCTCGTTGTTGGCCTGGTCCACCTCGAGCGGTGATCCGGTTGCGCCCGCGAAGCGCTTGGAGCGCGTACCCGGCTTGCCGCCAAGTGCGATCACCTCGAGCCCCGAGTCGTCCGCCACGGTCGGAAGCCCGGTCTTTTGCGCAAAGTACTCGGCCTTGACCCGGGCATTGGTCTGGAAGCTGTCGGCGACCTCGAGAAGTTCCTCCGCCCCGGCCCACGGGACACCGGCCTCGCTCGGAAAGACGGCCTCGTGCCCGGCCTCCGCGAAGAGCCGTCTCAACTCGCGCTGCTTCCCTTCGCTCCTCGTCGCAACCAGGATCTTCACTGGGTCAAGGCATCACGCTGGATGTCGAACAGCTGATGAATGCCCCGCTCCGCCAAGTCGACCAGCTCGTTCAGCTGGCGGCGGGAGAAGGTGCCGCTCTCACCGGTGCCCTGCACCTCCACGAATTGGTCGGGGTGAAGCATGACGACGTTGGCGTCCACTTCGGCGTCTTTATCCTCGGCGTATGCCAGGTCGACCCGCGGCTCGCCGCCCGCGATCCCGACCGACACACCGGCCACCAGCCGGCCGAACGGGTTCTCGATGCCGGTCTCTTTGGCCAACCACTCGCACGCATCCGCCAGGGCCACGGCGCCGCCGGTAATGCCGGCGGTCCGGGTACCGCCGTCGGCCTGGAGCACGTCGCAGTCGATCCGGATGGTGTACTCGCCGAATTCCATCGTGCCCATGGCCGCGCGGAGCGAGCGGCCGATCAGGCGCTGGATTTCCTGGGTGCGCCCGCCCGGCCCGCTCCGTTCGCGCCGGGTTCGCTCGGTGGTGGCGCGCGGCAGCATGGCATACTCGGCCGTTACCCACCCAAGGCCCGAGCCCTTGCGCCATCCGGGCACGCCCGCCTCGACGCTGGCCGTGCAGTAGACCAGAGTACCACCCGCGCGTATGAGGCACGACCCTTCCGCATATGGATTGGCACGGCGCTCGAGCACCACCGCTCGGAGTTCGTTGTTGGCCCTGCCGTCAGGACGAGGCACGGAGACGCTCCACGATCGAAGTCGTTGAATACCCTGAGACCAGCGGGACGATCACGACCCGCCCGCCACTGGAACGTACCACATCGCCGCCAACCACGTCCTCGGCCGAGTAGTCGCCGCCCTTGACCAGGACGTCGGGTCGGAGCTCACGGACCAGCTCGAGCGGCGTCTGTTCATCGAACATGACAACACAGTCGACGGCCGCGAGCGCCGCGAGCAGCCGAGCCCGGTCGGCTTGGCTCATGATGGGCCGCGACGGGCCCTTGGCGAGGCGCCGCGCGGAGGTATCGGAATTGAGCCCGACGATGAGGTAGCCGCCATGCGCGCGGGCCGCTTCGAGCAGTTCCACGTGGCCGGGATGTAACAGGTCGAACACACCGTTGGTGAACACCACCGGCCCCGATTGCTGCTGCCGCCAGTCGACCGCGGCCGCGCGGGTCCGGATCTTGTCCGCGGATCTGCTCACTCGAGGTCCTTGTGCTCGTGGATCGGCGGTTTGGTGGGCTCGGATTCGGCTGCGTCCGACGCGCGCTTGAAGAGGGCCTTGAGCGCGGGCGGTGCCACGAAGGTGGTGGCCATCACCATGAGCAGCACGGCGCCGAACGATTCCTGCGACAGCACACCGGTCCGGCGGCCGATATCGGCGAAGATGAGACCGACTTCACCCCGCGGCACCATGCCCACCCCAACCAGGCCACGGCGGAACGTGGCCCACGGCGCCGCCCACCCGGCGGCCACCTTGCCGACGATCGCGAGCACCGTGAGCACGGTCGCGATAACCAGGGTGGCCCTGGCCTCGGGCGTGGCGGGATTCAACAAGTTCAAGTTGACCGACGATCCCACCGAGACGAAGAAGATCGGGGCGAAGATGCCGGCCACCGGCCGGATCCGGCTTTCGATGCTGTCGAATTGGTTGGTGCCCGACAGAATGATGCCGGCGGCGAATGCGCCGATGATGAGCGCCGAGCCCGCCAGCGTCGCCAAGGCCGCGAGGGTGAGCGCGAAGGCGAAGGCAAAGACCACCAGCACGTGCCGCACCCTGAGCTGGTCGATGAAGTCGAACAACTTGGGCGCAACGAAGCTGCCGAGCCCGACCGCGACCACCAGAAACCCAAAGGCGAGTGCCAAGGCGGTCGAGACTCCCGCGACCGACACGGCCGTACCGGCCGCGATGCCGGACACCACGGTCAGGATCACCAGGCCGAGCACGTCGTCGATGACCGCGGCACCGATGATGATCTTGGCCTCCTCGGTGTGCATCTGGCCCAGATCCGACAGGACCCGTGCGGTGATGCCGACGGACGTGGCCGTGAGGGTAGCGCCGACGAAGATCGCGGCCGTGATCAACTCGCCACTTGCCGTGTTCGCGCCCGGATGCGGGGCGAAAAACCAGTACACCAAACCGAACGCGAACGGCAGCGCGACACCGACGAGCGCCACGGCCAGCGAGCTGGTCCCGACCCGGAACATCTCCTTCAGGTCGGTCTCGAGTCCGATCTCGAACAGGAGCAGGATGACGCCCAGCTCGGCCAGGATGTGGATGAACTCGCCGGATGGTCCGGCGCTCGGTATGAGGCCGAGTGCGCTCGAGCCTAACAGGACCCCGGCCACCAGCTCGCCGAGCACCGCCGGCTGTCCTATACGCTCGGCGGCCTCACCGAGCAGCTTGGCCGCGATGAGCATCGCGGCCAGAACCAGCAACAGATTCGGAATGGATGAGGCACCTTCCGCCGCCCACAGGGGCGGGGGCGCGAGGAGTACCGCGCCCGGGACCACGAGCCAGAGGCAGCGGCGGCTAAAGCCCGGCCTCCGCCTTGGGGGTGAACCGGAAGGTGTGATTGAAGAAGGGAAGATCGACACTTTCGTTGTACTCGGTCTCGATGGTGATCAATCGGGTCCGGCCGGAGCGGCGGATGGTGAATTTACTTGCGTCCGGCGGCAGGCCGAGCTCTTCGACTTGGATGATGAGCCGGCGGCGGATGGTGGCATCGGTGAGGCTCGGTGCCAACCGGGCCTGTGATTTCATTTCGTCGAGCAACTGATAGTAGCGCCAATAGACCTCGCCGATGTTGATCCCGTAATACAGGGCCCCGGCGAGGATCAAGAGCGAAATGAGGCAGCCGATGTTGCTACCGCCACGTCGTCTGGGTGAGCGTGTCACCATTGGGACTGGGCTCCGTCGACGATATCGGTGATGAGTTTCTCCAGTGCCTTCTCGCGTCCCTCGAGCTCACGGCCGGTCTCATAATCGCCCTCGACCGTGAGATTGCTGCGCTGCCACAGGGGCTTGTTCGCTCGCTGATCCACAATCTCGACCGAAACGGTGATCTGCACCAGTCGCCGCGTCACGTCGACGCGATTGCCCGGGCCGCCCTGGAATGCCACCGGCAGGTCGGGCTGATACCGGGTGATCCTACCCTGGACTACGGCATCCGCCTGGTTTTCGCCCGCTGGTCGGAGACCCAACCGGCTTTCCACCGCCTCCCGCACGGCGGTCAGGATTTCCTGGCCGAGGGTAGGTTCGGATGTCAGGTTGTCGAACGGAAGGACCGCAACCGTTCGGATCTCGGACGGTAGCCCGCCGCCGGCAAAGCCGTAGCACCCCGCGACCGCGACGCTAACGATCGCCAGGATCCCAGGTATCAGGCGGGTACTCCACCGAGGGCACGGTCGAGAGGAACGTGATGTCGAGCCGGGCCGGAACGCTGGGTACAATCAGCCTCGCTTTGATCGGTGTGCCGTCTGGAGCCAGCCGGGTCTCTACCCGGCCGATCACTTCACCGGCATGGCGGACGATCGCGATGAGGGTCGGATCGCCTCGATCGAGCCGGGCATACTCAACGGTATCGACCCCGTTGGCAAATTGCCAAACCGTCGCATTCGCACCGCGAAACCCGCGTGCCACAGTCCCGGGCTCCGGACGGCGGACCACGCCGAACATAGCCCACATCAGGGGATAGTTCGGGATCATTTTCTCGACGGCGTCGACGGGCCGGACCCATCGCGCGCTGTCTCCCACAACCACCGCCGCCGTAGGGTTCGAGCCGAACGGTCCCATGACGTCGAACCGAAGCGAATCCGGCGGCGCGATGCGCGCGCTGCCCTGCCCTCCCGTGCTGGCCCGGTCGTCCTGAAACAGCCACTTGAACCGGTGCAGCCGATGGCCCTGAGGGACCGTTGCGTCGGCCCAGGCGGTGACTTGCTCGGCCGGCAACGGAGTGGCGGCCTCCGGTATCAGCGACACGGGCATCGGGCGGCACGCCCCGATTGCCAAGCCAATGTAGACGGGCGCCCGACGGGGGTCAAGCAAAAAGTATTGTGGCATTTAGGGTTAGGGCCCGCCGGGCTAGTAGTTGAACCCGAACCAGACGCTGACGAACCCGCCGGTCTTTTCACGCTCGGTCAGACTGTATCCCACGAAATCGTTGGAGCTGAATCGTCGGCCGGCGTCGAGCCGCACCACCGCGAAGGGCCACAACGCCCACCGCAGGCTCAAGCCGGCACTGCCCAGTGTGGCGCGCTCGGAGCCCTGGGGAAACCAGGCCTTGCCGACGTCGAAGAACAAGGCGCCCTGCACTTCCGGAAACCGGAGCGCGCCAAGCGGCGTGCCGAAGGTCAGGTAATCGAGCAGGGGAAACCTGATCTCCTGATTCAGCATGAAGGCGCGAGAGCCGACGATCCGGCCGTAGAGCGGGTAGCCGCGCATGCCGCTGGTGCCGCCCATGTAGATCCGCCGCGGCCGGTCGCCGCCGCTGTAGAACCCGACGAGTCTCACCGCGTAGGCGCTCTTCGAGCCGAGTCGCAAATACTTCCGCAAGTCGCCGGTCAGGAGGAAGCTGTCGAACCGGGCATTGGAGAAATCGCTCGAGATCCCGGCCGTCAGGCTCACCCGCCCGCCGTCGATCGGTCCGGTGAGCGTCCAGAGTGAGTTGTCGCGCACGAAACTCACGAAGTGGGACGTGATGAGTCCCTTCCGGCGGAAGTCATCGACCGGCAGGGTGAAGTCGAGCCGATCCGAGTACTCGACCACCATCGAGGCCTCGACCCGATTGTACCGGCTCAACGGATACCGCACGACGGCCATGCCGCCGGCCGTCTCCTCGTTGTAGGCCACCGTGCGGTCGCCCTCGAAGTTCGCACCCTGGTGACGGAACGCCCCGACGCCCCAGTTGAGCCGATGACTCTGGTTGATGTAGATGACGTCGGCATTGATGTTCGAGAAGATGCTGCCGAACTCGGACCCCTGATACGAGGACACGCTGGCGAAGAGGAGATGGTCGTTCAGCATGTCGCTCATCAAGACCGCCGCACCCTGCGCTCCGCCAAAGCCGGGGATGGCGACGATCTCTCCCGCCGCAATATCGATGGTCAGGCGCTGGGCGTAGGGCTGGCCGTTCACCTGGTCCCGATCCGCGTCGGCAGGACCGGGCCACTGCCAGGCGCTGTGAGGTTCGATCACAGCGGGGGCCGGAAAGCTGTCGGCCCGCGCCGCCGAGTCTGCCGGATAGTCGTAGAGATTGAGGGAGAGGCCATTGATAACCGCTCACCAGGAGCGCGTCCTTCTCCGGCACCACGGCAGCGTCGAAGGCACCGGTCCATGCCGATGTTTCGCGCCGTCCCGCACCCGAGGAGTCCACCGAGAAGATGTTGAGGATGCCGTCCCGACTGGAGGTGAAGTAAATCCGGCCGTTGGCGGCCCAGCTCGGCGTCTCGTCCGACCCATGGTCCGCTGGTCAGCTGGCGAATGTCCCGGGTCTCGAGGTCGAGCACGAACAGATTGACCGCGCCGACGAGGCCGTCCGCGGTTCGGTCGGAAGCGAATACCACCCGCCGACCATCCGGCCCGACCGACGGATCGAGATCCTGATACCGGTCGTCCGTCAGTTTCTCGAGGCGGCCATCCGGCAGCCACACCCGGTACAGATCGGAGATGCCGCCGAGGGAAAGCCCGCTGAAGAAAATGCTCTGCCCGTCTTTGGCCCAGACCGGTGAAAGCACCGAGACCAGATCGGCAAACTGGTACCGGCCGGCCGGCTTGCCTTCGGCCATGTCCCAGATCATCAAGGCGTCCCGATCGCCGCGCTGGGTCGAGAACAGGAGATAGCCGGGGCGGCTCACGTCGATGCGGGACGAGAAGGGATGAAACGACTCGAAGTCCTCCGAGCGACCGCCGGTCACGATCGTGTGCCGCTCACCGGTCTCGAGGTTCTTGCGGAAGATGCTGATGTAGCCGTTCCGGGGAGACAGGTACACGGCCTCCCCTTCGTTGGCGGGCCCCGGCGTGTACGCGGCCTTCACGGCTTGTTGTGGCCACCTCGCGTGCGGCCACCGTCAGCGGCACGCGCTCGGCGGCGGTCGGGTAGTAGTCGCGCCGCATGCTGAACTGGAACTCTTCATTCAACTGCTCGAGGGAGCGGCCATAGACCCCCTGAATGGCCTCGTCGAACGTGGCGTAGCGGTAGAGTTCCTGGTACAGCATGGCCGCGCGCCAGTCACCGTAGGCTTCCGCCAACCAACGGTGAATGCGCCCGCCGATCGGATACACCAGCCCGCCGGATGCGTTGGTGAGATCCTGGAGGCGCGGCAACCGGCCCGTGAGGACCAAATCGCGCAGGATCATCTCGTCGCGGGCATCCTCGCCGGCCGACCACCACTCGGCCAAACCCTCGGTATACCAGAGTGGCAACCTGGGACGGGAGGCCCGGGGCGCGCGCAGGTAACTCTCGGTTACCTGACTCAGCTGGAACACGTGCACCATTTCGTGCCGCAGCGTCGCGCGGAACTCCGCCATGCTCCCCCTAAACGGCATGATCACCCGCCGCTTGGCGAAGTCGGTCGCGCCCAGGATACCCTCGGGCGGCGTGAACGGGAGGACGTTGGTCTGCTCGAAATCGACGTGGGAGGCGTAGAGAATGAGCGGGACCCGATGCGGCACTTCGTGCCCGAACTTGAGCCGGAGACTATCGTAGCTGACCTCGGCATACTCGAGCGCGATAGTCGCGAGCTCCTCTTCTTCCGGATAGTAGTGGAGGTCTACGTGCGGGCCGCGGAGCACCCGCCAATCAAATTTCCGGTACTGGATCTTGTTCTTGCCGAACGCGAAGAACTGGGCCGTGGCCGGCGTCGGGACCAGCAGGAGGAGGGCAATCCACAACCACACCGGCCGTTGCGTCATCGATGAATGGTCCTGATCTGATCGCCCTGCATGATGCGCTGGATGCCCGCCGCATTCCCCACCACCTTGCCGAACACCGTGTAGGTCCCGTCGAGATGGGGCTGGGGACTCAGGGTGATGAACCACTGGCTGGATCCGGTGTCGGGACCGGACAATGCCATGCCCAGCACATTGGCCTGATAGCGCTGCATGTTGATCTCGTCGCGGATGGTCGACATCGGGCCACCCCACCCGTCGCCGCGCGGATCGCCGTCCTGCACCACGAAGTCAGGCACGACGCGGTGCCATCGGTTCCCGTCGAAGAATTGCCGATCGACCAAATTGAGGAAATTCGCCACCGTCATTGGCGCATCGGGCCCAAACAGCTCGAGTTCGATGGTGCGGCCCTCCCAGGTTTCGATGAACACGTGGGGATACGCATCCGCTGTTTGGTTGACGACGAACCGGCGCGCAAAGACACGGTAATCCTCCAGTGTGCGGCCGGTCTCGATCGGCGAGGCCGGGCCCCACCGGCTGGCGAGCCCGGGCCAGTGCTGCTCGGCCCAGCTGCGCAACAGGTAGTTGTCCGGCGTCGGCGCCAGCACCAGGAACCGGGATGCGACGGCACTCTGGCCCTCATCCGAAACGCCGGCGATGGCCAGCAACGCTTCCAGGGCGGCCCGCGCCGCGTCCGGGATCGAATCGCGTTGGGCGCGGTCGAACATCGCCGCCAGCTGCGCGACATCCGACGGGTCCGGCGCGCGGGCGAGCACCGTTGCGGCCACGGTGCGCACCACCGCGTCGTCATGAGTGATGAGCCGCCGAGCCTGGGAAACGAGTTCGAGGCCGGGTTCGTCGGCTGCGTCGTTCCAGGCCTCGAGCGCGGCGGCCACGACCCGGCCGTCGCGATCGCTGAGGAGATTGGGCTTCCCTTCGCCGGGCCCCGGGGAAATCATGACCCACGCGCGTGCGGCGGTGGCTCGGCGGCGCCAATCGGTATTGCCGGCCCAGGCTGCCGCGACGCGGACGAACTCGGTCGAGTCCGTTCGCGCGAGTCCGAGCAGGGCTTCACGCTCCATGGCGAATTGCTTGCCGTCCCCGAGCACCCGGGTGAACTCCGCCACCGCTTCCGGTCCGCCACAACGGGCCAATGACATCAAGGCCTGCACCCGAACGCCTCCGTGCGAGTCCTCGACGAACAGCCGGAGGAAGGGCGACAGGTCCGTGCGCTGGTACGTTCCCAGGGAGCGAAGGGCCTGAATCCGGACGCCCGGGTTCTCGTCTTCCGCAGCCCGGCGCAGGAGCTCGATGGTGGCGTCGGGGTCCAGGCCCGCCTTCTCCGCGTACTGGGCGGTCAGGGCACGGGCAGCCACATTCCGGACCGGCACATAGACGTCGCGAAGCCCCTCGACAAAGCGCTGGGCCGCTTCGGCAGACCGCAATCGCCCCAGACTGTACAGCGCACGCCAGCGCAGGTCGTCGTCTTCGCCAAAAAACGCGACTAGGTCGTTGGCCGGGGCAAGATCGCCCAGTCGCCAAGCTTCGAGCGCCGCCCGTCGGAGCGGCGGGTCACGCTCGGTGGTAAGCGTCGCGGTCCCGCGGAGCAGATTGGCAATGAAGCCCGCTGCTGACCGGCCGCCGATCTTGGCCAGCGCCGTGACTGCTTCCCCTGCCGCCACGGAGGAGAGCGGCGGCTGCGTCGAGAAACGGTCGAGGATGAACGGCACCGCGGCCGAGTCCCCCACCAACCCCAGCGCAAAGAACACGGCCGTCTGCACCGTGCTGTCCTGATCCACCAAGGCCGGGATCAGCAGCTCGAGCCCGGCAGGGTGGCCAACGCGGCCGATGGCCATGGCCGCCACACGCCGCACCAACGGGTCGGGATGTTGGATGCCGCTCTCGAGTGTGGCAGGTGCCCAGTCCCTGGCGTCCTCGACAGCCAGAAGGGGTGCCACGGCTTCCACCAGCGCGTTGTCCTGCGCCGCGGCGGGAGGGTGGAGTACCAGACGGCCACGGCGAGGCGAGGAAGGGTGAGTCCGGCATGCCGTCCGGCGGGTATCGAGGAAGCCATGGCGCTATTGCTCCCGATGGGTCGGAGGCCGGGTAAGGATGGTCATGATCTCCTGCGGGAGCCGGGTGGGAGTGAACTCAGTGTTCAGGCACACCATGTTGGTCTCGGCTGTGGCGAGGACCTGACCGGTTGTGTCGTTCTCGATCGAATAGGCAAACACGATCCGTCTCGAGCCAAGGTCCCGGATCCAGCAGCGGACCCGAATGAGATCGTCGTACTCCGCTGGTTTGAGATAGCGCACGGTGACTTCGGCCACCGCCAGCCGGAAGCCCATGTCCTCGAACTCACGGTAGGTCATCCCACGCACGCGCAGAAACTCCGTGCGCGCCATATCCAGCCAGACCAGGTGGCGCGCGTGGTAGGCCACCCCCATGCGATCCGTCTCCGAGTAGTTCACCCGGAAGGTGATGTCGGTCGGGTCGGTCATGCGGGTGGACCCTGGACCAGCATGGTGACGTGCCGGGGGAGGGTTGGTGCCACACCTGCTCCTGGGTATGCGGGTTTGGGCGGATGACAGCCTAGGCCCGGGGGAGACCGTGGCCTCGGGCAGCCCGCGAGGGAATCGGTCGAAGTCTGGCCAGCCAACGGTGGAAAGTCAAACAAGGCAAGCGCTTGCACCCTGTCCCTCGAGTCCGGTATCTTCGCCCCGTGCTCGGTCAACAGCTCGTGGTGCTCGCCGATGCCCATCTGGGGGCAGTCGGGCCCGAAGTCGAGGAGTCGCTCCTGGCCTTCCTCGACACGGTGCCGACGCTCGGAGACTGCCTGCTGGTCAATGGCGACCTATTCGATTTCTGGTTCAGCTACCGGCGGGTCATCCCCCGCCGGGGCTTCCATGTGGCCGCAGCACTCGGCCAGGTCCGGCGGCGCATCCCCGTGGTCATGATCGGCGGAAACCACGACCGCTGGGGCGGGGACTTCTGGCAGAACGACTTAGGTATCGCGTTCCATCCCGTCGAAACGCGCTTCGCGATCGGAGGCCGCGCGGTCCTGGCCGTGCACGGCGACGGGCTGACCGAGCAGTATTGGTCGGCCGAGTGGATGCATCATCTCACCCGCAATCGTCTGACCATTGCCCTGTGGAAGGCGATGCACCCCGACTGGGGGTTCTGGTTGGTCGATAAGATGAGCCGGGGCCTGGGATACTCCACCCGCGAGCCGACGCGTGCTCGAGGCCGCGGCGGCCAAGCAGCAAGCCTGGGCCGAACGGAAGCTGGCGGAGGAACCGACGCTCGGGCTGGTGGTGATGGGGCACACCCACCGCCCCGCACTGATCGACACGAGCGACGGCAGGCAGTACCTCAATCCGGGTGCCTGGATGGACGGCTTTCGCTATGCGGTTGCAACGGAAACCGGGGCGACGCTCAGCCACTTCGCCCCGTAGGCGCAGGACCCTCATCCATCAGCCCAGCGTTGCCACCTCCACGTGGGTAAGCCGCTCACCCACGAAGCGGGACCCCACGTCGAGAAATCGCTGCTCGTCATCACTGACCACGAACCGGTGATCTGCGCGGCTCTTCGGGCTCGCCTCGAGGCCGAGGTCCGCCAGCACGGTCCTGACGGTCCGGGCCGTCTCGTCGGCGCTGTCGATCAAGACCACTTCGTCGCCAAGCACCCGGGAGAGGAGCGGCTTGAGGAGCGGATAGTGCGTGCAGCCCAATACCAGGGTATCGATGCCCGCTGTCATCAACGGCCGGAGATACTCCTTGGCGATCAATTCCGCCGCCGGATGGTTGAACCATCCCTCCTCCACCAGCGGCACAAAGAGTGGGCAGGCCACCTGGGTAACCTTGGCCGCGGGGTCGATGTTCCGGATCGCGCGTGGGTAGGCTCCGCTGGCAACGGTGCCGGCCGTTCCTATGACACCGATCGGCCCACCCCGGGTGGCCACGAGGGCTGCCCGTGCGCCGGGCTCGATGACGCCGATGACCGGCACCCGGCTCTGTTGTTGCAGGGTCTCGAGGGCGTGGGCGGAACTGGTGTTACAGGCCACGACGACGGCTTTCACCTTCTGGCCCAGCAGCCAGTCCAAGATTTCGAGACTATAGCGCCGCACCGTGGCCGGCGATTTCGGCCCGTACGGCACCCGGGCGGTGTCGCCGAAGTAAATGGTCGACTCGTCGGGGACGCACTCGAACAGGGCGTGCGCCACGGTCAGCCCGCCGATGCCTGAGTCGAAGATCCCGATGGGGGCATCGTTCACGGCGTCACCTGAGCGGAATCGAGAACCGGGCCGTTACCGAGCCGTCGGACTCCGCCCGGATCTTGATGTCCCCAGGGAAATCCCACAGGTGGGCCGACACGTAGGCCTCGAGCCCGGCGAACAGGTGGTTGAATGCCAGCAGGATCAGCCAGTCCTCACGCTCCTGTTTCTTCGCCTCGACCCGGCTCGAGTTGATGCGCCGCAAGTAGCCCAGTTCGTGATTGGCCTTGATGCTCATGGCGAGGGTAACCCCCTCCCACGCGATGAAGACCCCACCGGTGAGCTTCCGGTCCAGCTTGGCCTGACCCCAGCCCGGAAGAGCGAGCGAACGGAGGAACGCACCCATGGGTGACACCTGGCGCCTGGCCGTGGTGTCCGCGACCGCCTCCGCCAGGGCTACGCTGTCCGCGGACGGCACGGCCGGTGGGACGTCCTGTGCGGCGAGTCCGGCCGATGCGCCGAACCCCGCCAGGAGTCCCGCTATCAAGAGGAAAGACGTCGCGCGTTGAGGCATCCGCTCAGTCGGTAGAGGGGTGGCGGGAGCGTGTGGGAATCGAACCCACCGGAGCCGCCGAGGGCGTCTCCTACACGGTTTTGAAGACCGGCCGAGCCACCAGGCCCGATCCGCCCCCGGGCATGCGCGAAACCGCCCAGCTACTGGCTCGCCGTGGTTCGGGCAATGGCGTCGATCTCGACCCGCACCCCTTTGGGCAGCGCGGACACGGCCACGGTGGAGCGGGCCGGCCGGTGCTGGCCGAAGGCCTTGGCGTACACTTCGTTCATGGCCGGGAAATCACTCATGTCCACAAGATACACGGTGGTCTTCACCACCTGCGAGAGATCGGATCCCGCGGCCCGCAAGATCGCCGCGAGGTTCCGCAGCACTTGTTCGGTTTCGGCCTGCACTCCTCCCTCCACCACCTGGCCGCTCGCCGGATCGAGCGCAATCTGTCCGGCGGTGTATACGTGGCCGTCCGCCATGGTCCCCTGGCTGTAGGGCCCGATCGCGCCGGGCGCGTCGGGGGTTCGCACGAACTCGATCGGCATGTACGCCTCCTAGAAGAGCCCCTCGATGCGCCCGTCCTGATGGATGCGGATGGCTTCGGCCGAAGGCACCTTGCTGAGCCCCGGCATGGTCATGATGTCGCCGGCGAGGGCCACCACGAAGCCGGCACCGGCCGACGCGTAGACATCGCGGATGGTGATGCGGAATCCAGTGGGGCGGCCGAGCTTGGTTGGATCGTCGGTGAAGGAATACTGGGTCTTCGCCATGCAGACCGGGGTTCCGCCCATCCCGATTGCTTCCAACTGGCGAATGGCGCTGCTGGCTTTGCTCGTGAAGTCGACCCCGTCCGCGCCGTAGATTCGGGTCGCAATCGTCTCGATCTTCCGGGTGATGGGAAGCTCGGTGTCGTAGATGGGGCGGAATTGGGCCTCGCCTTCCTCGAGGGTGGCGAGGATTTCCTGCGCGACGGCCTCGCCGCCTTCCCCGCCCTGTGCCCAGACATCGCTCAAGGCCGCGCGGGCACCCGTCGCGCGGGCAGCATTGAGCACGGTATCCAATTCGTCTTTCGAGTCCGAGAGAAAACGGTTCAGTGCCACAATGACCGGGACTCCGAACTGCTGGACGTTTGCGATGTGCGCCTCGAGGTTGGCCAGGCCCCGCCGAACGGCGGCCACGTCGGGCGTCGTCAGGGCGTCCTTGGCCACACCACCATGCATCTTGAGGGCGCGCACGGTCGCCACGATCACGGCTGCCTCAGGATTCAATCCGCCGGCCCGGCACTTGATGTCGAAGAACTTCTCGGCGCCCAGATCAGCGCCGAAGCCCGCCTCGGTCAGGACCACGTCGGCCAGGGACAACCCGAGTCGCGTGGCCGCGATCGAGTTGCAGCCGTGGGCGATGTTGGCGAACGGCCCGCCGTGCACCAATGCCGGGCCACCCTCGAGCGTCTGGACCAAGTTCGGCAGGATGGCATCCTTCAAGAGGAGGGTCATGGCGCCGGACGCCTTGAGATCACTTGCGGTGACGGACGTCTTGTCGCGGGTGAAACCGACGATGATCCGACCGAGCCGGGCTTCGAGATCGGCCAGGTCGGTGGCCAGGCAGAGAATCGCCATGACCTCGCTCGCCGGGACGATCACGAAATGTTCCTCGCGAGCGATGCCGCCGTTCAAGCCGCCCAGGCCCACGACGATGTGCCGGAGCGCCCGGTCGTTCATGTCCATGGTGCGGGGCCAGGTGATGCGTCGTGGATCGATACCCAACGCGTTGCCCTGGTGGACGTGGTTATCGAGCATCGCCGAGAGAAGATTGTTGGCCGAGGCGATGGCGTGGAAGTCGCCGGTAAAGTGGAGGTTGATTTCGTCCATCGGGACGACTTGCGCGTAGCCTCCGCCCGCGGCCCCGCCCTTGATGCCGAACACCGGGCCGAGCGACGGCTCCCGCAAGCACACCATGACCTTGGTGCCGAGCCGGCGGAGCGCCTGCGCGACCCCCACCGTCACGGTGGACTTCCCTTCTCCGGCCGGCGTCGGACTGATGCCGGTGACGAGCACCAGTCGACCGGACGGCGTCCGCGCCGCGATAGCTTCCGGACTGATCTTCGCCTTGTGGCGCCCATAGGGCAGGATGTCGTCCGGCCCAAGGCCGACTTCGGCGGCCACCTCCGCGATGGGACGCAGGGTGGCGGCTTGGGCGATCGCGATGTCAGTGGGTACTTTCGTCACCGGTCAGGTGCTCCTAGGCAGGTGATGGGTGGTCGAGGGAATGGAGTTGGCTTCAGTTGGTCGCGCGAGCCTGGTACCGAACACGCGCCGCGCGTTTTCGCCGGTAGCCGCAATCAACTCGGGCGGAGTCAGGCCGCGCACGTGCGCAACGCGGTCGGCAACCTGACGGACGAAGGCCGGCTCGTTTCGTTTGCCCCGATGCGGAATCGGCGCCAGATACGGCGCGTCGGTCTCGACCAGGAGCCGATCCAGCGGTGTCTCGCGCACGGCGTCATCGAGCCGCCAATTGGCAAAGGTGACCATACCGCTGAATGAGACATAGTGCCGAAGTTCGAGCCCGGCCTCGAGGAGCGTCATGCCGCTGCTAAAGGAATGGAGAATCGCGACCACCCGGGGATGATTCCCGAGGATGGCGGCGATGTCGTCATCGGCCTCGCGCGCATGCACCACCACGGGCAGCCCGAGCTCGCCGGCGATGCCGAGTTGTGCATCGAACGCCCGACGCTGCACATCGCGGGGCGAGTGATCGTAATGATAATCCAGTCCGATCTCTCCGGCCGCCACCACGCGGGGGTCCCGCAGCCGATCGCGGAGCCACGCGTCGGCGTCCTCGTCCCAGCCCGAGGCGTTGTGCGGATGCACGCCGGCGGTGACCGACACTCGCGGGTCCGCGTCCGCGAGGGCGCAGCCGAGGGCGACAGCGTCGCGCGTATCGCCGATGACGACCAGGTGGGCCACCCCGGCCTGCCACGCGCGATCGAGCACGGCGGCGCGGTCGGGCGCGAAGGCCTCATCGGCCAAATGGCAGTGGGAGTCGACCAGCACGGGTCAGGCGACGGGTTGCGGCTTTCCGACTCGTGGCTTCTTGGCGGTCCCCTTTACCCCTCGGATGTCGGCGCCGGGCCAGCGCCGCTCGATCCAGAGTAACAGGGGCGAGGCAATGAAGATGGACGAGTAGGTCCCCACGATGACCCCGAAGGTCATGATCACCGCGAACGGCCGCACCACGGCTCCGCCAAGAACGGCCAAGGCGATCAGCGCGCCGAGCGAGGTGCCCCCGGTCAAGATGGTACGCGGCAGGGTTTCGTTGATCGACCGGTTCAGGATCTGGATGAAGTCTTCCCGCTTCGACTTGCGCAGGTTCTCTCGCACGCGGTCGAAGATGACGATGGTGTCATTCAGCGAGTACCCGACCGTGCTGAGCAAGGCGGCCACGACGAAGAGGCTCACCTCGATGCGAAACGCGCCGATGAATGCGATGATGGCCAGGATATCGTGGGCCGTGGCCAGGACGGCGGCCGCTCCGAACCGCCACTCGAATCGGTACCAGAGATAGAGCAGCACGGCGACGAAGGACAACAGAATGGCCATGACAGCCTTCTGACGCAGCTCGCCGCCCACCTTCGGGCCAACCGCTTCGGTGCGTTCGATGGTGTATTGCCCGGCTCCGACCGCGGCATCCAGGGCCCGCGCTACTGCGGCCCCAGTGGCCTCCGTGTCGTCCGCATCGCTTCCCGCAACGGCGACCCGCGCCCGAATATTGAACTCCCGGTTCGAGCCAAACGACTGGATTTCCGCTCCCGTGACGCCGAACTCGTCGAGCCGCTGGCGTAGAATCCCCACGTCGACCGGGGCAACCGTCTCGATCTGCACCAGGGTGCCGCCGGTAAACTCGACACTGTAGTTCACGCCGCGGAACACAGCGATGATCAGGCCCGGAATGATGAACGCGCCCAACAGCACGAACGCAAAGCGGCGCTTGCTCAGGAAATCGTATTTCGCGTTGGCGAAGAATCTCATGGTCAGATGCTCAACGTGGTCATGGCCGGCTTCCGATGGAGCCAGACCATGAAGAAGGTGCGCGTGACGAAGATGGCCGTGATCATCGACGCGATGACGCCGACCGTCAGCGTCACGGCGAAGCCCCGAACCGGTCCGGTGCCGAACTGGAAGAGGAAGAGGGCCGTGAGCACGGTGCTGACATTCGAGTCGATAATCGCGCTCATGGCATTCCCGAATCCCTCATCCACGGCAAGACTCACGGTCTTGCCCACCGCCAGTTCCTCTCGAATGCGCTCGAAGATGAGCACATTCGCGTCCACCGCAATGCCGATGGACAATACCAGTCCCGCCAGGCCAGGGAGCGTCAAGGTGGCATCGAACATGGACAACCCACCCATGGTGAACAGGATGTAGAAGCCAAGCGCGACGATGGCCAAGACACCGGCCCAGCGGTAATAGCTAATCATGATCAGAATGACAAACGCCGTGCCCACGAGTCCGGCCGCGATGCCGGCCCGGATGGCGTCCTGGCCCAGGCTGGCGCCGACCTGCCGCTCCTCGACGATCTTGAGGGGTACCGGCAGCGCGCCGGCCTTGAGGGTCAGGGCGAGGTCCCGGGCCTCCTGGATGGTCTTGTTGCCGAGGGTGATCTGTCCCTGCCGGTCGATCCGGCCCTGAATGACGGGCGGGCGGCCTTGCACCCGGCCATCCAGGATGATCGCCATGAAGTCGCCGATGTGTGCCTGGGTTTGGCGGCCAAACAGTCGCCCGCCGCGCCGGTCCAGCTGGAAGGTGACGATGGCGCCTTGCGTCAGCTGATCGACCCCGGCCTGGGCATCCACCAGGCGCTCACCGGTGATGATCGGATCCTTATCGACCACATACAGGAAACGATACGATTGCACCCCGACGCTGGTCGGCTCGGCGCCCCAGCGGTATTCCAGGCCACGTGGGAAGAGCCGCTCCACCTCGGGCAACCGGAGCAGGCTATCGACCCTGGGGTAGGCCGTTTCCGAAACCATATACTCGCCCGGCGTCGCCGAGACGCCGGCCCCGCCGGCCGACAAGATGAGCGAGTTCAGCACACCGCCCGTGACCGGCGTGGAATCCTGCTCCACCACGGCCGCAGAGTCCGCACCAAGCAGCTGCTCGACCGCCGACGGCTGGGCCGGTGCCGCACCGGCCGCGCCGGTGACGCCGAGGGCGTAGAGCGCCCGGTCCATCGCGGGGAGCGCCTTTTCCAGGGCGTTGGTCTCATCGGTGATCTTGAACTCTAGGAACGCGGCCTTCTGCACAATCGATTTGGCGCGCGCCGGGTTGTCGATGCCGGCGAGCTCGACCACGATGCGGTCGTTGCCCACCTTCTGGATGACCGGCTCTTCCACGCCGAACTCATCGATCCGCTTCCGCAGCACCGTCAACGCAAGATCGAGATCTCGGGCCGGGTCGGTCGACACGCGAGTGGACTGGTCGAGCTCCAAGCCCAGGTGCATGCCGCCCTGCAAATCGAGCCCTTTCTTCGGCGGGATGCGCCTGACCGTGTCATCGACCACGGCCCCCGACTCGGTCCGTACCCGAATCACCTTGGTTTGGGGGAGGAGGTTGTAGGCGCTGATGGCAACCAAGATGCCGATCAGAATGAGGCGGTTCCGGAGGCTTGTGACCATCGAATAACTCACACGTGTGGGACGCGACGCGCGCCAACGTTCGACGCGGCGAGCACAGCACGAGCCTGCTCGCGATCCAAGTTCAACTGCTCCTTCAGTTCGGCCGCGGACACGAACCGTTTGATGTCACGCAGCCGTTCGATCCATTCGACCTTGATCCATTCGTCGTACAGGTCGCCCTCGAAGTCGAACAGATGCACTTCCATGAGGCGCAAGTGCTCGGCGAACGTCGGGCGCGTGCCCTGGTTCATCATCGCGCCGTACCGCCCGCCCCGCCATTCCACCGATACCGCGTACACACCGTCCGGGGGCAGGAGCTTGCGCGCGGGCACGGCGCCGATGTTGGCGGTCGGGATGCTCATCGTCCGACCGCGGCCGACCCCCCGCACGACCCGACCACTCACATGATACGGCCGTCCCAGCAAATGCGCCGCGGTCCGTAAGTCGCCGCCGGCCACCGCGCGCCGGATTTGGGTGCTCGAGATCGGATGGCCTCCGTTCTCGACCGGTCCGATCACGTCCACCACGAAGCCGTCCGCCGCTCCGAGCCGGCGCAGCGTCTCGACGTCGCCGGTCCGCCCGCGTCCAAACCCGTGATCGTGCCCGATGACCAGCTCTTTCATCTGACACCGCTCGACCAGGATCTCCCGGACGAACTCCGTCGGGCTGAGCTCGGCGAGCCGGTGGTCGAACCGCAGGAACACGGCGTAATCGAGCCCGGTCTGCGCCAGAATCTCCCGCCGCTCGGGACCGGTGGTCAACACCTGCGGCGCCGCCCGCGGATTCACGACCTCGAGCGGATGTGGTTCGAACGTCACCAACACGCTCGGCCGCGCCGCTGCCGCCGCACGCCGCTCGATTTCCCGCAACACGGCTTGGTGCCCCAAGTGGACACCGTCGAACGACCCGACGGTCACGATGCTTCCATTCGGCAACGGCGGGAGAATCGAACGCATCGTCACTCGAGCACCACCTCGGGTTTGACCCACTCCCCATCAGTCTGCGCCACGGCCACGAGGGTCTGCCCTGACACCAAGGCCACCGCTCCCTCCGGAAGCCCGGGGTGCCTGACCGCGTTTCCGTGAGCCACGCGCGCGCGCGCCGTCGAATCGAGCTCGGCCGCGGGAAGGTGCCGCAGCACGTCGAGCGGACTCACGAGCGGCGTCTCCGGTGTCAGCCGATCGAGCGCGACGGCGTCCTCGACGCGGAGTGGCCCGATCGATTCGCGCCGGAGCGCCGTCAGGTGCGCCCCCGTGCCCAGCACGGTGCCCACGTCCCGGCCCAGCGCCCGGATGTAGGTCCCGGCGCTCACCGTCGTTCGGAAGGTGAGGTCGGGGTTCCGGTACTCCACCAGCGCGATCGCGTGGATCGTCACCGCAACCGGCTCGAGTTCGACTGCTTCGCCGCGGCGCGCCCGCTGGTAGCTCCGCTCACCGGCGATCCGCTTGGCAGAGAACGGCGGCGGACGCTGCAGTCGCCGACCAGCCAGGCCGGCCAAGACGGTTCGCACCTGCTCGTCCGTCACTCCACCCGGGTCCTTCGGTGGTTCGATCGGCGTCCCGGTCAGATCGTCGGTCGTGGTGGCCTGGCCCAGTCGCGCAGTCGCGAGATACGTCTTGGGCAATCCCGACAGATACCTGGCCAGCCGTGTCGCCCGCCCCAGCAGGACCACGAGCAATCCGGTGGCAAACGGATCGAGCGTGCCGGTGTGGCCCACCGCCCGGGTGTGGTAAACCCGTCTGACGCGGGCGACGACATCGTGTGATGTCAGGCCCCGGGGCTTGTCGAGGAGCAAGGCTCCGATCAGCCTGAATCCTCCGGGTAGAGCCCGCCCAGGAGCTGGTCGATCCGCGCCGCGTGCTCCAACCCTCGATCGATGTCGAAGTGGAGTTCCGGCACCGTGCGACGGGTCAGGGTCCGCGCCAAGGTCGAGCGAAGAAAGCCGGACGCGCTCGCCAAGCCGGCCAGGGCGCGAGCCTTGTCGTCCTCGTCACCCGGAACGCTCACGAGGATCGTCGCGTGCGACACGTCATTCGACACCCGAACGGCGGTCACCGTCGCGCTTCGAACCCGAGGGTCACGCACGTCCTTCGCCAGCGTCTCGGCGACGATCTGGCGGATCGCTTCGGCCACTTGCTGCGGGCGACGCGAGGATCGCTTCATCGATACACCGTCGCCGTGTCGATCACCCGGATCCCGTCGCGGGCTTCGATCAGCCGGTCAGCCGAACGCAACGTCTCCTCCACCACCTTCCGGCTGGTGCCGATCGCGGCGCAGGCGACCTCGGTCCGCTGCCAGAGGTCCTGGTGCGCAGTCTCCGACACCGAGACGTTCAGGATCCGCCTGAGCTCCGCCGTCAGAGGCTTGAGCGTGCTCCGCTTTTCCTTCAACGAGTGGCATCCGGGGAGATGGAGCTCCCATGTGCTAATCCCAACCACCACGGTCACACAACGCCAGCGGACGCCGACGATTCGAGCGTCCGCCGGATCTCCTCGAGATGGTAGGATTCGATGGCGTCGCCCACTTTGAGGTCATTGAAGTTCTCGACGCTGATCCCGCACTCCAGTCCTTCGCGCACTTCCTTGACGTCGTCCTTGAAGCGCTTGAGGCTCCCGATGACGCCCTCGTACACCGATACGCCATCGCGCACCACCCGCACTTTGGCGGTCCGGTCGATGACGCCGCTCCGGACGGTGCAGCCCGCCACCGTACCCACCTTGGTCACCTTGAAGAGCTGGAGCACCTCGGCCTCGCCCAGTACGGTCTCCTTCTCTTCCGGCTTGAGGAGGCCCTCGAGCGCATTCCGCACATCCTCGACGGCTTCGTAGATGACCCGGTAGGTCCGGACGTCCACATGCTCCCGTTCGGCGGCGGCGCGGGCATTCGAATCCGGGCGGACGTGGAATCCGATCACCACCGCTCCAGAGGCCTTGGCGAGGATGATGTCGCTCTCGTTGATGGCGCCCACGCCGCGATGCACGACATCGACCTTCACCTCGGGCGTGGAGAGCTGAGCCACCGAATCGGCCAGCGCCTCCGCCGGACCGCCCTGGTCCGCTTTGATGATGATGCGGAGCTGTGAGACCGCGCCCTCCTGCAGCGCCCGGCTGATGTCCTCCAACGTTCCCCCGCGTCCGGTACGACGGTTCTGGGCTTCACGTTCCAGCCGCTGCCGCTTCTGGGCGATGTCGCGCGCTTCGCCGGCATCCGCCATGTTCAGGAACACGTCGCCGGCCGCCGGCACCCCGTCGAAGCCCAGGATCTGGACCGGAATCGACGGACCGACCTCCGTCACCGGGTTGCCACGCTCGTCCAGCAAGGCCCGCACCCGGCCGGAGAAGCTGCCGCAGATGAAATCGTCTCCCACCCTGAGGGTGCCGCGCTGCACCAGAATCGTGGCGACCGGGCCCTTGCCGGGGTCCAGCGTGGCCTCGAGCACCGCGCCCGACGCCGGCCGATTGGGATTGGCCTTGAGTTCGAGCAGCTCCGCCTGGAGCAGGATCTTCTCCAGCAGCTGGTCGACACCCTTGCCGGTCTTGGCGGAGATCATGGCACTCAGCACGTCACCGCCGTACTCCTCGAGCACGACGCTGTGCTGCAGCAGGTCTTGCGTGGTCTTCCCCGGATTGGCGTTGGGCAGGTCGATCTTGTTGACCGCCACCACGATCGGCACGCCAGCATTCTTCGCGTGACTGATCGCCTCGACCGTTTGGGGCATGACCTGGTCGTCGGCCGCGACGACCAAGACGACGATGTCGGTCACCTGGGCGCCGCGTGCCCGCATGGCGGTGAACGCTTCGTGGCCCGGCGTGTCCACAAAGGTGATATCCTTGCCGCCGGGGAGGTCGACGTGATAGGCCCCGATGTGCTGGGTAATGCCGCCCGCCTCGCCGGCCACGATATTGGCCTTGCGGATGAAATCGAGCAATGACGTCTTGCCGTGGTCCACGTGGCCCATGATGGTGACGACCGGTGGCCGCGGCAGGAGATCCTTCTCCTCGTCGGGAGTCTCGGTCTCGGTCTGGGCCGCGTACTCGTCTTCGCGTACCGCCTCAAAGCCGAACTCGGAGGCCATGAGGTCGATCTGGTCGAAATCGAGCCGTTGGTTCACCGTGACCATGAGCCCGAGTTCCTTGAACGCGAACTGGACGATTTGCGTCGCCGGGAGCTTCATGATTCCGGCCAGCTCGGCCACGGAAATGAACTCGTTGACCCGGATCCGAGTCTTCTCTCTTTCCCGCTCCACGGCAAGCCGGCCCTCTTCCAGCTCGCGGAAGGACGGCTCTCCCGACTTCGACCCACGCCCCTTGCCACGGCCACCGCGCATGCCTTGGAGGGTCTTGAGGATGTTGGCCTGCACCGCCTCTTGATCCACCGCCGAGCGGCGCCCCTTGCGGCCCTTGCGCCGGCCTGCCGGGGGACGGCCAGTGGCTGGGGCTCCCGCTCCCGTGCTGGGTCGTTGTGGCGGCGGCGCCGGCGGCCCGCTCGAGCTGAAGACCGGCTTCGGTCCCCTGACCGGAGTGGGTCGCGCCACCCGACCCCGCGTCACCGGCTCCGGCCTGCGCGCGGGCGGGGCCGGTGGCGCGGCAGGTTCGGCCGGTGCGGCGGTTGCGGCCGCTCCTTCGGCCTCCGGGGCCTCGGCACGCACTTCTTCCTCGAGCGGCGGCAAGTCCTTGAAGAGTTCGCGAGCCCGCTCTTCGATGGAGCGCGGCTGTTCCGCCACGACGGGCTCCTCGAGCGGAATCCGCTCGAGCGCGGCCAATTCCGCGGCGGCGCGCTTGGCTTCTTCCTCCGTCGCCTTGGCCTCGGCCTCCGCCACGTCCGCCGCGGTCCGGCGCCGGCGCCGCGGCGCGACCTTCTCTGGCACGGGCTCCGCGGCCTTCTTCTTCTTCGTGGCCTTGCGCCGGCCCTTCTTCACCTTGGTCTCGCCGGTCGCCTTTCGCTTTTCGCGCTCCCACCGGACCCGGACTTGCGCAACCTGATCGGCTTCCAGCGCCGACAGATGGCTGCGCACAAACACGTTCGTTTCCCGGAGCAAACTCAGGAGTTGCTCCGAGGTGATCCCGAATTCTGCGGCGAGATCGTGTACTCTGGTCTTGGCCACGCTCATTCCTCCCTTACCGACGTACCGCTTCGAGCTCGAGCTGGAGAATCCCGTCGGTGAGGCTTCGATCTTTGAGACCGACGACCATCACCGGTGGCTTCCCCAGCTGGGCTCCCAGCCGATCGGCGGCCGGCCCACGCACCACGGGGATGTCCCGGGCGACAGCCAACCGAACCACCTTCTCGAAAGCGCGCGCGCTCGCGTCTTCCGCTACGACGACGCACATGGTGCGGCCCGCCCGGATATCCTCTCGGACTCGGTCGACGCCGATCGTCACCAGCCGCGCTCGGTGCCCCATGCCAATCAAGTTCAAGAGCTTCGTCACTCGGGCGTGCGCTCCGCTCCGCCGGCCGCCGGCTCCACTCCCGTCTCACCCGGCTCCGCCGGCCGAGTCACCTCCGCCGACGCAGGCTCTTCCTCCGTTGCTGGCTCCGCCGCGCTCTCCTCCACCACAGTGGCGGCTGGGGCCGCGGCGGCCGCTTCCTCCGCGCCTTCCTCAGTGAGCTCGGTCAGGAAGGCCAGGAGCTGATCGGCCGCTTCGGGGCTCATCCCCGGAATGGCGCCGATGTCTTCGCGCTCGAGGTCGAGGATGTCGTTCAGCATGGGGTAGCCCGCCTGGCCCAGCGTGGCGACCAACTCCGGTGCCAGCCCTTCCAGCTCGCCCAGCGGCACCTGGGTGGCCATTTCCTCCTCCGTCGGCAGCGGAGCGAACAGCGGGCCCTCGCCGCCGCGCTCGAGCCACTCGCGGCTCGAGTAGAGATCGATCTTCCAACCGATCAACTCCGACGCAAGTCGGACGTTCTGTCCGTTCCGGCCGATGGCCAGCGAGAGCTGGTCTTCATCCACCACCGCCTGGATGGTCTTGCTCATGGAGTCGGCGAAGACCTTCGCCACCCGCGCGGGCGCCAGCGCCAAGCGGGCAAACCGCTCGGGATCGGGCGACCAGGGCACGATGTCGATGCGTTCGCCGCCAAGCTCGTTGACTACCGCTTGTACCCGCGACCCCTTGAGGCCCACGCAGGCGCCGACCGGGTCGATCGCGTCATCGCGGGAGATGACGGCGACCTTGGTCCGGCTTCCCACTTCGCGCGCGATGGCCTTGATGTCGACGATGCCCTGCTGGATCTCCGGCACTTCCAACTCGAACAGCGCCGTGACGAACAACGGGTCGCCGCGCGACAGGATGAGCCGCGGGCCTTTGGGCGTCTCTTCCAGCTTCTTCAAGACCGCCCGAATCGTGTCACCCTGATGAAACCGCTCGCGGTGATTCTGCTCGCGATACGGGATGATGGCCTCGGCTTCGCGGAACTGGTTGAGCATGATGACCAGCTTGCCGCGCTCGATCTGCTGGATTTCGCCCGAGAGGAGCCGACCGACCTTATCGCCGAATTCCTCCCGGATCCGCGCCCGCTCACCCTCGCGGACCCGCTGGATGATGCGTTGCTTGGCGGCCTGCACCGCGAGGCGGCCGAAGGTCTGGAACGGGACTTCCTCCTCGAGCACATCGCCCGGCTCGAATTCCGGGTCGGTGTAGCGCGCTTCCTCCAGCGGCACCTGCCAGGCCGGGTCCTCGACCTCCTCCACGACCTGGCGCAGGCGCAGGACCTGGATCGTGCCCTGAAGCTCGTCGACGTTGAGCTCGAATTTGACGGTGGGGCCGTAGGCCCGCACGAGCGCGGCCTGAATCCCATCCCTGAGAAGATCCAACAGCTCGCCGCGCTCCAATCGCTTGGCCGTGGTGAGCTCCCGAAAAGCTGCCAACATTTCCGCCGAGCCTGTCATGTCATTGCTCCTACTACCGTTTCGTAATCGAATCCCAATCCACCACCAGGGTCGCCTCGCGAATATCCGCGAAGGCCACCGTCACTTCGGTCCCATCAGCCAGCCTGAGGACCACGTGCTCGTCGTCCGGCAGGTCGACGATCGTCGCCGTCGGGCGGCCCGTGAGGCCGCCGGCCTTGAGCCGAACCTGCCGCCCGCGGAACCGGCGCCAGTGCTCGGGCCAGCGGACCGGCCGCTCGATGCCCGGCGACGACACCTCCAGGACATACCGCGGCCCGATCGATTGTTCACCCTCGAGCCAGGCTTCGAGGGCTCGACTGATCGTGCCGCACTCTGCGATCGTGATCCCGTGACCGGGAACACTGTCGGAGCGGTCAACTCGCAGCCGCAGCACCGGCCGCCCGGCCGTCCCGCGCTGCTCCAGATCCACGAGCTCATACCCCAACTGCGCGACCTGGTGACGAATCGGTTCGAGAAGCGTGTGTTGCCGCATACCGGCTGGTGACCACGATGAAAAAAAATGTGGGGGAATTCCCCCACATCCAATCCAGCGCCCCGCCCCGCATCCCCGTGCGATCGGCACAAAGCTAGCGCGCCATCCCCACGGAGTCAACGAGCCAGGAACCGCCGCTCGGGCGTCACGATCGATGCAGCCGCGCCGGCCGCCGCCGAGCCGACACGTGGAGCGGGCCTCGAATCAGCGGCCCAAGCCCCTCACGTCGTCATGACTACCAATCCATGCCATTGCCGCCCGGCCGGGCATCGGCGTCCCGGGCTTCGTTCAGCGCCTTGATGGCGAGGGAACAGCTCTCACACTGGCGTCCCAGTACGGTGCACGGGACGCCGTCCGCCTGCGCCTCGGCACAGGGCGGGACGCCCTTCTCCTGCCAGAAGCGGAGTACCTCTGCGAACACGTCAGCCCTGTCTGCCACGGCGCCTCCCGTGAGTTGAGACCTGATGGCCAGACCGGCCACCATGCCGGAACTTGGGGCCGGGCGGGTAACAAATCCCAAAAGTGGAGATGAAAGGTTCTTTATCGCGCCCCGGCGTCCAGCCGCTCCGTCCGGGCGACCCGGCTACCCGCTGGCAGCTGGGAAACCGAGGTACGCTACCATCCGACCATCCCGGCCACGGGAGGCGCGGTGGCTGTAGAACCCGGGGCGGTCATGCGCGGAGCACCACTCCGACAGCGACACTCCTCCGAGGCCCAGGCTCAGCGCCCGGCGCGCCAGCCGCTCCCGCAGGTCGAGCTGCCACGGCCCGGGCCCGTCGCCGCGCAGGCCAAAGGCCTGAAGGACCTCAGAACCTACTTCATAGCAATTACTACAAATACCTACACCACAGTGCATTACGATGTCGGACGGTCGGACGCCCACGTACTCGATCAGCCGCTCCACACCCTGATCGAGAATCCCCGCGCTGGCGCCGCGCCATCCGGCGTGGAGCAAGGCCACGCCTTGCTTTGCTGGGGCCACGAGGTAGACCGGGATGCAGTCGGCCACGGTCACGCTGAGCAGGATTCCGGGGGTCATGGTGGCGAGCCCGTCGGTGCGATCGAGCTGGACCCATCCCTCGTCGCTCTCGCACCAGCGCACGTTGGTCTCGTGCACCTGGCGTCCCAGGATCAGCGCATGGAACCCGGGCAGGCTCTCCCGGAGCGCCTGCCACCGGCCCATGACCTGGCTAATCGGCGCATCGCCGGACAAGGAAAAGTCGAACCCCCGTCCGCCGCCCGTTCCCCGCCCCGTGATGCCGGCGACGACGCCGTAGCGCTGCCGCCAATTCGGCACCTCGAATTGGGGCATGTCACCGGGAACGGGACGTTCCCGGACTAGAACCGGGCTAGTCGTCGTCAACGCGCTCAATATTGGCTCCCAGGGCGCGGAGTCTGGTGTCAATCGCCTCGTAGCCTCGCTCGATCTGCCCAATATTGTAAATCGAGCTCTTGCCCTCCGCTGCGAGCGCGGCGAGCAACATGGCCATGCCGGCCCGGATGTCGGGCGATTCGACCGTGCCGCCTTGGAGGCGCGACGGGCCGGCGATCACTGCCCGGTGGGGGTCGCAGAGCACGATCCGCGCGCCGAGCGAGATGAGCTTGTCCACGAAGAAGAGCCGCGACTCGAACATCTTTTCGAACACCAGGACGAGTCCGGAGCATTGCGTGGCGGTGACGATGGCAATCGACATGCAGTCCGCCGGAAACGCGGGCCACGGACCATCCTCGAGCTTCGGCACGTGGCCGCCGAAATCCGGCCGGATCCGCCGTTCCTGGTCGGCGTCCACGATCAGGCGGTGACCGTCGATGCGCGGGCGGATGCCCAGCCGGTCGAAACCCATCAGCGTGCTGCGCAGGTCCTGTGGGCGGACGGGATCGATGGTGATGGCGCCGTTGGTGACGGCGGCGAGGCCGATGAAGCTGGCCACCTCGATGTGATCCGGTCCGATGGTGTACGACCCGCCCTTGAGCAGGCCGTCACCTTCCACCACGTAGGTGTTGGTGCCGATGCCCTCGATCCTGGCCCCCATCGCCACCAGCATCCGGGCCAGGTCTTGCACGTGCGGCTCCGATGCGGCATTGCGCAAGACCGTGCGCCCCTCGGCGGCCACGGCCGCCATCAGGGCGTTCTCGGTGCCGGTGACGCTGGGTTCATCCAGGAAGATGTCCGCGCCCTTGAGCTTCTTGGCGACCAGTTCGTAGCGGTCCCCCACGTCCACCTGGGCGCCCATGTACTCGAGCGCGAGGAGGTGGGTATCGATCCTGCGGCGGCCGATCACGTCGCCGCCGGGCGGCGGCAGGACGACCTTGCCGAATCGGGCCAACAGCGGTCCGGCCAGGAGGATCGATGCCCGAATCCGCGCGCAGAGCACCGGGTCGAGGGCCTTGAACGTGGCCCCGCGCGGGTCGACCTCGACGCGATTCGGTCCGGTCCACCCCACCTTCGCCCCCAGGTCCGACATCAGGGCGAGCATGGTCTCGACATCGCCGATGCGCGGCACGTTTTCGAGCGTGACCGGCTGTTCGCACAGGAATGTTGCCGCGAGGATGGGCAGCGCGGCATTCTTGTTGCCTGCTGGGCGGATCGTGCCGGAGACGGGCACGCCGCCATGCACCACGAAGTGGGAAGACATGGCCTAAGCTTGCCCGCAGCAGTGGAATGCGTCAAGCCGCTCCGGCAAAAGCCGATAGCCAGCCTAGGGGATTCCACTCCACCGATTCCGGGCTAGACTTCAGGAGTGCGCCCTGCCCGGCGGCCGCGGGCCGCTGGGCGCAGAAAGGAGACTCATGCTCGCCTTAGCACAGGCAGCGACCGCCGACACCGCGTCGTGGGTCGGCCCAATCGTGGCGATCTCTCTCCTCCTCATCGCCCTGGTGTACCTGCTGATCGGCATCGTGGTGTTCATCGCGGCCCGGGCCACCTCGAAACGGGTCGCGGCCATGCAGGAGACCCTCACCGACTTGCGTCGTGATCTCGATCCCGCCCTCAAATCGGTACAGCGGGTGGCCGAGGATGGCGGCGCCATGGCACAACGACTGCGGAGCGAGACGGACGAACTGGTGGACGTGAGCCGGCAGCTGCGGAAGAAATTGGTGACCGGCGCGGACCGCATCCAGGAACGGCTGGAAGACATGGACGCGCTGTATGAGGTGGTGTACGACGAGGTGGAGGAGTCGGCCTTGAGCCTGGCGGCCGGACTGCGGACCGCGAGGCACGGCAAGGCCCTGCTCGCTCCGGTAACGCGACTGTTCCGCCGACGCCGACGCCGCAGACGGCGGTGAGCGCCAAACAGTTCGTTGTCGCCCTGGCGGTGGTCGGGGTAGTGGTGCTGGTCGTGCCGGAGCACCTCTTCGCCTGGACGCCGGCAACCCACATCTTCCTGGGCAAGTCGGTGTTGTCGGAGCTGCATCAGCTCGCTCCCGGCGTCGCCGAGCTGCTCCGGGCGTTCCCGTTCGACTTCCTCTACGGCAACATCGCCGCCGACAGCTCGATCGCGAAGAGCTACGCGCCAGTGAGCCGGCACTGCCACCATTGGCACGTCGGGCAAGAGATCTACGATCATGCGCCGAACGACGCGCTCCGCGCCTTTGGCCTCGGCTATCTGGCGCATCTCTCGGCCGACACGGTGGCCCACAATTACTTCGTTCCCCGCCAGCTCGCCCTCACCAGCAGCACCAGCTCGGTGGGGCATGCCTACTGGGAAGCGCGGTTCGAGGCCCACCTCGGCGACGACTACGCCCTCGAAGCCAAAGAGATCATCCAGCTCGACCATACCCGGGCGGACGACCTCCTCGATCGCATCATTTCGCCCACCATCTTCAGCGTGCGCACCAACCGCCGGCTGTTCCGGGGCATGGTCCACCTGACACAACGACCCACCTGGCAGCGCGCGTTTCAAGTCGCGAAAGAACGAAGCCGCTGGGATCTGACCGACCACGACATCGAGCTGCACATGGCACGCTCGTTCGAATTCATCATGGAGTTGTTGGGTGAGGTCGAGCCGGCGGCGCGCCTGCTCGATCCGTCGGGCACCGAACCGCTCAAGCTGGCCAAGCAGATGCGGCGCGAGACCCTCCAAGACCACGGGCACCACGATCTGGCCCGGCTGCACGAAATGGCGGAACAGCATTTCAGCCTGCCGGAGCGGCCGCTCGCGTTCTGGTCCAAGGCCGACCTGCCGGCCCCGTGGACCGGATCCAACGGCAGAAAGAAGAACAAGAAGAAGAAGACGCCGCGGCGCGCCGGCCCCGGCTAACCGCGGAGTTGCTTCGCCAAGACCGGCTGGACCCCCTTGGGGTCCGCCTGCCCTTTGCTGACCTTCATGACCTGGCCGACGAAGAATCCCATGAGCTTGGTCTCGCCCTCGCGGTAGCGCGCCACCTCGTTGGGAAATGCGGCGAGCACCTCCGCCACCCAGGCCCCCAGCTGATCGGTGTCCGCCACCTGGAGAAGTTGCAGCCGCTCGGCGACGTGCCGCGGCTCCTCGGCCGTGTCCAGTAGCTCGGTGAAGATCCGCTTCGCCGCCTGCAGGCTGACGACTCCCTCATCCACCAGGCCGATGAGCGAGGCCAGTCGGTCCGGGGCGATCCCGAACGTACCGCTCTCGTTGTAGGCCGACTTGACCTCGGTCCGGACCCAATTGGCCGCCTTCTTATCATCCGCGCCGGCCTCCACGACCAGCTCGAAGTATTCGGCTGTCCCTCTTTCCAACGTGAGTTCGAACACGTCCTCGGCGGTGATGCTCCGGTACTGCCGGACGAAGCGCTGCTGCATGACCTCCGGCAACTCGCCCAACTGTTCGCGCTGTTCGTCGATGAGCGCGTGCTCCAGTACCAACGGTGGCAAGTCGGGCTCCGGGAAGTAGCGGTAGTCGTGGCTCTCTTCCTTCATCCGCATGGGTCGCACCGTGCCGGTGGCCGCGTCGAACAGCAGCGTGGCCTGCTCGACGCCCGCGCCGCTCTCGATCAGGGCAGCCTGCCGATCACGCTCGGCCGTGAGTGCGCGCTCCACGTTGGCAAAGCTGTTCATGTTCTTGACTTCGGTCTTGGTGCCCAGGATGGTCTCACCCGGCCGGCGGATCGACAGGTTCGCATCCACCCGCAGGCTGCCCTTTTCCATGCTGCAGTCGCTGATCCCGCTGAATTCCAGAATCTGCTTCAGGGTCACCAGGTACGCACGCGCCTCGGCCGGGCTCCGGAGGTCGGGGCCGCTCACGATCTCGGCCAGGGGGGCGCCGGCCCGGTTGAGATCCACCGCTGTCTTCCCCGGGAACCGATCGTGTAACGACTTGCCGGCGTCCTCTTCCAAGTGCAGCCGCGTGATGGAGACGACCACGTCCCCGCGCTCGGCCGACGTGAACCGCACCGCCCCGCCGGTCGACAGCGGACGATCGAACTGCGAAATCTGGTATCCCTTCGGGAGATCGGGATAGAAATAGTTCTTTCGGGCAAACACGCTCCGGGCATGCACCGTCGCGCCGAGAGCGAGCGCCGCCCGCACGCCGAGGGCCACGGCCCGGGCGTTGGGCACCGGGAGGGCGCCGGGCAGGCCCAGGCACACCGGGCACACATGCGTGTTGGGCGGGTCGCCGAAGGTCACGGCGCAGCCGCAGAACATCTTCGACTCCGTGGCCAACTGTACGTGGACTTCGAGCCCGATCACCGTCTCCCACGTCACGAGAGGGCCTCCGCGGTTGGGTCGATGGCCTGCTCGAGTGCCATCCCGACCGCCAGCATTCCGGTTTCGTTGAAGGCAGGGGCAATGAGCTGACCGCCGATCGGTAACCCGTCGATGCGTCCGATCGGGAGACTCATAGCGGGGAGGCCCGCCAGGCTGATCGCGGCGGTGAAGATGTCGGCCAGATACATGGAGACCGGGTCCTCAGTGCGCTCCCCTGCCGCAAACGCCGGCGTCGGCGTGGTTGGCGTGAACAGGTAGTCCACCCCTTGGCCGAACACCTGGCCGAAGTCCTGGGCGATGCGAACGCGGACCTGCTGCGCCTTGGTGTAGTACGCGTCGTAGTACCCGGCGCTCAGCACGTACGTGCCAATCAAGATGCGTCGACGCACCTCCGGTCCAAAACCCGCTCCCCGCGTTGCGCGATACAGGTCGCGCAGGCCCCCACCCTCCCCGACGACGCGCTGCCCATAGCGGGCCCCATCGTACCGCGCCAGGTTGGAGGCCGCCTCGGCCGGGGCGATCACGTAGTAGGTCGGCACGGCGTAGCGCGAGTGCGGTAGCGACACCGGCTTCACCGTGGCGCCCAACTCGCAGAGGACGCTCACCGCCCGATCCGTTGCCGCGCGCACGCCGGGATCGAGGTCGTCCGGGAAGTACTCCTGGGGCAGCCCGATGGTCATGCCGTCGAGCGAGGCCGGGCCATCCGGCAATTCGGTCGGCGGCCGGTCGACCGTGGTCGCGTCCAGTGGGTCGTGTCCGCTGATGACGGAGAGCACGCGCGCCGCATCGTCCGTCGTTTCGCCGAACACCGAGATGCAGTCGAGTGAGGACCCGAAGGCCACCAAGCCGTAGCGGCTCACGCGGCCGTAGGTGGGCTTCACTCCCACGATGCCGCAAAAGCTGGCCGGCTGGCGCACCGACCCGCCGGTCTCAGAGCCCAGCGCCGCCGGCACCACGTGCGCCGCCACCACGGCCGCGGATCCGCCCGACGAGCCTCCGGGCACGCGTGCCGGATCGAGCGGATGATGCACCCGGCCGAACGCGGAGTGCTCGGTCGAGGACCCCATCGCGAATTCGTCCAGGTTGGTCTTGGCGGCGATCATGGCCCCCGCACGGCGGAGCCGGACCACCGCCGTCGCATCGAATGGGGAGACGTAGCCCTCGAGAATCTTGGATCCGCAGGTCGTCGGCTGCTCGGTCGTGACGATGTTGTCCTTGATGGCGACGGGCACGCCGGTCAGGGCGCCGCGGCCTTGCCCGTCGATTCGCGCCGCCTCCCGATTGAGTGCGTCGGGGGACCAGGCCAGGACGGCGTTGAGCGCTTGTGTCTCAACCAGAGCGAGCCGCGCCGCTACCTCGCGCGCCATGGCGCCGGGCGAGCTTTGGCCGGTGCGCATGGCGTCTACGATTTCGGCGACTCGGCTCACTCCTCCTCCATGCCGTCGAGCTTCGGCACCAGAAAGAACCCGTCGACGAATTCGGGAGCGAAGGCCGACGGCGCATGAGCCAACCGCGTCGGCCGGACGACATCCTCACGAAGCCCCACGCGGTCGGGCCCGGGGGCAAACGGTTCGGCCTGGCTCGGTATGGGCACTTCGTTCAATTGATCGACGTAGTCACAGATGCGGCAGAGTTGGTCGGTTACCCGTTCGAGTTCGGCATCGGGGATCTGGAGTTCCGCCAGCTTCGCGATGTGCAGTACTTCTTCCCGCGTAATCCTCATGCCCCCTCCCACTCGCGCTCGAGTCCGGCGTAGGCCACGAGCAGCTGCTTGGTTCCCACGGATTCGTCATCGAAGGCCACGGACACCCGAAGCCCCTTGCCGGTGCCTTGGAGGCCCTGAATCGTGCCGCTTCCAAACTGCCGATGGTGGACCCGCTCGCCACGCAGGTACCTGGGCGCGACCTGCGACTCGACCTCCACGGCCGGGACGGATTCCTGCCACGATCCCTGCTCGGTCCAGCTCCGCCGCGCGCCGACACGCCGGGCCGGTTCCCAAAACGATGAGGTTCGTCGCTCCTCGGTGAGGTCCGGCGGGAGGGCCCGAAGGAAGCGGGACACCCGACCCGGTCGGAACTCGCCGCCGCGCCGCCGGCTCTTGGCCCAGGTGAGGTACAACTTATCCTTGGCACGGGTCAAGCCGACGTAGCACAAGCGCCGTTCCTCTTCGAGGCCGCCCGGTTGCTCCTCGGCGCGCCCGAGGGGGAACAGTCCGTCTTCCATGCCGGCCAGCGCCACCACCGGCCACTCGAGCCCCTTGGCGGTGTGCAAGGTCATCAGCGTCAGGCCCGCCTGATCGCCGATCACGGTATCGTGCGCGCTGAAGAGCGCGGCCTCCGCGAGGAAGCGTTCGAGCATGGTGCCGTGCTGCTCGCCGTCCGAAGCCGCCGCATCGTCCTCGAGCACTTCCGACCATGCCGCGGCACTGGCCACCAGTTCGCGTACGTTGTCCCACCGCTCCACACCCTCGACACCTTCCGCCTCGAGCACCGCTTCGTAGTCGATGGCGGCGATGAGCAGTTCGAGGATAGCCGCAGGCGGCAGGGCACCGGCTTCATCGCGCAGCCGTTGGATCAGGGCCGCGAAATCGAGCAACCCGCGACGCGCCTGCGGGCGCAACCCGGCAACGCGATCGGCAATGGCCGCCGTGTCGAGCAGCGACTTGCTCCATTGGGTTGCCTGTTGGCCAAGGATGATCAGGCTCGATGGTCCGAGACCGCGCCGGGGCACGGCGATGGCCCGGAGGAATGCTTCATCATCGGCCGGGTTGGCGACCAGCCGGAGATAGGCGAGGAGATCCTTCACCTCGCGTCGTTCGTAGAAGCTCACCGCGCCGATCAGCTTGTACGGCGTACCGGCCCGCCGCAGCGCTTCCTCAAACGCGCGCGACTGGGCATTGGTGCGGTAGAGGATCGCCATCTCGTCGTAGGACCAGCTTCCGGTCTGGGCACGTTCGCCAAATTCCCGGACCAGCCATTCGGCTTCATCACGTTCGTCGGCTGCGGCCACCACCGTCACCGCTTCGCCCCCGCTCCGGCGGGTGAAGAGGGTCTTCCCCAAGCGTCCCACGTTATCGGCGATCACGTGATTCGCGGCGTCGAGAATGAGCTGAGTGGAGCGGTAGTTCTCCTCCAGCCGAACCACGGTGGTGCCGTCGAAGTCGGTTTGGAAGTCGAGCATGTTCTTGACCTTGGCACCCCGCCAGCCGTAAATCGACTGATCGTCGTCGCCCACGGCGCACACATTGCCGTGCGCACCGAGGAGCCGTACCAGATCGTATTGCGCCCGGTTGGTGTCCTGGAACTCGTCTACCAGAATGAACCGGAACCCCTCCTGGTAGATCTTCAGGCGCTCGGGGTGCTGTCGAAACACGGTCAGCGGGTGGATCAGCAGGTCGTCGAAGTCCATGGCGTTCGCCGCCTTCAGCGCGGGCCCCAGCGCGTGGTACACCTGGGCGGCCACGGCCACGAGCCGGTCGAACCCGGCGGATTCCTCCAACGCCCGAGGCTCGACCATCTCGTTCTTCGCACCGGAGATGATCGACTGAACGGCGCGCGGCGAGAAGGTCTTGGTGTCGAGGTTCCGTTCCTTCATCAGCCGCCTGATGAGACTCACCCGGTCGTCTTCGTCGTAGATGGTGAAGTTGCGGCTGAAACCCAACAGGTGGGCTTCGCGCCGGAGCAGGCGTGCCGACAGCGCATGGAAGGTCCCGATCCACAATCCGGCCGGGTCCCGCCCCAGCAGGCGGCCGACCCGACGCTTCATCTCCTGGGCGGCCTTGTTGGTGAACGTGACCGCGAAGATCCGCGTGGGCGTCACGCCGTGAACCGCGATCAGGTGGGCGATCCGTGCCGTGAGCACCCGGGTCTTGCCCGAGCCCGCGCCGGCCACCACCAGCAACGGCCCATCGACGTGCTCCACCGCCTGACGCTGGACTGTATTGAGATTCTGGTTGAGTGACTCGATCACGTGCTCAGGAATCCGCCAGCGGGAGTTTGATCAGGAAGCAGGCGCCGGCTTCGGTGGGCTCCAAGGTCAGGGACCCTCCGTGGGCGTCCTCGACCACCCGGCTCGCCAGGGCGAGTCCGATGCCCCACCCTCCCGTCTTGGTGCTGAGGCCCGGCTGGAAGATGTTGCGGTGCAGGTCCGCCGAGACGCCCGGTCCGGTATCGATGATGCGCAGCAAGCCCGCGCCGTCGGCCACGTCGACATCCAGGGTGATGTCGCCGCTTTTGCCATGCAGCGCGTCGATGGCGTTCTTGACCAGCGACTCCAGCGCCCACTCGAGCAACACCGGATCCGCCACGACCATCGGACCCGGACCGCGGGCCTTCACATGGATGGTAATGGGGTTGGCGTGCCGGGGTAGCCGCGGCCGGAAGTACCCCGCAACCCGTTCGGCCAGGGCCCCCAACCCGAGCGGCTCGCTCCGGCCGGGGTTGCCGATGCGCTCGAAGCGCTGCGCGACGCGCTCCAGTCGTTCCGCGTCCGCCGCGAGGTAGTCCGCCAGTCCTTCGGGGGCCGTGGGCCGGGAGCGGAGTTGCTCGATCCATCCCTGGAGGCTCATGAGCGGCGTGCCCATTTGGTGCGCGGCTTCACGCGCCATCGCCACCCACAGGCGATCACGCTGCGAAGCCATCGCGTGCCGGTACGCGTAGAACCCGATCAGCACCATGCCGAGGATGGTGAGGCCTTGCAGGATGACCAGCGCCGTGAGTTGCCGTTTGGCCGGCACCGGCCCGTAGTGAACGGTTCCGCCGAGGCGATCGACGATCGGTGGATTTTGGCGGTCGAGCGTCCGGACGTACTCCTTCACGCGCGGATCGTCGAGTGGCGCATCGAACGGGAGATTCTCGGCCGCGGTTACTTGTCCCATTCCATCCGTCACGACCAGTGGAATCCCAAGCTGCTTCACCTGGTCCAGCAGATCGAGGAGTGCCTCGAGCTCGGCGCCCTCGGCCTGGCTGTTCAGCCCGGCAAAGACACCCGAGTACAGGCGGCTGGTGTTCCGAGCCTCGGACTTGAAGTGGGTTGCGACGAGAAAGCCGGTTCCTGTGCTGAGGCCGGCCAGAACTGCCACCAGCAGCACCACGATGGCCGGCGCCCAACGGCGCAGGCGGCGGTCACGCACCCCGACTCAAGCGCTCCGTTCCGACATAGGGAACGAGTGCGGCCGGGATGTGGACGCTGCCGTCCGCAGCCTGGTTGTTTTCCAGCAGCGCGATGATGGTTCGGGGCAGCGCCACCCCCGATGCGTTGAGCGTATGCACGAATTCGGGCTTGGCCTTCGGTGCGGGACGGTAGCGAATGTTCGACCGCCGCGCCTGGAAGTCGGTGAACGTGCTCGAACTCGATACCTCGAGCCACGTGGCGACGCCGGCGGCCCACACTTCCAGATCGTACGTGCGGGCGCTGGCAAAGCCCGTATCCCCGGCGGCCAGTTCGACCACACGATACGGCAGATTCAGCCGCTGCAGCACCGCTTCGGCGTGTTCCGTCAGGCGCTCATGCTCGGCCGCGGAATCCTCGGGCTTCGTAAAGCGAACCAACTCCACCTTGTCGAATTGATGGACGCGAATGAGCCCGCGGGTGTCCTTGCCGTGGGCGCCGGCTTCGCGGCGAAAGCACGGCGTGTAGGCCGCATAGGCCAGCGGCAGGACGGCGGCATCGAGTACCTCACCGGCGTGAAGTCCCGTCACCGGCACTTCGGCTGTGGGAATCAAGTAGAGATCGTCGGCTTCACTGCGATAAATCTCGTCCACGAACTTCGGCAGCTGCCCTGTTCCGGTGATGGTCGCGTGGTTCACCAAAAACGGGGGCGCCACCTCGCGGTAGCCATGCTCCCGCGTGTGGAGGTCCAACATGAAGCTGACCAGGCCACGACCCAGCCGCGCCCCGGACCCAGTCAGTACTGGAAAGCCCGACCCCGCAATCTTGGCCCCGCGGGCCAGGTCCAACACCCCGAGCGACTCACCCAATTCCCAATGGGGCTTCGGGTCGAAGGCGAAGGTCGGCACGTCGCCCCAGGTGCGAACGATCCGATTGGCACCGGCGTCGCCATTGGGGGTATCGGGATGCGGCAGATTCGGAATGGTGAGCAGATGCGATTCGAGTTCGGCACTGACCGACCGCACGTCTTCATCGAGCGCCTTGACCCGTTCGCCCGACTCGGACAGCGCGGCGAGCAGATCGTCCGCCGACTCTCCGGCGCGCTTCCGGCGGGCGACCTCGTCACCGGCCGCGTTCCGTTCTGCCTTGAGTCGCTCGACCGCCGTCAGGAGTTCTCGATGACGGCGGTCGAGCTCGAGCACCTGGTCGAGGACGGCCGGCAGCGTGGGGTCCCCTCGGCGAGCGAGACTCGCTCGCGTCTGCTCGGGGTCCTGCCGGAGCTGTTTGAGGTCGATCACGTATCAGGAATCGGGAAGCCCGGGCTCGAGTCCGCGGTACCCGCAATTGCGATTGGCCAACACTTCGAAGGTCACCATGCGCTGGGCCGGATCGATGGAGAGAATCCGGAGCTTGGCATACAACGGAACGCCCAGACTGCAGGCGATCCGGGATCGGGCCACCCATGTCTGCCCGGGGCTGACCACCAAGGTATCGGACGTGCGGTAGCCGTTCAGCTGCGCGATGGTCAGGGCGTCGAAATCGGCTGACGGCTCCAGCATCCCGGGCTCGAGGCTCAGGTTCTGTGCCAAACCGAGGGCGGCCGGCGGAAGGAGCCAGGCCACGTCTCCCGGGGCCAGATTGAAAGCAAAATCGAAGTCGGGCCGCTGGTCGATCCGGACCGCACGGCCGTCGATGATCGAATAGCCGCTGGGCGTGGAGACCGGGGTCCCCTCGTACGCGAAGAGAGAGACCGTATCGACCACGTTGGGGACGGTGGCGTCCAGCAATGCGTTGGGGTCGTCGCATGCGCCGAGCGCTCCGCCGGCCAGCACGATCAGAGCCAAGGCACGGAACAATTTGTTTGACATAAAATGGAAGACTAAGCCCCGTGCAAAAGTGGGTCAAGCTCCCGTCGTTTCTTGACTTCGGTGGCGCGATTCTCTTAGGTTGCGGCGACAGGCAATCACATCTCCCACACCGATTCACTCATGGCCCTGCTCCAGGACGTTGTGCACGCGGTGGCCCGCCGCCCGGGCGTCGAAGCCGTGGTTCTCGCGAGCCCGGACGGGCTCACGATCGAGCACGTCTCACCGCCGGCGACGGACGCCGACGCCATCGCCGCGCTCACGGCCACACTCGCCCAACAGGTGCGAGACCTGGGCCGGGCCGCCGGGCGCGGCCGATTCGCCACCGCCGTGCTGGAATTCAACGGCGGGATGGTGGTCCTCGCCGAATTGGGCGTGGAGGGGACTCTGGTCGTGCAAGTACGGGCCGGAACCGACATCGGCCAACTCCTGTTCGACCTCGACCGCCACCGGCCGGCAGTGGCGGAGTTGCTGTAACCCGGCCGCGCACCGACCCACCCACCGTGCCTCCCCGCAAACCTCGTCGAACCGGTTACCGCCCTCTCGGGCCCATGGGCACCCGGTGAACTGGGCCATCCTCCTGGCCGGCGGCGCCGGCACGAGGTTCTGGCCTCTGAGCAGCCCCAGACTTCCAAAACAGCTTCTCCCGCTCACCGAGGATGGCCGCAGCACCGCCGAAGTCACCATCGAACATCTCGAAGGCCTGGTTCCGCGCGAGCGGATCCTGCTGGTGACCGGACCGGCGCTCGCGCCTGTCCTGGCCTCGTGTCTCCGGCTCCCACCGGAAAATGTGCTCACCGAGCCCCGACCGGCCTCGACCGCGCCCGCCATTGTGTGGGCCACCCACGAGGCGCTCAAGCGGGATCCCGACGCTCGAGTCTTGACGCTCCATGCCGACTGGGTGATCGGCGATCGCACCGCGTTCCACCAAACGGCATCGACCGCCCTCGAGACGGCACGGGCACACGATTGCCTCGTGACGGTGGGAATCGTGCCGAGCCGGCCGGAGACGGGGTACGGATACATCGTGCCGGGTCCGGCGCTCGACGGGCTTGCCCGGAAGGTGGCACGGTTCACCGAGAAGCCTGGCGCCGCCAAGGCCATGGACTTGATCGCCGGCGGTGCCTTGTGGAACAGCGGATTGTTCGCCTGGACCGCCGCCCGTTTGTTGGCAGAGATCACCCGGCATACTCCTGAGATTGCGCCCGCGATACCGGCCCTCGAGGCCGGCGACGTCGAAGCGTTCTTCGGGCAGGTCACCGCCATCTCCATCGACGTGGGTCTCCTCGAGCGAAGCAATGCGGTAGCGGTCCTGCCGGGTGCGTTTGCCTGGGACGACATCGGCAACTGGGATGCCCTGCACCGCGTGCGCCAGCGCGACGCAAACGGCAACGTCTTGGTCGGCCGGGTGCACGCGAGCGAGACACACGATTGCGTCGTGTGGTCGGAGACGACGCCCGTGGTGTTGAGCGGTGTCCGGGATCTGGTGGTGGTGGCGGCCAATGGCCGGATCCTGGTCATGACGCGCGAAAAGGCCCCCCAAGTGAAGGCGCTGCTCGACCTCCTGCCACCGGATGTGCGGGACCTGCCGTCGTGACCGATCTGGTCTTGCTCGAGCCCGATACCTCCGGCCTCGAATGGGCGCCGTTCGCAGGCGTCCGTCCGGTCTGTGAGCAGCGCGCCGGCATTTGGCGAATCCGTGAACGGTGGGAACAGGTCCTGGGAGCGCGCGCGAGCGCAATCGTGGGAGCGCACGTAGCCGGCTTCGTCGACGACGCCGCGGCGCCTCCGGTGCAGAAGGCGGCTGCCATCCGCGGCCCGGCCTTCGTTGCCAGATCGGACTTCGTTCCTTCGCTCGAGCCCGTCGAGTTTTCAGGCGACACGCGGTGCCTCGCCTTTCACGGGAAGCCGGTGGCCTGGCTGCTCGCTTCCGGTGAAACGCTCGACCCCGCGCGGCTGCCGCCGGCTACATCGGCGCTCGCAGTGAACGGCATGCTGCTGGGCGGCGGCTTCGCATTGCTCGACGCGCTGGATTCTCTGCTCGCCCTCGACTGCGCGGCGTGGGCCGCCCAGGCCGGAGCCACCATGGTCCCGGCCGGCAGTCTGGTCCTGGGCGACCCATCACTGATCGCCGCTGGGGCCGCCCAGGTCGAGCCCGGCGTCGTGTTCGACGTGCGGCATGGGGCGATTGTTCTGGACGCGGGTGCCGAGGTGCGGCACGGGGCGCGTCTCGAAGGGCCACTCTATGTTGGGCCGCACTCGACCGTGTGGGGCGGAGTCGTCAAACACTCCGTCATCGGCCCGCACTGCCGTGTTCATGGGGAGGTGACCCATTCGATCTTCCTCGGCTACGCCAACAAGGCGCACGAAGGCTTCGTGGGGCACAGCGTGCTCGGGCATTGGGTGAACTTGGGCGCGCTCACCACCACCTCCAATCTCAAGAACACGTACGGCATGGTCGCACTCGAGGTAGCCGGCACCCGCATCGAGACCAACCGACAATTCGTCGGCACGCTGTTCGGCGATCACGTGAAGACAGCCATCGGCACCATGCTCGGCACCGGAACCGTCATCGGCGCCGGTGCGAATCTGTTCGGCTCGGACGCCGTGCCCAAGTACGTTCCTCCGTTCGCCTGGGGCAACGCGGCGCGCGAACGGATGGACGAGGCCGCCTTCCTGAAGGTGGCCGGCCGCGCCATGCCCCGCCGAGGCGTTGAACTCACCGCGGAGCGGAGAGCCTCACTCAGCGCGACGTACGCCCGAATCACCGGCCCATGACGACCCTGTTCGTCTTGGGTTCCGGATCGCGGGGCAATTGCGTCGCCATCTCGCACGGCGGCGCGACCCTCCTGGTGGACGCCGGCTTCAGTGCCAGGGAAATCGAACGTCGCGCCGCCGCCGTCGGCCTCGGGCTCCAGTCCGTGGTCGGCATCGCGGTGACCCACGAACACAAGGACCACTCCGCCGGCGCTACCCGTTTGGCGCGACGGCTCGGTGCCCCCGTCGTGACGTCGCCGGGTACCTGGGACCGGCTCCGCCACCGGGCCGGCGGGGCACAGCATCGTCTGGTGAGCCTGGGCGGCCAGGTCGAACTCGGGCCCTTCTCGATTGCCGCCTGCCCCACCTGGCATGACGCCTCCGAGCCGGTGGCGTTCGCCGTCCGCGCCACCGATGGCACCGGGATAGGAGTGGCGTACGACTTGGGCAAGGCCACGGCCGGCCTCAGGTATCTGCTGAAGGACATGAACGCCCTGGTGCTCGAGGCCAATCACGACGAGGTCCGTCTGCGGCTCGGTCCCTACCCGCCAAGTGTGCAGCACCGGATTGCCGGATCGGGCGGCCACCTGTCCAACCGGGCCGCTGCTGAGTTGCTCGGGCAGCTGTCGCACCCGGGTCTTCGCCTGGTGGTGCTGGCCCATCTGAGCGAGTCGTGCAACACGGCCGCCGATGCCCGGGCCACGGTCGAGCCCGCGCTCAGCCGGGCCGGGTTTGCCGGCACTCTCCACGTGGCGGAGCAGGCTGCCCCGTTGCCGCCGCTGCCTATCTGGGGCTGATCGTCATCCAACAAACGAAACGACCCCCCGAAGGCGTACGCCTTCGGGGGGTCGTCGTTCGGTGGGTTCGGGCTTAGTACATCCCGCCCATTCCCTGAGGCGCGCCGCCCGCCGACTTCTCGGTCTCGGGCTTCTCAGCCACCACACACTCCGTGGTGATCATGAGGCCCGCGATGGAAGCGGCGTTCTGCAGCGCCGTGCGGGTAACCTTGGTCGGGTCGATGACGCCGGCCTTGACCAAGTCCTCGAACTTGTCGGTCGCGGCGTTGTACCCAAAGGACGGGTCGTTCGACTCCCGTACCCTGGCCACCACGATCGAGCCCTCGGCGCCCGCGTTCTCCGCGATCATCCGAATCGGCTCTTCCAACGCACGCCGAACGATTTCCACACCAACCCGCTCGTCCGGAGTGCCCTTGATCTTGTCGAGCACGGCCTGGGCGCGGATCAGGGCGACGCCCCCTCCGGGCACGATGCCCTCTTCGACCGCGGCACGCGTGGCATGCAGCGCATCCTCGACCCGAGCCTTCTTTTCCTTCATTTCGGTCTCGGTAGCGGCGCCGACATTGATGATGGCCACACCGCCGGCGAGCTTCGCCAGCCGCTCCTGGAGCTTCTCGCTGTCGTAGTCGCTCGTGCTCTTCTCAATGGCGGCCTTGATCTCACCAATGCGGCCCTGGATGGCCTCGTCATTGCCATGGCCATCGACGATCGTGGTGTTGTCCTTGTCCACGACGATGCGCTTGGCGCGGCCCAGCTCGTTCAGTGTTGCATTCTCGAGCTTGAAGCCGACTTCCTCCGACACGACCTGCCCGCCCGTAAGGACGGCGACGTCGCGCAGCATCTCCTTGCGCCGATCGCCAAACCCGGGGGCCTTGACCGCGCAGACCTTGAGCGTGCCGCGGAGCTTGTTGACCACCAGCGTCGCCAGGGCCTCGCCCTCGAGGTCCTCGGCAATGATGACGAGCGGCTTCCCGCTCTGGGCCACCTTCTCCAGGATTGGGAGGAGGTCCTTCATGGCCGAGATCTTCTTGTCGTGGATGAGGATATAGCCGTCCTCGAGCGCCGCTTCCATCTTCTCGGGATCGGTGACGAAGTATGGCGACAGGTAGCCCCGGTCGAACTGCATGCCGTCCACGGTCTCGAGCGTGGTCTCGAGGCCCTTGGCCTCTTCGACGGTGATGACGCCGTCCTTGCCCACCTTCTCCATGGCCTCGGCGATGAGCTTGCCGATCTCGGCGTCGTTGTTGGCGGAGATGGTCCCGACCTGGGCAATCTCCTTCTTGCCGGCCGACGCAACCGACGTCCGCGCCAGCTCCGCAACGACCGCCTCGACCGCGCGATCGATGCCGCGCTTCAGCTCCATCGGGTTGGCGCCCGCGGTCACGTTCTTCAGCCCTTCCCGGTAGATGGCCTGCGCCAGCACCGTGGCGGTGGTGGTGCCGTCACCGGCGAGATCGGACGTCTTGGTGGCGACTTCCTTGAGCATCTGGGCGCCCATGTTCTCGATCGGGTCGCTGAGCTCGATTTCCTTTGCCACGGTGACACCGTCCTTGGTGACCGTGGGCGATCCGAATTTCTTGTCGATCACCACGTTGCGACCCTTGGGGCCGAGGGTGACCTTGACCGCATTGGCCATGTGGTCGACACCCCGCTTCAGCCTCGCGCGGGCCTCAACATCGAAAATCAGTTCCTTTGCTGCCATTGTATCGCTCTCCTGTCAGGTCCGAGTCTACTCGACTTTCGCGAGGATGTCGGACGCCTTGATGATGATGACCTCATGGTCGCCCAGCTGGAACGGAGTCCCGCTGTACTTCCCGTAAAGCACCTTGTCGCCGACGGCGACCTCCATCTTGATCCGCTCGCCCTTCTCGATTCGCCCCGGGCCGGCGGCAATGATCTCGCCCTGCGTCGGCTTCTCCTTGGCGGTATCGGGAATGTAGAGCCCGCCGCGCATGGACTCGGCCTCCTCGTCCGGCAGGATCACGACCCGATCCTCCAGGGGGTGAAGCTTGAGCTTGGGCTTCGCTTTGGTGGCACTCGGCATATCGCCCTCCAACTCGTTGTCAGGTGTGGTATTGGCCAGTAAAACATTATTTGCCAATGGATTAGCACTCTACCTATGAGAGTGCCAGTTATTCGGTAGCGAAAGATATGCTGAGGTCTGGGCTTGTCAAGCGACGGGGATCAGAAATCGAATCGGATCTCGCCGCCGACGTAGCCGTTGTCGGATCGGAAGAACTGCCGCTGGGTCGTGGGGCCGTCGTGCGCCACCAGGGAGAGGCCGAGCGCGTGGTTCCCCGTCGCATTGGGGAATTCGATCCCAAGCCGCGCCGAGCTGCCGATCCGCCAATCGGTGGCCGCCACGCCCTCGAAGTGCACCGCCACGACCGGACGGGTCGGCGCACCGAGAATCGAGAACTGCGACCCCACATAGTCGACCGCCAGCATGGCGCCCGGACGGTCGAGCGAGAGCTCGTCGATCAGTACCCAGGTCCCGGCGCCGATGAAACTCCATGGACCGGTCGTGTAGCGCACCCACGCCTCCAGCACTTCGCGGGTCCAGTCGAGTCGTGTCGCATCGAATCGCCCGGCGTATTCGTCCCCGAGGTGGCTGCTCTCGTGATATACCCTGAGCGTGGTCCGCCACGGTCCGAAATCGCCGGTGACATCGATCCCCACCACCCAGTCGGTACTGATGAGGGACGACTTCGAGTCATCGAGACGGAATCGTCCGTACGCCTCAACGCCGAAGCCCAAGGTGATCGGCACCGGTCCCCGCCGGAGCGCAATGACCGGAAAGCTCTCGCCGACCCCCGCCTCCGCCTCTTTCCCGGTGCCGAACGCGTTGTCCGCCTCCGTGACCGACACGAACCGGCCCACGAATGCGGTGGCTCGGGGTGCCGCGGCCGGGTACTCGAAGCTCGGCACATCGGGGAAGAACCGGCTTCCCTGCCCCCGGAGCATGGTGGGGAGGAACAGCATCCCGGCCAGGGCCAGACGAAGGCAGCGGCCCACGACCCGGGACCGGTCCGAACGGGGGGATGTCGTCATGGAGGGAATCAATCCTGACTAGGGGGACCGGGGTTTATGGCCGGGAGCATGTGTGCTAGGTTAATCGCTGTCAATCTCTCGGATCAACCGTTTACCGGAGTGTGAGAATGTCCGCGGTGGGTTTGCTTTTCACAACGGCCCTCATGAGCGGGGTGCCAGCCCCGGCCCAGCAGGCGCCTGCGATGGTCTTGGCGTCCGACACCAGTCGCATCGAGGTCGAGACGGATTACTCCCGGCGTGAGGTCCTGGTGACCCTGGGGCCGTTTACGCTCGAGGACATGTCCGGCATGGACCATCACGCCATGGCCATGATGGACGACGGCGCGGGCCACGATACCCCGGTCTACGATTTCACCTGGCCGGTCGATGGCTGGTTCCGTGGCTTCCGCATCGAGGTCGTGGACGAGGCCGGCAACCCCCTGCCCCGAGAGATCATGCACCACATGATCATGGTGAACTACGACCGGCGGCAGCTCCTGTATTCAGCGGCGGAACGCCTCATGGGCGCCGGGTCGGAGACGGGTGACGCCGTGCTCCCGAAGACCGTTGGCGTGCCGATGAGCGCGAACATGCGGCTCGGCGTGTATGTCGCCTGGCACAACGCCACCGGCGCCCCGATCGAGAATGCGTTTCTCAAGATCGCGCTCTTGTGGTCTCCGAAGAACCTGATGCCCCAGCCGGTGAGCAGCCTCCCGATCTACATGGACGTGAACCTGGAGGTCGGTGGGACCAACACCTTTGACGTTCCGGCGGGTCGTTCCGAGAAGAGCTACGAATTCTCCGTCCCGGTCGGTGGGCGCCTCCTCGGCATCAGCGGCCACCTGCACGACTACGGTGTCCTGGTCCGCCTCGAGGACGCCGAGACCGGCAAGGTCATCACCCAGGTCGACGGCGACCGCGCACCTGATGGGAGCATCGCCGGTGTCGAGCGGAAGCTGTTCGGTGTGCTCGGCCGCGGGTTGAAGCTGCACGCGGGCAAGCGCTACCGGGTGGTCGGCGTCTACGACAACCCGACCGGCGAGATGATCCCACTCGGCGCGATGGCGGAAATCGTGGGACTGTACGTGCCGGACGATTTCGACCTGTGGCCCGAACTCGATCCGAACGACCCAACCCTGCAGCGCGATCTGGCCTCACTCGCGGAGATGGGACGCCCGAAGGCTGAAATGGACCATATGGACCATGCCGCGCCCGGCGACCAAGCCAAGCCGGCCGCCGAGGAAGCCCACAAGGATCACGAAAAGAAGCCGGCCGCCGAGCACAAGCACTAAGGCCGGGCGGCCGGTCCTCCCGCGGCGTGTTGGTCTGGCGCCCTCTCGAAACCGAGAGGGCGCTGGGCTTTCCGGCTCTCGGTTACTCCACCACCCGCCGGGCGCCAATCCATCGCTCCCACCACCAGCGCCCGTACGGATCGTCGCTGGCGAGCCGGCTCAGTTGAACGCCGTTGCTTGCGCTATGGATGAACCGCCCGCCGCCGACGTACAACCCGACGTGGGTCACAGGGCCTTCCCGGTCGCTGAAGGTCAGGATGTCGCCTGGGGACAGCGCCTCGACAGCCCGTGCCACCGGTTGGCCGACGCGGGCCTGATCGGCGCTCCGCCTGGGCAGGGATATCCCGTGAGTGCCATAGGCGTACTGGATGAGACCCGAGCAATCGAACCCTCCCGCACCAGTGCCGCCCCACTTGTACGGCGTGCCCATCGCGTCGGTCGCCGTCTGCACCACCGCCTCCAGCACCCGTGCCGTCTCCTCCGGTGGGGCGAAGGCCCCCACGGAATCCGGTGCCGAACCTGGAGAGGCCCTGCCGGCTCCAACCGGCGAGGCGGTGCGATCCGGAGTCCGCTCCGTCGGGGTTCCGGAACCGCCGCCGGCCCAACGCACCCCGAGCCGGATACCCAGTTCGACCCCGGAATACGAGCCCGGCGTGAGGTTCCGCCACCGACCTTCCAATGCCGCGGTGAGAAACGGAAGCGGGAAGACTTCGTAGCCCAGCCCGGCCGACCAACTGGCCCAGAGATCGTCCGCTTCGCCGGTACCAATACCGCCGGTAAGTCCAGCTACAGCATAGGGTCCAGCCACACCACCTCGAAACAACGCGAGGTCTGTGCCCAGGCCCCAGAGTCGCTGGTCCAGCTGGCCCCGATCGCGGAACAGGGTTCCGAGCAATCCGTATCCCAATGGCCCCGTGAGCGTGCCGGACAGGACCAGGCGATAGCTCGACCAGTCGGGATCCTCGAGCAGTCGGCCGGTCTCGAACGCCACGCCTTGTGCCCGCGCCAGTCCGGGCCACCCGAGAGCGGCGGCCAGGGCGAGCAGTCGAAGACGGTGCATTCCCGTTACTCGGCCCGCCGTGGCTCACCCGTCCGGAGGTTCACGTCGTAGGTGTTCCCGGGGCGGCAGTTGAGCCAGATATGGGCGCGCACGGTCGAGTCATTCAGCAGGACGGGAGTCTCCCCGGTGTAGAGGAGCGGGACGGGAGTGCGTTGCCCCTCCCGTCGGATTTCCATGACGCGCTCGATGCACGGGGCGCCGTCCGCGCCCGTTCCTACCCGCGAATCGGTGAACCACACCTCGATCCCCTGCGGAGTGCGAACGGCAAGGCTGTCAGCCAGCTCAGTCGGTTGGTCCTGGGATTCTGCTGACTCGATACTCGGGCGTCCCCGCGGCGGGCCGCAGGACAATCCCAGGGCCATCGCGCTGCAGAACGTGAACCGCACGATCGTGCTGGAAGACCGCAATTCACTCCTCCCCGATCAGGTCCGACGTGTCAGGTGTCGCATCTTCGGCGACGTGAAGCACGCGCTGGAGTTCCGGTGATCGCCTGAGCAGGCGGAGCCAGAAGATGAGTCCGCCGAAGCCAACAGCCGCCGCCATGAGCACGGTCAGGACGATCCCGACTCTCGGATTGTCGATGGGGGAGGTCAGGAAGGCGCCAAGCATCCCCCCAACGTGAGCGCCCGCCCACGCCACGAATGGGGTCAGCAACCAGCCGAGGATCCGAGCAGCAAGGCGCAGCAGGCGCATGGCCTACCCGCGGCGCCGCCCGATCGCTGAAACGAGCGCGGCCAGGCCGATTCCGGGAAGGAACGCGATGGCAAAGGTCGGGAGCGACCACCCGGCGCCTGGAAAGCCTGCCAAGACAGCCAGGCCACCCGCAACCAAGGTGAGCCCCAGGGCGGAGATCATCAGGCCGACGACCGAGGGTTGCCGGCCTTTGACACTTTGATTGGCCAGCACCGTCGCCCCCATCCAGGACAAGAAGGTGCCCGCCATCCACCACACCGGATGGTACCACCAATTGCTGCCGCCGCCGATCTCGAGCCATCGATTGGAATACGTGCCGATCCACTGCAGTAGGGCGACGTCCGCGATCATGAAGACGACGGTGGCCCCGAGGCCGATGCCGGCGGCGCCGGCGATGCCTTCGGTGTGTCGGACCTTGGTCCAAATACCTGGTAAGGCGCTGGTCGCGGTGAGACCGATCAGGACGATGAGGGCCAGGAGCACGGTTTCGGCCGAGCCCTCGAGCAACCGCGACACGAGCGAGAAGGCGAGCACCAGGATCGCCTGGATAACGCCCAGTTTGATGGACCCGCGGAGGATCAAGGGAACGTCGGTCTGGTCGAAGTTCCGTTCGTATTCCACCGCTCCACTCATGCCGGCTCCTGGAGAGAAGTGCCGAAGTATAGTGCCCACGCCGACGGCGGGCCAAGCCGCCTCAGCGTGGCGTGCGGCGCCGACATCGGCCTACCACACCAGCCCGAGATACGATGCCGCTATACGGAGCCCGATCAGGGTGAGGGCCGGCTCCACCGACTCGATGTTCTTGGTCAGCGGCGCCACGGTACGTGCGATGCCCCCCGTGGCCACGATCTTCGGGCTGCTCGAGCCGGGCCACTCGGCGCGAATACGTACGATCATGCCGTCGACCGCGTCGGCCGCGCCGAACAACACACCCGCCTGAATGCAGTCTTCCGTCCGCCGCCCGATGACCATCGTGGGCGGCTCGAGCTCGGTGGCCGGCAGCTTCGCGGCCCGGCGCGTCAACTGATCCGCCGATGTCCGGAGGCCCGGCATGATGGCGCCGCCGATGAAACGGCCGTCGCACACACAATCGAACGTGGTCGCCGTCCCGAAATCGACGACGACGGCATCGCGCCCGAGGCGCTCGATGGCCGCGAGGGCATTGACGATTCGGTCCGCTCCCACACTGAGGGGCTCATCGACGTCGAGCTCGAGCGGGAGCTTCGACCGCGGCGTTACCGAGACCACCTGAGCGCCCGTGGTCAGTTCGAGTCCTTCCACCACACTTCGGGTAACCCCCGGCGCCACCGATGCCAGGCACACGGCCTTGATCTCGTTGGGTGAATGACCCGAGTGGATCAGAAACCCACCGAAGGCGGCTCCCCACTCGTCCGGCGTGCGATCGGGCCCCGTAGTCATGCGCCACTGGCGCAGCAACCGGGTCCCGGAAAAGAGACCGGCCGTGATTTCCGTGTTGCCGATGTCGACGGTCAGGAGCATAGCGGGAATTCTAGGAGGTCCCCGGCCTCGGCGTAAGCCGCGCCGGTCGAGGAGTCGGTCCAGCGTCCGATGGATCGACCGCCACCGAACCGCTCGAGATCGACACGATCGCGCCCGTAGGATCGGTCACCAGAAGGGCGCCGGACGGATCGATGCCCGAACCGACACCACCGGATACGGGGTCGCGAATCCGCCTGCCACGAAGCCAGTCGCGCCGCTCGAGCCGCGCCAAGTCGGCCGGTGACAGCTCACGGTCGAGCGAGAGGCGGCAGAGCGCCGTCACGACGGGCAGAGCCAGATCGTCCGGCGCCAGCTTTCGCGAGCCCGGATAGTTCTTCACCGCACCCGCATCGGGAACCGTCACGGGCGGGTCGTTCGCGACATTGATCCCGACGCCGATCGCGGCCCACTCCGCCCGCTCGCCATGCCACCGGATCTCGCACAGGATCCCACCGATCTTGGCGGTGCCGATCATGAGGTCGTTGGGCCACTTGAGCATGACCTTCGGCACTCCGGCCGCTTCGAGTGCCTCGGCCACGGCCAAGCCGGCGCTCAGACTCAGCACCAGCGGAGGCGCTGTTTCCGGCGTGGGGCGCCTGAGCACGCTGAGCCAGAGCCCGCCCACGGGTGACTGCCATTGCCGCCCCCGGCTGCCGCGCCCGGCCGTCTGTTGGCCTGCCACGACCGCGGAGCCATCCGGCGCTCCCTCTTCCGCCAACCGGTGGATTTCGTCCTGCGTGGAGGCTACCCGCTCGAGCGTGATCAGCCGAGGCATCAGTGACCCAGCGCGACGAACCAGATCAACGTGAATGCGCCCGCGGCCAGACAGTACGGGGCGAAGCGATGGAACACGCCGCGCCGAAGGAGCGCTACCAGGAACCGGATCGCGAGGATGCCGGAGACGAGCGCGCCTAGGAACGCCCAAACATGACCGGGTCCGATGGTGCCGAGATCCGCTCCGGCCCCGGCCAGCTCCAGGACCCCACTACCCGCGATCGCGATGACCGAGAGCAGAAACGAGAACTCGGCGGCAGCGTACGGGCCAACCCGGCCCCAGAGTGCCGCACTGATGGTGCTGCCCGAGCGCGAGATTCCCGGCAGAATCGCGACGGCCTGGGCAAGCCCGATCACCAGCGCATCGAGCGGGCGCACCGACTCACGGGTCGCGCGGGCCCGCACCCACCGCGTGCTCCACAACACCAGTGCCGTGACGAGGAAACTCACGCCCACCAGGCGATACGAATGGAAATACCGCTCGAAGAAATCGTGGAACACGAACCCGACGATTGCGGCCGGCACCGACCCCAGCGCCAACAACCCGGCAAAACTCCAACTCGACCGGTCGCCCCGCGCCATTCCGCTGAGCACATTCACAATCCTGCCCCGGTACACGATCACGACCGACACCAGTGTCGCCACATGCAGCAACACCTCGAACGCGACCCCGGGTGAGCGATAGCCGAGCAGTCCTTCGGCGACTACCAGGTGACCGGAGCTGGAAATCGGCAGGAACTCCGACAGGCCTTGAACCAGTCCGAGCAGGAGCCCTTCCCACCAGGACAGGGTCATCCGAGCGCGTCGTGATACAGGGCCTCGTACATCGGCACGATTGTCTCGGACGAATAGCGCGCGGCTTTGGCGATCGCGGCGTCGCGCATGGCCTGATAGCGGGCCGGATCTCGCAGCAGTTCAACGGCCCGGCGTCCCATTGCCTCCACCGATCCGACCGGCTCGAGGATGCCATCCTTCCCGTCATCGATGAGCTCGGGCACCCCGCCCGCCCGGGTGCTCACCACCGGCGCGCCGCAGGCCATCGCTTCGAGTGCCGCGAGCCCGAACGATTCCGATTGGGACGGGAGCAGGAAGAGGTCACTCGCCTGGAGCAGACTGATGACCGACTCGAGCCGCCCGAGGAATCGCACGTCCTGCTCGACCCCCAGCGCCCGGGCCTCTCCTTCGGCCAGTTCCCGGTCCGGCCCATCGCCGATCATGATCATGGTGGCCTTCATGTAGCGGTGGATGCGCGCGAAGACCCGGATGACGTCCTTGACCCGTTTGACCTCGCGGAAATTCGAGGCATGGCAGATGATCTTGTGGTCCGGCGGGGCCAATCCCTCCCGCGCCGACGACTCATTGGGGCGATACTCGGTGAGGTTGACGAAGTTGGGAATGACGCGAAGGTCACACTGAACGCAGCCGAATGCGCGATTGGTTTCATCCTTGAGGTACTCGGACACCGCGCTGACGCGATCCGATTGCTCGATCGAGAACTTCGTGATGGCGTAGAAGCTCGACTCCTGGCCCACCAGGGTGATGTCGGTCCCGTGGAGCGTCGTGATGACCTTGACGGGCACTTGGTCGGCCAACATCTCCCGAGCCAAATACGCCGTGGTGGCATGGGGAATGGCGTAGTGCACGTGGAGCACGTCCAGCTTTTCCCGCAGGACCACCTCGTGCTGCTTCGACGCGAGCGCCAGGGTGTAGGGAAAGTACTCGAACAGTGGGTAGCGATTGATCCGCGTCTCGACCTCGTGCAGGTAGACCCGCTCGACATAACCGCGGAGCCTGAAGGGCGAGGCGTAGGTAATGAAGTGGACCTCATGACCCCGCTGCGCCAGCTCGAGACCGAGCTCGGTGGCAACGGCGCCGGAGCCGCCGTAGGTCGGATAGCAGGTTATCCCAATGCGCATGGTCGTCGTCGTCTTTGGGTGACCGGCGGCGCGTCGATCAGCGCTGCTCGGCGCGGGTCCACGCGTGGATGATCTGGTCGGCGACCGCCGGCGGCGAGGGAGTCGCGTCCAGCACGAGCACCTCTCCCGCCAGCTGGTGCCTGAACCAGGTCTCCTGGCGCTTGGCATATTGCCGGGTGCTGGTGGCCACCGCCTCGGCGACGCTCTCCCGGCTGCGGTGCCCGTGAAGATACTCAACCGCTTCCCGGATCCCGATGGCGTCGAGCCCGGGCGCCTTCGGCGAGAGCCCCTCGGCCAGCACCGCCGCCACTTCTTGGATGAGACCGCGCTCGACCATCTCCTGAGCCCGCCGCTCGATCCGTTGATGAAGCACCTGTCGCGGCACCGTGAGCACCACATACCACGGATCGATCGCACCCCGGGTCTTGGCCGCGCGCTGCCAGAAGCTGAGCGGCCGTCCGGTCAGGAGCGCGATCTCGACCCCACGGCTCGCGCGCTGACGCCCGCCGCCAGAAAAGGTCGGGTCGAACCGGCTCGCGAATCGCACCAGCTCTCGGCTGTCGAGCGTCGCGGCCCAGGTGGCGACGGCCCGGCGGCGCGCGGCATCGAGCGGCGGCTCGAGAAACAGACCGTCCGCAAGAGCGCGAATGTACAGTCCGGTTCCGCCGACCACCACCGGCATCCGGCCCCGAGCCCTGATCTCCTTGATCCACCGCGCCGCATCCGCGGCAAACCGGCCCGCGCTGTAGCGCTGGCCCGGGTCGACTTGATCCAAGCCATGGTGGACCACGGCGGCGCGCTGTTTGGGCGTGGGCTTCGCGGTCCCGATATCGAGCCGACGGTAGATCTGGCGCGAGTCGGCCGAGACGATCTCGAGCGGCCATGATGCCGCGAGCGCCAACGCCACCGCTGTCTTCCCCACTGCCGTGGGGCCAACGATCACGGGGACCCTAGCGCCGGCCAAACCGACGCTCCAACTCCTCTTTGGGTAATTGCACGATGGTCGCGCGGCCGTGCACGTCGTGCGGCGGGAGCTCGGTCTCGAACAGCCTGAGGAGCAGCTGGCGCATTTCCGCCTCGCCCAAGGACTGCCCCGCTTTGACCGCGGCCCGGCACGCGTAGGTGGCGGCGAATCGCTCCAGCTGGTTGGCCCACCCGCCGAATCGGCCGCGGGCAAGGTCCGCCACCATCTCCCGGAAACACTCGAGCGCGTCGAACCTGGGATGAGGCGCGGGCGTGGCCGTGATGATCACGCTCCGTCCACCGAACTCCTCGACCTCGAACCCGATCCGGACCAAATGGTCGCGATGCTCTTCCACGACCTCGAGTTCTTCGTCGGTCAGCTCCACCGTGATGGGAAGCAGGAGCCGCTGGGAGCTGGGATCGCTCCCGCTGAGGTGAGCCATGACGTTTTCGTAGAGCACCCGTTCGTGGGCGGAGTGTTGATCGACGATCACCATCCCCTCGGGCGCCTCGTAACAGATGTACGTATCGAACAGCTGAAGGAGCGAGACCCCGAATCCGCCTTGCCCCGCCTGATCACCGGCATGCCCAGGCTCACTCGACGAAGTGCCTTCGGCTGCTGTTCCGGGCATCGGCGCAAAGAGGCTCGCAGCATCCCCGCCTCCCGCGCTCGCCATGCCGGGCATGGGCCGCCAGCTCCCGACCCGCGCCGCCGCGGCCGGCTCGCCGAGCGCCAGGTGAACGGCCTCCTCGACGGCACGCTCTGCCCCATACCGATCGCGGAAGCGGACCTCACGCTTGGCGGGGTGCACGTTGACATCGACTTCCTGTGGATCGGTGAGGATCGACAAGCAGAGCGACGGCCGGTCTCCCGGATGGATGGCCGCGCGATATCCGGCCTCCGCCGCCCGGATGAGGAACGCATCCTTGAACGGCCGGCCATTGATGAGCAGGAGCGTCCGTCTGCCGCTGGGGCTCGCGTCGGCCGGCCGCTGCGCGAAACCCTCGACCTTGAACCGTCCAACGGCGTGAGCCAACGGAATGAGCGTGCCGGCCAGGTCTTGCCCCCACACGGCGATGAGTCGTTCCTCGAGCGCTTGGTTGGCCGGCACCTGGAGCCGGAGCCGTTCGTCGATCGTGAGTTCGAAGCCGATGGCCGGGTGGGCCAGCGCCAATGTGGCAACGACATCGTGCGACGCGCGCGTTTCACTCGACACCGAACGCAGAAACTTCCGACGGGCGGGCGTGTTGTAGAACAGGCTCTGGACCGACACGGTGGTGCCGCGCTGGCGGGCGACCGGCTTCACCTGTTCGATTCGCCCGCCGGCCACGGTGATCTCGGTGCCCTCCGTATCGCCGTCGGACGTGGACAACAAAGAGCGGGACACCGACGCGATCGAGGGAAGCGCCTCGCCGCGGAAGCCAAGCGTGGGAACGCCGACCAGATCGGCCGCCGTGGTGATCTTGCTCGTGGCGTGGCGCTCGAGCGCGAGGATCGCATCCTCCCGGTTCATTCCCGAGCCGTCGTCGCGCACCGTGATGCGCTTCTTGCCGCCCTGCTCCAGCTCGACCGCAATGTGGCTCGCGCCGGCATCGATCGCATTCTCGACCAATTCCTTCACGACCGACGCCGGCCGTTCGACGACCTCCCCGGCCGCAATCTGATCGGCGACCGCGTCCGGCAGGATCGCGATGGTCCGGGGCATCAGCGCGGGTACTCCTGGCCGAGCCTGGCCATCTCCGCGTCCATGAGCCAGCCACGCCGATCGGACGGCGACCGCACCAGCCACCATCCGCGGGCGCGGTTGGTCACCCGGACAACCGCCCCCGCGCTGACGTCTGTCAATTCGGGTGCACGCTCGTGCGGTGCAACCCGGAGATGGGTGTCGAGCACGACGATGGCAATTGGCGCCGACTCGCGATGGGTGATCCACGCTGCCGCCGCGCCCAGCACCACCGCCGCTCCAAGTGCCACGGCCCAGCGCCTTGCCCACACGGGTTTGAGCATCAGGCCGAGCCACCCGGCCAACCAGACCAGGGTGGCCAACAGCACCAGCTCCTGGGCGGTGACCGGTGGCACGCTGAGGAGGCCGGCCGAATCCCGGTCGGGCGGCGGCACCAACTCGAGGGCTCTGCGGATGGCGCCGGTCCTGGGTGCGAGCCGGAGCGCCGTGTTCCAGGCCCACGCGGCGCGTGCCTCCTGGCCCAGCCGATATTGCGCGGCGCCGAGGTTGTACCAGTTAGCTGGGCTTTCGGGATCTCGCGCGATTCGCGCCTGAAAACCGTCGGCCGCGGCCTGGAGGGCGCCGGTCTGATACAGCGTTTCGGGTGAGGGCCCCTGGCCGTTCAACGGAGCGCTCACCAGCAGGAGCAGCATGAAGGCGGCCGTCGCGCCTCGGTGCCAACCGCGACGTGGCCCGCGACCGCGCACCTCGCGCACGAGTTCCTGGACTTCTCCAACGAGTGCCCGTGTCGCGGCACCCGTTGTGGCGGGTCCGTACCGCTCCTCCCGGAACCGGCGGCGGAGCGCCACCAGGCGTTCCGCGATGTCAGCCGGTTCGCCGCTCATGCGGAGGGCTGCGACCAGGGCATGATCCTCACGGTCATCCACATCGGGAACCAGCTGACGGAGCAGGCTGTGGAGCTCGGCTTCCATCACTTGCTCGCTCGAAGGAGCCGCCGCGGGCGCCGATCGCCGGAGGCGATGCCACGGTATTCGCCGCGACACGAAGACCGCGACCGGTAACAACCAGATGACCACCAAGAACGGCAACGGGACGGCATTGCCGACGCGGGTCAGGAGTGGGGCCTTGGTCCGCCGCAAGAGCGGCGGTGGCAGCGCACGGGTCGATACCCGGGTCGACGGCGGCGCCACCGCAATGCGCGCGGCGGGAACCGTGGCCTCGCGGTAGGATCGACTGCGCGTGTCGTAGTAGGAATAGGTCACCGCAGGCAGCACCATGGTCCCGGCCGAATCGGGAATCACCACGTAGCGGAACCGTTTCGATCCGGCGATGCGCCCGTCGATCGGCTGCACGCGTTCCTCGTTCTGATCCGGATACGACCGCACACCCGGAGGCCAGCGCACGGCCGGCTCGGACCAGAGCGACAGATTGCCCTCCCCTCCGAGCGTCATGTCGACGGTCAGCGGCTCCCCGGCCCGACCGACCGACGGCGTCACGGTGCGGTCCAGCTCGAGCCCGCGCGCAACAGAGCCGGAGAAGTCGGCTGGTTGGCCGCGCTCGGGTAAGGGCAGCGCCGCGATGTTCGCCGGGTCGCTCGCGAGCGAGAGCCGCTCTTCCTGGCTGAAGAACTGGAGGGCCAGCGGCACGCTGTACCGCAGCATGGCCGGCTCGATCGCGTGGTCGCCGGGGGCAAGTGGAAAGACCACCTCGTGGGTGATGAAGAGATCGTACCACACCCCATCGACCATCCGGCTCGCGGCGATCCCGACCGGGGTGGGTTGCGGATAGGTCCACATCCCCTCGACCGTCGGCGGCTCGAGCGTCGGGGGCCGCCGGAGGCGGAGCCTCAAGTCGCGGGGAATCCAGGCGACGGTGACCATGTCGACCTGCTCGCCCACCAACACCGTGTCCGACGACAGCAGTACCTGGAGCGCGACCTTGCCACCCAGACCGCGAGGCGGCCCACGGTTCAGCACCCGCGCCACCCGCGGATTCAACGTGGCGGCGACGGCGCCTTTGGCGTCGATCACTTCCACCTCGATCTCGCTCGTTTCCGTGCGATGCGGGCCCTGGAGCGCGAACGCGGAGCCGATGGTGAGGAGGCCGACTCGGGTGGCGCGAAGACGAATCTGGATCACGCTCGAGCGCAGTGGCGTCGGGTCGAATGCCACCTCCGTGCGTTCCGATCGGGAGATCAGCTCGAACCCGTCCAGCATCGGCACCTGCACGTAGAGCGGCGGAATATCCGACCGGGTCGATGCCCTGATGGTGAGGATGAGTTCCTCCCCGACCGCGAGCGTCGCGCGATCCACCGACGCGGAAATCCGTGGCGGCTCGGCCTGCATGCCCACCGCAAGCAGCAGCGCCCCTACCAATCCTTCCTCCCGGGGATGCCGCCGCCACGCAGGCGCCGGAGCTGTTGAGCGCGGGTCTCCCGCTCCTCCCGTTCCACCGAATTCAGGATCTGTTCCGCTTGCGCCTCCGTGAGCGAGCCACTCTCGGGCGGTGGGGTATTCGGCTCCTGCTCCGACTGCCCGCCACCTTGTGGTGGTGGCGTGCCTCCACTACCTCCCCCGCCACTCGGGGGCGGGTTTCGATCGCGGATGGTGAGTTCCAGGTTCCACTTGGCCCGTTGGGAAGCCGGCTGCAGCAAAAGAGCCTGCTTCAAGCTCGCGGCCGCGATGTCCAACAGGCTGTCGCGACCCGCGGAGTCCTGCTGCGCCTGCTGTATCGCGGCGACACCGGCGTTGTACAGCGCCCGATAGCGGAGCGCGGGATCCACCGAGTTCCCGGCCTGGGTCAGGGCAGCTCGGGCGGGTTCGAACCGCCCCGCGACGAGTGCCGCAGTGCCGGCGTTGTAGAACGCCGTATCCACGGCGGACCCCTCCTTGGCTTCCTCCAGGAATGCCGTCGCTGCGCGCTCGGGCCGGCCGTCGGACATCGCGCGCACTCCTGGAGACGGCCGCTGCGCGGCGCTCACGCCGGGCGCGAGCAGAAGACCGGCGAGCGCGATGAGCGAGGCACTCCGGCGGGCCGCCGTCTGGGCCAGCAAGAGCAGCATCGCGGCCAAGAGCGGGATCCAGGCCAGGGGACGGAGATCGGCGGTCCGCGTTTCGGAAGTGGGCATGCGCTTGAAGGCACCAACCAGGTCGCGGATGGCACCGGCTTGATCGGGCACGTCGGCCGGCACCATGGTACCGCCGGCCGCCTCAGCCAGAGCCTGCAACACGTCGTCGCGGCGCGCGGTCTCCACCAGGTTCCCCTCATCGTCCCGCTTGTACTCGAGCAAGGTTCCTCGGCTGTCGCGGATGGGAATGCGGGACGGCGCGGCTTCCCCTTCACCCACCAGAATGAGGCGGACGCCCAGGTCGCGAATTTCACGCGCCGCGGCCAGCGCCTCACTCAACGAGTCGTGGGTTTCTCCATCGGTGAACACCACCAGCACGCGATCCGACACGTTGGGCGCGGCGCCGAGAAGTTGGGCACCCTGCCGGAGCGCTGATGGGAGGCTCGTCCCGCCCTGGCTCGCGATGTCCGGGTCGAGTGCGTCGAGGTGCAGCACGATGGCACTCCCGTCCACGGTGAGCGGAGCGAGGATATAGCTCCGGCCCGCGAACACCGTGAGGCCCAGGCGGTCTCCCTCCAGATCGTGAATCAACCGCCGTGCTTCTTTGACGGCACGGCCCAACCGGCTCGGCACGACGTCTTCGGCCAGCATCGACCGACTGATGTCGATGGACATGATCAGGCTGAGCGCCCGGGTCTCCGATGCGATCTCGATCCGGCCGCCCCGCGGCCCCGCGATCGCAATCCCGGCCAGGGCGCCGACCAGCGCCAGCGTGGCCGGCGACCAGCGGCCGTTATCGCGGGCAAGCTTGGCCAGCTTCACCGACCAGTGCCGCGCTAGGCGCACCCGCCGCCGCCGAGCCAGCATAGCCAGGCCGCCACCCAGTCCGGCCAGGATCGGGACCAGCACCAGGAGTGCCGGGAACTCGAACATCATGGGACGCGGACCATCCGGGTGGCTCCGAGCAGCAGCTCGAGCACCAGTGCCGCCAGCCCGAACAGGGCGAATGGCAGCGTTGCCTCGTCGTAGCGGGTGTACCGGGTGACTTCGATGGGAGACTTCTCGAGCCCGTCGATCTGGCGAAAGATCCGACTCAAGGCCTCGCTGTCCTTCGCGCGGAAGTAGCGCCCGCCCGTCGACTCCGCGATTTCCTGCAGCAGCGCCTCGTCGATCCGGACCGGAAGGATTTCGTAGCGGAAGCCGGTCAGACCCCGACCCGTCGGAATCGGCGCCTCACCCTCGGTGCCGACACCGATGGTGTACACCTTGACCCCGTACGTCTTGGCCGTGGCGGCGGCGGTGCGCGGATCGATCAAGCCGCGGTTGTTCTCCCCGTCGGTGAGCAGCAAGGCAACCTTGGATTTGCCCGGCGACAGACGGAGCCGGTTGACCGCGGTCGCCAGGCCGCTACCGATGGCCGTGCCGTCCTCGAGGCTCCCGATCTTGAGATCCATGATGGCGCGCTCGAGCACCGGATAGTCGAGCGTGACGGGAACTTGGGTCAGCGCCTCCCCCGCGAAGGCCACCAGACCGATCCGGTCGGCCTGACGGCCGCGGATGAATGCAATGGCTTGCTGTTTGGCGACCTCCAGTCGATTCGACGGCGCGAAGTCTTCGGCCAGCATGCTACTCGAGATATCGATCGCGATCGCGATCGCGATCCCTTCCTGCTTGATCTCGATGGTATCGCCGCCGATCCTCGGCCCGGCCGCACCGGCGATCCACGCGGCCAGCGCCAGCAACCGAAGCCCGGGCGGGAGATGCACCCACCACGCCGGTCGCGCGGTGCGCTCGAACAGGCTGACGCTGCTGTAGGGAACGCCGCTCGCCCTACGCCGGCGGCGCCACCACCACCACGGGAGCGCCAGGAGCAGAAGCAGCAGCCACGGACGGGCAAAGTTTATCATGCCGCCTCGACCCGTGAACACAGCGCCATGGTCCGCTGGTACAACTCGAGTGCATCCCCTTCGGTAAGCGGCGCAAAGCGCGACCCGTCCATCTCGCGCACCACCTGTCCCAGCTCATCCAGCGGCCAACCGGGTTTCCTGTCGCGCAACACGGCCAGCCAGGCGTCGGTGTCGAGCGTCGGGCCCGCATCGGGCACCCGCTTGGCCACGGTTTCCTTGAGCGCCAGGATCCCTGCGGCGGCGACGGAACGGAATTCCCCGGCCGCGGCCCATCGCGCAACCGGTGGCCTGGATACGGCTGGTTCAGGTGCGGCGGCAGACGGAGCTGGCTTCCCACGTCTCCACCGCCACCAGTGGAGCGGAATTACCAAGAGTGCCGCCAGCCCCCAGAGCACCAAGAGCGGCACCACACTGGTGACCGGCCGCGGAATGATGCCGGTCGGCGGTTGGGGCTGGAGGGTGGAGTCCGACGGGACGGCGGGAAGGACGCTCGCGATCGTGATGGTCACGCGGCTCAGGCGCACGGAGTCCACATCGCCCCGCGGCGACAGTAGCACCGGGCCCGGTACCTCCACCACGTGGGAGCCCGGTTGCCACACCACGAGCGGATACCGGACCCGGACCGAGTCTCCCAGCGCTTCCACCACGGCACGGCCAAGCAGCTCCACCGCCCCGCCAGGGTCCCAGGCGGGCGCTCGTGCGGACCACCCGGCAGGAAGCGGGATGGTGCGGCTGACCCACACCGTGTCGCCGACGGTGGGCGAGCCCTGGAGTGCCAAGAGCATCAGGATCATCATGCGCGGTGCAGCCTGCGGGCCCGTCGCGCGAATGCGCGGCGGAGCGGGATCCAGTAGTCGGTATTGGTCGTGAGGGCCACCAGATCGACCCCCGCGGCTGAGAGGGCCCGATCCCGCGCGCGGCGGCGGTGTTCCACGGCGGCCCCCATCCGCCGGCGTGTGGTTGCGCTTCGCGCATCCACCAGCCGCCGGTTGCCAGACTCGGCGTCACGGAGCTCGATGATGCCGGTCCGGGGTAGCTTGCGCTCGCGCGGATCCTCCACCGATATCGCGACCACCTCGTGACGCGCGGCGAGTGTGCGCAGCGGCCGCTCCCATCCCTCAGCGAAGAAATCCGACAGCACCACCACGATGCTCCGGTGATACAGCAGTTTCTGCGCGTAGACCAATGCCGCGGCCAGGTCGGTCTCCTTCCCTCGAGGTTCGAAGGCGACCAGGTCCCGAATCACCCGGAGCGCGTGGCGCCGGCCCTTGGCGGGGGGAATGACCCGCTCCACCTCGTCCGAAAAGAGCAACGCGCCCACTCGGTCGTTCTGTCGCGCGGCGGCGAGGGCCAGCACGGCAGCCACTTCGACCGACAGCGCCGCCTTGGTGAGCGGCTCGCCGAAGTGGGTGGACCCCGATTGGTCGACGATCAGGAGCAGGGTGAGCTCCCGTTCCTCGGTGAATGTCTTGACGTAGGGACTCGCCAGGCGGGCCGAGACGTTCCAGTCGATGCTTCGGTAGTCGTCGCCCGGTTCGTACGCCCGCACCTCGGCGAACTCCATGCCCTGCCCGCGGAACACCGAGCGGTACTCGCCGGCGAAGAGCGATGCCACGAGCCCGCGCGTGCGGAGCTCGATGGTCTTGACCTGGTGGAGGATTTCGGGGGAAATGACGGGCATGCGAGGAAATTAACGCCACGGCCGCCCCCGGGGCGGCCGCAGACTCAGGGTACCGGTACGGCGTCGATGATCTGCCCGATCACGCGGTCGCTATCCATGTCCTCCGCTTCGGCCTCAAAGGTGAGAACCAGCCGGTGCCTGAGCACGTCGGGAGCCAGCGCCCGGATGTCCTCGGGCACCACGTAGGAGCGCCCGCGGAGGAACGCGTGGGCCCGGGCGGCGGCGGCCAGCGCGAGGGATGCACGCGGCGAGGCACCATAGGCGATCAGCGGCTTCACGTCCTGGAGCCCGACCGCGCCCGGGTCGCGGGTCGCGCGGACCAGGTCCACGATGTAGTCGAGCAACTTCTGATCGGCGTAGAGATCGGCGATCGTCTTCCGGGCGGCGAGGATCGCCGACGGCTCGAGGATGCGGGTGACCGGAATGGGCTCTCCACCCCCCATCCGGAGCAGGACTTCGCGCTCTTCGTCCCGAGAGGGGTAATCCACCCGGACCTTGAGCATGAACCGGTCCAGCTGCGCCTCGGGCAGCGGGTAGGTGCCCTCACTCTCGATGGGGTTCTGGGTGGCCAGCACCAGGAACGGCTCCTTCAGCGGGAAGGTGATGCCGCCGATGGTGACCTGGTGTTCCTGCATGGCTTCGAGCAAGGCGGCCTGCACCTTGGCGGGTGCACGGTTCACCTCGTCCGCCAACACGATCTGGGCGAAGAGGGGGCCCTTCTTGACCTTGAACTCCTGGTTCTTCGGGTCGAAGACCATGGTGCCGGTCAGATCGGCCGGGAGCAGGTCCGGCGTGAACTGGATCCGGGAGAAGGTCGCGTGGATGATCTCTGCCAGGGTGCGAACCGACAGGGTCTTGGCCAGGCCGGGCACGCCCTCCAGCAGGATGTGGCCGCCGGTGAGAAGCCCGATCATGAGCCGCTCGATCATGGCTTCCTGCCCCACTATTCGCTTGGCCACCTCGGTGACCACGCGCTGAATGAGCTGCCCCTCGGGGCCCGCCGCTTCCCGCATTGGCTTGGCACTCACTGTCCACACTCCCCGGTCATCGTCCGACAACTCGAACCGCTCATTCACAGACTCCCATCATCGCCAAAGCGTTATGAAACAATGACGTATGCGCTCCACCTAATGTTTCGCTCGAGCTTCTTCCGGCAGCCCGATCAATCGGTACAGCGCCGCGGTCTCGGCGGGTGTGAGAGGCCGCCAAGCGCCGGGCTCCAAATCGCCCAGTCGGATCGGGCCATACGATAACCGTGCCAGCCGGTCGACCTTGAGTCCCATTGCCTCACACCAGCGGCGGACGATCCGGTTCCGTCCTTCAATGAGCGTCACGTCGATGATGCTCCTGCCCTGCCGCCCGGGCCGTACCCGGACCGCCGTCGGCGTCACCGGCCGGCCATCGATCACCACGCGCTGTCTGACGGATGCCTCGATCTCCGCGCTGGTTTTCCCATGGACCAATGCCGTGTAGCGACGGGGCACCCGGTAGCTGGGATGGGTCAGCCGGTGGGCCGCCTCGCCGTCGGTGGTGAGGAGGAGCAGTCCCGTGGTCGCGATGTCGAGCCGGCCCACATAGTTGAGCCCTGCGGGCTGGTTAAGCAATTCGAATACGGTGGGGCGCCCCCGTTCATCGCTGGCAGTGGTCACGACGCCGAGGGGTTTATGCAATGCGATCCAGCGGCGCTCGACCTGCTTGATCGCCCGGCCGCCCACGGTGATGCGCTGCACGTCGGGGTCGACCTTGCTGCCGATGGTCGCGACTTGGCCGTCCACCCGCACCTTGCCGGCGCGTATCAGCTCTTCCGCCGCCCGGCGCGACGCGATCCCCGCCCGCGCCAGAGCGCGCTGCAGCCGCATCTCGGTCATGATTCCGCGGGAACGTAGGCGGCTGCTTCATCCCCTTCGTCTTCCGTCCGGGCTGCATGCGGGTGCAGCGCCACCGTCAGCTCCTCGGCATCGGGCAAGTTGGACAGGTCTTCGAGGCCGAGCACTTCGAGGAACTGAGGTGTCGTGCCGTAGAGCAACGGACGGCCGAGCCCTTCGCTCCGTCCAACCACCTCGATCAGTCCACGTTCTTGGAGCGTGCGCAGGACACCGCTCGCCGACACGCCCCGTATCTCCTCGATGTCGGCGCGGCCAACCGGTTGGCGATAGGCAATGACGGCGAGCGTTTCGAGCGCCGCGGGCGTGAGCTTGGGGACCCTGAGCGAAATCCTGGCCCGCTCGATGGCCTCGGCATAGGCCGGGCGGGTCAGGATCTGCCAGCCTCCAGCCAGTTCCAGGAGTTCGACTGCGTGCTGGTTGAAGTCGTAAATCTCCCGCAGCTGGTCGAGCGACGCGCGCACTTCGGCCACGGTCGCATCGGAATCGAGCGCAGCCAGCTCCTCGACGGTGAGCGGGCGTGAAGCCGAGAACAGGGCGGCTTCAACGAGTTGCGTCAGCGGTTTCACGGGCCACCATGATCGGAGCGAAGGGTTTGGGCTGCATCACCCGGAGTCGTCCCCGCCGGGCCAACTCGAGAGCGGCGAGAAGGGTGGAGAGCAGCGTGGTCAAGTCGGGGTTGGGGCCGAAGGCCTCCCGGAGGCTGAACTCGGCCTTCTCCTCGAGCAATTTCTCGAGCCTGGCTGTTGCCCCTTCTACGTCGAGCGGCCGGGGAACCACACGGTGGAGCACGGGCGACGGAATGCCTTCGACCACTGAGCGGGCCGCCTCCAGCAGCTCGATGAGATCGACCGTGAGCGGCAGCGCCGGCAGGTCCGGAGCGGGCGGCAGGTATCCCCGAGCGAAGCGAGCGGCTCTGCGTTCGGCCAGGCGCGCCATCCAGATCGCAATTTCCTTGATCTGCTGATACTCGAGCAGCCGGCGCACCAGTTCGGCCCGCGGGTCTTCCCACTCGTCGTCCAGATTCCTCGGCAGGAGCATCTGGACCTTGAGGCGAATGAGCCGCCCGGCCATCTCGAGATAGTCGGCCGCCTGGTTCAGGCCCAGCTGATGGATGGCTTGGAGGAACTGATCGGCTATGCGGGCGATCGGGATGTCGGAGATCTCGAGCTGCTCTTCGCGCAGTAGATGGAGCAGGAGATCGAGCGGACCGGAGAACTGATCGAGCTCGACGATGAAGCCCGAATCGGCGCCAAGAGCGGCGGTTGGAGCGGTACTCGTCACGCGACCGACGCCCGGTCGAGTCTGAGCCCACGGGCCGGGCCGGACCATGGGCCATCTGGCGCGGCCGGGAGCGGGACCGTGCTCGGAAACACCCCGCAAGACACTACCGGGGCCGGAAAATCGGGAGTCAGCGGGCTATCCTTTGGTTGAAACGCCGCGCGGAACATACAACCCGGGCTCCCTTCAAGTCAAAACGACGAACGTTGACCCGAGCGCCGAATCCGGCTAGAATCATGCGCTTAGGCGGGCCGCGTCGGTCCTGCCGGTGACCCGAGTGACGAGGAGCGCGTGCCCCAGAAAAAATCAGCCAAGAAGCGCGAGCGGCAGCGGCAGAGCCGGACCGAGGGCAACAAGGCCCAGCGAAGCAGGATTCGCGGAGCGATCAAGCGCGTGCGGACGGCGGCCACCAAGGAAGAGGGGCTCACGGCCTACCGCGAAGCCGAGCAACTGTTGGATCGCGGCGGGCGGAAGCGCCTTCTGCACCCCAAGGCGGCCAATCGGACCAAGAGCCGGCTAGCCAAGCTGGTGGGCAAGGCCTAGCCGCTCGAATGCCGGAGAAGTAAACAAGGGCGCCTCATCGAGGCGCCCTTGTTGCATTTCCGATTACCAATCGTCAGAGCGAGGCCAGTTCCGCCCCGCAGTTCTCGCAATACCACTCGGTCGGGAGATTGAGTCCGCCGCATTCGGCGCACTTGAGCGTCTTCTGTCCCTTCCCGGCGGCCTCCGCCCCGCCCCCGGCTTCGATACGCGGCCGTTCGTGGCCGCCGCTGGCCCGGTCGGGCGACGGGCCACCGATCTCGTCTTCCGACACCGACTTGAGGAAATCCAACTCGTCGACGTCCCCGCTCCCCGCAGCGGCGGCAGCGCCGCCCGTGGGAAACCGCAGCGTCTTGGGACTCGCGGCCGGCTTGCCCTTGCCGCGCGGCACGAATTTGGGAGCGCTCACCCGCCGGGGGGCGGCATCGGGATCGGTCTCCACCGCGTCCATGGGCGCGGGAGGGGTCAGGCTCTCGCGTCGGCCCGCGGCCTGCTTCGCGTCCGGCACCCACGACTCGGAGTTGTACACCGGGGTCTTGCCGGCCGGCTTCTCTGCCTGGGGCGCCTTGGGCGCCGCCACCGGCGCCGCGATGAGCGCCTGAATCTCGGCCAGGCGATCGATCTCTCCGTTGACCTTGTCCAACTCCTGCTTGAGCGCCTCGAGCCCCGCCGAGGACTCGCCGCTGAGCTTGGCCCACTCGTCCTCGCCGTACTCGCCCACCGCATGTCGCAACTCGGCCTCGGCCAGTTCCTCCTCGGACGACTCACGCTGCGAGTTGAGATCCGACTGTTTGTTGCGGAACTCGGCCAGCTGCTCGGCTACCGAGTCGGCATGGCCCCGCAGCTCCTCGACCACGGCACTCAGGCGCTTCTCATAGTCCTTCCGGACCCGTTCCCGCACCGCCTCCGAGGCCAGTTTCTGGCTCTCGTCCAGCTTGGCGAGCCAATCCTCGAACTTGGCGCGCTGCTCGAGCAGGCTTTCTATCGTATTGCCGTTGTCGGGTGTCGCTTTGGCCATAGTCACAACTCCCCTGCTCTGTGCGGCTCACGGCTCGGAAAGACCATCGCGGGCCGAGCGCTGGCCCGGAATGGGCCAATCTTCCCCCAATTTAACGCAGATCCAACTTTGTCCAAGCCTGGGTGACCCAGGGGGCGGCGTCAACCGCCCGGGGAGTGGCCCCGCTCGAAGACGATCCGGCCTCCCACGATGGTAAAGTCGGCGCGCCCGACGAGCGTGTCCTGGCCAAACGGGGTATTCCGGCTCTTCGAATAGAAGGTCGCCGGGTCGACGCTCCAGCGGACGGCGGGATCGATCACCACCACGTCGGCCGGTGCCCCGATGGCGAGCGTTCCGCCGGGCAGGTTGAACACCCGGGCCGGCACCGTGCTCATGCGGGCAACCAGTTCCGGCAGGGTCAAGTAGCCGCCCTCCACCAACTCCAGGATCGCCAAGCCGAGGGCGGTCTCGAGGCCGAGGATGCCGTTGGGCGCATCGGCGAAGGCGCGTTCCTTGGCATCGTAGTGGTGGGGCGCGTGGTCGCTCGCGATCACGTCGAGGGTCCCGTCCTTCAATCCGAGCCGAATGGCCTCCCGGTCTTCCGACTCACGAAGCGGCGGGTTCATCTTCGCGTTGGTGTCGTAATTCTCGCAGCGCTCATGCGTCAGGGTGAAGTGATGCGGCGTCGCCTCCGCCGTGACCCTGAGCCCCTTCTCTTTCGCGCGCCGGATCAGCTCCACCGACCCGCGCGTCGACATGTGGCACAGATGGACGTGGCCGCCGGTCAGTTCGGCCAGGATGATGTCGCGCGCCACCATGATCTCTTCCGCCGCGGCCGGGATCCCCTTGAGTCCGAGCCGGGTCGAGACGATGCCTTCGTGCATGGCGCCGCCGTGCGCCAGGCTCATCTCCTCGCAATGATCGGCCACCGGAATGTCGAAGGTCTTGGCGTACTCGAGCGCGGTCCGCATGAGGTGGCTCGACGCGACCGGATGCCCGTCATCGCTCACCGCCACCGCTCCGGCGCCGACCAACTCACCGAATTCGGCCAGGTGCTCGCCCTTCTGGCCGAGCGAGACGGCACCGATCGGATAGACCCGCGCCTTGGCCGCCTTCTGGGCCTGGCTCACGATGAAGCCCACAGCCGCCTGATTGTCGGTCACGGGATCGGTATTCGGCATGGCGCACACCGCGGTGAACCCGCCGGCCGCGGCTGCCATGGCGCCGGTGGCCACCGTCTCCAAGTCCTCCTGCCCCGGCTCCCGCAGATGGACGTGTACGTCGATCAACCCCGGCGCCACCACTTTACCGGCCGCATCGATGACCGATGCGCCGGGCGGGCGGGCACGTTCCGGCCGACCGCTTCGATCTTGCCGTCCTGTATCAGCACGTCGGCCTGCCCGTCGCCATTGCGGGATGGATCGATCACCCGCCCGCCCTTGATCAGGATCCCGTTCACGGCTCGTCTCCGGTCTTGGGCGCCGTCCATTCCGGCGAGCCGCCGGACAGGAGGTAGAGCACCGCCATCCGCACCGCGACACCGTTGGTTACCTGCGGCAGGATGACGCTATGGGGGCCGTCGGCCACGTCGCTGTCGATCTCGACCCCGCGGTTCATCGGGCCGGGATGCATGATGAGCAAATCCTTCGGGGCCTTGGCCAAGCGCTCGCTGGACACGCCGAACACCCGGTTGTACTCCCGCTGGGAGGGGATGAAACCACCTTCCATTCGTTCGATCTGGAGCCGGAGGATGTTGAGCGCGTCGGCCCACGCGATCGCATCCTCGATGTGCGGCAGCATGGTGACGCCCAATTCCTCGATACCGCGCGGCATGAGCGACGCGGGTCCGCAGACGCCGACCTCGGCGCCAAGCTTCAAGAGCCCCCAGATGTTGCTCCGGGCCACCCGACTGTGCAGGATGTCGCCGCAGATCGCCACCTTGATCCCAGCGATCCGCTTGAACCGATCGCGCAGGGTCAGGAGATCGAGCAGCGCCTGGGTGGGATGCTCGTGCTTCCCGTCGCCCGCGTTGACTACGTTGGAGCGGATGCGCTCGCCGAGGAATTGCGCCGCACCGGACGATTGGTGGCGGATCACCACCATGTCGATCCGCATGGCCTCGAGGTTCCGCGCGGTGTCGACCAGAGTCTCACCCTTCTCCGCCGACGATCCGGTCGCGGCCACGTTCACCGTGTCGGCCGAGAGCCGCTTTTCGGCAAACTCGAACGAGATCCGGGTGCGGGTGGACGCCTCGAAGAACAGGTTGACGATGGTCTTGCCGCGGAGCGCCGGCACCTTCTTGATGGCGCGCTCGCTCACTTCCTTGAACGGTTCCGCCGTGTCGAGGATGAGCTGGATCTGCTCGGCGCTCGCGTGCTCGAGCCCGACCAGGTCCTTGCCGAGGGTGACGGTTGCCATGCGTCAGTCCTCGCGCACCAGCTCGACGGCGTCCCGGCCGTCCAGCTCGCTCACCAACACGTCGACCCGATCTCCCGGGCCGGTCGCCACCGTCTCGCCGACGATATCCGGGCAGATAGGCAGCTCACGCCCGCCCCGGTCGATCAGCACCGCGAGCAGCACCCGGCGCGGCCGGCCGAAGTCGGCAAACTCGTCGAGCGCCGCGCGCACCGTGCGCCCGGTGTAGAACACGTCGTCCACGATGACGATGGTCTTGCCGTCGAGCGAGGGCGGAAGCCGGGTCTCGCCCACAATGGGTCGGGGGCCCACGGTCTGGAAGTCGTCGCGATAGAGCGTGATGTCCACCTTGCCGCGCGGCACGCTCACGCCCTCGGTCGATTCGATCATCGAGGCGATGCGTTCGGCCAGCTCGACCCCGCGGCGTTGGATACCGACGAGAAAAAGGCCGTCGGTCCCGTGGCACTGCTCCACGATCTCGGCGGCCATGCGTGTCAGGGCCCTGTGCATGGCGGGCCCGTCTAGTATCCGGGTGCGGCTAGGCATCTCGTGGGGGTGAAGGTAGCCGCGACCCTACTCCCGGTCAAATCGTCTAGCGAGGTCAGGCCGCGGTCGCCACGGCTCGGGCAGGTTTCCGCCCCTCGCGGGTGCGCCGCTCCAGCCGGAGGTACACCAGCCGGGCCCCGAGCAGAACAACCAGGATGACGGCGTAGATGACCGGTTCGCGCTTGTCGAGCTTGACCAGCCAAATGAAGTGGAGCACGGCGGCCGCGGCTGAGACGTAGATCAACTGATGGAGTCGCTGCCAGCGCTGTCCTCCCAATCGGCGGATCCAGCCCTTGGTCGACGTGACGGCTAAAGGGATGAGCAGCACGAAGGCCGTGAAGCCCAGCAGCACCCACGGGTGCTCCACCACGTCGGCCGCGATCGCGCTGGGAGACAGCTCCTGGTCGAACACGAAGTAGCTGAACACGTGGAGTGACGCGTAGAAGAAGGCGAGTAGGCCTAGCATCCGCCGGAACTTGATTGCCTCGTTCCAGCCGGTGAGCCGCCGGATCGGGGTGATCGAGAGCGTCACGAGCAGCAGGATGAGTGCTGCGATCCCGGTCCGGTGTTGGATGTTCTTGACCGGCTCGGTCAGCAGTAACTCGCCGGACACGAACGCCTGAATGAGCAGGGCAAGCGGGATGAGCGCACCCAAGAACACCAGGCTCTTGGCCACACGCTGGGTCCGACGGGTCATCAGTAGTTGGCCCTGAGGTCCATCCCGGCGTAGAGCTGCCCCACCTCGTCGGCGTAGCCGTTCAGCATGAGCGTCTTCCGCTTGAAGAACTCGCCGATCCGCCGCTCCCTCGCTTGGCTCCAGCGCGGGTGGTCCACCTCCGGATTCACGTTGGCGTAGAAGCCGTACTCATGCGGGATCGAGACGTTCCAGGAGTTCCGCGGCATCGTCTCCTGAACCGGATGCGGACGATCGACTTGATTCCCTTGAAGCCGTACTTCCATGGCACCACCAGCCGGATGGGCGCTCCGTTCTGGTTGGGGAGTTCCTTGCCGTAGAGACCCGTCACCATCAGGGTGAGCGGGTGCATCGCCTCATCCATGCGGAGCCCTTCGACGTACGGCCAGTCGAGCACTCGGCGCCGCTGCCCCGGCATCTGCGTCGGGTCGAGCAAGGTGGTGAACTCGACGAACTTGGCCCGCGAGGTGGGCTCGAGGCGGGCGATCAGGTCTCTCAATGGAAAGCCCAGCCACGGAATCACCATCGACCAGCCTTCGACGCAGCGCATCCGGTAGACCCGCTCTTCCAGCTTGTAGGGCTTCACGATGTCGTCCAGGTCGTAGGTGCCCGGCTTCCCGACCTCGCCCGCGATCTCCACGGTCCACGGTTTTGGTTTGAGCGTGTGGGCGTTCTTGGCCGGGTCGTCCTTGCCGGTGCCGAACTCATAGAAGTTGTTGTAGGTGGTGACCGCCTCGTACGGCGTGAGCTTGTCGTCCTGGCCGGCCGCGAGCGACGCGACGAGGTTCCCGCCGGGTATGCCACCGGCCAACGCAAGGCCGGCGGCCCCGCCGGTGGCGGCCAGGAAGTCGCGGCGGGTCCAGTAGAGCTTCTCCTCGGTGATTTCCGAGGTGGGGATCTTGATGGAAGGGCGGAACGACATGGGCCTGGGCTCCCTGAGGGGTTTGGATGCACCGAAATGTACGCGGGAGGGGCCCGGTAGGTTCCCAAATTAGGGGATTCTCACTGGAGCGAGGAGGGTAGGAGGTGGGACTGTAGGGAGGTAGGACTGGGGGTTCTTGCTGTAATCTTTCGCTGGCCCGCTTGCCGTCCTTCCGTCTTGCAAGTCCCTATCAGGACAACGAATTCCGAGGGCTACTTCCGAATCCCCCAGGCTGCTGAACATCCTACTACTGAGAGACTCAGGCGTGAGAGGACGGCCGGGAGGGGCTGAAGGCTTAGTGAGTAAGGGGTAAGGAGTAAGGAGGCTTCCCGCGCCAGACTCCTCACTCCTCACTCCTCCTCCTCCCTTCCCGTCTTTCCGCCTTTCCGCCTTTCCGTCTGGAATGTCATCCCGAGCGGAGCGAGGGATCTCCTCACCCTACCCCGTGGGCTGCCATCCCCGCTGGTCCGCGGCTCAAGCCGCGACTCGGCAGCTGTCGCTAAAGCGACTTAACCTCCCCACTCCCTACTCCTCACTTCCCCCTTCCCGTCTTTTCCATCTTCCCTCCAACGCGTTCTATCGCGGCTGAAGCCGCTGCTCGGCACGGCGTCGCTCCGCGACGCTTGCGAGCGAGCCACAAGCTCCACCGGCGACCCCCTCCTCACTCCTCACTCCTCACCTCCGGAACGCTCTGCGGTTTTCTGCCATTGACCGTTCCCCCACCGCCCGATACTTTGAATCCACACCCCCCTGGTTCCTTCGGGAGCCAGGCGCGAGGCCGAGCCCATTGGGCCGGCCTCTGCTTTTTTTGGGAGCGGGTGTGAGAACCTTCGTGTACGTCGATGGCTTCAATCTCTACTACGGCGCCGTCAAGGACACGCCCTACAAGTGGCTGGACCTCAACGCCCTGTGCCAGCGCCTGCTTCCGGGCCACAACATCTCTCGCATCAAGTACTTCACCGCGCGTGTCACAGCTCGCCGGGATGACCCCAGCCAGCCAACACGGCAACAGATTTACTTGCGTGCCCTCGCGACGATTCCACACCTCGATATCATTTACGGCCACTTTCTCTCAAACGAGGTGTATATGCCTCTTGCTAGTCCTCCCTCAAGGAGCCCGAGGTACGTCAAGGTGATTAGGACTGAAGAGAAGGGATCAGACGTAAATTTGGCTACACACTTCATACGCGACGGCTTCCGCTATGAGTACACTACCGCCGTCTTGATCACCAACGATTCAGACCTCCGCGAGCCTGTCAGGACTGTGCGACAAGACCTTGGCCGCACCGTCGGGATTCTAAACCCGCACAAACGAACTAGCAGAGTCTTGGCCAATGAGGCGTCGTTCGTGAAGCAAATCCGAAAAGGCGCCCTGGGAAGTAGTCAGTTCCCGGCCGTGCTTCACGACCGCTCCGGCACCATCAGGAAGCCGCGGCAGTGGTGAGTAGGGGGGCCGGGCCCCACTCACTCCCCACTCCTCACTCCCCTATTTTGTGAAATTCGGAGGATGACTCGTATGAGATACAAGATTGCTCTGGTTCGATCGGAGGAAGGCTACGCGGTGTCGGTTCCCGGGCTCCCAGGGTGCTGGTCCCAGGGGGCGACGGAAGTCGAAGCACTAGGCAACATCCGGGAGGCGATCCTGGAATATCACGACGTAGTAGAGGAGCAGCTCGGCGACGCTGACATCCGCGAGATCGATGTGGCGGACTAGGTGCCCCGGATTCCGGGCATCTACCATCGAGATGCTCCTCCCTACCCACAGCCCCACCTCCCTCCTTACTCCTTACTCCTTACTCCTCACTCTTAAGCGGACAGGGTGGGATTCGATCCGCAGGGCCCGCCGTCAGGCGGGGCCAAGGAGAGCGAGCATCGGCAGAGCCGAGCGCAGCTCAACCCACGAGTTATGAAGGCACCACCACTCGGGCGGTGCCTCGCGCACCAGCGGACAGGGTGGGATTCGAACCCACGATACGCTTTTGGCGTACACACGCTCTCCAGGCGTGCGCCTTCAACCACTCGGCCACCTGTCCAGACCCTGCCCCGCACCCTACCCCGCTATCAGTCTACCCCACCGCCACCCTTCACCCATCCCGCTATTAGCTATGCACGTCCTGCTACCTACCCACCTACCTTCCTACTCCCTGTAAACAGTTGAATTAAGAATGCTTACGCGACACGGGCAAGTCGGGGGTCAGGCGTGCGGTCCCACCTCTCTCGCCACTTACCGCGCAGGCAAGACCCCGAAGGTCCACACCGTCCGCGAGCGGTAGGTCTCACCCGGCTCGAGGATGGTGGAGGGAAACTCGGGGTGGTTGGGCGAATCGGGATAGTGCTGGGTCTCGAGGCAGAGCCCGCCACGTTGCGGGTACACCGTGCCGCCCTTCCCCGTGACCGAGCCGCCCAGGAAGTTGCCCGAGTAGAACTGGACGCCGGGCTCGGTGGTGCGAACCTCGAGCGTTCGACCGCTGGCCAAGTCCTCCAGCCGAGCCGCCAATAGCAGCTCGGGGCCATGCCTGTTCAGCACGAAGTTGTGGTCGTAGCCGCCGCCATAGCGGAGCTGCTCGTCGTCGTCGTCGATCCGAGCTCCGATCATGTGAGGAGTGCGGAAGTCGAACGGCGTTCCTTCAACTGGGGCCAAGTCGCCGGTCGGGATCAGGGTCGAGTCGACCGGTGTGAAACGGTCGGCCGCGATGGTGAGGACATGGTCCAGAATGTTGCCCGAGCCGGCCAGGTTAAAGTAGGAATGCTGGGTCAGGTTGACCAAAGTGGCGCGATCGGTGGTGGCCTCATAGTCCACTATCAATTCGTTCCGGTCCGTCAGCGTGTAGGTGACCGACGCGCGGAGCGTGCCCGGGTAGCCCTCGTCGCCATCGGGACTCGTGTGGGTCAGGCGCACGCCGACGCCGCTCTGGCCCTGAAACGGCTCGGCGGCCCAGACCACCTTGTCGAATCCGCGAACGCCGCCGTGAAGGTGGTTGGGTCCGTTGTTGGTGGCCAACTGGTACTCGGTGCCGTTCAGCGTGAACCGCCCCTTCGCGATCCGGTTGCCGTAGCGTCCCACGATGGCACCGAAGTAGGGCGAGTCCCCGAGGTAGCCGGCCAGGCTGTCATAGCCGAGGACCACGTCGCCCGGTGTGCCGCCTCGATCGGGCACCTCGAGCGAGACGATGATGCCGCCATAGGTCATGACACGAACCGTCATGCCGGTCCGGTTGGCGAGCGTGATCAGCTCTACCACCTCGCCTGACGGAGTGACGCCGAACGGTTCGCGGGTCAGATGGTCCTCTCGGGCAGGGGAGTTCGGTCTCTTCGGCGGAACAGGCCACTACGCCCAGCATGCGATCCTAAGCTAGGCCCGGCAGGTCGACGGCGGCGAATGCCGGGGCTATTGGCTATTGGCTATTGGCTATTGGCCCGCGAAGGTAATGACCAATAGCCAATAGCTGCCGGCTGGAGATCCGCTCCCAGACCTACTTCCGGCTTTCCCGCTCCATCCGATCTCCACATCCCGCTCACGGCTGCTCGGAGACATCGTAGCTGAGCATGAACTCCAGGAACTTGGAGACTTCCACCATGTCCTTCCCGACGAACCTGATGGTGTGGGCATCCACCCGCTCCACCATCGGCAGGTAGCCGAGCAGCTCGACCGGCCGGTAGTGCTTGAGGCTCACCTCGAGCGTAATCGGCGGCTGGAGCCGTACCGGCTCGAAGTCCCCGATCCGGCCGATCGCGGCCTTGACCTTCTCGCGGATGACTTTGCGGGCCGCCTCTGGTGTCAGGGTCTTCGCCGAGTGGAAGCTCAGCGCCTGCTTGACGACGGCTCCCTCGACGTCCCCAAGAATCGTGCGCGCCGCTTCAACGATCGCGTCGTCGCCGGAGATCATGATCACCGGCACCCCGAAGTGCCCGGCGATAGCGGCATTGAAGCCGGCCTCCGGCACGGCGATCCCGTTGAGCTTGAGCGCGGTTACGTTAGCGCTCGACATCGTGTGGGCGCGCACCCCTCGGGTGTTCGTGGTGCCGGTGTGGTAGCCGATGAAGATGACGCCGTCGAAGCTCGCGGTCGATGCCCTCCATCATCATGAGTGGCCGCGGCCACGAACGCACCACCATCACGTCGTCGGGCAGCTCTTCCAGCAGGAGGTTCTGACCGTTGCCGTGCGAGTCGCTGACCAGGATCTCGGTGGCGCCGGCCTCACGCGCGGCGTCGATCGCGGCATTGACTTCCGCGGTCATGAAACCGCGAAACCGCTCATACTCGAACCCGCTCGGACCCAGCTGCTCGCCGGTGACCACTCCGGCCAGCCCTTCCATGTCGGCCGAGATGTAGATCTTGATCGGCTTTTGGGCCGCGGCGGTCGACGCGAGAAGAGGCAGCAATAACAGACAGGAGACGAGCCGTGCGGATTTCATTCCGACCTCGAATGGGGTGGGTGATGGTGCCTAGGAGCAAGCGAGGTAGTGACTCTAAGTGAGGAGTGAGGAGTGAGGAGTGAGGAGGGACGCGTGAGATACCTCCTTACTCCTTACTCCTTACTCCTTCCACTCCTAACTCCTAACTCTTTCACGTAGATATTCCTGAAATACACCGGGCTCCGATCGTCGTGATTCTGAAGGCCGATGTACCCTCTCGACGCGAAGTCGGCGACCTTGCCTCGCGGCTCGGCTTCCCAATCGATCACCTTGGTACTATTCAACTCGACCGTGATGCGACTGCCCTGGAACGTGATGCGGTAGCGGTTCCACTCGCCGGGCGGATTCGCGGCCTTGGCACTCGGTGCCTCCGCATCATAGACAGCCGCGGTATGATGGATTCCCTCCCCGGCCTCGTTGATCTGGATCTCGAAACTGTGGTAGATGTAGTCGTCGCTCGACGGCACGCCCGGCACGCGGAGGAAGATCCCCGAGTTGGTCTCGTTGTCGGCGCACTTGAACTCGAGATCCAGCACGAAGTCGCCGTATTGCTTGACCGCATACCAGAAGAGCCCCATGCCGCCGTGCGAGGTCAGGATGCCCGTCTCCGGATCGAGATCGAAGTAGCCCGGGCCGTAATGGTTCCAGCCGTGCTTGGAATAGCGGCCATCGTGCTGCTTCAGGATCTGTTCGAAGCCGTCTTGCATGGTCGCATCCTCTTGAGCGGTCGGAACCACGGAGGCCGTGTCCGGCCGGGCCATGGCCCGGTAGACCACGATGGCGGTGGCACCCGCCAATACACCGAGAAGTACCAGTAGTCGTCGCATCTGATTCTCACTCGACATAAGATGGGTTGCGCGGACGGTGCCGGCTATTTCGCCGGGTTCCATTCCCCCCGCGCCACGGCCGGCACGAACGAATCGAGCCCGGGTGGTGGGAAGGCGATGGTCTTCTCCTGCTCGGCGCTCATGTAGGCCGCCATCAGCAGTTCGGTCACGTTCACGCCGTCGGAGAAGTTCTCGCTCGGGCGCACACCGGCGAGGAACGACCGGACCATGTGGCGATTCTCTCCCACGTAGCCGTACTCGGCTTCTTCGTCGCTCACGATGGGCATGAGCCCCATCTCGGCGTTCTGCTTCTCGACCAGGTCCTCGCCGGCCTGGCCGGTGACCTCTCGGCTGAAGAAGATCTTGGGCCCGGCATCCAGCGAGTTGACCGACATCGAGTACTCGGGCCCCAGCAGCTCCATGCTGAGCCGGAGCCCCGCGCCGACGAAGCACCAGGACGTCGTCGCCTCGACGATCCGCTCGTTGCCGTCGGCATCGCGGTATTCCACCAAGGCGCGCGCGAAGTCCTCGGCTGGCCGGTTGGCGTAGTCGAGCTTGCCGCCGCTCCGCTCGGCCAGGATGCCGGCATAGTGCGGCTGCTGCCACTTGAGGCACGAGGTGTAGGCGGTGACCTTGACCGGGGTGAGCGCGCTCCGCGGGCGCGCCGGGCGGGGTCAGGAGAAACCGCGCCACCTCGACCGAATGACACATCATGTCGTTCAGCACGCCGCCGCCCTGGAGCTCACCCTCCCAGAACCACGGCATGTGCGGCCCGCTGTGCTCCTCGGCCGCGCGCGCCAGGTAGGGCGGGCCCGTGAGCGCGGCACCCCGGCTCCAGACTATGTTCTTTCCCGCGCACCACCCCCGGCGAGAACAGCTGGTTCTCGAGATAGCCGTCCAGCAGTCCTGCCTGCTCGACCAGCTCGAGCATCCGGCGGGCTTCCGCGGCATTCCGGCCCAGCGGCTTCTCGCACGCCACCCCGACCAGCTTGCCCCTTGCCCGACTCGATCGCGTGGACGATCTCCTCCATCACCTCGACCCGCGTGAAGTTGGGTGCAGCAGATCCACAGGGCGTCGATGGCAGGATCGGCCACCATGTCGGTCACCGAGCGATAGGCCTGGGCCTGGCCGAGGCCGAGGGTGCGCGCGAGGCCGGCCGCCTCCTCGGCCGTCTCCATCCGCCGGCTCATGACGCCGAGTACGTCCGCATCCCTCACACCCACAAACGAGCGGATGTGAAAGCGACTCACGAATCCACCTCCGACGAATCCGATACCCAGTCGCCTTCGTGTCATTGCACCTCGTCCTTTCCTTCGTTCGACTCCTCTGTTGCCGAGTCCATATGGCTAGGCCGCCTTCGCTTGGACTGGCGCCGATTCCTCGCGGAAAAAGAGGAGGAACGCGATCGCGCACACGACCGTCAGGGCACAGGGGACCAGGAACACGTTGGTCCAGTTGGTGCCTTCGGCCGTGGTGAACAAGTCGCGAATCTTGCCGGCAAAGAGGCTGCCCAAGAACCGTCCCGAACCCCAGCGCCACGATGGCGATGAGGCTCTGCGCCGAGGCCCGGATGTCCGGCGGCGCCACCTTGTCCACGTAAATGAAGGCGGCGACGAAGAAGAACACATAACAGAAGCCGTGCAGCGCCAGCGACGCGATCACCAGCCAGGCCGGCGAGCCGATCGCAAAAATGATGTATCGGATGGGCCAGGCGATCACGCCGAATGCGAGCGTCTTCCGCATGCCGTACTTCTTGAGGAAGCGCGACAAGAGGAACGCCATGACGAAGATCTCGGCGAACTGCGCCACGGTCATCACCCACGGCACCCAGGTGCTCGACACGCCTATTTGTTCCGATTCGAGAAACGGCGCCGTCAGGATGTAGTAGAACTCGAGCTCGGTCGCGACCACGAAGGTGATGCCGACGAAGATCGCGAACTGCTTCGCCTTGAGCATCTTGACCGATTCGAGGAACGCCCACGGCCTGACCCCCTCCTTCTGGGGCGGGGTGTGCGGCAGCGTGAACGACTGCACCCCCATGATGAGCGATGCGACGCCGGCCAGGAGCAGCATGTCGCCCGCGACCGGCGGAACCGTGGCCGAATCCGCGAGCCACCGCCAGCCGGTGAGGGTCCACCCGGCCGCGATCCACCCCAACGTGCCCCAGACCCGGATTCCGCCGAATTCTTCCTCGGAGTCCTTCAGGTTGATCATGGCGATGGAGTTGGTGAGCGCGAGCGTCGGTGCATAGAGCAGGCAGTAGGCCAGCATCAGCCCGAACATCAGCCCGTAGTCGGTCGTTCGGGAGACCGCGATCAGCAGGATGCCCCCGGTGAACGCGAGGAACCCGATCACCTTCTCGGAGGCGAAGTAGCGATCCGCCAGCTGCCCGCCGATGAAGGGCGAGATCATCGTCGCCAGCGGCAGGAGGGCATAGATCCAGCCCACCTGCCCGCCGCTCATGCCGAGGTCGTTGATCAGATACGACGAGAGCACCGGGGCCCACGCCCCCCAGATGGCGTACTGGAGGAACATCATCATGCCGAGTCGGGTCTTGGGGCTCACACGATCCTCCGCGCGATCGGGTCCCACTCGACCTTCCGGCCTTCGAGAAACGACCGGGTGGCCATGTGACAGGTAATGGCCTCCTCGAAGCCCCGATCGATGTTGCAGCTCGTCTCACCGCCGTTCCGGATGACGTCCAGCCACTCGGCGATATTGAGGTGATAGGCCGACACCCGCCGCCCGCCGCGGTAGGTGTAGAGCAGACCACGGGTCACGAAATACTCCTCGGTCGCCGAGGTCACGGCGTCGATCCCCTTGAACCCGGGTCGGTAGGTGAACATCGGTCGCGAGGTGTTGATGACACCGTCCTTGATCTTCTTCTCGTAGCGGGTCGACTCGCCGTCGGCCGTCACGGTCAGGTCGCCGCTCACCCGCATGGACGCGTCATGGCCCATGAACTGCAGTCCGCGGTAATAACCATTCGCCAGCGTCGCGCTGTAGACGAACGTGAGGTCGCGGTCCGGATACTCGTAGACCGCCTGGAACACGTCGGGCACGTCGCGCCCGTCCTTGAAGTAGTAGATGCCACCCGACGCGACCGCCGACTTGGGGATCCCCACCTGGAGGATCTGGTTCACCCCGTCGTATTCGTGTGACAGCAGATCGCCCGCGAGTCCGGTGCCGTAGTCGTACCAGCAGCGCCACCGGAAGAACCGCTCGAGGCTGAACGGCACCTTGTTGGGGGCGGGGCCCTGGAACAGATCCCAGTCGATGGTCTGGGGGTTCCCCTCCTCGTGGATGTCCCATACCCAGGCGCCCCACGGCGAGTTCCGGTTGGTGGTGCCCTCGACCAGCGTGATGGGACCCAGGATGTTGGCCTCGATGACCTCTCGGGCCTTGTTGTGCGCCTCGGACTGGCGATTCTGGTGGCCGAGCTGGAAGACGATGTTCGACGCTCTTGACCGCGTCGTACATGGCGTGCGCTTCTTCTTCCGTTCGCGTCATGCACTTCTCGCAGTACACGTGGACGCCTTCGGCCGCGGCGGCGATCGTCATCCGCGAGTGCCAGTGGTCGGGCGTCGCGATGATCACCGCGTCCACGTCGCCACTTTGCAGCAGGTCGCCGTAGTGGCGGTATCGCTTGGCGGGCTGCCGGGCGCTACCGGCTCCCGGCCGAGCCTCGACGGTCGAGGCGGCTATCCCACGCTCGGCTCGCACGTCGAACACGTCGCACACGGCCGTGATCGCGACATTCAGGTCGTCCTGGCCGAGATAGGTCACCAGGGCCTTGTTGCGCGGGTTCTTCCGCGCCTCCTCACGCTGCTCTTCCACCCAATCGGGATGGGCAAACCCGGCGTGCCGCACCAGGGACTCCCCTTCCCCGCCGAACCCGACGATGCCGACCCGTACCCGCCGGCTGGGTGGCCGTGATACCGCGTCCTTGATGAACGCCGGCCCTCCCTCGGTCACACCCAGCTCCTCGAGGATCGCACGCTTCTTCGCGTCCTCGACCGATTTCTTCTCGAGATAGCTGTAGGCGAAGGCCCCAACGAAGGGGACCGAGACCAGTGCCTTGAGCAGTCCTCGGCGGCTCAGCCCTTCCGGCGGCGGCGGCGGCGGCGGCGGGGTCTGGGGCTCGCTCTGATCGGGCGTGCGTTCGTCAGTCATCGTCGCGTCTCCTCAGGCCCGGGCCTGCTGCTGGGTCACATCTTCACTGCCTCGATTCCGCGGCATGAGCCGGTCCAGCCCCCACAGCTTCCCGGTAGGAAACGCGAGGAGCACGGCCAGCGCCACCAGCTCGATCAAGACCTTGTTAACGACCAAGTAGCTCCCTTCGGTCGGCATGCCGTAGCTGTACCCGACGAACGGCGGGGCGGCCACGTAGTACAGGAACAGAAGCACGATGCCCGAGACGGTGGCGGTCCGGGTGAAGAGCCCGAACATGAGGCCGAGCCCGATCAAGAGTAGTCCCCAGGCGTTCAGGTAGTCGACCACCGTGAGGAGCGTCGGGTTGGCGGCGATGTCCAGGAACACACTACTGAACCACCACTTGGATTCCGCCAAGTACCCGGCTGACGTCCAATACTGGTTCGTCAGCTTGGCCAGGCCCTCATAGGCGAAGTGCCAGCCGATGAGGATTCTGAGCAGTACCAATGTCGTGGTCTGGAATCGCGAGTATCCTCGCATCCCCCAGGTTCGAACTGTCTCGCCTCGCATCATTCCTCCGCCGCTTCTTCGTTATCGGCCGGCGCACTGCTCCAGCCACGTGACCGGACCTGCTGCCCGTCCCGATCGATGATCAGACATTCACAATCCGATAAACCGTCCACGAACCGAACGCCCTGCGTTGGCCCCATGACGAAGACGGTCGTGGCCAGTGCATCCGCCGCCATGGTCGACGGCGCCACGACCGACACGCTCGCGCACTCGTCTGGTGAGCGTCCAGTGGTCGCGCTCACGATATGATGAAACAGGCGATCGCGGTCGAAGAAGATCTCATAGCTGCCCGAGGTGGCCACGGCGCCGCCGGTCAGGTGAATCGTGTCGGGGTAGCTCTCGTCCTTGGTGGGATTCTGAACGGCCACCGTCCACGGCCGGCGCCCTTCCTTCGTTCCGGACGTCCGGATGTCACCTCCTGCGTTAATCAGGTGGTGGTCGAGCTTGTGCCGCCGGAGCACGCCGGCGATGGCATCGACGATGTAGCCCTTGGCGATGCCGTCCAACGTGATGGCCATGCCGGGCCGCTTGAAGTCGACCCGCTTGTCGGCCACGTGAATGTGCGCCGCGCCGACAAGTTCGAGTGCCTCCCGGAGCTCCGCCGCTGACGGTTCCGCAGGCACCAAGGCGGTCATCCGCTCTCTCAGCAGGTCGACGACCGGAGCCACCGAGATATCGAACGCGCCCTGACTCAGCTGGTGGATGGCGTGTGACCGGGAGAGCACGTGGATGAGCTCGGGCGGGGCGCCGTCGATCCGCCCCTCGTCGTTGAGGTAGGTGATGGCCGACGCCGGTTCGTACCGGCTGAAGATCCCGATCAACCGATCCATCTCTTCGAAGGCCCGGCCGATCGCCTCTTCGGCCCGGTGTTGCGAGGGAGCGAGCACCGACACGGCCACGACGGTTCCCATGGCGGCGCGACTCTGGGTGACCTTGTAGCTCCGGCGACTCAAGCGGACGGCGGCGGTGGTGACCGGTGAGGCGTCCACGCGCTCGAAACCCAGCCGCTGGAGAGCGGCGAGCTTGCCTGCGATTTGCGCTGTCTCGTGCATGACTGCTCGAGGTTGCGATTGGGTCACGGGATCTTGCGAATATACGGCCAAACGGCGTGACGGCTAGCGGTACTGCCCCTCGAGCGAGCCCCGAACGCGCTCGAGCAATGCCTTGGTCGCCCGGATGCCATCCGGCTCGCTCAGTGCTTGTCCTTCGTACTCGATGCCGATGTGGCCGCGGTATCCGGCATCGAGGACGACGCGGACCATCCGCATGAAGTCGGTCTCGACGACGTTGCCGGCCGGGTCGAAGTCGTACGACTTGGCGCTCACGGCTTTGGCAAACGGCATGAGCTCCGCCACACCCAGATAACGATCGTACCATTCGTCCTCGGCCAGCTTGAAGTTGCCGAAGTCCGGCAGGGTGCCGCAGCGGGGATGGCCCACCGCCTGGATGACGCTCGCGAGCCAGCTCCCGTTGGACGAGAGGCCGCCGTGGTTCTCCACCAGCACGTTGATTTCCCGTTCGGCCGCGAATTCGGTGAGCCGGCGGAGCCCATCGGCGGCCAGCCGGCGCTGTTCGTCGGGGGCACCAGCCGACTGGGCGTTGACCCGGATCGAGTGGCATCCCAGGGACCGCGCCGCGTCCACCCAGCGATAATGGTTCTCGACCGCCGTCGCTCGGGCCGCGTCGTCCGGGTCGCCGATCGCACCTTCGCCGTCGCACATGATGAGGAGGTTGGTGACGCCGTGGTCCCGAGCCCGATCCTCGAGCTCCTGCAGATAGGCCCGGTCCTCAGCCTTGTCCTTGAAGAAGGAATTGACGTACTCCACGGCCTCGATCCCGTAGTCGCGGCGCGCCGTGCCAGGGAAATCGAGGTTGTCGAGCTCCCCGGCATACAATGCCCGGTGGAGCGACCACTGGGCGAGCGATATCCGGAAGAGCGGATCGTCGCCTGCCCGGGTGCATGACAGCATCGTCAATGGCTCGAGCAAACCCAGAGCGGGTAGAATGCCGCCGGAGACTTCCAGGAATCGTCGGCGGGACAACGGACGGGACACCGAGGCCTCCTTACTCCTTACTCCTTACTCCTTACTCCTTACTCCTTACTCCTTACTCCTTACTCCTTACTCCTTACTCCTTACTCCTTACTCCTTACTCCCTACTCCCTACTCCCTACTCCCTATTCCCACCCCCGCCACCGCCGCCCCAACAAACGGCAGGGCAAGAACCCAGACGCGAAGCCCGAACCATCCCCCACCGGCAACACCGTCGAGGGCCAGGAGAGCCAGGCCGGTGCACACCAGCGCCGCGCCGAGCACCGGCCGCCAGGCCATGATGGGTCGGCCGGCCCCGCCGCGCTCGAATCGGCCGAACACCAGCGCGAACGGAATCAGCGCCAGGGCATAGACCAATAACCAGACCGGCCGCGCCGCCCACCAGGCGCCGCTCCCGGGCGACAGGGTCAGCCCCACGTCGCCGCCGACGAGGAGGGCCAGGCCGATCACGAGGGACGAGGCGGTGAGATGCCACAGGAACACCGTCATGATCATGCCGTTCACTAGCACGGTCCAGGTCCAGGGCCTGGCGCGGCGGAGCCAGCGCCTGAATGGAGTTTCGAGCGACAGCAGCAGCCCGGTCTGCACGATGCCGATTGCGAGCATCGGGAGCTTGGGCGGCAGCGTGTTGCTCACCTCCTCGCCGGGAACGCTCACCATGCTCACCGGATAGGGCCCGAAGCGCGACCATGCCGGCCAACAGCACCGCCCCGGCCAGCGCCCAGCCGAGCGCCTTCCGCGGCCCCTCGAAGTAGCCGTCCCGCCAGGCGTAGCCCAGCTGATGCACGGCCACCCAGATGAACGCGTAGTTGAGCCAGCCGATGGGATGAATGCCGGCGGCGAAGAACAACGCATCGTCGGCCACGGCGAGGAGCGCAAGAATCGCAAATGACGCGAGCCCGAAGCGCTGCCACGCGGCGTAGGTCGCGGGCACGAGCACCACGACCATCACGTACACCGCCAGGAACCAGATCGGCACCAGCGCCACTTGGGAGCCGACCCGGATCATCTCGGGCGCGACACCGAGTCGACCGGCGATGGCGCCGGCGATGGCCCAGAGCAGCAGTAAAGGAAGAACCGGCCCGACCAGTCGCTGGAGCCTGGAGCTGAGCCACTCGCCGTAGGTCTTGCCCGAGCGCGTCGCGGATTTCCACGACACGCCGTTGGAGTAGCCGCCCACCAGGAAGAAGATGGGCATGACCTGGAACACCCAGGTGAGCCACCGGGTCCAGGGCTCGAATTCGAGGAGACTGCTGACCGTGGGCCGGCCGTCGACCAGGTACAGCACCCCGACCATCCAGTGGCCGGTAATCACGGCCCCGATGGACACCGCACGCAGGAAATCGACGTAGCGATTGCGCGATTCGGGCGTGCGTGCCGCGGCACCAGCCGCGCGGGACCAGAGCGTCTGCCTAGCCCGCGTGGGGGCCGCGTTCCCGCTCACCGAGATACCGGGGCTATGCGCCCACCATCGCTTCCGCCTTCAGGACCTTCTGGAATTCGCGCAGCCACGCCGGGTGGGCCGGCCAGGCCGGTGCCGTGACCAGGTTCCGGTCCACATGGGCCTCGGGCCAGTCCTTTTCAACGAACGTGCCACCCGCCGCCGCCACCTCGGGCCCGCAGGCGGGATAGGCAGAGCACTTCCTGCCCTTCAGCACGCCTGCCGCGGCGAGCAGTTGCACCCCGTGGCATATGGCCGCCACCGGCTTCTTGGCCGACATGAAGTGCCGCACGATGCCGAGCACGTCCTGGTTGAGTCGTAGATACTCGGGCGCCCGACCGCCCGGAATGACCAGCGCGTCGTAGTCGCTCGCCTTGATGTCGGCAAAGGTCGCGTTCAGGGTGAAGTTGTGCCCCGGCTTCTCGGTGTAGGTCTGGTCGCCCTCGAAATCGTGCACCGCCGTCTTCACGGTCTGTCCGGCCTTCTTGTCGGGGCATACCGCGTCGACCGTGTGCCCCACCATTTGCAGCGCCTGGAACGGCACCATGACCTCGTAGTCTTCAACGAAGTCGCCAACCAGCATGAGTATTTTCGCCATCACGTCCCTCCAGTATCAGGAAGTAAGGAGTAAAAGGAGTAAGGAGTAAGGTGTACCACTCCCTACTCCCTATTCCCTCCTCCCGATCACAGCCTCATCCTCCTGACCAGCTCCGCAAACCTCGCATCGCCCCGCAACGGATCCAATATCGGCTCCACGTTCAGGTAGACCAACCATCCTCGGCGTTCCTGGTATGCTCGCTCGATCCATTCGAACGCCTGATCGATGTTACCCGCGGCCACGTGAATCGTCGCGAATGCAACTGGCGACACGTAGCCACGGGTCGCGCGCGCTTCCAGCTCGCCCAACCAGCGCCGGGCCTCATCGAGCCGGCCATCGGCCGCTGCCAGCTGCGCCAGGCCCGCCATGGTGTAGGCCGAGTCAGGTGCCAAGGCAAGCGCCTCCCGGAACGCGTCGGCTGCTGCCTGGTACTGTCCGTCCTGGGTCAGGGCCAACCCCAGCACCCGGTGGCTCTCTTCGGCCGTCGGCTGCAGCATCACGGCGTGGCGTAAATGGACCAGCGCTTCGGCCGGCCGACGAGCGTAATAGTACAGCCACCCCAGGGTCCGCCGGATCGACACCGACGCCGGGTCGGTCTCGAGCGACGCCCGTCCCTCGGCCAGCGCCTCCTCGATCCGGCCCAAGGCCATGAGCAGCCATGCATACCACTGATGCGCGGTCGCGTAGGTCGGGTTCAGCTGGATCGCCCGTCCGAACTCGCGGTCCGCAGTCTCCCAGTCCCATTCATAGAGGAATGTGACCCACGCGAGTGAGGTATGGGCCTCGGCAAGGTCATCATCCAACTCGAGGGCCTTCAGGGCTTCGGCCTTGGCGCGCTGCATCCCCTCGGCCACAGGGATACCTCGGTAGTCGAGTTGCAGCGCATAGGAATCGGCCAGACCGGTGTGAGCCAGGGCATAATTGGCGTCTTCCGCGATGGCCAGCTCGAAGTGCTTGATCGCCTCCGTCAGCCCTTCCTGTCCGCGCCGATTCCAGTGGTAGCGGCCGCGCAGGTAGTGGCTGTAGGCCGTCAGGTTCGCGGTGTAACGCTTCGGCACCGGGTCGCCGAGGTCGCCGACCAGCGTCCGACGGAGCGTGGCGACGATGGTGCGGGCGATCTCATCCTGCACCTGGAAGACATCGCACAGTTCGCGATCGTATCGTTCCGACCATATGTGACGACCGTCCGCTACGTCGGTCAGCTGGGCGGCAATTCGGATCCGGTCGCCGGCCTTCCGGACCGTTCCTTCCAGCACGACCGCCACGTTCAACAGTGCCCCGATCTCCCTGATGTCGCGCCCGCTTCGCTTGAAGGCGAAGGCCGACGTCCGGGAAGCGACCTGGAGCTTTTCCACGTTGGCGAGCGCATTGATGAGCTCGTCGGTGATCCCGTCACTGAAGTACTCGTTATCGGGATCGGCGCTGGTGTTCACGAACGGCAACACGGCGATGGTCCGCTGGTCACCAACACCGGCAACGCCACGAAAGGCGGCGGTGTATCCCGAGGCCTGGCTACTCAACGCCTCGGCGAACTCGAGTGCGGTGGCGAAACGGTCGCCCGGTTCCTTGGCCAGCGCCCTCGCCACCGCTTGATCCACCCACATTGGCGCGTCCGCGCGCTTGGTCCGGAGGGAAGGCGGCGACTGGATCGCATGGAGCGCCATAGTGGCCCGCGCCGTCGACCCGGCGAAGGGCGGCTCGCCCGCTAGTGCTTCGAACAGCACGCAGGCGAGGCTGTAGATGTCGGTCCTCCCGTCCAGTTCGCGCTCCGCGGTGGCCTGCTCGGGGCTCATGTAGGCCGGTGTTCCCACCGCCATGCCGATCTCGGTCAGCCCTTCGCCTCGTTCCTCGCAGCAGGCCGATACCGCCTTGGCGACGCCGAAATCCGCCAGGACCGGCTGGTCCTCGCTCAGCAGGATGTTCTCCGGCTTGATGTCGCGGTGGATCACCGCGCGGCGGTGCGCGTAGTCCAGGGCGAGCGCCACCGCAGCGGGCGATCCGCACCGCGTCCTCGACGGGCAGTCGCTTATCGCGTTGCATGCGCTCGCGCAGCGATCCGCCGTCCACGATGAACGGCATGACGTAGTAGAGCAACCCGCCGTCGTGACCCGAGTCGTAGAGCGGCAGGATGTGGGGGTGCTGGAGTTGGGCGGCGATCTCTATCTCGCGCAGGAACCGTTCCGCGCCGACCTCGGCGGCAAACTCGGCGCGCAGCACCTTGACCGCTACCTTCCGGCGGTGCTTCAGGTCCTGGGCCAGATAGACCGTGGCCATCCCGCCGCTGCCGATCGTGCGCTCGATCGTGTACCGGCCGACCAGTGCTTCGCGCAGACGTTCGAGTTCGGTGGCCACCCGATGGGCTCCTCGACGGGACCCTTGAGGATAGACCCGAGGAACCGATCAGGCTACCGGACGGCCGAGCCCATACCGGTGCCGGAGCCGCCGGGTCTCGAATGCCAAGGTCGAGAACGCGGTGAGGCAGGCCACGGTTCCGAGGATCAGGACGAGCCGAAGGACCGGCTCGCCGGCCTGCAGACGATCGCTGGTCAACCGGACCAGCGTTCGCAGCCATTCCAGGGCACCGAGCAGCAATGCGACCTGGACCAGGCGGGGCACCCAGCGCTTCCGGACCGAAAGAAGGGCGAGCAGCAGGAAAACCAGCGCCAGCATGGGAATGTTCGGGCCGCGCAAGAAGTGCGCGCCGAGGAGGAGCAGGCTCAGGACGACGGGGATGAACAGCACCTTCAGTTGCTCCGGGGTGCGTCGCGCGTGGGATCTGGAAACTCGATGGACGCTGGGGTCCACGTATCCGGGTCGCCGACAATGCCACGCCGATAGCTGACGACTTCGATCCGGGCCGGGACGACTTCGATCAGCAGGTAACTGGCCTCGCGGTCCGGATAGAACTGGGTCCATTCCTCCTTCCACCGGCTGGCCTTCTCGGCCGGGTCGTCCACCAGCCGGGCGGTGCCGTAGACGGACACGTACCCGTCCGCCTCGGGTGAGGGGTAGTAGAGCGTCACCCGGGGGTCGTTGGCGATCTCCTGCGACCTTCCGGCTCCGCCGGTTGGTGCCGAACCAGACCACCATGTTCTCGTCGGGCGGGAACGGATCCATGGTCCGGACCCGCGGCTGGCCGGATTCATCGAGCGTGATCAGCGCATTGAACCGGGTGGCGACGATGATCTCGCGCGCGGCGGCGAGCAGGGAGTCGCGCGACGACGCGGGCTCCGGGCCGACTTGGGTGTGGAGAGACGCCAACGAGACGGAGCAGCACAGTGCCGTGACGGTCAAGGCAGAGCGAGCGAGGGAACGCATAATCAGGCCCGGGGTTCTTGGAGTCAGTGTGCCGTCATGGGGCACGTCATGTCCACATGCTTCCTTCGACCAGGAAGAAGGTAACCACGAAGACTATGGCCAGCACCGCCGCCACGACGATCCACCACATGGCACCCCATGGCCTGTCGGACATTCCCAGGGATCGCGCAATCGGGTGGCAGGAGCGCAGCATGCGCCACTTGGCCCGGCTCAAGGACCGATCGAGAACGTCCGGTAGCCCAAGCTCAAGACTTGCTCCAGCCCATCCAGCGCCTGAGATAGACAACCCCAGTCTACTCCCATTTCACCATCTTCAATTCGGCCAGGACGCCCTGGAGATCGTTGAAGATGATGCCCTTGGGCTCGTGCGGCATCAGCGGCAGGGCCTTCTCGGTCACCGGGCCCCGCACATCCACCCGCAACCTGGCCCACCGGTCCTTGCCCAGGTCGACCGACACCGGAACGATCGCGCGGAAGTTCTCAGGCACGCCCTCCTGCTCCACCCGGAGCGTAACCTTGTACTTGCCTCCGTCCACCGGTTCGGACTGATAGGCAACCCGGTACTTCGGGATGGCGGCTCCTGAAACCCACTGGTCGAAGAACCATTGCATGTTGGAGCCCACGTGCTGCTCGACGACGCGCCGGAAATCCTCGGTGGTCGCCTGTGTGCCCCGGTATTGGCTGTAGAAGTCCCGCATCATGTTGGTGAACGGATCCTCATTCATGGTGCGGAGATCCAGCATCAAGACCCGCAGCATGTGCAGGACCCAGGCGCCTTTCAGGTACACCATCGTCTGATAGTCGTTCCGGTCGCTCCCCGTGTTGGTCCGGTACCCAAGCCAAATCGGCCCGGGATCAGTGCCACGGGCGATGATGTCCGTGCGCCATCGTTCGAGTGTATCGAAGTACTTCTTCTTGTCTTTGTGGGTCGTCTGCAGGTACCACAAACCGGCAAAGGTCGCGAATCCTTCACTCAACCACTGATCGTGATAGGTCCCGAAATCGACACCGATGCCCCACCACTGATGCGCCACCTCGTGCGCCCGGAAGACCTCGTCCCCGCCCTCGCGGTCCGTTTCGTAGAACGTGGCCCAGGACAGGTGCACCAGCCCCGGGAACGCCTCACCATGACCGTACGGGATTTCCGTGGCATAGAACCGTTCGATTGGCGGCGGACCGAATACGTGCTGGAAGAACTTCATGCTCTTCCCGACATCGCTCGTCACCTGCTCCTTCATCCTTCCCCGATTGCCGCCACCCTGCCCCATCTTGCGATGTCCTTGCTCGGCATAGAGCACCGTCACCGGGGGGATGTCCTCCTCTTTGACCGGCACTTCCTCGAACTGGCCGAGGTTAAACGACGCGTTGCGGACCGGATGGGGTGTCACCCAGCGCGTGGTCACTACCCGGTCGACTTCCGAGGAGTCCACTAAGTTCCCGATGCTGGCAAGGAGATAGGACGTGGAGCTGTGATAGGTCAAGTCGAACGTCGCTCGACTCCGACCTTCGAGCGACCGGGGGTACCATGCGATGGACGACTTAATGAAGAACCACTCCCCGTACCGATCGATCAGGTCGCCGTGGTAGTGAATCACGAGGGTCTCCGTCTCGTCGGCGCCGATCGAGCGAGGAAGCTTGACCCACAGGATGGGGTTCTCTTTTCCCTTGAAGACGGTGGCGGGTGCGCCGTCGGCCCAGCGCGCGGAGTCGACCTCCAGTTTGTGGTACAGGACAAAGGGGACCCACGGCCCGACCCGGCCTTCGGAGCCGATGTCTATGCGGGCTGCTGCTGCAAACCGGACCTCGCCGGCTGCATTCCTCGGGAGTGACGTTTCGATGGCGTAGTGCCGGACGGCGGCATAGCGCGTCAGCTCCCGGGTCGCGGGAGCGCCCGTGCTCATGCCCGCGGGACGGAACTGGCACAGGGCCTCACGTTCGTTGCGCCTCGCCTGCGCGGCCCGCATGAACAACCGCACGCTCTCCACTCGATCGGGGGCAATGCCGAACATGAACGGGCCGCCCCGCTCGGGCCGAATATGGGCGTAAAACATCCCGGTCTGCTCGCCGTTGAGGAACGACGTCATCAGGTCGACATCGAACGCCTGCCTGTCGTCGTCCTCACCATCGGCCAGGTATTCGAGGCTCTCGTCGATCGCCTTTGCGGCTTGACGCGGCGCGTCCATCGTCCGAAACGAGAGCCGACCCTCCAATTCCTCCAAGGTACCGTCTCCAAAGAAGAGCACCGCCTCCGTGAACGGCTCTTCGAGCGCGCGCACATCACGGAAGTGTTGCAGTCGCTCCTGCTCGATCTCACTGGGTGGCGCGAACGAAAAGGTGCCGCGGCCGAGGAAGACGGCGGCAACGACGCGACCACCGACGGGGCTCAACAGGAAGAGCTGGCCGCGCTCCAACGCAAGCGTACCGGCGTCGCGCCTGAGAACGAGGTCAACCACTTCCGCGCCGCGCCCTGGGGCGGCGGTGAGCGATGTGATCTCGCCATACACTTGCTCGTACGTTGCGGCGACAGTGGACGGGGCGCTGTCGGAGGACTGAGCTGCTAACGGCCCAGAGACGAGCATCGGGAAGGCGAGAAACACAACCGCGTAGGCACACCTACCCCCACGAGCGATGGGGCTCGACGTACGCATCGATCCAGTCCTCAACGTGACGAGAAGGCGGAACCGACGAGACTGCTCCGCCGCAGTGGTCGGCCCAGGCGGCCGACGAGTGGTCAGGTAACGATATCTATTCCCTCGCCACCATGAACGATTGGTGAATCCCGAATGAAAAACTCAATGTGCGGAAGCTCTGCAGTGGTTTGCAGCCGCAAGCCAGGCATCCCGAAGACGACCAGCTAGGGTTTCCCCTAGTCCGGTCCACCGGCTCCGGTTGGCTCTCTCAGGTTGTGAGTGGCTTGTCCGCGACGAACCATGCGATCGCGCGCATGGTCTCCCGGGACGCCACAAGTGTGAACCCTGCCGCCTCCAGACCGGTCAGAAAGCCTTTGCGGTCGAACCGGTCGTGCTCAGGGTGACGGAACAGCCGTTTCGCAATCGGATGTCCGAGGAGGTCACTCAGTACTTCTTCGGCATAGAACCGGCCGCCCGGCTTGAGCACTCGCCATACCTCGGCCAGGGCATCTCGCCAACGTGGCACGTGATGCACGATGCCGAAATCGAAGACGGCATCGTAGGTGTCTTCTGGCATGGGGATGGCCAGCGCGTCACCCGTCCAGAGGCGCACGCGGGATCCCTGCCGGGCCAGCCGTCTCCGAGCGAGCTGCACCATCCGCGGATCGAGATCGAACGCGTCGACCGAGGCGGCACCGAATTGATCCAACACGATCCCCGCGCCCACGCCGCGCCCACAACCGATCTCGAGTGCTCGCCCGCCCTGCACTGCACCGCCCATCCGAAGCAGGCGGCGTGCCTCGACGTGCCGCTGCAGCGCCGCACGCAGAGGATTGTTCATCAGGTGATACTCGAAGCGATTGAGCAACATCCTCAGGCAGTCTTCTGGTCGGCCGCTGCCAGATCGCTGACAGCTGCGAAGTCCGAGAGCTGCTGCGGAGCCTCGACCTCAATTTGGGACGACACAGAATCTTCCTCCCCTACCGGTCAACGCGAGCCGCGTTGACGAGTCCATGATCCGAGGTCTACTTGTCAATCTATATGGCATTGCCCTCTATATTGTGGAGAGAAGTGCCCTTCAATTGCCACCGTTACTCGAGAGACCGCGTGCCAGAGCCGTTAGTGACATTTCCAGAGTTCCGTGCCCACCTTGGGCCTCCGGCACCCCGCCCACCGGTTCCAGGGCCGAGGGACGACTGGACCACGGAGCCGGGAGACGCGAGCGCAGCTCGATGGGCCCTGGCCACGCCCAGTCAGGTCCATTCGTGGCTCGGCCGCGTGGCAGACTGCCTCGAGCAAGAGGAGCAACGGTGAGTTCCGGACCACTGGCACTGGTTGCCGACGTCGGAGGCACCAACGTGCGCTTTGCCGTCGTCGAGCCCGGCGGACAGCCGAAGCGAGTCGTCAACTTCAAGTGCAGCGAATACCCGGACTTTCTCGCGGCCGTGGATGCCTATGTGGGACGACTCGGATCGCGCACCCGCCCGACCAGCGCCGCCTTTGCCGTGGCCGGCCCCGTGCTCGGCGACCGCGTCCGACTGACCAACAGTCCATGGACCATCTCGGCTCGGGCCGTGGAGCGGCGCTACGGCTTCAGCGACGTGCACCTGATCAACGACTTCTCGGCGATCGCTCTGGCGATCCCACGCCTCCGCCCAACCGATCGGCGGAAGATCGGCGGCGGTCGAGCAGTTCAGCGCGCGGCCATCGGCGTGATTGGCCCCGGGACGGGACTCGGTGTATCGGGTCTGGTGTGGACCGGCAGCCGCTATGTGCCGCTGGCATCGGAAGGGGGGAAGGTCACGCTGCCGCCATTCGACGCGTTCGAGACCGAGGTCATCGAGGTCATTCGCCGACAGTACACCCACGTCTCGGCCGAGCGACTGCTCTCCGGCGCCGGCTTGGCCCTGCTCTATCGCACAATGAGAGAGGTGAAGGGTCTCTCAGCCCGGCCCCTGTCACCCCAAACCATCTCGAGCCGGGCACGGTCGGGACAATGCCCGATCTGTCGCCAGACCGTCGACGTGTTTTGTGCCATGCTGGGAACCGTCGCGGCCGATCTCGCGCTCACGCTGGGCGCGCTTGGCGGTGTGTTCATTGCCGGAGGCATCGTTCCGAAATTCGGTCCGCTGTTCCAGCGGTCGCCGTTTCGGCGGCGGTTCGAGAGTAAGGGCCGGTTCTCCACGTACCTGGCGGCCATTCCCACCTGGGTCATTACCCACCGGAATCCGGGCCTGCTTGGCTTGGCCTACCTGATCGACACCCGCCGCTGAAGACCGCTCACGCCTCGGGATCAAACATTCGCCGAGCCGCTGCTTCCGCCTTGACCACGAGCGCCACCATCGAGGCGGCCCGTCGTGGCCGCACCCCTTCCTGAATCAACATCTCCCGCGCTTCCTCCGGGCTCTTCCCATCTTTGAGCAGCTCCCGAATTCGGAGCGTCAGCACCCGCGTCTCGGCTCCGCCCGCCCCGCCGCCAAACATCCGGTCCCAGATCGTCATGTCGCATTCCCCGGTACGGGAGTGAACGCCACAAGCTGAGTGAATCCTCGGTTAGACGCAGTCCGTCGGGGCATTGAGAGCATATTTGCCCAATCCCGAGCGGGAGCACGTGTGGAAGGCCACTACGCGACAGCGGACTTACTGGTTACCGGCATCATCGTGGCGGCCTTTTTCGGCTCGATCGCCACCATGTGGGCGTGGACCCAGGGCGTGGCGTGTGGCCCTGGTCGAAAGCCCGACCCCGGATTGGGAGCGAGGATATCACCCAGCTCACCGAGGCCGTGGAGGAGCTCCACGCACGACTCGAAGGGATCCAAGAAGACCTTATTTCCATGCACGACCGCCTGGAGCGGACCGAGCGCTTGCTGGCACGACCGGCTCACTCGGAGCAGTCCACGCCGCCGCCCCCCTAGACGCGCCGGGGAATCCCGGTAACCTTCTGGCGACGCAACAATCGGAGCCGAGTGTGGAGCCCTATCAAGTCCAATCCATCGTCGAGAGCCTGATCATCGCGGGCGCTTTCGTGTCGGCCCTCGGGATTCTGTCGTGGACCTGGGTCAAGACCCGCGCGGCCAAGTATGGCGCGGTGGAAGCGGCCAAGCTCACCGAGTCGGTCGGGCTGCTGCACGATCGGGTGGACAGCCTGCAGGAGGAATTGGGCTATGTGCACGAGCGGCTGGACTTCGCCGAACGGGTGCTGACCCGCGTCGCCGACGACGGGGCGCCCCGGGAGCTGCCCAAACACTAGGCTACGTCCGCTCGACCACCCAACCGCCGAACACGAGCGCGCGGTAGAATTGAGCCGGGTTCCGGAACCCTGCCTCGGCCAAGAGTTCGATCACGCGCTCCTCCGGTACGAAGTGAACCCCATCTTCAACCTGTTGCCGATACCGTTGTGCTCCCTGTTCCGTCACGCCGTGCGAGCGGGCATAGCGCATCCATGCATCCATCAAGCGAGCGAAGCCGGATGTCTCTTTCGCGCCGTATGCATCGACCATGACGAGCGTTCCCCTCTGGACGACACGCCGGGCGATTTCCTGCAGCAGCGCACGCTTCGCACCATCATCAGCCTGAAAGTGGAGTACCAACAACAGAGAGGCCGCGTCGAACGGCTCGGTTTCCGGCAATTCCGCGAGCGGGGCCTGGACGAATTCGACTCGCCCATCCAAGCCGTGTCGGGACATACGCCCCTTGGCCTGCGAGATCATGGCACCGGACGGCTCGACGGCGGTGAGCCGCCATTCGGGCTCGGCGGCTGCGTATGCCGCCAGCTCGTTGCCCGTCCCTGCCCCCACGACCAGAACCCGCGCCTTCGGTCCTACGCGCATGCGGAGGGCCGCGTGGGCCAGGAGCATGAGGTCGTCGTATCCGGGAACGACTCTGCGGATTACCTGCTCGTAGCGCGCCGCATAGTCGCCATCGAAGTCGAAGCCCGGCCGATCGCGCACGCTCAGGCCCGAGTGCGGTCCATGGCTTCCCGCACGCGGCGGGCGGCCTGCTCCACGGATTCGAGGGTGTAGCCCGGCGGAAAGACCTCGCCGCCGACTCCGACGGCAACGGCCCCTGCTGCTACGTAGTCAGCGATGCTCTCGGATGTCGGCCCGCTGGTGGGAATGAGTGGGATGTCGGGCAGCGGACCGCGTACGGCACGGAGGAAGGCCGGACCTCCAAGCGGACCCGCGGGAAAGATCTTGACCACGGAGGCGCCGGCGCGGAACGCTGCCAAGACCTCGGTGGGTGTCGCGGCACCCGGGATGGCAAGGAGTCCGACACGGCGAGCCTCCTCGAACACTTCCAGGTCGAAGACCGGCGACAGCACGAACCGGCCGCCCGCCCGGGCCACGCTCCGGACGGCCTGACGGTTCAGGACCGTTCCCGCCCCGACCAACAGATCCTCGCGTGGAGCCAGGGTCTGAATGACGTGGAGGGCGTTCGGCGTGGTGAGCGTCACCTCGAAAGTGCGGAGGCCGCCGCGTGCCGCCGCCTGGCAGCATTCGAGTACGGGATCGTCCTCGCCCAAGCGGATGCACAGGATGACCCCGTCGCGGAGCAGCCGGTCGCGTGTGTGCCCGATCCGGGCGGCGGGGTCGCCCACTGGACGCGTTACCTCACTCATCGACGTTGCCACCTGTCTCTCCAGTCAGTGAACAGCAGACCAGCAGCCTCCACCGGTTAGTGCTTCCGCCGCAGCTTGACGGCCGTTCCGTAGGCCAGCAGTTCCGATGCGCCCTGCATGACCGCGGCAGTCGTGAACCGGACGGCGACGATCGCGTCGGCGCGAAGCGCTTCCGCCTGGGCAACCATTCGGTCGATGGCCTGCTCGCGCGATTCCGCCAGCATCTTGGTGTATTCGGTGATCTCGCCCCCGACCACGTTCCTGAGCCCCGCGAGGATGTCCTTTCCGATGTGACGGGCGCGGATGGTGTTGCCCCGCACCAGGCCCAGTGTCTCTACGACCTCGTACTCCTCCGGCATGTCCTGGGTCGTGATCAGCATACGCTCCTCTTACTGGTCGACGTTCTTCGAGTAGTAGTCGTCTTCCTTGCTCGCCAGGCGTTCCCGCACCACCTTGACCAGGAGCAGCCCGATGGCCACCACCACAGCGACGGCGGCCCAGTCGTACGGAAACCCCGCGATCATGCCGCGGATGAATTGCAGGAACCAGTACACCGCAACCACGAGCAAAATAGTGTATCCCAGTTTTTCCATGGCGGCTTCCCCCGTAGACGCTACGCCGTCCGTGCGGAACCTCGGAACCATGCTGTTCTAAGCTAATATCGATCCGGTGCGGCCGTGAGTCCGCCGGCTGGAGGGTGTCCATGACTTGCTTCGTCTGTGTCACTTGCGGGGTCCAGTACCCCGAGAGTCCTGCTCCCCCCACCCGCTGCGTGATCTGCGAGGACGAGCGCCAGTTCGTGGGCTGGGACGGCCAAGCGTGGACCACCCTCGACGCGATACGGGGCCGCCACAGGAACCGCTCCGACCCCATGGAGCCGGGCCTTACCCGGATCGGCACCGAGCCCGCCTTCGGCATCGGTCAGCACGCCTTCCTGCTCGAGAGCCCGGAAGGGAATGTTCTGTGGGATTGCATCACCCTCATCGACTTGGAGACGATCACCCAGGTCCAAGAGCGCGGCGGGCTCCGCGCCATCGCCATCTCACACCCGCACTTCTACTCCAGCATGGTCGAGTGGAGCCGGGCCTTCAACGACGTCCCCATCTACGTCCATTCTGCCGACCGGCAATGGGTGGTGCGGCCCGACCCCGCGATAGTCTTCTGGGAAGGCGAAACCCAGGCCCTGGCCAACGGGCTGACACTCATTCGCGGCGGCGGCCACTTCGAGGGCGGGGCGATGCTGCATTGGGCGGCCGGTGCCAACGGCCAGGGCGTGCTCTTGCCCGGAGACATCATCCAGGTGGTGCACGATCGGCGCTGGGTGAGTTTCATGTACAGCTACGTGAACCTGATCCCGCTCCCAGCCGAAGCGGTGAAGCGGGTGGCCGCATCGGTGGCTCGATTCCCATTCGAGCGCATCTATAGCCCATGGACCGGCCGGGTGGTGATGGCAGACGGGAGTGCCGTCGTTCGCCGATCGGCCCAGCGCTATCTCAAAGCCCTCGGTGCATGAGGCCGCTCGGCTTCCGGAGCGCACCGCGCGATCCGGCCTAGGTCGCAACTCCACCGCGCGAAGTTGGTCTCGGCACGCGGTCGACGACGGTTCGCGCGATTGCCAGTGACGCCGTGGCAGCCGGTGACGGCGCATTGCAGACGTGGAGCGCGTTGGGCGCCTCCACCAGCAGGAAGTCATCGACCAGCCGTCCATCGGACCGGAGCGCCTGGGCGCGCACGCCGGACGGGCACGGCACGAGATCCTCAGCCGTCACCTCGGGAATCATGGCCTGCAGGCTCCGGACAAACGCCCGCTTGCTGACGGACCGGATCATCTCCCCAAGGCCGGTCCTCCAATGCCGGGCCGCCAACTTCCAGAACCCCCGATAGGTGAGCACCTCGGCGAGGTCTTTCAGGTCGATATCGGTCTTCCGGTAGCCCTCTCGCTTGAATGCCAGCACCGCGTTCGGCCCGGCGTGGACCACCCCGTGGATCGAGCGGGTGAAGTGGACGCCGAGAAAGGGAAAGTCCGGATCGGGAACCGGATAGACCAGGTGGTTCACCAGATGACGACGATCGGGCTCGAGCTCGAAATACTCGCCCCGGAAGGGGACGATGCGAGCACCGGGTTCGGCCCCGCCCATGATCGCCACCCGGTCGCTCTGGAGCCCCGCGCAGTTGATCAGATAGCGGCAGGCCACGTCGCCGTGGGCTAGGCCCAGCCGATACCCGCCCATGACGGGCCGGATCGACTCGACCCTGCTGCCGAGGCGCACCTCGACGCCGCTCTTCTCCGCCAGCTGGACGTACTTTTCGCAGACCTGCGCAAAGTCGACGATGCCGGCGCTGGGCACCACTACCCCAGCAAGGCAACGCACATGCGGCTCGATCTCGCTCACTTCGTCGGCACCGACGCGCCGTACCGCCAAACCGTTGGCAAGTCCACGCTCGACTAGCCCATCGAGCGCGGGTAACTCGCGCTCACGAGTGGCAACGATCAACTTTCCGGTGCGCTCGTACGCGATACCGTGTTGCTCACAGAACGCGACCAGCGAGTCGCCGCCGGCGCGACACAGTTTCGCCTTGAGGCTTCCGGCCGGATAGTAGATCCCCGAGTGGATCACCCCGCTGTTCCGCCCCGTCTGGTGCCGGCCCCACCCGGTTTCCTTCTCGATGAGGACGCAATCCACGCCGGGGTAGCGCTCGCTCAAGGTGAGGGCCACGGCGGCACCCACGATGCCGCCTCCAACAATCGCGTAGTCGTGCATACCCGCCTGGGCGCTCGTCACCGGAGAGAACCCCCGTCCACACGGCCGACCAGGAGAAAGAGCTGCCATCGAATGACCCGGATATGCGCGGCCGGCTCCCACAGGGGGAGGAGCTGTTGCTCGAGGCCCGCGACGAGGTCGGTGCCCGTGGCCGCTTTGCCCCGCACCACCGCCGACCATGTCCCGACGTAGTTCAGCAACTGATTGAGGTCCCAGTCGGCGCGGGCCTCGAAGCTGGGAACGGGCAAGCGCTCGAACGGAAACGGGATGGTCTGGTAGTGCCGGTCGACGTAGCGACGCTCGGGTGGCCAATACGAGGCCAGCGTGTTTGTGGAGAAGTCGCGCACCACCTCATCAATGGCCGGATCGATAGACGGCGGATCATAGGTCCAGGCCGCGAGCAGCGCTCCGGGCCTGGAGACACGCGTGACTTCACTATAGAAGGCATCGAGATCGAGCCAGTGGAGCGCCGCGGCGATGGTGGTGAGATCGATAGACGCCGGAGCCAGCGGCGCGTGCTCCGACGCGGCCACCAGGTATCGGACGCCCGGGTGGGGCTTCGCGTTGGCAATCTGGTTCCAGCTCGCGTCGGTGGCGATCACCGTCCCGAAGTGCCGGGCCAACCCCGTGGCGGCCTGACCATTGCCGGTGGCGGTGTCCCACGCCCGGTCCCGTCGAGGACTCACGGAGGCCAGGTACTGGGATAGCCCTGCCGGATAGCCTGGCCGATGGCTGGCGTAGGCCGCCGCCTGTTGCGAGAAGTGGTCTCGGAATACCGCCACGCAGCACCCATATACCGAAGGAGTCTGAAGCATCACCGCGCCGCCTCAGCGAAACAAGCGGAGGCTGGGACGTCCCAAGTCCATCTCTTCCCTCGCCCTCGAGGGCAAACGATCTTACGGCTTCGCGTGTACGCCCGGACCTCCGAGCGTCCTACGGATCCTCAGCCATCCGTTCCAACGACCAGGACCGCGCATGCCCCACGACAGCGAGTGGAGAGAGACCCTCTACCAGATCATCTTCGGCCACGACACGCCCGCCGGGAGACGCTTCGACGTCGTCCTCATCGTGGCCATCCTGGCGAGCGTGTTGGCGGTAATCCTCGACTCGGTCCAGGCCATCCACGCTCGATACGGTTCCCTGCTCTACGCCATCGAGTGGGGCTTCACGATCCTGTTCACCATCGAGTATCTCCTCCGGCTCAGCTGTGCGCGGAACGCCGGGCGCTACGCGACAAGCTTCTTCGGGGTCATCGACCTTGTCGCCATCCTTCCGACATACGTCAGCATTGTCATTCCCGGCAGCCAGGCTTTTCTCGTCATCCGTATCCTGCGGGTCCTCCGGGTGTTTCGAGTCCTCAAGCTGGTGGAATACCTCGGGGAGGCCGATGTGCTCATGGCGGCTCTCAGGGAGAGCCGGCGGAAGATCACCGTGTTCATCCTCGCCGTGCTGGCGCTCGCGGTAATTTTGGGCTCGCTGATGTACGTGGTGGAGGGATCGGCCAACGGGTACACCAGCATCCCACGCAGCATCTACTGGGCCATCGTGACCCTCACCACGGTCGGCTACGGCGACATCTCGCCGCAGACCAATCTGGGCCAGATGGTTGCCGCTGTGATCATGATGCTGGGCTACGCCATCATCGCCATTCCCACCGGCATCGTCACCTTGGAGCTTTCCCGGGTGCGGGGCCGGCCGGCCGAGTCACGCCGGTGCGCCGATTGCGGCGAGGGCGGCCACGATCCCGACGCCAACCACTGCAAGTGGTGCGGCGCCCGCCTCGCCATCCGATCGGGCCCGATCGAGATGTAAAGCGCTACGTGAGGTGAGCCACGTAAGATGCTGTCACTACGTTGATAACGGCCGCAACAATCGAAGATCCCGACTCAGTGCCCGCCGGCTGAGACACTCCGAACCACCAGTAGTAGCCCCCCATCCGGATCCACCAGAACGCCACCTGGCCGGCCGGTCACTCCGCCAAGCCGGAGCCGCGCGGTGCGCTGACCGCTTTCGAATCGGGCGACTCCCTGCGCCGGACCCTGGGCCCCGTCCACCACCACCTCAACGGGAACCTCGAGGCGGAAGGTGCCCCAGCCCACGGGTTGTACCTGGGTCAGGTCCACGTCGACCGTCTGAGTCGACGGATCATAGGCCCAGCGCGCCTCGACCTCTGGATACCCCGGCTGGAGCAGCCACTGCTCGAAGAACCATCTCAGCGGCCGGTTGGCGTGACGCTCCATGATCGCGAGCAGGTCGCTGGTCAGCGCGGTCGAGTCCCGAAATGTGGCGTAATACTCCCGCACACCGCCAAAGAACGCCCAATCGCCCACCTCCTGACGCAGCATGTGGAGGATCCAGGCCCCCTTGGGATAGTTGTTGGCGTTGAGCAGCGCGAACAGATCGGTCACGCTGGTGTCGATCACCGGCCGGTCGACCACATCCGACCGGAGATAGCCGGCCTTGGCCTGTTGCATCCGGGCCTGAAACAGGCTGTCCTCCCCCACCAGCTCGTGGAACAGCGGCCCGAAGTAGCTGGCGAAGCTCTCCGACAACCAGAGGTGGTGCCAGTCGAATTCGGTCACCGCGTCGCCGAACCATTGGTGGGCGGTCTCGTGGGCCACCACGGCCTCACCCATGCTGCGCTCGGCGTAGCCCCGCTCGGTGTAGAAAATGGCCGAGCTGTTCTCCATGCCGCCGAACCGAGTCGACGACTCGACGTGGGCCAGCTTGCCATAGGGATACGGACCGATGAGCCGGGTGTATTCCTGGACCATGCGATCCACTCGCTTGAACGGGCCATCCACGGCAAAGGCTGAATCCTGCGGGAAGGTCCAGAGGGTGTGATCCGGACCGCCGGCTTCGGCGACGCTCGTCACCGTCAGCGGTCCCGCTCCGACCACCATGGTGTAGACCGGGATCTTCCGCTCGGTGCGCCAGTGCCAGCGGCTGCGACCCGAGGGAAGCCGATCCACGGATTGGAGGTTGCCGTTGGCAATGGCCTTCCACCCGGCCGGCACCTCGACCTCGAACGACGCGTAGGCCTTGTCGCTCGGATGGTCCTCGCTCGGAAACCAATGATGGGCGCGGTTGGGCCAGTTGTCGGCGAAGGACGCACGCTCGCCGTGGACATTCCGCTGAATGAAGAGCCCATCCTCGGGCGTGCCCTGGTAGTAGATGGTCACATCGATGGTGTCGCCCGGCTGGCCGCTGCTGGGTACCGTCAGGCGACCGCCGCGGACCTGAGCCTGGAGGGCCGCTCCGCCGGCCGGCACGATGGAATCGATGGTGAAGGCGTCATCGAAATCGAGTACGAGGTCTCCCACCCTGCCCCGCGACCAGCGCCCGGATTCCCGTGGCACCCTGGATGTGGCTCCCCGAATCGGGAATGCTCACGGCAATGCGGTATTCGAGCATGTCGTGGTTTGGCCTGATCTGGTCGACCACGACGGCGAGTGGGTCCGGCGCCGGGGCCTGAATCTGAAGCAGCAGTGGCAGAATGAGCACGGAACCTCGTCAGTGAGGAGTTCAAAATACGACCTGCTACCGCGCTTTGGACCCGGCGAGCGTCGAGCAACGCCTCCGGTGGCCGCCCGAGCACCGCCTTCCCTTTGCTCAGTCCGATCGGGCGCTGGATCAGGGTCGGATGGCTGGCCATGTGCCGAATGAGCGTGCGGGCGTCCTCATCGCCAGTGAGGCCCAATTCCTTCGCCGCCTTGTCGTTCCGACGCAGGAGAGCGCGAGGCTCGACTCCCAGCAGCCCGAGCAGGTTCCGGATCTCCGTTTGGGACAGCGGCTCCTCGCGGTAGTCCCGGTAGCGGTACGGAATCTTCTTCTTGTCCAGCAAGGCGACCGCCTTGCGGCAGGTGCTTCAGGTGCGGGTACAGATCAGCTCGATCATCGTGCCTCCGAGGTCATTCCGCGGCTTCGGGCTCGAGTCGATGCGCCTTCCGTCCGCCGCGCGCGATCTTGGCCCCACACATGTGGGTCTCGATCAATCGCTCGGCTAGCATCAGCGAGCGCGAGACCAGCTCACGGGTCCCCTCGCGCAGCTCCTCGCTCCCCGCCACGACTGCGACGTTCCGCTCCATGTCTTCCGCCGACCAACCACGGCTATGCGCCACATAAGGAAACGGCGGAAACAGGAAGCCGAGCTCGGCGAAGAAGCCGAGAAGTTGCCCGGCGACCGCTTGTACGTTGTCCTGACCCCCGGTAATGATGAAAGCCGCGACCTTGTCCTGGATCAACACCTTGTTCCGGATGGTGATGGCGTTCTGCACGCAGTTGAGCCGCTCCACCATCTTGTAATACAGTGCACTCGCGCCACCCCACCGGATGGGCGTGGCTAGCAGCACCACGTCGGCCCAGTGGACCAGCCCCTCGTAGACCTGGTCCATTTGATCCGCAGGGTCGAGCTGGGTGATGGAGCACGGCCAGGTGCAGGCTTGGGCGCTCTTGCTGTAGAACCCTTCGCACGCCCGGAAAGAAAGCTCCGACAACTTGAGGAGCCGGGTCTCGGCACCCTGGGCCCGGGCGTGGTCGAGGCCCACTTGGAGCAGGGCTTCCGAGGTCGAGTAGCGCGGCTCCTTGGGGTCCATGGCCGTGGTCGAGATGCCGAGCACCCTGAGCGGGCCTTCGCTGTGTTCGACGGGGCGCTCGAGCGGATGGGGCTCGTGCTTGGCCTTGGCGCGCTTGGTTTCCGGCTCCGGGTTGAGGTAGAGCCGCCCATTCACTTCCCGGGTGGCGTAGCGCGGCACCCGGTCGGCCTCGTACCCCGGCTCCCCCACCCCGGTCTGACAATGAAACTTCCAGTAGTGCCACGGACACACGATGTAACCGGCCCCGTCGATCCGGCCCTGGCCCAACGGGCCGCCGACGTGATTGCACACACCCGATACGGCGCCGAAACTTCCATCGTGATAGGAGAGGGCAATCCGGGTACGGCCTATCCGGATCTCTCGGAGCGGCGGATCGCGGAGCGACTCTGTGGCACCAAGATCGATCCAACCATCTGGTGGAGTAGCGTCACCTGTCACAGTGGGTGCTCCTCGGAGAACTGGTGTCGCGCCGGCCTTCGGCACGGATACTCGGTGGGATCAGATACCCAGGGTCCGCTTGATCCGATCGATCTGACGCAGGTGGACCAGGTCGTGCGCGGCAAGCAGCTGAAACACGCGCCGAACCGATTCGACACCCCGCTCGCTGTGCCTCCCCACCCGATCCCACTCGTCACTGTGGAGTGATCGGAGAAACCCGAGATTCGACCGCCGAAGCAGGTCCAGCCGTTCCAGTTCGACATCGAGATCGGCGCTGTCATGGTGGAGCCGTTCGGCCCAGCGGTCCTGGTCGTACCCGACCAGGGCAGGCTCATCCTCCGCCACGATCAACCGCAGCCGGTAGCCGTAGACCAACTCGCTGTCCGCCAAGTGGCAGATCACATCCAGCATCGACCATTTGCCCGGTTTCTCGGGCCGGCGCAAGTCGTGCGGGTCCATGGCCGCGACATGCGCCCGAAGAGCGGGCACGAGTTCTTCCTGGACTTCGAACGGATCTTGGTCGCCGAGGAGCGCGAGCAGCGCCTTGGTGTACGCCACCCCCGTCTCCGACGCGGCTGACGCCGGATTGGTGAAGCTCACTGGGGTCTCCGTTGTTCGGCCCTAGGGCGTGGCCGCGTCGGCCTCCTGCTCCGAGCGGAATAGCTGCCCGGTCACGAGCTCGCGGACGATCCGGTCGGCATCGTACACGTGGTCGAGTGCCGCCTGGATGGCCCGGACATCTACCATGACGTTCCGGCCCCGTTCGGGCAAGTAGATGAAGTCCCGCGACAGGCCTTCCATGTTCCGGTCGAAGTTGAGGCCGACCAGCGCCAGCTCCGGCGTGACGGCCGGGGAGCCCGAGTTCCCGCCGTAGGTGTCGGCGGTCGAGGCGAAGTTGAGTGGTGTCCGGAGATCGAGCCCGGCCGGCGGAATCTTCCATCGCGCCGGCAGTTCCCACTCCGTTCCCGGGCCGTGCGAGTAGTACCGATCGTAGAGACCGAAGAACGTCGTGTACGGCGGGGCCAGCGTGCCGTTGTATTCATATCCCTGCACCACCCCGTCGGTGATCCGCGGCGACGACGTCCCATCGGGCGGAACGCTCTGGCCGTACACCTCGAACCGGGCCCGGCCGAGGTCCACGTCGAGCTCACGTTCCTCGGCGACGAGCGGACGGTACCCACGCAGGAATTCCTGGTACACCGGCACGAACACGGCGGCAAGCCGGACCGCCGGGTCGTCGGCAGTGAGGGCATTCTCTGCCACTGCCTTCGCCGTGTTGGCAGAGTCGGCCAGGACGGAGCTGCCGAGGAGTGCGGCACTCGATGCCTCAGGCGTTCCGTCTTGCAGCGCCGCTCGGCTGATCGGATGATCGGCGCCGAAATAGCGTTCAAAGTCGGCGAACCGTTCCGCCAGGAAGCGATGCTCGAGCGCCCGAGGCAGATCGCCGATCTCGAGCAGGCGATTCGCGGAGTGCGGTCAATGAAGTCGGCCGGGGCGCCGGCGCTCTTGGCCTGGAGGTACAAGTACGCCGCCATGGCGCGCCGCTCGGTGGCCGAGGTGAAGGCCGAGCTGCCGGCGAACTGGAATGCACTGAGCGGGGCGGCATACTTGGACTTCTCCCACTGAATGGCGGCGATTCGATCGAGCACCATCCCGTATCGCTGGTTCAACACCGTTTTTGCCTCGATCGCTTCACGGAGGGCCCGTTCCGCATCGGCCTTGCGCGCCATAATCTCCGGACGCTGGAGCGCATCAAAGCGTCCGGTACTGGCCTTGAGCGAGTTTGACAGGCCAAACATCTGATTCCGGATTCCCAAACGCTCGGCGTTGGCCGGGTCCGTCATGGTGTAGTCCCGAAGCGCCGCGTGCCGACTGGTCCGAAACGCGAGGCCCGATGGCAGCTCGACGTCCCGCTGGAACGTGAGTTGCGCGATGGTGCTCAGCCGGTTGGTACGACCCGGATTCCCGATGACAAAGACGATATCGCCCTGTTCTACCCCTTCGGTGCCCCAGGAGAAGTGGTGGTCGGTCTGATAGGGGTGGCCGTCGGGGCCGTAGACGCGTAGGAAGGCGAAATCGAGATCGTAGCGCGGGTAGGTGAAGTTGTCGGCATCACCACCGAAGAAGCCCATTTGCAGCTCGGCTGCCACGACCAGCCGCACATCGGTGAACCGGCGGAAGATGTAGTTCGAGTAGCGCCCGCCGTTGTAGAGGTCGATGATCTGAACCCGGAGCGAGTCGGCCTGCCCTTGGTAACGCTGGCGGGTCCGGGCCTCGATCTGTCGGAACGCCTCGCGCCGGGCCCGATCCCGTTCCTCGGGGGTCGTGGCCCGATCGAGCGCCGCGAAAACCTCGTCGCTTACGTCCTCGATCGCGATCAGTTGATCGGCATAGTAGTCCGGAATCCGGCGCTCCTCCTCGAGTGTGGGGGCGTAGAACCCGTCGTCGAGCAGGGTCTCGCCCGGCCGGGTGACGTTCACCACCGCGCCGCGCACGCAGTGATGGTTGGTCGCGAGCAGCCCGTTGGGCGACACGAACGACGCCGAACACCCGGGAATTCGCAGCGCGGAGAGCCGGGCCCGCTCGAACCAGGCCGGGGTGGCATCGAAGCCGTAGGTCTCGGTGAAGTACGCTCCCGGCGAGTACTCGAAGGTCCACATCTTGCCGGCATCGAACCGACCGGCGCGAACTGTATCGAGCCCGGCCTGGGCCTCGACGTAGCCTGTCGTGGAGAGCGCGACGAGCAAGAACACCGAGAGAAAGCGGGCGGAGCGAACGTTGCGTAAGGTCATGACGGTATCGTTGGTGTGTGATTGGGAGAATCGCTGCTGTCGGTCCATACGAAGTGGCGGTCGAGAAGTTTTGCCCGGGGCCCTCATGCCGTGGTCGCCGCCACGTAGTGCGTCACGGTGGGCTCGAGTTCCAAGAGGAATTCTTCGTCTTCCGGGTAGTATCGCGCCCGCTCGATGTCGTCTCCGGCAAAGGCACGGATCGAGCCGAGCGAATCCCAAAGCGAAATCACTAGAAAATGGGCGATGCCGCCATCGAGGTGGTGAAGTACCCAGGCCCCGCGGTTGCCCGCTGTCGCCTTGAGATCGGTAATGCCGGTCCGAAGCACGTACTGCTCGTATTCCTCGGCCTTGTCGGCCGGCACCACGCCGTGCCAGTAACGCGCGATCACGTGGACCCCCGAGGTGAGCTCTGGTCGCCGTTCGCGAACGGCCGCATGGCGAAGGACTCCTCGGCTACAGAAACCACCAGATCATCTGCGCGAACACGATCAGGACCAGCACCGGATTGAACACGCGCAGAAACGCCGACAGGCGGTCGAGCCGCGGGTCATTCAGACGAGTACTGGCTCGCGCATACAGAAATTGCTGCATCTTCCAGCTCTTGACGATCGAGCGGTTCCAGATGGTGGGCGACCCAAGCGCCGCATACGCAGCCGCGTGATCGTCCCGGAGAATGCCGAGGAATCGCCGATATGCCGGCACACCGATCGCCACGCCCGCGATGACCGTCAGGACCATGACCGTGAGCTTGAGCGGCAGGTCCTGGGAGAGGTTCTCCATCAATTGCCCCACGATGGGTGCATGCTAGGATGCCCTCCCTGAGAGGATCGTGAAGAAACCTTGAGAGTCACCCCCCAACTAGAACGGGAGCCCCACCGCCTTGGTGAGGAACGCCATGAAGGGCTTGGTTGTGGCCAGTTGTTTCGCCACGTAATCCACCAGGTCCGGCCGCGTGGCGTCCTTGCTCTTCAGATTCAATACTGCGATGTGGTCCTTCCGGCGCAGCGCATCGATCAAGGGGTGCTCGGGGTCGTATCCCTTGGGCGCCCGTGTCAGGCTCTCGCCCTCGAGGGCGAATCCCTGCTTGAACGCCTTGGCGGCGAGTGCGGTCCGGTAGGCCTTGGGATCATCGACGATTGCTTCTCGAATGGCGGCCAACGCGTCCGCCTCCGGATGCCACATGCCGGCGCCGAGGAACACCGACGTGGGATCGATGTGAAAGTAGAAGCCGGGTGCGTGGACATCCTTCCCCGCCTTATGTCGAAACTGGATCCCGACGTTGGTCTTGTAGGGCCGTTTGTCGCGAGAGAACCGAACGTCCCGGTGGACCCGCATGAGCGAGCCCCCGACCTTCTTGTCGCTCGCCACCAGGTGCTTCGAGATCTTCTGGACGCGAGGCGCCATCAGCCGGATGAACGCCAGCGCCGGCTCGCGCACCTCCGCCTCGTAGCGGTGCTTGTTCCGTTCGAACCAGGTGCGGGTGTTGTTCCGGTCGAGTTCCCGAAGGAATGCGAGCAGGCCCGGGCCGAGTGGATTCGTCTGCGGCATACGGTTCATTGCCTCCTGATTAGGTCGATCCTGGGTGTTGGCGATCGTTGACCGCCCATGTCGAGAACCAGCGCGTCATCGATGCGGTACTTGGTCGAGTTCTTCGAACAAGTCGGCTAGGGAATCACCACTCAGTGACACCCGGCTGACCAGCACGTACGCCTCCCCGTCGAACACGAACGTCCCATAGGTGCCGCTGTCGGCCGAGCTGTGGCCGTAGGCGTTGATCACCGGGTGGCCGTTGATCATCTGTCGGCGCACCACGATCGGATTGCCGAACACCTCGCCCAGTCGCTCGAGGTTCTCCCCGTCGATCAACACGTAGGAACACCCGCCGGTGCCACAGAGCCGAGTGGACGATCGGATCACGAAGTCGGCGGTGCCGTCCCGGTTGAGATCGGCCAGGAACCCTACCACCGGCTCGCCCGGGAGGTACTCGAGGTAGGCGAGGGCCGCCTCGACACTCGGACTGTTTGGAAGCTCGAGTGCCGCACCGGACCTCCTGGTGAAGGCCCAATCGCCCTCTTGGGCGTGCAGGCTCACGCCAACGGTGAGCAAGAGTACGGCAGCGACAAGCCCAAATTCGGAGTTCATGGACCAGCCTTTAAGCCGGGTCACGGCCAGGGGACGCGTGGGAACTATCGTGTTTCTCGGAAGATCGGGATGGGCGATTCGCATTTTAGCCGGTTCTGGAGGTCGGACCATGCCAAAACTATCACGATGCCTGATCCTCGCGGCCCTGGCGTTTCCCTTTGCGACACGGCCCACCTGGGCCCAGGGCCCGGCCGTGGCCTCGCCGCTTACACCATACGAGGTCGAACGGTCGGGACCAGGAATCCCGGAGATGCTCCCGATCCAGCAGATGCCTGGTGCAGCGACCGATCGAGAATACCGCTCCAGCCATTGGAAGGAGGGTCTGGCGACTGGGGCCGCCCTGGGCGGGGTGGTTGGCGGCCTCGGGTTGTACGCATTTTGCCGCGAAATGGGAGATAGCCCCGGAGAACATTGCGGGTTCAAAGCGCTCATGGGCGGTGCGATGACAGCCGTCGTGGGTGGTGGGATCGGCGCTTTGATTGGGGGGCTGTTCCCGAAGCCCGTCACCGACGACAACGCGGCGCCTTGATATTACGGTAGCCACCGCTCCTCTGCCCGGTGCTGCTCAGGGGAAGGACGGGCCGAGCAGCTTCACCTCGAAGGGAATCCCGAGCCGGCGACAAGCCTGCTCCAGTGCATCGTGGTACGGTCTCCAGCCAGCGGTCGACCGCGGCCGGGCATAGAACAGGACAGCGCTTGCACGCCGGGAGTGGAGCTGCTCGACGAGTTGTGGCACAAGGGTCTCTACGTCGTCCGCCATCAAGACCCGATCGTACCACGGAATGCCATCGTCGGGAGCGAGCAGCCCGTAGCGGCCCGAGAGGATGACGGCGGGCCTGCTGCTTCGCTCTGCCAGGTCCAACACGTAGCGGATCCGCTTGCTCAGGTAGCGATGCCGTGCCGGCAGGAGGCCGGAGGTCCGGCGCTTCCGCTTGCTGCACGTGGTGCAGATCAGTTCCATGTCGGACTGCTACCCCCGGTTCTCAGCCCGCGCCGAACGCCTCGACGTAGTCCTCCATCGCGGCTGTGACCACCGTCAGGGCGTGGTCCCTCCCGTAGGCCGGGCCGATGGAGACGTGCGGCGGCTCGCCGGGAACCAGCTTGTAGGTGGTGAAGTAATGCCGGAGCCGCTCGATCAGCGCCTGCGGTAGTCCGGTAATGTCGTCGACGGTGGACCAGAAATTGTCGTTGGCCAAAACGGCGATGATCTTGTCGTCCGCCTCGCCGCCATCGAGCATCGGAAGGCCGCCGACCACCCGAGCGTCGAGAATCACCTCGCCGCGCGTGATCGGCCGCTCGCTCACCACGCAGATGTCCAGCGGATCGCCGTCGCCCCGGGTGGCCCCGGACATGAGTCGAGCGGTGCGCACTCCGCAATAGGTGCGGGGGATGAGGCCGTACAACGTGGGATGCTGGGACGAGCTCCGCTGCGGGCGGTCCACCCGGAGATAGCCGGTCTCCTTGTCGAGCTCGTACTTGACCAGGTCGAACGGCGTGATCTCGATGTAGGCGTGTACCAGCGCCGGCGGCTCGGGGCCGACGGTGAGACCATGCCAGGGGTGGGGCCGCCACCGATAGAAGGGCGCGGGAAACGTCACGTTGGGGCTCCGATCTCGCAGGTATACGCCGAGGATCTCTGGATATGAAGAATTCTTCAAAGCTGGCGCGGTGCGACAGCGCGGCGCAAGGTGGCCGGCCACACCATCGCGTGAACGTCCATCGTTACCAAGGCGGAAGCCTTCGAGTATCTTAGTCAGGACCACGAGTCATGGGATCAGCAGTCCATCACAAGGAGCCGATGATGAAGTTCGCCCGTCTCGCGGTGGCCGCATTGGTCTTTGCCATCGCAGCCCACCCCGCTCTACTCTCCGCGCAGGTCGTCCAGGAACGGCTGGACCTGGGCGTGCTCGAGAAGATCCGTCACGAGGGCCTCGAGAACTCTCGTATGGACTCGCTGGCGGGACACCTCATGGACGTGATTGGTCCACGGCTCACCGGCTCGAATGCCATCAAGCGCGGCAACGAGTGGGCAGCGGGCATGTTCAAGCAGTGGGGGATGGCCAACGTCACCATCGAGCCGTGGGACAGCGCGTTCGGCCGCGGCTGGGAGCAGGTGTCCTACGCCGGTCGCATCATCGAGCCGTTCGTTCAGCAACTGAATGCCACGTCGCAGGCGTGGAGCGGCAGCACCCGCGGCACGGTCACCTGCCCCGTGGTTTGGATGGACGTGAAGGACACCACCGATTTCGCCAAGTACGACGGCAAGGTTCGCGGCGCCTGCATCCTCATCAGCGCCCCACAGGAGATCGGGCCCGAATTCGAGGAGCAAACCCGGCGCTTCGATGCCGACAGCCTGGTGGCCTGGATGAGCCAGCCTCAAGCCGAAGCCGCGGGCGGCGGTACACGCCGGAGCAGCTGGCCGAGTTCCGCGCGCGGCGGGCGCTCCAGGAAGCCGGCATGCGCTGGGTGCGAAGCCAGCGGGCCGCTGCCCTGCTGATGCCGTCGGGGTGGACCTACGGCATTCTCCGAACCGGCGGGCACCCCGACGGGCGGACCGCACGCGACAGCGTCTACAACCCGATTCCGGCGCTCTTGGTAGGCCACGAGCAGTACAGTCTGATGTACCGGAACGCGCTCCGGGGGGTGCCGGTGCGGCTGGAGCTCAACGTGCAGAACCGGTTCCTCGACGACCGGAATTCCTACAACGTGCTCGCCGAGATCCCCGGCACCGATCTCGCCGACCAGGTGGTGATGGTGGGTGCCCACTTCGATAGCTGGCACAGCGGCACGGGGGCCACCGATGACGGCGCGGGCTCGGTGGTCATGATGGAAGCCATGCGGATCTTGAAGACGCTCGACCTGCCCATGCGCCGCACCGTCAGGATCGGGCTCTGGAGCGGCGAGGAGCAGGGACTGATCGGCTCCCGCACCTACGTCCGCATGCACCAGAACGAGCTGGACAACATCTCGGCTTATTTCAACGTCGACAACGGCACGGGACGGCTGCGTGGGATCTGGAACCAATCCAATCCCAACGTGAACGAGATCTTCGAGCTGATCCTGGCCCCGCTCCGCGATCTCGGCGTCATGGGTGTCCGAAGCGGCAACACCGGCGGCACCGACCATCTCGCATTCGATGCGGCCGGGGTGCCGGGCTTCAACTACATCCAGGATCCCATCGAATACGGGTTCCGCACCCACCACTCCAACGTCGACACCTACGAGCGGTTGGTGCTCGACGACCTGCGCCAGGCCGCGACGGTCGTTGCCTGGACCGTGTACACCGTGGCCAACCGGGACGAGATGATGCCGCGGAAGCCGGCCGCCGAGGAGCCGCCGCAGGCGGGAGGCGGCAACTAGACGCCATCTCTCAACAGGGATCGTTCGATCGAGGCTCGCTCATGGGGCGGGCCTCGATCGTTTCCGGGCCAGGATATCTTCCTGTGACCGGCGCTACAGATCGGGCCACCGACAGGCCTTACCTACCAATGTGGTGACCATGTCGATGACACTCTGCCGCGCAGAAACGCTCGGGCGTGCTCATGGCGGTCCTGCTCGGGGCGCTCGGCTGCGAGACCGACGGCAGCCGACCGCCCCGGGCCCGGACACTGACACCCCCGCCGTTTTGGTGGGTGCCGGCGACATCGCGGTCTGCGGCAGCGACGCCGATGAAGCCACCGCGCTCCTGCTCGATACCATCCCGGGCACGGCCTTCACCACCGGCGACAACGCCTACGAAGACGGCACCGCCCAGGAGTTCACCGACTGCTACCACCCGACCTGGGGCCGGCACCGCTCACGCACCCGTCCCTCGCCCGGCAACCACGACTATCACACCGCAGGGGCGTCGGGCTATTACGACTACTTCGGCGCGAGCGCGGGAGACCCGGCTCAGGGTTACTACTCCTACGACCTGGGCGCGTGGCACATCGTAGCCCTCAACAGCAACATCGACCTGTCGGCCAATTCTCCCCAGCTCCAATGGCTGGCCGCCGACCTCGCCGCCCACCCGGCCACCTGCACCGCCGCCTACTGGCACCACCCGCGCTTCAGCTCGGGCATGCACAATGACGACACGGGCATGCAGGATCTCTGGCAGGTGCTGTACGACGCCGGGGTGGACCTGGTCTTGAACGGCCACGATCACGACTACGAGCGCTTTGCACCGCAGACCCCAACCGGAGCGCTCGACACACAACGCGGCATTCGCGAGTTCGTGGTGGGAACCGGCGGCCGGTCACTCCGGAACTTCGCGACCGTGGCGGCGAACAGCGAAGTCCGGAACAGCGACACCCATGGCGTGTTGAAGCTGTCGCTCTATGCGTCGCGCTACGAGTGGGAGTTCGTTCCGGTTGCCGGCCAGACCTTTCGCGATTCTGGCAGCACCAACTGCCACCAGTAGCCAATGCCGCTACTTCTTCCCCCTCGGCTTCCGCGGCGCCCAGCCGTGCGTAGCCAGATCCACCCTGCCATTCAAATCGAAGTAGACCCCCTCGGCCTCGAGCAGCATGCGCTGGGTCAGCTCTGATCCTGGCACGGTTCGCCGGCTGATCGTTCCCTTCGCATTCACTACCCGGTGCCACGGCACGGCGGTCCCATTCGGCAGGGCGTGGAGCGCATAGCCGACCTGGCGCGCCGCTCCAGGGATGCCAGCCAGGCGGGCTATCTGTCCGTAGGACGTTACACGGCCCGATGGGATGCGGCGGATGACGGCATAGATCCGGGCGTAGGTGTCAGATCGGGAATGAGTCCACATGCGTCGCCACGGCTACGGGGTAGGATCGAGAAAGCAGCCGGCGTCCACCTCGTACCCCTCGGCCACGACGATCTCCCCGTCATCGGCCAGGTAGCTCGGTGCGCCAGCACTCGCCACGCACAAGACCTGGTCGGTGCGGAAGGCGTAGGCCGTGGTACCCGGGCCATCTGCCGAATAGTCCAGAACTTCCGTCCACCCCAAGGCCGCGAGACGCGTCCGCAGTCGTTCCGCCGGATCGTCGGCTTCATCCAGCGATGCGGTCGGACCGGAGGTGACAACCCTGCACCCTCGCCGCCAAGAACGAGCCGGGTCATCGAACACCTTGCCATCGAATCGGTCGATGTCCCAACCGGTGATCTCACGCACGAGGTCGTCGATCGCAGCGCATGCCGCATTCACCTCGGCCGTTATCGGCCTAGTGTCCGCTGCCGGCGCGGCAACAGATTGGGCCAGGAACCATTCGACTAGGTCGGCGTTGTCCACGAACGACCAGGTGTGAGGAGACGATCCCTCCCCGACCCCGTCACGAGCTTGGTAGCGTCGTGATCAGTTCCGCCCGCTCGTTGCCTTGGAGTTTGAGCTCGTTGATCAATGCAGCCAGGTCGATCGAATTCATGCCGTAGTAGTCCTTCCGCCGCTGCTCGATCCACCAATCCACGTCCGGCTCGTGGTAGGCCCTAATGGGGACGTCGTGTAGAAAGAAGGCATTGCCACCACGCCCCCCTGGCGCCGAGTAGCTGAAGGGCGAAGCCTGGACATAGCGATCGAGCAGTTGATCCGGAGTTCCGCCCAGGTTGGTTTCCAGGAGATAGCTCACCCACCGGCCCTCGTCCGCGGCCGTTGGATTGAAGGTTCGTTGGATGGCCCGCTGCTCGGCGCGCCACAGGCGCGCCATGTCGAGCGGCGCGTCGACCACCGCTACGGCGGCGGGAGCAATCCAGAACTCTCCCGGATGCTGCTTCAGAAACACCGTGAGCTTGAGCGCTCGCGTGCCGCCCAGGGAGAGCCCCGCGAAGTAGAGCGGCACATTGTCGAGGTGGTGTGACGTCAGGACGCGTTGGATGCGGTCGGCAACCGAGCGTAGTGTCGCGTCGTCGAAGTAGAAGTCCAGCGGATTCCCTGTTGTGATACGGAGGATGCCCACGCCCCGGCTGAGTGCCGCGTGGTCGAACGTCCCCTCGGCCGGCATGCCTTCCGATACGGCCACCCGCCACCCGTCGAAGAACACCGCAAGGCCTTCCGTCGCGCCCTCGGCGGGTAGGATCAGAGTGTATCCCTTGTCGGTCAGCTCGATGGCGCGCTCCGGCTCGGGGCCGATCCGGAGAAGACCAGGCATAGGCTCGTAGTTCTCGACAACTACTTGCCCACTCACTACGGCCGGGCCAACCATCAGCGCTACCGTCGCCAGGAGTACCTGCCGTTGTCTCATTCGATGTCGTAATCCTCCACGTCGCACACGGGTTGATAGCCCATCCGCTGATAGATGGCGTTCGAGGTCGGATTGGCCAGGTCGGTGTAGAGGAAACAGAACTGCCGCCCCTGGTCCAGGTAGTGCTGACTCAGCGCCGCAACACACGCTGAAGCATAGACGTGCCGTCTCGCTTCGGGGGGCGTATACACGAATCCGACCCGAATTCCGTTGGGCGTTTCCGACATACCCGCCGCCATGGACACGGGTCCCTGGTCTTCCCAGAAGAAGAGTCTCCCCTCGTCGATCAACCGCCGCGCCAGCGGGTCGGGCTGTCCGGCCATTTGCCCAACGTCGGCGGTGAACCCACGGGTCCACGCGGTGGCGAGCTCGAGGTCGCTAGTGGTGGCCGGACGCATGTCGCCGGGAGCGGGCCTAGCGGGAGGCACGACCCGATCCATCTGGAAGATCCGCATTCGCATCCCGACCTCGAATCCGACACCAAGCCTGGCGCTCCACCGCCTGGCGAAAGGCCGAGCGGTGGACGTGGGTCCCATGACGGCTGGGATCGTGGGGTACAGTGCGGCCACCTCCTCGACCAGCGGCGGAATGGCCGCTCGTGGCATGCGGGTCAGGCCCAGCTTGAACGGCGGCGTCCGGAACGCGGCGCCAGCAACGCCCTCCGATCCTTCGATTGTGGCAAGGAAGATCGGTTCCTCATACGAATGCCGGCCGGTACGGAGCTGGTCCGCGATGCCAAGCAGGAGGTTGTGCTCCGCCTCGTCCCGGAGCAGCCAGTCCCGGCCGCGGGCGAGGAAGCCGCCGGCATCGTCGAGGCGATGGACAGAATACGCGGGTTGTGACTCGGCCATGACGCGAATGAATCGGTCGGGCCGGTTCGACTGTCAAGCGAGGTCGTGCTAGATTGCGCCCACGCTAAACGTCCCACTCGCTACTGACTCCCCACAACGCGCCGAGTCGTCGATGATTCCGGATCCCCTTCACCCCGCTGTCGTGCACTTCCCCATCGTCCTCGCTACGCTGCTTCCGCTAGCGGCGGTCGTGGCCCTGATCCTGATTGCCCGCGGCGCCCACGCCAGAAAGACGTGGGCCTTCGTCGTGGTCCTCTCCGCCATGCTCGCGGCGGCGTCATGGGCCGCGGTCGAAACCGGCGAGGACGAAGAAGACGCGGTTGAGAAGGTCGTGGCCGAGGAGCCGATCCACGAGCACGAGGAAGCCGGGGAGCGCATGCTCATCTTCTCCGGGATCGGAGTGCTGCTGGTCGGACTGGGCTTGGCCAACGGCAAGGTCGGCCGGGCGGGGCGCTGGATCGGCACCGTGGCAGCGGTCGGGCTCCTCGCAGCGTCATACCAGGTTGGCAAGTTGGGCGGCGAGTTGGTGTACCAGCACGGCGCGGCCGGTGCCTATACCGACACGCTGCCGGCCCCAAGCGTCGAGATGCAGCGAGGCGAACCGGAAGGCGACTAGCCCGTTACCGTTAGAAGAAGACGAAGCTCACCAGCAGCCAGATCGGCAGCAAGACCGCCGCGCTGTACAACATATAGTGGAAGAAACTGGGCATCTTGATGCCGGATTCTTCCGCGATCGCCTTGACCATGAAGTTGGGGCCGTTGCCGATGTAGGTGTTGGCACCCATCAGGACCGCACCACAGGAAATAGCGACCAGGAGCCGTCCCGCCTCGGGACCCTGCTGGAGCAACACGGCCAGGAACCGGCCGGTGACGGGCACGTGCTCCAACCCGGCCGCCGTGGCGGAGAAGGTGAGGTAGGTCGGTGCGTTATCCAGGAAGCTCGACAGCATTCCCGTGGTCCAGAAGAAATGCCACGGTTTGCTGAGATCGAACGCCATCCCCAATACCTCGCGTTGCCCCTGGCCCCACGCGTTCAGGATCTGGAGCGCCGGCGTCATGGTGATGAAGATGCCGATGAACAGGACGGCCACCTCGATGATCGGGCCGAAGGTAAACCCGTTCCGCCTGCGGTTGATCGAAGCGGTCAGGAAGTAGGCGACGATGGTCAGTCCGGCCATGGCGGCTTCCTTCCAGCCGAACGGCCACGGCTCGCCGCCGGTGCCGAGCCCGTAGCCGGAGGCGATGACGGTCCCGATGATCCCGCCGAGAAAGAGGAAATTGTGTAGGCCGTGCATGCGGAACGGCTCGTGGCGCATGACCTCTTCCAGCTGTGAGCCCGGGCGCTCCTTTTCCTCCCGGTCGAAGACGACCTGATCCCACAAATTGAAAACGACGAGCAGGATGCCGTTCACCAAGAGCCATTGGGGCCAGAGCCGAGGGTCCACGCGAACGGAACGCCCTTCAAGAAACCCAGGAAGAGCGGCGGGTCGCCGATGGGCGTGAGCAGCCCGGCGCAGTTCGACACGACGAAGATGAAGAAGATGACGATGTGCGTCTTCCGCTGGCGCGGACGGTTGGCCCTGAGCAGCGGCCGGATCAGGAACACCGAGGCACCGGTCGTCCCGATGATGTTGGCGAGCACGGCTCCGATCGCCAAGAAGATGGTGTTGACCAGCGGCGTACCCGATAGGGATCCCTGGATGTAGATCCCACCGCTGATGACGAACAGCGAGGTGAGCAGCATGATGAACGACGTGTACTCCCGCAGCTCTTCGCCCAGCACCATCGTGCCTTCAGTGCCCCACATGAGGACGAGCGACAAGACGACGGGCAGCGACAGGAACGCTGACACGATCGCCTTGTTCCGGTTGTCCTCCCACCAGTGCCCGTGAACGAGAGGGAAGATGGCGATCGAAAGGAGCAGCAAGGCGAACGGCACCACCGTCACCAGCGACAGCTGCTGGCCAAGGGTCGACGCATGGTGCGCGTCCTGGGCCAGCAGGGGTGCAATGAGGGTCGGGAACACCAGCAGGAGACTAGTCAGGGCCGCCGATCGGCGAAGGATGGTCATGGCAGATCACAGAGGGTAGGAGTACACGTCTCGGTTTTTCACTCGGGAAGCTGGGACGCCGCAAATAAGGCCCGAAGTTAGACCACCCAGCATGAAGCGATTGTGAAGGGATCCTTCCGACTTTCTTCCTATCCCGTGGCGAGCGCACGGTTGCCGAACTACCGATCGGGGCCCACGCTTCGGGCGCGTTCGGACGCTCGGCGTTCTCGTCCACTGCCTGCGACACCCCGCGCATCAGATTATCGATCCGAACCCGGAATCTCGCCGTGGTCGCGAGCGGGTGCGGCCGGTGATCCATCCACTGGTGTCGTGTGCTGAGACGGCGGCAAGGGGTGCTGGCGTACGTGGAGCGCTCGCAGGCTTGGCCGACTCACAACATCAGGGCTCGGGAAGCCGCCGCGTCTGGTCGCCCTGGGACAGCATACGCTCGGCAAAGTCGAGTCGTTCCTGGGTTTCGGACAGCTCGTGCCGCATGATGTCTACTTCCTGCTCCAAGGCGTCGAGCCGGCCTCGAAGTTCGCCGCTTCCTTCGGCACCACCCTCCATGGCCCGGTATTTCGCGACCTTGACCAGCCCATTGATGATGATGGCCACCACGGGAATCGAGAGCGCGATGATGGGAATCAACAAGGCGAGCGACTGGCGATCCATGGGGTGGCATCCCTTCTCTCGGGTTCTGTCACGAGTCCCGGGTGCTGCCCGTCGGACTACGATCCACTACTTGGAGCTTCAACCGCACCCCATGTAGGATAACACCAGAATGCCGCCACGGGACATTCCCCGCCGCGGCACCTACCTCCCTCCACTGTCTACTCCCTACTCCTTACTCCTGACTCCTCACTCCTCACTCCTTACTCCTCACTCCTACGCAACCTGTCGCACTCGCACTCGCCCCCGCCCCCGCCCCGAGCGCCGCAGCGCCACGGCGGCGAGGGGGGCCGCCACTGCCAACCCGCCGACGATCACGGCCGGCATCATGCCGCGGACCAGCGAAATACCCAGTGGAAGCACCGCGGAGAGGATCCACAGCCGCGCCGGCCAAGTGGATGCACTTGGTCTCAGCCCACCGCCCAGGACCTCGTATCCCCACGCGATGGCCGCACCAGTCAGAAACCAACCGACGAGGTTCTGCACCGGCATGCCGTAGAAGCCGGCGGCCGGCTCGGCCCACTGCCACACCGGGAAGCCGTGGCCCATCGCAGGGTCGAGGGCCAAGTCCCAGCACACCATGTAGAGCGCAGTCATGAGAACGCGCCCGGTACGGTCGAGCCCGAGCTGGCCGGCCAGGTCGAGCGACAAACTCGACATCGCGAACCACGAGAGCGGAATGAGATATGGCACCAGGCCCAGAATCTTCGGGCCGAGGAATTCGGTATAGCCATACCCACCGAACGGAATACCCGTACTGGTGCCGAGCAGTTCGGCACCCAGGCCCACGGCACCGCCCCACAAGACGAAGAAGACGGACCGGCGGAACGACCGTGTCGGTGCGTAGAGCAAGAAGACCAGGAGCGGCAGCGCCGCCATGTAGACCCACGTTGGGATCTTCATGAGCCACGGCAACCAGAGCCCGGCCCGGGCCACGGCGGCGGGAAAATGGAGCAGCATGGCGGTTCCCGCTACACTCATCGCCACCGCTCCCGCGAGCAGTGCCGCGATCAGTTGGAACGCCCTGCTCTCGGGCCCCACGCTCAGCAGCTTCATGCCAGGGAGACCACCTGCCGCATTGGTCGGGGAGCGGCAACTTGCGGCTCAGCGTGATGGGCGAAGCGTGCGAGCAGGGCCGCCACCTGCTGTCGCAGTTCCACGCGTCCCGCGCATGGCGGGATGGACTCGATCGCGCGCTGGGCGTAGGTCTCCAACGTTGTCCGACCGCGCTGGTAACCGAAGTGGTCCACCAAGTTGGGACGGCCAAGCAACGCGTCGGTCGCGGGTCCGTCATCGGCCCGGTCTGCAAAGTCATCGGCGGCCTGATACGTCATTCCTATCCACCGGCCCAATGGGGTCCACTGCGCGGGGTCGCCCCCTGCAACCAGCGCCCCGGTGGCCGCCGCCGCCTCGAACAGGGCGGCTGTCTTCGCAGCGTGGTACTCGGCCAGGTCGGCTTCGGACTCCGCCTCCCACCCTTGCCCCGCGACCAGGCCGCCGCGCGAACCGACCGCACGAGCCAGCCGACGGATCACCTCACGTTGGCGCTGGTCGACCCCCGACCTACCGGTCGCGAGGGCCAACTCCTCGAAGGCGCCGACAATGAGTGCGTCGGACGCGAGCACCGCGAGCGACTCGCCGAAGACCCGATGAACCGAGGGCCGGCCGCGCCGCATCCCCGCGTCGTCAAAGCTCGGCAAGTCGTCCTGAACCAGCGAGGCGCAGTGGAGCAGCTCGATGGCCACGGCGGTCGGCTCCAGCAACGGAGCGGAGGAATTCCCGAGGGCCTCTGCCACCGCGTGGCACAGCATGGGCCTCAAGCGATTGCCGGCGGGAAACACCGCGTACCGAATCGTCCGGGCCAGGCGCGGTGGGCACCCTGAGCCGGTCAAGCGATCTACGGCTCGCTCGAGTGCTGCTTCAATGCGCGTGGCCGTTCCCGGGGTTGTGTTGTCCTCGCTGACGGCTCGAATCAAGAACCGCCCACCTACAACCGTCGCTGCGTTCGAGCCCGAATCCCGGTTCGACCCCAGGATCAGCGCCGAGGCGGATCTGAGCGCAAGCCAGGTCTTCCGGGTTCCGCTGGTGACGGCACGCTGCGTCACCGAGTCGTAGCCATTGGAGGCAATCACCCGCCCGATGTCCGCGTAGACCAGCCTCGCAGTCTGGACCGCCACACGGCAATCGGCCGGGAGCAGGCCGACGCCCCGCTCTGCGCGCAGGTACAGCCGATCGGCCTCTTCGAGGAGCCGCTGGACGACCCCGCCGAGAGCCGGAGAGAACACCGGATTGGCCAGCCACTCGTCTGGATCGAGCCCCGCTTCGCGCATCCAGGTGCGCGGGAGGTAGAGCCGGCCGCGGCGGGCGTCCTCGCCCACGTCGCGGGCGATGTTGGTGAGCTGCATGGCAACGCCGAGATCACAGGCGCGCGACAGCGTCTCCTCGTCGCGGCGCCCCATGATCACCGTTACCATGACTCCGACGGTTCCCGCCACCCGAGCCGCGTAGGCATGGAGCTCGTCGAGCGTCTCGTAGCGACGCCGCTCGATCTCCCATGAGAACCCTTCTAGTAACGCGTCCGGTACCTCGCGGGGAACGCGAAAGCGTTCGACCACCTTCGCCAGGGCTCGGTCCTCCGGATGGGCCATCGGACGCCCGGCGTATATCCGGTCGAGCCGCCCGCGGAGCGCATCGACGGCCGCATGCGTCACGGCGCCGTGATCGATGATGTCGTCGGCCATGCGGCAGAAGGCATACAATGCCGTGACGGGGCCACGCACTCTGGCTGGCAGCAGTCGGGACGCGCGGAAGAAGCTCTTCGAGCCGCGCCGAAGGATCTCTTCGCAGACCTCTGCATCATGCGGCGCGAGAGCCGGGATTCTCAGCGGAGATCATGGGGGCTCGGAACAACGCGGTCGAGGACTTTTGCCGATGAGAGGACACCCGGAACTCCGGCGCCGGGATGCGTGCCGGCGCCGACCAGGTAGAGGCGGTCGACATCTTCACTCCGATTGTGGGGGCGGAAATAGGCGCTTTGGGTGAGCAACGGCTCGAAGCTGAAGGCCGCACCCTTGGGTGACAGCAACTCATCCCTGAACATCGCCGGGGTCAGCATGCGGGACGTGACCAGCTCGGCCTCGAGGCCGGGAAGAACGGATCGATCGAGGTACCTGGCGATGCGCTGCCGATAGGACTCTGCCTCGCGGACCCAGTCGACCCCGCTTTCGAGGTTCGGGACCGGCGAGAGGACATAGAACGCGTCACAGCCGGCCGGGGCCAACGAGGGATCGGTCGCCGTGGGGCGATGCAGGTAGAGGCTGAAGTCTTCTGCGAGGACTTTCCGGTGAAAGATGTCCTCCAGGAGCCCCTCATAGCGGGGGCCCATGAGAATCGTGTGATGGGCCACGTCGTCGTACCTGCGTCGGGTACCGAAATACCAGACGAAGAGGCTCATCGAATAGCGCGCTCGCTGGAGCCTCGACCGGTTCCACAGGGACGCAACGGACGAGGGCAGCAACTTCGCGTAGGTCCAGCCCGGGTCGGCGTTAGACACCACCAGATCGGCCGGGATATGGCGGCCGGACGCGAGCCGGACACCGGTGGCGCGGCGACCCTCGACGGTGATCTCCTGCACGTCTTGATTGAGCAGGACCTGCCCGCCCATACCCTCGAGCAGACGGACCAATCCCTCCACCAGCACACCGGTCCCGCCCATGGGGAAATGAACGCCCCACCGACGCTCGAGGTACGCGATCAGGGAATAGATGCTGGTGGTCTCGAACGGATTGCCGCCCACCAGCAACGGATGGAAGCTGAGAATGCTCCTGAGCCGAGGATCCTGCACATGCTTGGCGACCAGTCCGAACACCGAGCGATAGCTCTCGAGCCTGACCATCGCGGGAATGATCTTGGCCATGTCCCACAAGGACGAGAACGGCACGTCGGCCAGCTGCTCGAAGCCCACACGAAAGATCCGCTCGCTGGTTCGGACAAACGATTCGTACCCCGCCACGTCACCCGGAGACAGCCGGCCGACTTCCCGACGCATTGCCTCGGCCGAGCCGGTGTAGTCGAACACGGTCCCGTCGTCGAATCGGATCCGGTAGAAGGGAGACACCGGACGGAGGTCTACGTCCTCGGCAAACGACCGGCCGGCGAGGGCCCAGAGTTCCTCGAACAGGTGGGGAGCGGTGATGACCGTCGGGCCCGCGTCAAAAGTGAAGCCGTCCTGCCGGAACACCCGGGCACGCCCGCCGGGCTGATCCAACCGCTCCAGCACCGTCACCCGATACCCCCGGGCGGCCAGCCGGATAGCGGCGGCCAGGCCGCCGAAGCCGGACCCGATCACGACGGCATGAGCCCTAGACGCCGCTTCGCGCAGGGCTTCCCGGCCCGCCTGGCGGGATGAGCGAGAAGTGGTAGAATGGGCTGTGTCTATCATATGTCCTATACAATACTAGGACAGATGGGATTCGTCCAGCCCCCCAAAGAGAAGGGGGCCCTTCGCCTGGGTCGGGCCCCGCAGCTCATCGCTCTCCCCTCCCGCCTCCTACTTCCTACCCACCTACCCTCCTACCTCCTACGTCCTACGTCCGTCACCCCTGCGGTCTACACACCAGCACGGGAACGCTCGCCCCGCGAATCACCTTGTCGGTGACGCTGCCCAGTGCCAGCAGGCGGATGCCTTTCTCGCCGTGGGTGGCGATGGCAATGGCGTCCGCCTCCAGGCGGTCGACCTGTTCGAGGATGGTGCTCGCGACGTCGCCCCCTTGCACCACCTCGGGTGTGTCCACCTCGACCCCGCGCACCCGGAGGTCGCTCGCGATGTTGCGCAGGTAGGTTGCCGCGGCTTCAGTACCGAGGCCGACAGTGGAGAGTTCGTCGGCGCCAGGCTTGAACGTAAAGGAAGGCCGGTCGATACCGGACGGGCCCTCGACGACGTGGAGCGGGATCACGTTCGCCGAGAAGATCTCTGCGAGCATCGCCGCCCCCTCGAGCACCCCCTCGCTGAAGCGCGACTGGTCGAGTGGCAGCAGGATCCGCCGAATCACGGCGTCGGCCGCAGCCCGCGGGGCTTTCCCCCCTTCGGCTTTCGGGCGAATGAGGAGGAGCGGCAGGGTGAGCTCTCGCACCAGGCGGTCGGCGACGCTGCCGATCCAGAGCCGGTTGGCGGGGCCCCACCCTTTGGTGGACATGACGACCAGGTCGACCCGCTGGTCGGCCGCGTGCTTGACCAGCGCAGCCGCTGGGTCCCCGGTGAGGAGTGCTTTTGTGACTGCGATGTCGGTGCCTTCGAACAGCCGCGTGGCCGCGTCGTCCAGGTACCCCTGCTCCCCGCGCCGTGCCCACTCGATCAGCTCGGGGTGCGACGACTCCGTGACGGCCGGCAATGACGGATGGACCAAGGCCAGGGTAATCTCCGCCTCGGACTTCTCGGCAATCGAAACCGCGTACGGTGCCGCTGCCTCGGCAAACGACGATCCGTCGAGCGGCAGCAAGATCTTTCGACCCATGGCGTCCTCCATCGTGTCTCAGGCCTCGTGGCGCCGGACGGTCTGTCGGCGCGGGCACGGCCATCTCATTCCCCTCCCGGGTCCTTCCAATTTGCGCAGCCCAGGGTGAAGCTGTGCGTCAAGCCCGGTGAAGAAAGGTTCACAGTCCTGCCTCCGGTCGCTACCCCCGCGGCCTCAAGATCAGCTGGTCGGCCGCGGTGAAGACCCGCGGGCGGACCAGGAGTGCCGCCGTGATCGAGGTGACGCTGGAGGCGCCGAAGATCATCGCGATGACGACGAACTGATAGACAGCGGCATAGAGCGGATCGGTGCCCGACAGGACCATGCCCGCCATCAGGCCTGGAATCCACACGATGCCCAGCGAGCGGAGCGAATTGATCTGCGGGATGAGGCTCGCCGTCACCGCAGCCTGGAGGTACGGGCCCACCGTTGCCGAGGGTGCCGCGCCCAGTGCAAGCCCAGCCTCGATCTGCCCCACATGGGCCAGCAACTCGGCCTTGAACCGCTCCAGCGCCAGGGCGCTGGCGTTCATGGTGCTGGCGATGATCATGCTGCCGATCGGAATGAGGGACGTCAGGGTCGGCGCTATGACGCCGAGCGAGGTCATGGTCGCGATCACCGCACCGGCGCCGAGCACAATGCTGATGAAGGCGACGTGGTAGGCACCCGGTAGGTCGCGGCTCCGCCGAGCCGAGATCATGGCGGCCACCGCCATCATGATGGCGAGCACGATGGCGCCGGTCCAGGTGGGACCCCTGAAGACGAACACCAGGATAGAGCCTACCGCTACAATCTGCACGATGCCGCGGGCGAGGGCGACGAGGGTTTCTCGTTCGAGGTGGATCCGCTGGGTCCGCGCGACCCACATGGCGAGGATGGCGAGGAGTGCTGCGGCAACGGCCTGGGCGATGCCGAGGCTCAAGGTATCTCGGAACAGGTTAGCGAGCATCCAACACCTCCTCTACGGAACCCAGCGCCGTCAGACGGCCGCGTTCCATAACCATGACGCGCGTCGCGATGCGGCGGGCCTGCGCCCGATCGTGGGTGACGATGACACACGCCAGCCGGTGCTCGCGGAGAATTTTGCCGATCACCACTTCGATCTCCTTTCGTGCGGTCTCATCGAGCGCGGAGGTGGGTTCGTCCAGCAGCAACAGCTGCGGTTCGTTTGCCAGCGCCCGTGCAAGCGCCACCCGCTGCGCCTCGCCGCCCGAGAGCAGGGCCACGTTTCCATTTCCGCGCCCTGCCAGGCCCACGTCACTGAGTAGCGCGTCGATCCGATCGGAGGACAGCTCGATGCCGCGTTGGGCCGGGCCGTAGCAGACGTTCTCGGCGATGGTGCCGGGAAAGAGAAAGGCCGATTGCATGACCATCCCGATCTGGTGGCGGAGCTCGCGAGGCGGGATGGTGGTGTAGTCGCGTCCGTTGAGATAGACCGTGCCACCGGTGGGCTCGTCCAGCCGATTGAGCAACCGCAGGAAAGACGACTTCCCCGCCCCACTCGGCCCGACCACAGCCAGGGTGTCACCTCGCTCGACCTCGAGCGAGATGTCATCCACCACCCGGACGTCGTGGACCACGCGGGTGAGATGAGCAATGCGAAGGAGAGTACCAACGTCTGTCAACGAAGCGTGCCCGGATGGGAGACGATCGTTTGCGAACGGCGAAGGAGGAACATATTTGCGGCCCGGCAGGAAGGTAACCCTGCCGGGCCGCACCCGTCTCGAGAACCGGCTCGCCTATCGGGGCGGTAGCACTCTTACCACCCGCCCGCTCTTGTCGATGACCATCAGCGGCCCGCGATACACATCATCCTTGAGTTCGATGCTGCCGGCGAGCGCGGGTGCGACAAGTGCATTGGGGTTCGCCAGCGTGTAGCTATCGGAGCCACCAAGGTTGACCATGTAGCCGATATCCTGCATTCCGGCGGTGGTGACCTCGCTCAGCGGATTGGACCCGGCACTGATGAACCCGGTCATCAATTCGTTGCCAAAGGTCGACTCGCGCCAATGACTATCTCGCGTGCCCTGACCACCCAGTGTGTTCTCAACGGGAACCTTGGAGCCCAGAGTCCAGGCCGTGCCTCCCACGTTGTCAAAGGACGTTACGGCCGCGGCACCATTGAAGTGGGTATCCGCCCCCGGGAGGTCGGGGTTACACGTCGAGCCGACTCCTCCGCACGATGGATTCTGCAGCAACCCGAGTGAGCTCCAGATGGTTCCGAACCCCAGGACATGCCCCATTTCGTGGAGGATGACGTCGAGCAGCCGGCCCTGGCTCTCGAGGGTCGCGAGGTCCGCGGTATCGAATTGCATGCCGCCGAGCGCCGGGAGGAAGCTTCCGGACCGGATGAAGCACGGACCGGCCTGACCCAGAATGCCTCCGGGCCCATCGATTGGAACCGCTGCAGCATAAATGATGACGTCATCCAGTGTTTCATTGAGCGCCGGGTAGTTTGCACCGGCACACGAGCCAGCCGGTATGCTCAGCGCACCATCGGGTATATCACCTATGATGAGTTGCTCCCAACGCGCGGCGGCAGCGAGGAACAGCTGTTGCTGTGAGGGTGTTGGGGTGGTGCCCGTGGAGAACCGCACGACGACGTCGAAGGCCGACGCCGTACCGGTCGCCGCAAACAAAGCAGGATTACCAGCAATCCCGGTCCCCTGCGCCGTCGCCTCGAGCGAGTTGGGTCCGGCCGCACCGCCGAGGGTCCAACTGCCGACCCGCGCGATACCATTGGAGTTGGTGGTCTGGCTGGCCCCGGTGATGCTACCACCGCCGGTCACTACCTGGAAATCAACTTGAACCCCCGACACCGGATTCGAGAACTGATCCCGGACGATCGCTGACGGAGCTATTGGGACGGCCGTTCCTTGGAGCGCCGATTGGCCGTTGCCGTCGTTGACCGCGATGCTCGCCGCCACATCGGCCGTACCGGTGGCGGTGAACGTCACCGGGTTGCCGTTGATCCCGCTGCCCTGGGCCGTGGCCGTGAGTGTGTTGGGTCCGGCCGTGGTGCCGAGGGTCCAGCTGCCCACCGTCGCGATGCCGCTCGCATTGGTCGTGGTGCTGGCTCCGGTGATGCTCCCACCGCCACTCGCCACCGCGAACGTGACCGCCACACCCTGGACCGGGTTGGAACCGCCATCGGTGACCAACACCGACGGGGCCGTCGTTACCGACTGCCCCACAGTCCTACTCTGGCCGTTGCCGGCCTGGACCTGAATGTTGGCCGCGCCGCCCACTCCCGTGGCCGTGAAGGTCACCGCCGGAAGCGATGCCAGGGTGGCGTCTAGGGTGTTAGGACCCGGTGTGCCACCAAGCACCCAGCTGCCCACGGTAGCAATGCCGTTCGCGTTAGTCGTGGCCGGAGAGCCGGTGACGCTGCCGCCGCCCGAGGTCGGCGCGAAGGTGACATTGGCACCCGGCACCGGATTGCCGTTGGCATCCTCGACCAGGACCGACGGGTCGATAGCCACCGCAGTGCCGGCCGTAGCGGTCTGCCCGTCACCGGCATTCAGTACCATCGTTGCCGGCGCACCGGCCGTGCCGGTGGCGATGAAGGTGACGGGCGTGACGCCGCTCACCGTGGCCGTCAGCGTGTTGGCGCCTGCCGTCGTGCCGAGCGTCCAGCTGCCGACGCTGGCCTGCCCCGAAGCATTGGTGGTGGCCGATGAGCCGGTGATGTTCCCGCCACCAGATGCCACCGCAAAGGTCACCGCCTCGCCCGAGACCGGGTTGCCGCCAAGGTCGGTCACCAGCACCCTGGGGGCCGTCGTCACCGCGGTTCCCACCGTGGCACTCTGCCCGTCGCCCGCATCGATTGAGACGATGGCGGCCGGGCCCTGCGTCGCCGTGGCCGTAAAGGTGACCGGGGTGAGGCTCCCGGTCGTCGCGTTCAGCGTGTTGGTGCCGAGCCCGTTCCCGAGGGTCCAGCTGCCCACCGTGGCGATGCCGTTGGCATCGGTTTGGGTGGTCCCGTTGGTGACGCTCCCGCCGCCAGACGCGACGGAGAACACCACCGTGCCCGAGGGCACCGGGTTGCCGTTCGCATCGGTCAAGAGCACCGACGGGGCTACCGGCACAGCGGTGGCCGCCGGGGCGGTCTGGTTATCGCCGGCGTTGATGGCGATGGTGGCCGCCATGTCCGCGGTACCCGTGGCCGTGAAGACGAAGCTGGGCGCCCCGCTCACGGTTGCGGTCAGCTGGTTTGGGCCCGCAGTGGTGCCGAGGGTCCAGCTGCCTACGGTGGCGACACCACCGGCATTGGTGGTGGCAGCGCCACCGGTGACGCTGCCGCCGCCGCCGGTCACGGTGAACGCAACCGAGACGTTCTGGACGGCATTGCCGAACTGGTCGGTCACTCGGGCGGCCGGATTGAGCGCGACCGGCATGCCTACTGTGGCGGTCTGGTTGTTCCCGGCGCTCTCGGCCAGGCCGGCCGGGGCCCCTGCCGTGGCCTGGGCCGTGAAGGTCACGGCGGGCGAGCCCAGTGACGGTGGCCGTCAGGGTATTGGGCCCCACCGTGGTGCCGAGGACCCAGCTGCCCGCGGCCGCGATGCCGTTGGCGTTGGAGGTGGCGTTTCCTCCGGTAACCGACCCGTTGCCCGAGGCCACGGCGAACACCACCGAAACGCCCGAGATGGGGCCATTGGCGCCGGTGACCACGACGGACGGTGCGGTGGCCACTGCCGTGCCGGCCGCGGCGGTCTGCGCGTCTCCCGCGCTCAGCTGAATGCCCGTCGGGGTGGGCGGCGGGCCCATCTTGTCCTCGCCGCAGCTCCACAGGCCCGCCAAACCGAGGATCATCCAGGGAAGAGCGCGGGCACGCCGGAGCGATGCCAGGCATGAATGGCGGCGACGGGGGGCAAGCATGGGCATCCTCACAAGACTGGACAAGACTGGGCCTCGGTGGGCCCGGGCCAAGGCAGGCTCTTAATCTTGGTGCCGCTGGACCGCGTGGCCGTGTGCGCCGTCACTTTCTCCAGCGCGATACCCTTCACAGACGACCGCCGAGGGCGCTAGGCACACTGGTGCCGACCGATTATCAACCTCGAGAAACTACCCGAAATCACATCAGATACTGGATCATATCAATGCCATATGTAGTATTTCTACAGTTAGTTACAGCATTGAGAAGTTGACTAAAGTGTGCAGGTTTGGTGAGGTTTTCCACATTCGTTGGCCGTTGGCTCTCGGCTATTGGCTATCGGCTATCGGCTATCGGCTATCGGCTATCGGCTATCGGTCCGAGAGGTACGCTATCGGCCCTCTTGCGGTACCCTTCTTCCAGCCTTCCCACCCTTCCGCCTTTCCGTCCTCATCATCGCGGCTGAAGCCGTCCTCGCTCCTCACTCCTCACTCCTTACTCCTCCCTCCTTCCCTCCCGACTTTCCACCTTTCCCTCTTTCCGACTCAGAACGGACAGGGTGGGATTCGATCCGCAGGGCCCGCCGAAGGCGGGGCCAAGGAGAGCGAGCACCGGCGCAGCCGGGCGCAGCTCAACCCACGAGTTAGGAATGCTGCATCTGCTCGGGCGGACCTTTGCGCACCAACGGACAGGGTGGGATTCGATCCGCAGGGCCCGCCGAAGGCGGGGCCAAGGAGAGCGAGCACCGGCGCAGCCGGGCGCAGCTCAACCCACGAGTTACGAAGGCACCTCTCTCTCGGGCGGTGCCCCGCGCACCAACGGACAGGGTGGGATTCGAACCCACGATACCCGTAAGGGTATACCGGTTTTCGAGACCGGCTCCTTCAGCCACTCGGACACCTGTCCTGGGGTAGTTCCGGGCCGGAACTTAGCCGCCCTTCATCGGAGGGGTCAACCAGAGCCGGCCGGCTGCTCGGGGCCGCGGCGCGCCTGGAAGAAGCGCTTGAGCAGGGCCCCGCACTCTTCCTCGAGCATGCCGCCGATCACTTCCGGGCGGTGGTTCAGCCTGGGATGGCGCAGCAGGTCGTGGACCGATCCGGCCATGCCGTAGCGGTGGTCGTAGGCCCCGAACACCACACAGCCGATCTTGCTCAGCACGATGGCTCCGGCGCACTGGGCGCAGGGCTCGAGCGTCACGTACAGTGTCGCGTCCAGCAGCCGAGACTCGTGGTGCTTGGCCAAGGCCTGCTGAATGGCCAGAAGCTCGGCATGCGCGGTCGGGTCACCTCGGATGATGGTCTCGTTGTGAGCCTCGGCCAATATCTCGCCATCGCGGATGATGACGGCACCCACCGGGACTTCTTCACGGACCGCCGCCGCCCGGGCCAGTCGCACCGCCGCCTGCATGCCGGCGATGTCCGCGGGAGACGGCAGTCCCCTACGCACTTGCTTTCTCGGCCGGCGCTGCCGGCTGTCGGGTGAATGCCAAGGCGTCCCCTTCCCGGTCCACTCGGATGGTGTCGCCACCGGTAAACTTGCCTTCGAGAACCTCCAGGGCGATCGGGTTCTGCAGCAGACGCTGAATGACTCGTTTCAGCGGCCGGGCACCGAACACCGGGTCGTACCCTTGCTCCACGAGCAACTCCTTTGCTCGGGCGCTCACGTCGAGGTGGAGTTCCTTGTCCGCGAGGAGTCGCTCCAGATGCTCGAGTTGCAGCTCGACGATCTGTCCCAAGTCCTCCTTCGAAAGTTGGCGAAATACGATGACTTCGTCCACCCGGTTCAGGAACTCGGGGCGGAAGTGCTGTCGCAGCTCGCCGCGGACCCGCTGCTCCACCATGGACCAGGCTTCGGCGTCCTGACCGGCCGTCGTTTCGACGATGTACTGGCTCCCTAGATTGGAGGTCATGATGATGACCGCATTCCGGAAATCGACCAGACGCCCCTGGCTGTCGGTCAACCGGCCGTCGTCCAGGATCTGGAGCAGCAGGTTGAACACGTCCGAATGCGCCTTTTCGATCTCGTCGAACAGGATCACCGCGTAGGGGCGGCGGCGAACCGCTTCGGTCAGCTGGCCGCCTTCTTCATAGCCGATGTATCCGGGCGGTGCGCCGATCATCCGAGCCACCGCGTGCTTCTCCATGTACTCGGACATGTCGAGCCGTATCATGGCCCGCTCGTCGTCGAACAGGAACTCCGCAAGCGCCCGCGCGGTCTCGGTCTTCCCCACCCCGGTCGGGCCGAGGAATATGAAGGAGCCGACCGGACGGTTCGGGTCCTGCAATCCCGCCCTGCTCCGCCTGACCGCGTTGGACACGGCTCGGAGCGCGATGTCCTGTCCCACGACCCGATGGCCGAGCTCCGCCTCGAGGTGGGTCAAGCGCTCACGCTCGGATTCCATCAGCTTGGAGACAGGAATCCCGGTCCACTTGGCCACGATCTCGGCGATGTCTTCGGCGCCCACCTCTTCCTTCAGGTATTTGGCGGTGGCCTGGATGCCGGCCAGCCGGGTTTCATCCGCCTTGAGTTCGGCCTCGAGCTTGGGAATCTCCCCGTACCGTAGCTCCGCGGCTCGCTGCAGGTCTCCGCTTCGGGTGGCCTGGTCGGCCTCCAGACGGAGCCCTTCGACCCTGGCCCGGCGCTCCTGGAGTTCCTGGATCGCCGATTTTTCGGCCTGCCACTGCGCCTTCATGCCGGACGACTGCTCCTTGAGGCCGCCGATTTCCTGCTCCACCGCCGCTCTCCGCTCGCGGCCCGCCTTGTCCTTTTCGTTGAGCAGCGCCTGGCGCTCGATCTCGAGCTGGACGATGCGCCGCTCGACCTCGTCGATCTCCTGCGGCAGGCTGTCGATCTCGATGCGGAGCCGGCTCGCCGCTTCGTCAACCAAGTCGATCGCCTTGTCGGGGAGGAATCGGTCGCCGATGTAGCGATTGGAAAGGGTCGCGGCCGCGACCAGCGCGTTGTCGGTAATACGCACGCCGTGGTGGACCTCGTAGCGTTCCTTCAACCCGCGGAGAATGGCGATGGTGTCGGTCACGCTGGGCTCACCCACCAGCACCGGCTGGAAACGCCGTTCGAGCGCCGCATCCTTCTCGACGTGCTTACGGTATTCGTCGAGCGTGGTTGCGCCGACTACGTGCAGCTCCCCGCGGGCCAGCGCCGGCTTGAGCATGTTGCTGGCATCGACCGCGCCTTCCGCCGCGCCCGCACCTACGATGGTATGGAGCTCGTCGATGAACACGATGTAGTGCCCTTCGCCTGCGATCAGCTCCTTCACCACCGCCTTGAGCCGCTCCTCGAACTCACCGCGGTACTTGGTGCCGGCAACGAGTTGCCCGATGTCGAGGCCGACGATCTCCTTGCTGCGGAGCGATTCAGGGACGTCGCCGTTCACGATGCGCTGGGCCAGCCCCTCGACGATCGCGGTCTTGCCGACGCCGGGCTCGCCGATCAGCACCGGGTTGTTCTTGGTCCGCCGCGACAGCACCTGCATGATCCGGCGTACCTCCTCATCCCGTCCGATGACCGGATCCAGTTTTCCCTGCCGCGCCAGATCGGTGAGGTTTCGGGTATAGCGCTCGAGCGCCTGGTACTTGTCCTCCGGGGCCTGATCGGTGACCCGATGCGATCCCCGGACTCCTTCGAGTGATTGCCGGAGGTCGGCGGCGGAGATGCCCTCCGCACTCAACAGCTCGCGCGCCGTCGTCGCCTTGGTCTCCGCGAGGGCAAGCAGCAAGTGCTCGGTCGAGACGTACGTGTCGCCCAACGCCTTGGCCTCGGCCTCGGCTCGGTCGAACACGGCGTGCAGCTCGCGGCTGAAGCTCGGTTCGCCCCCGCCCTCCTGACGCGGAAACCGTTCGACCTCGCGCTCCGTCGCCTCCCGAAGCGCCGTCACGTTGAGCCCGGCCTTCTGCAGCAAGGGGCCGACGATGCCCTCGTCCTGATCCAGGAGTGCCAGCAAGAGATGGGTATCGTTGACGACAGGATTGCCACGGCGCCGCGCTTCCTCGCCGGCGTCGCGAAAGGCCTCCTGTCCTTTGATGGTCAGTCGTTCCGGACGTAACATTCGAACGGGTCCTCCTCACAGTAATCTGCATGCCGCGCAACGCCGAAGACCGCCGTCAGGGCTCCGGTGCCGTGCTCGTGTTTGACGCCCAGCCATTCCGGAAGGGGCAAGGAGCGTTCCTGGCAAATCTGCCCTTTTGGCGGCCCACGCTGCCATTTTGGATTTGCCCCATGTGCAACGAGGGCCCCTCTCGGAGCCCTCGAAGCGTTCTGGGCGACGCGGCTCGGAGCGCGAGCTACGCCCCCCTGAGCACGTCCCGGCTCACGATCATCTTCCGGGTGAAGACATCTCCGTCGACAGTCAGACGATAAAAATAAATTCCCGGCCGAGGTTCGCGTTCTCCGCTGAGCTGGGATCCGTTCCACAAGGCCTCGTGATCCCCGCATACAATGCTCAGGTCCTCGAGCGGAGCCCTGGTCGTGTCGACCAGTCTGGGAATGGCCACCGTTTGGGCCAGAACATTCAGAATCCTCAGACTCACGACCGGTTGATGGTCGTCCTGACAGACTTCAGGAAAGATCGTGAACGGGATCGTCGTCGCCGGATAGAACGGGTTGGGGTAGTTCTCTTTGAGCTCGGCCTTGGGCGTCGGTGGCGTGTGCTGTGCCACCGCCTGAGTTGCCAGAAGAGCCAGAAGGACGAGCCACCACCCCGGCCTGATCAACCGGTACATGTCGACCCCTTTGACTGACGTCGTAAGTTCCTGGATTACCCTCCGCTGGTGGCAGTATGAGATGGAACATCGCGCCATCTGGGCCGCGGCGCAACGGCGTCCACGCGCCGGGCCCTAGTCTGGTCCGGACCGCCCGGCCAGGCGGCGCGCGTCTCCAACCCGGGTCGTCACCCCCTGGCCATCGGCCCATTCGAGCAGCAGAATCAGCCATCTCCGGCTGAGTCCCAGCCGGTCTCGCAGCGCGGCCACGGTGATTTCTCCCCGGCCGCCCATGTCCGATAGGGTTGCGACGAAACCATCGAGGGCGGCCGCCGCGAAGTACCGGTCGCGCCCGACCGGCACCACCCGGCCCTGCCGGGCCGCGAGGCGAAGCACATCTGCCGCATCGCCTCGGCCGAGGCGCTGGCCCAACTCGGCCACGGTGGGCGGTGTCAGCCCCTCGGCCTCGAGATGGGCGACCACGCGATCGATCTCGCCCTGCCCTCCCGCTACCCTCGGCTCGAAGCCCGGTGCTCGCACGCGGCCGTCGGCGAACTCGATCCGGCCGGCCGCCGCCAATTTCGCAACCACCAACTCGGCAATCCAGGGTGCCGCGCCGAGTCTGCCTTTCAGGTCCTGAAGCGGGATGCCGACATCCGCGGGGTTACTGCGATGGTAGTCATCGAGCTGAGCCATCGCGCGACGCTCTGCGCGCTCGACCGTAGTGCGTTCCACCCAGTGCTCACCGGCACGCTCCAGACTCGAGAGGCCCAGCGCGACCCGCGCACATTCCGGCTCGCGGAGTCCCAACACGATGGGCAATTCCGCGTGTGCGATCCCGCCGGGCCTCCTGGCGGCCAAGCCACCCAGCCGGACGGCCGGGTCGCTCGACTCGAGTGAGACAGGCCAGATCGTCCGCCGCGGCGGCGGCGTTGGGTCGACGATCCGGCCTCCCCCGATCGTTGCGACGGGGCTGTAGGATCTGACCACAAACCGGTCGCCGCCCCGCGCGACCACGGTGGACTCGAGCGCGAGGCGTGCGAGGACCGCATGGCCCGGCTCCAGTGTGTCCCTTGGGTAGACCCGTCCGAGTACCTCCTGAGTACCCAGGTGGATCCTGACGCGGGTTCGCGGACGGAGTGCCCGAGGGGCGCCGGGTGAAAGGGTGATGTGCACGTCGATGGCGGAGCTCGGGCGCCATGGCAAGGCGTCGGTGACGATCGCATCGCCGCGACGGATGAGGCCGCGATCGACTCCGGCCAGCCCGATCGCGGTGCGAGCCCGCGGCCGCGTTTCACGAACGGCCTCCCCGAAGTGTTCCAGCGAACGGACGCGTGCGGCGTGGCCGGCGGGAACCACCTGTACCGTGTCGCCAACCGCGAGCCGTCCGGACCAGATGGTGCCCGTGACCACGGTGCCGACGCCGGCCACCGAGAACGCGCGATCGATCGGCATCCGGAACGCGTCCCCCTCGCTCCGTGGCTCGAGGACTGTCCCAGCCTGCCGGATCGCATCGCGGAGCGGGTCCATCCCCTCGCCAGTGCGCGGTGAGACGATCAACGGCGGTCCGAACTCGATGGGCGACGCCGTGAGTCGTTCCTGGACCTCACCGGCCACGAGTTCCGCCCACTCGCGCTCGACCAGGTCGGCCTTGGTTACCACCGGAATGCCGCGCCGAATGCCCAGTTGCTCCACGATCAGGAGGTGCTCGAGCGTTTGCGGCATGATCCCTTCATCGGCAGCCACCACCAGCAGGACCAGATCGATCCCGGTCGCTCCGGCCACCATGGTGCGAACAAAGTCCTCGTGCCCGGGCACGTCGATGATGCCGGCCGTCTGCCCGTTACCCAGGCCCAACGGAGCGAAGTTGAGATCGATGGTAATGCCGCGCCGGCGTTCCTCGGCCAGTCGGTCCATCGAGCGCCCGGTAAGAGCTTCCACCAGCATGCTCTTACCGTGATCGATGTGGCCCGCGGTGCCGATGATCATGCCCGCGCGGCCTCTTGATTGGTCCAAAACTTGAGCGCCGGCAACTCCGCCCCATCGGCCACGTGATACCGGATGTACCGATCGAGGAGCCTGCGATGTGACTTCCCGTGGCGCGCGTCCAGGTCAGGCAATCCGGTGCCCGACGAAATGAGCGAGTAGAGTGCCGTTCGATCACTGGCCCCCAGTCGAGTCACCGCCACTGCGCGCGCGCACTTGGCGCACACGGCGCCCCCCTCGGCCGCGCTGAAGAGCAGGGCGCCACTCCCGTCGAGCGGCGTCCCGTCCCTGGCGCACCGGTCGAGCGACGGGGCGAATCCCAATTCGCTCACCAGGCGCCACAGCATGCTGATGGCAACGGCCTCGACCGCCTCGATCGGCGCCGTCTCCAGCACCGACAGGGCACCGCCAAGCAGGTCGAAGCTCTCCGGATGCGGCGCGGCTGGGGCAAACCGGATCATCAATTCGGCCAACGCGACGGCGGCCGCGTACCGGTCGAGCGAGGCCGCGAGGACACTGCGGAGGTGGGTGAGTTCGAATTCTCCGAGCGTGTGGAGATCGCGGTGTTCGCTCAGATAGATGTCGGCAATCCCGTCGCTCAGCGGCTGGAGCGAGGCCCCGAAGCGGCTCTTCGGCCGGAACGCACCCTTGGCGATGACGCTGAGGACGCCCGCATCCCTGGTGGCCAGCCGCACGATCTTCGAGGTCTCCCGGTATCGCATGGTCGAGAGGATGATCGCGGCGGTCGAAATGCGGCGCAGGCTACTCCTCCCTCTGAAACCGGGTGACCACCAGAGCGACCGGACAGCGGCCCACTGGAATCGTCCGGATATCGACGAAGGCCTCATCCAGGACTCGAACCGCGCCCGTGGAAGGACCGGTGCAGGCGCCGGGTTCGAGCGCATAGATGCGGCCGCGGCTGTCTGTGTCGACGCCGACGATTCCCGGAATGTCGACTCCTTCACCCTCGCCGCGGACAACCGTTCGCAAACGCACATCGAATTCCATGAGGCCCTGGGTCGGGGAGCTGACGAAGAGACGATCGCCGCCGTCGGTGGCGATTGGTCCCGGGAGGAGGCCGAATCCTCCAAAGTTTGCCACTTCCTCGCGTCTGACCGGATCGACAATCGACAATCGCGCCTCCGCGGTGGCGGACCCCGCGTTCATGACGTAGAGCAGCCCGTCTCCGGCGACGGCGGCATACTGCGCGTTGCCGGGACCAGGCAGCGCAATGGAGTCGCCTCCGCTTGCCGGCAGGTTCAGAATCGGATCAACCACGCTGATCCAGCTTTCGCCGGCGACACATGGTGCGGGCGGTAGGCCGCACCGTGTCAGATTGCCGTTCAGCACGAAGAGCCGGCCGCGGGTGAAGAGCAGTCCCTGCGGATAGGACCCGATCGTGAGCGGCGCCTGCGCACCGGTGCGGTAGTTGACTCGTACGATGTCGCCGACGCTCGGGATTGCTACGTAGGCGAGGGAATCATCCACGATGGCCACAGCTGTGGGTTGAGATCCCGATGGCAGTTGGATCGTGCCCGTCACGCGTGGCGCCTGGAGATCGATCACCAACAGCACCGCATCCGATGGCGAGAGCGCAAGCAGACGATCGTCCAGCGCGGCGACGGCCTCCACATCGGCCACCCCCAGCGCGAGGGTCGTGCCGCTGGTCGGAGCGCCCACCGGGATCAGGCTCAGGGACCCGTCGGTTCGATTGGCCACCACGAGGATCTCTTCCGGAGGCGGCAATGGCGGGAAGGGATCCGCGCAGCCGACGAGGACGGCGGCTGCCAGGAGGGCCTGAAAGCGGAAACGAGGCATCGAGCTCGGTGGTAGGAGTTGGTCGAAATCTACCTGCTCGGCGCTAGAACAGGAGTGCAGCCCCAAGCGACACGGTGCGCCCCCTACCCGGGAAGCCTTTCACGGTTTCGTACGCCTCGTCGAGCACATTCTCGATCCGAAGCGTCGCGGAAAGGCCGGGACGGCCCGGGCGGCTGGAAAGGATCTCCACCAAGCCGCTCGCATCGAGCGTCGTGTACGAAGGAAGCTCGATACGCACCGAGGCGAAATCCTCAAACGCGAGATCGTCTCTCGCACCAACATGATTCAAGCGGAGCGAAACCCTGGCCCCCCAGCCGAGCCTGGCTGAACCGGCCACTTGAACGGCGTGGGCGGGCCGGCGGACCAGCGGCCGGCCGAGCTCGAATGCCGTCCCAGGGGCTGGATTGGCACCGGGATCGGTCGTTTCCGAGTGCAGATAGGTGTACTGACCGGAGATTGAAAGGTCCGCTCGCGGGGCCACGGAGATACCGGCCTCCACCCCCCGGGCGAGTGCCTGCGGCAGGTTCTGGTAGGTCGGCAGACCCGGCTCCGCAAAGACGTACTGGACCAAGTCGCGAAACCGCTGGTCGAAGTAATCGGCCCAGACCACCACCCGCCCGTCCCACGCACGTTGCTCCGCTCCAATTTCCCAACTGATCGACCGCTCGGGCTCCAGAGCCGGATTGCCGACCTCATAGGGGGCATCGGCAAAGTGCTCTGCGAAGGTCGGCGCCTTGAAGCCGGTCCCGATCGAGGCGCGGAGCCGCGTTTCCGGACCCACTCGATACATCGCCCCGGCGCGGTAGGTGAAGAACGAGCCGAACGCATCGTTCTCATCCAGGCGCACGCCGAGGTGGAGACTGGCCGGAAAACTGAAATCGAGCAGGCCCTGTACATAGAGGCCCAGATTCCGGCGGGTTGCATCGACCGGCTCGGATTGCTCCCGCTCGATCCCTGCCCCAAAGTTGGAAGTGGCGTCACCGCTTTGCCGCTCCCGATCGATATCGAGTGTCGTTCCCGCCGTGATCAAGAGCGGTCGAATGGCGAGGACATTGACTCGCGCATCGATACTCTGCCGGACCATCTTGGACGCACGGGTCGAGGCGAACGCATAGCCGACGGTGTCGGCCGGATGATCGGGCCGGTCATCGAACCCGCCGTCGACGGCGTATCGGGTCAGGGTGAGCAGTCCCTCGACGTCGGACCCCAGCTGCCTCGCGACTTCCAGGCTCAGCGCCCAGGATTGATCGAAGGAGAACTGGTTGCTGTCCGACGGCACCCCGGCCCCGTCGGTGGGAAAATGAACGGTGTTGTCGTCGAATCGAGCGGTAAGGATGGCGTGGGTGTGGCCATCCAAGGCGGCTCGAAACACCCCGCTCCCAACGGTGTTGGCGTAATCGCTATTGAAGGCGGCGGTGCCGTTGGTCGTGAAGCGCGACCCTGCCAGCGCGTAACTCACCCGCGCGTCACCATTGCCGCCTGAGATTCTGCCACCAACGGCCGCGCTGCCGAAGGTTCCCGCCGTCGCGTTGACCGCGGCATCGATCCCCGGGCGGCCCCGCTTGGTGAAGATCTGCACGACTCCGGTCACCGCATCCGACCCGTACAAGACACTGGTCGGTCCGCGGACAACCTCAATTCGATCCACGTTATCCGTGGTCAGATTCGCGAGATTGAACGCGCCGCCCGGCATGTTGAGCGCCACCCCGTCCATCAGGATCTTGACGTAGTCGCTCTCCCCTCCTCGGAGGAAGAGCGAGGTGACTCCCCCGTACGACCCCACAGGGACGACCGCCGCACCCGGGATGTCCCGGAGCGCATCGCTCACGAACCGGATTCCGCGGTTCGCCAATTCGTCGCCCGAGATGACCGTGACGGCGGCGGTGAGCGATCCGGGCGAGAGCGGCACCCGAGTCGCCGTCGCCACGAGATCCTCGAGCTCGACAGTATCGCGCACCACCTGCTGCGCCTGCACCGCGTGCGCCGCGCCGGCTGCGAAGATGATCACATGCGGAATCAGGCGCACGGCGCTGCGGTCGACAAGCCGCATCATGCCCGCTCTCCGGGGCGAAGGGGAATGACTTGCGGCGATCCGTCGATCCATGCCGTGACGGCGATCGGCCATTCGAACACCGCCTCGACCGTCTGGGCCGTGAGAACAGATTCGGGCGAGCCTTCGGCCACGACCCGACCGTGGTCTAACAGCAACAGCCGATCGGCGAACCGCGCCGCCAAGTTGAGTTGATGGGTCACGAGAATGCCGGCCAGGCCACCATCGACCAGCACGCGAACGAGCTCGAGCACTTCCATCTCGTGGCGGACATCGAGTGCCGAGGTCGGCTCGTCGAGCACCAGCGCAGCGGGCTCTTGGGCCAGCGCGCGTGCCACCCGGACGCGCTGCCACTCGCCACCGGACAAGGTGTCTACGTGTCGAGTCCTGAGATCGGTTACATCACAGCGCGCCATGGCCTGCTCGACGGCGGCCCGGTCGCCTGCGCCCGGAGGCGCGAGCGGTCCCAACCTGGCGTAGCGGCCCAGCATGACGGCCTCCTCCACACGAAGCGGGAACATGCTTTCCTCTCGTTGGGTCACGACCCCGATGACCCGTGCCAGCTCCGAACGGCGCCACTGGTCGATTGGCCTGCCCTGCACCAGCCCCTGACCGCTGGTCGGGTCCACCAGGCCGAGCAATCCGCGGAGCAGTGTCGTCTTACCGCTGCCGTTCGGTCCCACGATCGCGAGCAGCTCTCCCGGCCCAACGGCACACGACACTCCGTCGAGCACCGGGCGCAGGGAGCCCGGGTACTGGACGGTGATACCCTTCGCCTCGAGGATCATGTCAGGGTTCGCCTCAGGAGCACGGCAAAGAGCGGAACGCCGACCAGTGCCGTAACGACGCCCACGGGAAGCTCGAGCGGGCGCAGGGCCGTGCGCGCAACCGTGTCGGTCAGCACGAGGAACGACCCACCCACGAGAAAGACGACGGGCAGGAGTGGCCGATGGAGTGGCCCGAGGACCTGCCGGACCGCATGCGGCACCACCAATCCCACGAACCCGATGATGCCGCACACAGCAACGCTCGCGGCGGTGAGCAATGCGGTGGTGCCGTAGATGATGCGCTTGGTCCGCTCGACATCGGCGCCCAGATGTTGGGCCGGCTCCTCGCCGAGCGCGAGGAGATCGAGCGAACGGGCGCTCGCGAGCAGCACCACCGTCGGCACGATGGCGTAGACACCGAAGATACCGAGCGTGCGCCAGGATGCGCCTCCCAGCCCGCCGAGGAGCCAGAGGAAGGCGTTCCGCAGTTCGGTTGCGTCCGAGAGGGCAATGATCGCGCTCATGAGCGCGCCGGCGAACGCGCCGACCACCACACCGGCCAGGAGCAGGATCCGGGGGTCGAGCCGGCGTCCGCTCACCAGGCTCAACCGATAGACCAGCGCAACGGCGCCAAGCGCGCCGACGAAGGCAGCCGCGGGCACCGCCCAGATCGATCCAATCCTCAGCGCCAGGGCCAACACCGCTCCCAGGCCCGCACCGCCCGACAGGCCCAGCAGATACGGATCGGCCAGTGGATTGCGGATGAGCGCTTGGAGCGCCGCGCCGGAGAGCGCGAGCGTCCCGCCCACCGCAAAGGCGAGCAGCACGCGCGGAACCCGGAGCTGCCGAATGATGGCGCCGGCGTTGCCCTCTCCGTGCACCAATCCGTTCCACAGATCGGTCGGCCCCAGGGTCACCGCCCCGACCCCGACTCCAACCGCGAGGCTCGCCACCACGACCGCGCCGAGCAGCACCCCCCAGGCCGGTTTCATCGGCGGAACGACCCGAGACTGTCGGCGAGTCGGTGAATGGCGCTCGGGGCCCGGGGTCCGGGGCGGCTGAATTCCGACCCGCCGATTCGAAGGAACCGCTGTTCCCGAACGGCCCGCACCGCCTTCCACTCCGGCCGATTGTCGAGGTCCGGCATCTCGTCCGCGAAGAGGAGAATGATGTCGGGATCGCGCTCGGCCACGGCCTCGATGCTCACCGGGCCCGACGCGACCGGCAGATCGTCAAACACATTGCGACCGCCGGCACGCGCCACGATTTCGCTTTGGAAGCTGCCGCCGCCGATGGTCATCGGCGGCTGATCCCAGGCCAGGAGAAAGACCCGCGGCGCGGGATCGAGGCGGTACTGGGCGCCGTCGAGCGCCTGCTCGAACGCCCGGGCCACGGAATCGGCCTCGGCCGCTCTGCCCGTCAGTCGCCCAAGGAGTCGAACGTTCTTCGCCACCTGGTCCAAGCGGTCGGTGTTCAGCCTGAGGGCCGCGATACCCAGCTGCTCGAGGTGGGAGACGGCGGTGGCGTTCTGGGAGGAGTTGTAGAGCAAGACCAGGTCGGGACGCTGTGCGACCACCGCTTCGAGGTTGGGTCGCAGGCCGTCGCCCAAATTCGGGACGGACTCCGCTTCGGAGGGGAAATCACACCACGCCGTGCGTCCGACCACGTTGGGCCCCGCCCCGATGGCGAAGAGGAGCTCAGTGGTGGCCGGTATGAGCGAGACGACGCGCTCGGCCGGCCGCGACAGGGCGACCGAATCGCCGGCGTCATCGATGGCGCGCAAGTCGCCCGCGGCATGGGACGTGGGGCGGCACCCACCGATGGTGAGTAGCACGGCCAGTCCCAGGAACGAGCTGGCGTGTCGGAACCACAACATAGAGCCGCCCATCCCGGGCGGGCGGAGATGGGCGCATGAACGGTTCGCAGTGAACCGGCTGGCCACCGTCCCCTCCCCCGAGGGTCAACGTGGTGGCGCGAACGGAGAGGTCTCCTGGCTCCGGGCGCCCGCTCGCCTTCCCGGTTTCCCAGTGGCGTGATGAGCGGGGTGCTAGTGCCCGATACAGTGGCGGGGCCGCGCCGGACTTGCACCGGCTTCCGTGGATCCGCGTTCGCGTCGAGTTGTGCTTCGAGTCTACCGGGGCCGGCGCTCGCGGGCAAGGGCGGCGGCAATTTCCTGCTTGAGCTGCTCCCGCTCGCGTTGATACCGTTTCAACGCGTCGCGATCCGCGTCGCCACGCCGCGCGTCTTTCGCCGCGTCCAGTCGCGCCAGCCGGTCGATCAACTCGGCGGACGTTGCCGCTCTGGGAGCAGGGGCCGGCCGGCGCAGAAGACGGTAGGCCGCGGCGGCAAGAATCAGCACCATCACCGAGACCAAGGCCACGATGAGCGCGTACGACTCTTGGCCCTGGCGTGCCAGGCGGACCTCGACCGCGCTCCCTTCTGGCATGGTTCCGGTCCAGTGGGAAAACTGGCTTCCGCCCATCTCCTCGGGCGCCACTGCCGATAGGCCGGGCCCCGTGGCGGTCGCCCCGCTGCCCTCGATGTACAGGTCGGTCACGTCCGACAGGCTCGGTATCACGAGCGCCAGCTGGTCGACCGGAATCCAGTACTGCAACCAGAGTTGCTTTTCGCCGGGTGCGACCGGCCCGAACACGAATACGGAGTCGCGCGCGATCTCGACCGCGTCGGGTGAGAAATCGCTTTCTCCAACCACGACGTCCAGCACTCCGGGCGGCAAGGGCCCGGCCCAGTTCGGCGTGAGAGTGTCGGGGGCCACCCGGGTCAGCCTGCCGCCAACCGTCTCGAGGGTCACCAGATCGACGATCTCGCGGGTGCGCTCGGTGGTCGGCGGCGCGATCACGATGTGCCGGCGCGGGGCATGGACCGCGACGGTCGAGGACGTGTCCGATACCACGAGCACGACCGTGTCGGCCCGTTGACCGGAGGGGTCTTGGAACGGCGCGGAAAAATATTCGATGCCGTGGTGGCGGGCGCTCAGGAGGTAGACCGCCTCCGAATCGGCCGGCATGGTGATGCGGAAGCCGCCGCGTCGATCGGTCTTGGTCGAATCGATGGGGCCCTGAACGGTGCGGCCTATTCGGTGGGCGACCACTCGGACGCCCGCCGCCGGAGCGCTATCGGGGGCGGACTGATTGAGGACGCGCCCGCTCACCGTGAGCGATGCCTGCCCCACACTCGACTGTGGTAGGAACGCGAGAGCGACGAGCGCCAGTACCGCGCTACGGATTGAACTTCCCGAAATCCTCGGGATCCAACTTCTCCAGATACTGTCGCAGCGTTTCGGCGCTGGACGAGGCATCGGGTCCAGGTTCCACCGGCTCGACAGCCGCTTGATTGAGGAGTGTGTCGTTGGCATACATCGGCGCGTTGAGCCGCAGGGCCAGGGCAATGCTGTCACTCGGCCTCGCATCGACCTGGAACAGGTGATCGTCACGGGCAATGAGCAGTTCGGCGAAGTACGTGTTTTCCTTGACCGAGGTGATGGTAACCTTCTTGAGGGTTCCCCCCAGGCCGGTCACGATCTGCTTCAGGAGGTCGTGGGTGAGCGGCCGCTGGGCTTGCACGCCCTGGATCTCCATGGCGATGGCGCTGGCCTCCGCCGGCCCGATCCAAATGGGCAACACCCGGGTCCCGTCCTTTTCGCGAAGGATGACGACCGGGGAATTGGTCGTGCGATCGAGCCCGAGATGGGCAATGGTCACCTCCACCATGTTGTCAGCGCCCAGCGAGTCCTCCTCATGCTCTCGAAGGTGCGGCTTCTATTTTGCCGCCGCCAGCAGATCGCGAACCCGGTCGGTACGCTCCCACGCGAAGAAGTCGAGTTTGGCGCCGCCGCGCCCGGTGGAATAAGGTGCCCGCCCGAAATGCCCATAGGTCGCGGTCGGTAGGTAGATGGGCCGTTTCAGCTTGAGGGCGGACAAAATACCCTTCGGGGTGAGGTCGAACACCTCCGACACGACTTTCTCCAGCCGGGTGTCGGGCAGCTTCCCCGTCCCGAACGTGTCGATCATGACGGACACCGGCCTCGCCACCCCGATAGCGTAGGCTACCTGGACTTCGCAACGCTTTGCAAGGCCCGCCGCTACGATATTCTTCGCCACCCATCGCGTGGCGTACGCGGCCGATCGGTCGACCTTGCTGGGATCTTTCCCGCTGAAAGCGCCGCCGCCGTGGCGCGCCATCCCGCCGTAGGTATCCACGATGATCTTCCGGCCGGTGAGTCCGGCATCCCCATGCGGGCCGCCAATGACGAATCGACCGGTCGGGTTGACGTGAATCTTGGTACCGGTCAGACCGAGTTGCGCATGATCGACCACGGGTCGAATGACCTCCTCGACGATGGCCTCGCGGATGGTCGCCTGACTCAGCTTGCGCGACCCCACGCGCTCCGCGTGCTGGGTGGATACGACCACGGTCTTGATGGCCGTCGGCCGGTCGCCGGTGTATTCGACCGACACCTGGCACTTGCCGTCAGGCCTGAGCCACGGAATGGCGGTGATGCCCCGCCCCCCGCGCCGCACCATCGCGAGCCGCTCGGCGAGCCGGTGGGCCAGGAGGATCGGTAATGGCATCAGCTCGGGGGTTTCGGCGGTGGCATAGCCGAACATCATGCCTTGATCGCCGGCGCCCTGCTGGGCTTGCCGGTCCACCCCCCTGGCGATGTCCGACGACTGCCGGTCGATCGACGTCAACACGGCGCAAGTTCGGCTATCGAACCCCGACGCGGCATCGGTGTAGCCGATGCGTGCCACGGTTTCCCGGACGAGATCGGGGATGTGGACGTAGGCCTTGGTGGTGACCTCTCCCGCGACCACCACCATGCCGGTCGTCACCAAGGTCTCGCACGCGACCCGGGCGGCAGGATCTTTCTCGAGGATGGCATCCAGAATCGCGTCGGAAATCTGGTCGGCCATCTTATCGGGATGGCCTTCAGTCACGGACTCCGACGTGAAGACGTGACGCTTGGTACTACCCTGGGCAGCATGGTTCATAGGAGCAATGTGAAGAGGGTGAGGGGAATCATTGCGACGGCAAGCTAGCGAGTTTCTGCATGCCGGGCAACGCGTTGAGGGTTTCGAGCAGTCGCAGGTCCAAGTAGGAACCGCACTCTGCCTGGACGACGTCACGCACTTCATCCGTGGTACGGGCCTCGAGGGCTCGCCGAGCCGCCCGCTCGGCCGCTTCGAATGGGACGCGGCGCACGGTCCACTTGACCAGCGGCAGTTCCGGCGGCGATACGCTGAGGCTCCGGTATCCCAACCCAATCAAGAGCACGGCGGCCAGGGGTTCCGACGCGATCTCCCCACAGACGCTCACCGGAATATGTTGGCGCTCGCCGGCAGCCTGGACCTGCTTGAGTTGGCGGATGATGGCCGGGTGATACGCGGTGAACCTGCTGGCGAGACGGGCATTGCCGCGATCCGCCGCCAGGGTGTACTGGGTGAGATCGTTGGTGCCCACACTGAAGAAATCACTCACTTCGGCTAGTTCGTCGGCCATGATCACCGCGGCCGGCGTCTCCACCATCACACCCACCGGTACCGACATCGCGGCCGGCACCCCCTCCGCCGCCAGGGCCCGCGCTTCCTCATCCAGGAGCGCCCGCGACTGTAAGACTTCCTCGACCCGGGTCACGAGCGGCAACATCAAGTGGATGTTGCGATCCACCGCGGCCCGCAACACGGCACGGAGCTGCGGCCGAAATACTTCTTCTTCGTCGAGGCACACGCGGATGGACCGCCATCCGAGAAACGGGTTCGCCTCGCTTGCCACCTTGAACGATACCGGGAACTTATCGCCACCGAGATCGAACGCGCGGATGACGACCGGGTCATGACGAAAGGCATCCGCCATTCTTCGGAAATAGGCGAATTGCTCATCTTCGCTGGGGAGCTCGGCCCGTCCGGTCAGGAGGAACTCCGTCCGCACCAGCCCGACGCCGCGGGCCCCGTTGCGCACCGCCGACTCGATTTCTTCGGGCAAGTCGACGTTCCCCATCAAGGTCAATTCCACGCCGTCCGGCGTGATGGCCGGCTCGCTGGCCGCGACCTCCAGCTCGAGCGCGAGGCGGTGCCGGCGGCTCAGCCGAGTGCGCGCCGTATCCATATCCGACGGCGTGGGATCGAGCAGGACGGTCCCCTGCCGCCCGTCCAGCAAGACCACGACGCCATCACGGACGTGTTCCAGCGCATCCGCCACTCCCATCACGGCCGGGATGCCGAGCGAGTGCGCCAGGATCGCCGCGTGGGACGTTCTGGTACCCTGTTCGGACACGAGCCCGACCACATGCTCACGATCCAGCTGGACTGTGACCCCCGGCGACAGCTCACGCGCCACCACGATCACCGGCTCATCGAGGGTGCCCGCCCACCGGTCATCTTCTGCCCGTCCCAGCAGTCGGTGCAGGACATGCCGCTGCACCGCCGTCAGATCGGTCAGGCGTTCCCGTAAATGCTGGGCGCCGGCCCATGCTTCCCGTAGCTCGAGCGACTTGAATTCAAATGCCGTCTCGGCACTGAGGAGGTTGTTCCGGATGAGCGCCTCGACACTCTCCACGTACTCGTGGTCCTGGACCATGAGGATCTGCGCGTCGAAGATCCGAGACTCCTCCGGCCCGGCCCGCTCCGCCACCCGATCCCTGAGTTCGGCCAGGCTCTGCGCAACTTCACCGACCGCCTGACGAAACCGCTCGATCTCGTCGGGCACCTCCTCCTTGGTAATCCCACGGTCGGGCACGTCGGGGAAATCCCAACGGACGACCAGGGCCGACCCAAAGGCGATCCCGGGTGAGACGCCGATGCCGGAGAGTTCGAGTCTGCGATTCGTCATTCCCCGAATCCAGTTGCAACCAGGTTCACCAAGGCTTCGACCGCTGCGGTCTCATCGGGCCCCTCGGCCCGGAAATTCAACGTGCTGCCCTTCTCGGCGGCCAGCATCATGACGCCCATGATGCTCTTGCAGTTCACCGCGAACGAGTCCTTCTCCACCTCGACGTGGCAGGCGAACTCGCTCGCCAGCTTCACGATTTGGGCCGCGGGTCTCGCGTGAAGTCCGAGCGGATTGACGATGACGGCGGTGCGCTCGATCATGGCATGATCCCATAATAGAGAAGCACCACGCCAACCACGAACAACCCGTAGCGCACCCCACGGAACGTCGGGCCGAACCGATAGGCCAAGCCCAGACCCAACACCGCTACGGCGATGGCGACCACGGCGGCCGCCCGCGGTAAGTCGGCAAGTTGGAACCTACCGACCAGCGGCACCGCCAACCCCACCATGAACCCCGCCGCCAAACCCACCACGAACCGCGCCCGTGGAATCCACGACGCCGCAATCGCCTGCCCAACGCGCATGCCTCCAGCCAATCCGGTCCTGAGCCCCCACCACCCCACCACGAGCCGGCATCCGTTGTACCCGACCAGGAACAGGCCGAGCCCCCACCAGGGATTCCACAGCACCGCCACGATCAAGGCCATCCCCATCAGGGCGGGAAGCAGGCCGGCCCAAAACAGGTGATCGCCCAGGGCCCCAAGCGTGCCGCACAGTGCGGTGCGCAGACGTTGAATCCGGTCCTCGGGTTCGCCCGCGTACTCCGCCGCGACCGTCGCACCCAGCGCCAATCCGGCCAGATACGGATGGCAGTTGAAGAATTCCGCGGATCGCCGCACCGCGTCGGCATGACGTGGAGCGTCGGTCGACTTCAGTTCCCGAAGGAGCGGCTCGGCGGCGTACCCCATCCCGATCCCGAGCATGCGCTCGTAATTCCACGAGGCCTGTACGGCGAACAGACGGGTGAACGCCCTGCCGAACCCCCTCACCATGCGAGGACCACCGCGATACCCGTCGCCAGGCCCGCCATCAGCCATCGGACCCGGACGCTCCGGCCGGCGGTACGCATTGCTCCTGCGAGAGCACTGGCCAAACCTGACCCAATGACCGCGACCGTGAGCGCCAGCGCCGCCTCGTCTCCGAGCGGTTGCAGGTGACGGATCAGCAGGGCGGCGCTGATGGCCACGACGACGAGGAGCCCGCTTCGAAGCGCGTCCCGCGCGAGCCCTCCATAGTGCAGGGCCCGGATCGTCGCGGAATCGCCGGCCGGCAGGCCGTCGAGCCGGCCCGCGATGGCCGCTGCATTGGCCCGGCGCAGAACCGGCAAGGTCCAGCCGCCGAGCGCCGCGATGACCAATCCTGTCGCAACGCCGAGACCGACGACCCGACACCCACGGCCCGCCGGCGACAATCAGCACCGCCCCGATCGTCGCGGCGCCGTAGTCCGGATACCTCGCGGCGCCGACCGGAAGGACATCCAGGGCAAACAGCTCGAGCACGACGCCAACCCGGAGTCCCGCCATCGGGTCGCCCACGATCGCACCGGCCACCACTCCCACGACCAGCGGCCGCGACATCATGAACTGCGGCACGCTCACCAGATCGATGCCGGCGACGGCTCCCCAGAGCGCGAGAAGCACGAGCGTCGCAATCCCGATGCCCTCGATCACGCGAGGTCGTCCAGTCCGACGGCCTTCGCCGTCGGAACATCCTGCGCGACGATCTTGGGTCCCTGCTGTTGCAAGTCGATCAAGGTCTGGTACTCATCGTCGGTCAGAAACACATACGGCAGCCGCTGCCGGCGGCCCGGGCGGTGGTGAATCCCGCCGAGGTTGATCTTCGTAATGCCGGTTCCGTTCTGGCATACCGCGGCCATTACGGCGACAGTGCCGGTCAAGAGCATGCCCCTTCGCCGGTCGGTCTGCCATTCGGGAAGCCGTTGGCGCGCCTCCTCGACGTCGGCAAAGATGATGTCCACCGAGCGAGGCACCGCCATGCGATACAAGTCTTGCTCCCATTCGCTGCCGCTGACCTCCGGATCGACCAGCACGATGAACTCCGCTCCCAACGGGCGACCCCAGCCAATGACTACCTGGCCATGGATCAGCCGGTCATCAATCCGGTAGAGAACGATGGGCATCAGGTAACGCGAATCGCTCCGGACCCACGACTGGCCACATGCTCCGCTACCTCGGGCAGGGGCAGCTCCCGGTGAAACAGGAAATCGAGCAACATCGCCAGATTGACCCCGGTCACGACCTTTACGTTCAGCTCTCCGCGAAAGCGGTGCAGGACGGCCACGAGACACGACCCGCTCGGCAAGTCGACGAACACCACCGATGGGTGGCCGTCGATGGCCTCGGCGATCCGGTCTTCCAGGCGATCTCGATCGCAGCCGTCGTTGGAGACCGGGACCAACACGTCCGTGACGCCGCTGATCCCCTCCGCCGCCGACACCAAGGCCTCCGCAATCCGGCCATGTGCCACCACCACACCCCGGAGGTCGCTACTCATAGTCTTCCTGGAGATACTCTCTGATGCCGCGCTGTTCGGTCATGCGTCGGATGAGGCGCTCATTGAAGGCCGTGGCCACGTCGACGCCGGAATATCGGAGGAGGTGGAGCATGGCCACGACTTCGGAGATAACGGTGAGGTTCTTTCCCGGGTTCAGTGGTACCATCACTTTGGGCAGCGCGACCCCCAGAATGACCGTTTCCTGGCGTGCCAAGCCCGTGCGGTCGGCGTCTTTGGCGGTGTCCCAGTCCTCGAGCTGCACCACCACCTCGATACGCTTTTGCTGGCGGACGGCGCGAATCCCAAAGAGGGACGGAACGTCCACCAACCCGATTCCTCGGATTTCCATATGGTGACGGGCCAATTCGTGCCCCTGAGCGATGAGCACGTCGTTGCCGCGGCGCGAGATCATCACCACGTCGTCGGCCACGAGCCGGTGCCCTCGCTCCACCAAGTCCAGCACGCACTCGCTCTTGCCGATGCCCGAGCGACCCACGAACAGGAGGCCGACGCCATACACGTCGGCCATCGATCCGTGTACCGTCGTCCGAGGCGCGAACGCCTGCTCGATGATGGGCTTGATACGCCGGAAGAACTCCGCCGTCTTGAGCTTGGTGCGAAGCACGGCGGTGCGCCGCTCCGCCGCGAGTTGCAGCATCTCGGGCGGCACGTCCTGACCCTTGGTAATGAACACGACTGGCAGGTCGAAGCCGAAGAACGTCTCGAGCTTCTTGCGACGCTCCTCGGCGGGCAGTGAGTTGAGGTAGGACACCTCGGTTTCCCCCAACACATGCATACGATTGGGGGAAAAACGGTCCGTGAACCCCGCGAGGACCAAACCGGGGCTCGCGATCTCCTGGTCGGGCAGGAAGCCGTCCAATCCGGTGTCCCCGGTCAGCGTCTCGAGTTGGAGCGGGTCGCCGCCCCGCTCGAGCAGTTCTCGGATGCGGAGTGTCACACTGCGTCGGCCTCAGGCCGCCGGCGATCACGAATCCGGTGGGCGGCCTTCTTCAATTGTCGTTTGAGTTTCTCTTCCGCACGATCGAGCGCGGTTCGATGGTCCGGACCGTCGTCCTTGGCGACGACCATTTCGCCGGTCGTGGCGCGCAGGCGGACTTCCGCCCGCTGGCGCAACGCCTCGACGTCAAAGATGACCGCCCCCTCCGCCAACTCCAGGCCGTAGTTGCCCAGGCGGTCCATGACGCTTTCGGCGCGCGTTCTGAGGGCATCGGGAATGTCACAATGTCTGGCGGTGATGGTCACGTGCATCCGCGCTGTCTCCTCATGCTGTCTTGGCGGACGAGGCACTGTCGATCAGCGCCTCCAGGTGGCCCGCCGTCTGGTTGGCGGCATCTTCCCAGCTCAGCTGCTCCGCATGTCGGCGCGCGGCCAGGCCCAAGCGGGTCACGAGGTCGGGATCGGTCGCAAACTCGAGCATGCGGCGCGCCAGAGCCGCGTCGTCCCCATGCGGAACGAGCACGCCGGTCACCCCGTCGCGCACCGAGTCCCGAAGTCCGGGGCTGTCGGACGCGAGCGCCGGCGTGCCACAGGCAGCCGCCTCCATAATCGTGATACCCCACCCCTCCTTGGGTGAGGGAAACACGTTGGCCCAGCAGCTTTGGAACAGCCGTATCTTCTCCGCCTCGCTGACACGCCCGTGGAATTTAACCCCGGCCGAGACGCCGAGGCCCTCGGCCAGCCCCTCCAGCCGGGCTCGATCGTCTCCATCCCCGGCGACGTGGAGGACCAACCCCGCGGCCTGGGCCCGGGCCCGGGCCAGGGCACGAATCGCCGTCTCCACTCCTTTATAACGCTTCAGCCGCCCAACGTACAGGAAGGCCGGGGGCGTGGCCCGTGGCACCGCCGGATCCGGCGTGTAGTGGGCCGTGTCGACGCCGGGATGAATCACGCGAATCCGCTCGCGCGCGACGCCGCGCCGCACCAAGTCGTCCCTGGTGCTCTCGCTGATGGCGTGGAAGCCCGCCCGACGATAGACGAGCGGGATGGGTCGTTCGCTGAGCCATACCGCGGCCGCCACCGGCCAGGCCGCTTCGCGAAAGGCCGTTGTCCCGAAGAGATGGGGCACGATCACGCACAGCGGCAGGTTCGTGAGCCACGCGAGGTAGAGCGGCAGCTTGTTGATGTCCTCGACGACGATATCGGGACGCTCCCGGGCGATCGCCCGCCGCACCGCGCGCCGTCCGACGAGCGCAAAGGTGTTTCGGGTGCCGGAGCGCTCAACCGCGATTCCACGAAGCGAGGCCCTCGGCGCCGCACCGCGCCACCCCGCGCACACCAGCCGCACCCGATGTCCGCGTTCGGCCAGTCGCCCGAAGATCTCGAAGAGGTGGATTTCCGCCCCGCCCGCTTCCGGATGCTCCAGATCCTGCCAGTTGACCAGGAGGATGTTCACAGGAGGCCCAGGTCGTGGGCGATGCGATCCAAGATCCCGTTGATGAACGCGGAGGCTTGCGCTCCGCCAAACCAATGCGCCAGGCGCAGTGCTTCATCAATCACGACCTTGGGTGGGGCGGTTCCCAGTCGGAGTTCGTGGATTCCCACGCGCAGGATGTTCCGCTCCACCACCGCCATCCGCTCGAGACGCCAGTGCTCGGCGGCCCGCCCCGCGAGTTCGTCGAGTGCCGCTCGATCGTCGGCCACGGCCGTCGCGAGGGTCTCGGCCCGTTCGAGCGTGGTCAGGCTCTCCCCGCCAGGCCCGGCGAACCGTGCGGCGAGGGAGGCAACCTCCGCCATCGGCGGGTGCGATTGGATTTCCCAGGCGTACAAGAGCTGCAACGCGCGCGCCCGCGCACGGGTCTCGGGCCGCAGGGTCATCGACCGGCAAGCCTCTCCAGCACATCCGCGGTTCGAAGCGCCGCGTCGGCCGCTTCCCTGCCCTTGTTGCCGGCATCACCACCCGCCCGAGCCAATGCCTGCTCCATCGTGTCCACCGTGAGCACGCCGAATCCGATGGCGAGGCGGTGAGAGACCGCGACACTCGAGAGCCCCCGAGCGGCCTCACCCGCCACGAACCCGAAGTGCGGCGTCTCCCCGCGGATCACGCAGCCCAGGGCGATGAGACAGGCGTACCGCCCGGTTGCCGCGGCGCCGGCCGCCGCCGCCCCAAGTTCGAAGGCACCCGGCACCCAGATGACGTCCACCTGGTCGGCCTCGATCCCGGCTTCGCCGCAACACGCCAGGGCGCCGTCGAGCAATTTGGCCGTGACGACTTGATTGTACCGGGCGACGAGGATCGCGATGCGACCGACGGGCCGCGGCTGGCCGGCGTATTCGGTCACGTCAGTGGGTCAGCAGGTGGCCGAGCTTGTCACGCTTGACGTCCAGGTACTCTCGGTTCTCGTTCGTCGGCGAGAGCACCAGCGGGACGCGTTCGACGATCTCGAGTCCGTATCCTTCCAGGCCGACCAGCTTGAGCGGGTTGTTGGTCATGATCCTGATGGTCGAGAGACCCAGGTCGCGCAGGATCTGTGCACCGATGCCGTAGTTCCTGAGATCGGGTTTGAACCCGAGTTGCTGGTTGGCCTCGACTGTGTCGGCGCCGTGGTCCTGCGCCGCGTAGGCGCGGAGCTTGTTCAGGAGACCGATGCCGCGGCCCTCCTGGTCCAGATACACGATCACCCCCGCGCCGGCCTGGCCGATCATGTCCAAGGCGCCCTGCAGTTGGGGGCCGCAATCGCAGCGCATGGAGCCGAACACATCCCCCGTCAGGCATTTCGAGTGCATTCGCACCAGCACGGCCGACGCGTCCCGGACCTCGCCGAGCACGACCGCAACATGCTCGGCCTGGTCCACGTCGTTCCGGTATCCGATGATGGTGAAGTCGCCGTAGCGAGTGGGTAACCGGGCCTCGGCAATGCGGTGGACCAGCCGCTCGGTCTGGAGGCGGTACGCCACCAGATCGGCCACCGTCACCGCGGTGAGCCCATGCTCCGCGGCGAAGCGAGCCAGCTGAGGCCGTCGAGCCATGGTGCCATCGGGATTGAGGATCTCGCAGATGACTCCCGCCGGGTTCAGCCCGGCCAACCGCGCGAGGTCGACACTGGCCTCGGTCTGGCCAACACGCTGCAGGACGCCACCGGGTCGGGCCCGCAATGGAAAGACGTGCCCCGGCCGCCGCAGGTCCGCCGGCGTGGTCGCGGGGTTGAGCGCCACGTGAATGGTGGCCGCCCGGTCCGCCGCGGAGATTCCGGTCGATACGCCAAACCGGCGCTCGGCGTCGATGCTCACGGTGAACGCGGTTCCGAGCGCCTCGGTATTCCGCTCCGTCATGAGCGGCAGCCCGAGTTGATCGCATCGCTCCCCCGTCAAGGCCAGGCAGATGAGCCCACGGCCGTGGATGGTCATGAAGTTGATCATCTCGGGCGTGACCAGTTCGCCGGCGCAGACCAGGTCACCCTCGTTTTCCCGGTCTTCGTCATCGGCAACGACAATGATCTTGCCGTTTCTGAGGTCCTCGATGGCCTGCTCGATCCGCGCAATTGGCATAGGGAATCTATTGGAGAAGGCGGCTACACCAGGGCTCGCAGCCTTGGGCACGCGTTCATGGCGATGGGGGCCGCTTCCAAGGTTCTACCAACGCCGCGATGTACTTGCCGACGATGTCGCCTTCGAGATGGACACGGTCGCCCTCGAGGCGGTCCCCCAGGGTGGTGTGCTGTAAAGTAAACGGAATCAGGGAAACCTGGATGATGCCGGGACCCGGCAGGGCGTTGACTGTCAGGCTCACCCCGTCGACCGCGATCGACCCGAGGGGGATGGACACCGCCCGGATCTCCGGCGGCACCTCGATATCAACGAGACGGGCATCGTCACGTTCGGCGATCGCCACGACACGTCCAACGCCGTCGACATGCCCCTGCACGATATGCCCACCCAATCGATCCTGGGCACGGAGCGCGCGTTCCAGATTGACCCGCTGGCCGCGGCGGAACTCGGCGAAGCGCGTGCGGTCGAGCGAGGTCCGGATCACGTGCACGGTGAACTCCTCCGCCGTGACGGTTTCCACCGTGAGACAGGCTCCGTCCACCGCGATACTCTCACCAGGCTCGGTTCCATCGTACGAACTCGAGATGGAGAGTTGGAGGCCGTCCTCCGACTGACGGACGGCCGTCACCGTACCGACCGCGGTTATGATGCCGGTAAACACGACTTGCGATCGACAACCAATAGGGTGTCCTCGTCCAGCGCGCGCCGGTCAACGACGTGCCAACGGTCGGCCGACCCGACTTTGCGCCCAGGCAACCCGCCCACAGCCTGCGTGCCGGAGTCGCCAAGCCAGAGCGGACTCTGGATCCAATAGAAACGGTCCACCAGATCCGCCTCGAGCAGCGCGGCCGCCAGCCTGCCCCCGCCTTCGACCAACAAGGACCCGATGCCCATCGCTCGCAAGGCCTCGAGGCCCGCGGCGAGGGAATCGGGAACCAGGACACGCACACCCGCGGCTTCGAGTCCTCGACGACGTCCCGCATCGGCCAGCGGACTGGCAACGCAGTAGGTAGGAATCTCTCGTGCCGTCGTGACGATCCTGAGGGTCCCCGGGAGGGACGCCCGGCTGTCGAACACGACCCTCGCCGGAGGGCGCCGAGGCTCAAGAGCACCCCTCACCGTGAGCGAAGGATCGTCCATCCGCGCCGTCCGGCCTCCAACGCCGATGGCATCGAACCCGGCGCGGAGCCAATGAACGTAGGCTCGGGCCTCGGCCCCTGAAATCCAGCGTGAGCGGCCGCTGAAATCGGCGATCCGCCCATCCAGCGTCGTGGCGAGTTTGAGGGCAACGTAGGGACGACTCGGGTCGAGGTGACGATGCAAGAAGATTGCATTGTCTACCGCTGCCTGCTCCGCGCCCAATCCCACATCGACGTCCAGGCCCGCGGCTCGCAAGAGATCCACCCCCCCTCCGGCCTCGGGATTGGGGTCGCGGAGAGCGATGACCACCCGTCTCACGCCTGCCTGAATGATTGCCGGAACACACGGCGGCTGCTTGCCTTCATGGGTACAGGGCTCGAGAGTTACCACCAACGTGCTTTGGCGGCTCCGCCCTTCCGCCTTCTCGAGAGCCATTCGCTCGGCGTGAAGCCCGCCGAACTCCGCGTGGTACCCTTCGGCCACTGGGACTCCCTCTGACAGCACCACCGCACCGCACAGTGGGTTAGGGTGGACCCTGCCCCAGCCTTGACGGGCACACTCGAGAGCCCGGTCCATCGCACCCTGTTCATCCACGCCCGGCTCGATCCTCCCTCGTCACCATGGTGCCGCTGCGGCGCACGGCTAGAGACCCAGCCTGATGCCGAACCCCGCGAAGACTTTGCCTCCGGTCGTATCGATGTTCTCGAAGTCGGTCGTCAAGCTCTGGTCCTTTCCCAACTGATAGCCAAGCTCGGCGCCCAGCTTGACGATCGAGAAATCGAGACCGGCATTCAGGAAGCCGAGGTATCGCGTGTTGCTCAGCTCCAAGCTGATCTCCTGTCGCGGCACCGGCAGGCTCGGGTCGTCAAAGACGATGCCGGCGGCACCCGTGTACCGGTCCAGGCCGAGTCCGACGCCCAGCACCACGCGTGACAGCTCCCAGCCGGCGACGGCGCGCACGTTGGTGGCCTTCAGGTTCGCGGCGAATGAATAAGTATCTCCCCCGGTGATATCGCCGTAGCGCACCTCTGGAATATCGCGGCGCATGACGCTGACGGCGATGCCGGGAATCGGCAGGTCGCCGCTCAGGATCCCCACCCTAAGGCCGTATCCCAGGCCAAGGGCGAGGCCGCCGACCGAGCGCGCGCTCGGGTCCACCCCGAGTCCGTCGACCACCTCCACCGGGAGCAGCTGGGCCGATCCCAAGAGATCGACCGCCAGGAGACCGCCGGCGAGGCCCGGCCAGATGCCCACCGCTGCCTCGATGATCGGGGAGGGAGCGAAGAATTCATCACCGGCGGCCACGGTCGGCGTCGAGCCGTCGTAGGACAGGTCGGGCAGCTGAACCTTGACCGCGTTGACCCGCGTGGTGATCGAAAACTTGCCGAGGCCGCCGAGCGTGTGGACTGCGCCGATCTCCGGATTGCCGCCGCTGGTGAGGAGGCCCGCCATCGGATGGAAGGTCCTGATCCCGTCGATGGCTGCGTTGCAGACGTTGGCCGGGCTGCCGAGAAATACCCCGCACTCGGGGTTCTGCGCGGCAAGGGTGCTCCCGGCAAGGAGGCTCAGTCCGACGCTGAGGCCGGACGTGATGGCGATGCGCATGTATGTTCGTCCTTTCAGCCAGCGAAGCGCACCGCCCGCTCACCCCGGCGCACCTCGCCCATGATCCAGGTTGCGGCACCTGCGTGGGTTGCCGCAGCACGAACCGGGGTCACCTGGTCCGGGGGGAGCACGACGATCAGTCCGACCCCCAGATTGAACACCTGCCGCATTTCCTCGATCGCCACCCGCCCGCTCGCCTGGAGGATCCGGAACAGGGCCGGTATCTCCCAGCTGGCGGGGTCGATCAGGGCCTCACAGCCCGGTGGCAGGATGCGCGCGAGATTTCCCTCGATTCCGCCACCCGTGATATGGGCAATTCCGTGGAGTCGCGAAATGACGGGCATCACAGCATCGTGGTAGCTGAGATGGACGGCCAGCAGGGCGTCGCCCACCGTGTGGCCGGTTTCGCCCAGCGGATCGGCCGGGCCGAGCCCCTGCTCATCGAAGAGAATGCGGCGGGCCAGGGTGTAGCCGTTGGTGTGGAGCCCTGAGGAGGCGTAGCCGAGGAGCACGTCGCCCGGCTCGATGGCATCGCCGTGGAGCGCCTGTCCCTCCTCCACGACCCCGAGGATGGTCCCGGCGAGGTCGAACTCGCCCGCCCGGTACAGGTCGGCCATTTGGGCCGTTTCACCGCCCACGAGCGGCATGGCATGGGCCCGGCAGCCGCGGGCCACTCCCTCCACCAGGCTCGCGATGGCATCGACCGGCAGGCTGGCACCGGCGATGTAGTCGAGGAACGCCAGCGGCCGAGCCCCGTGGACCAGGATGTCATTCACACAGTGGTTGACGAGGTCTTCGCCGATCGTGTCGTATCGTCCCACGGCCCGGGCCACCAGCACCTTGGTCCCGACCCCATCGGTGCTCAGGACGAGCACCGGGTGCTCCATCCCCGCCGGGAGTCGCACCATGCCTCCGAACGCGCCGACCCTGCCTCGGGAGTCGCTGGTACGCGTGGTGGCCACGAGGTCCGCGATCTTCCGCTTGGCCGCCTCGGCGGCGTCGAGATCCACGCCCGCAGCGCGGTACTGATCGGCGGACTTCATGGTTGGTGAAGTCGTCAGGGCGCGATGTCGAAGTGAACGAGGTCGCTGAACTCGCGCACCCGAGCAGTGACCTCGGCTGGGCCGATCTCATCGAACCGGGCGGTCGAGAATCGTTCGACCGCGAACGAGCCCATGGCCGACCCGTACACCATCGCCCGTCGCACGTTGGCCGGCGACAGGTCGTCGGTGCGGGCCAGATGGCCCATGAAGCCGCCGGCGAAGGCGTCACCCGCTCCCGTGGGATCGAACACATCCTCCAGCGGGAATCCTGGGACGTAGAAGAACCGATCCTGATCCACCAGGACCGCGCCGTACGCGCCTTGCTTGATGATCGCTAATCGCGGCCCATGTTTGAGGATCCACCGGGCGGCCCGATAGACATTCCAATCACCGGACAGCTCGCGCGCCTCGCTGTCGTTCACCATGAGCACGTCGATGCGCTGCATCAACTTCATGAGGCTGTCCCGCTTGCTGTGGATCCAGTAATTCATGGTGTCGCAGGCCACGAGCCGCGGTTGCCGGATCTGATCCAGGACGCCCAGCTGGAGTTCCGGGTCGATATTCCCCAGGAAGACGTACCGCGCGTCCTTCACCCCATCCGAAATAGTCGGCTTGAAATCCGCGAACACGCCGAGCCGAGTCTCGAGGGTTTCCCGGTTCTGCAGGTCGTATGAGTACTTCCCCTTCCACCGGAAACTCTCTCCCGCCACCTGTTCGACACCGGACCAGTCGATGCCCCGACCGGACAACCGGTCGAGCTCGGCCATGGGAAAATCATCGCCCACGATACCGACCACGCTGACGGGATGAAGCAGCGACCCCGACACGCTGAAATACACCGCGGACCCACCCAACGCGTCGGCGGTTTCGCCAAACGGGGTGAAGACGGAATCCAGCGCGATACTGCCGACGACACAGAGTGTCATAGTCACATCCGGTCTGGCGCGGTGATCCCGAGAATGGCCAACGCATTGCCCAGCACGATGCGCGCGGCGCGGGCCAGCATGAGCCTGGCCCGTTCGACTCCGGGCGGCTCCCCGAGCACCCGGCAGTGGTGATACCAGCCGTGCACCAGACGGGCCAATTCCTCGACGTAGACGGGAACCCGGTGCGGCTCCCGTTCTTCCGCCGCGCGCGCCACGATATCGGGGAATATGGTGAGTTTCTTGAGCAAATCGACATCATGGGGCGCCGGCAAGTCCTCCAGCGCCACAGCCCCGACGACGTCCTCGGGATTGCACTCGGCCACCCGAAAGATGCCGCTCAGCCTGGCATGCGCCATTTGCACGTAGAAAATCGGATTCTCGTCCGTGCGGCGCTTTGCCAAATCGACATCGAAGGCAAACTGAGAATCGGCGCGCCGCATTAGGAAGAAGTAGCGAGCAGCATCGACGCCGACCTCCTCGACCAAATCCCGCAAGGTGACGAACGTCCCCGTACGCTTCGACATCTTCACCTCTTCCCCGCCCCGCATCACCTTGACCAGCTGCACCAGCGTCACATCGAAGAAATCATCCGGATACCCCAAGGCCTGGAGCACCGCACGCATGCGGGGAATGTAGCCGTGATGGTCCGCGCCCCAGACGTCGATCACGTGGGCAAAGCCGCGATCATGTTTGTCGACGTGGTAGGCGATATCCGGCACGAGATAGGTGTAGGTTCCGTCGCGCTTGCGCAAGACACGAGGCTTGTCGTCGCCATAGCGCTCGGTGCGGAGCCACAAGGCGCCGTCCGCCTCGAACGTGAGGCCGCGCGCGGTCAGCTGGTCGATCGCCGCCTCGACCTTGCGGTTGTCGTAGAGCGAACATTCGCTGGTAACGACGTCGAAGTGGACGCCGAATGTCTGCAGATCCTGATCCTGATCGCTCCGCTGGAGTGCGACACCCAGGGTTCGGCACCGGCCGAGGCCCTCCTCCATCGGCAAGTCGGCAAACGCGGCGCCTTCCTCGCGCAGGATCTGGTCGGCGTTCTCGACCAGATAGGCTCCGAAGTACCCGCCTTCCGGCACAACCACGTCCCGCCCCACCGCCTGCTGCACTCGGGCCCACAGACTCTCCGCGAGCTTATCAATCTGCGTGCCGGCATCGTTCACATAGAACTCGCGGACCACGCGATACCCGCTCCACTCGAGCAGTGAGGCCAAGACATCGCCCACGGCGGCGCCACGCCCATGCCCGACATGGAGTGGCCCGGTCGGATTTGCCGAAACGAACTCGACGTTGACGCTCCGGCCGGAACCGAGTGTGTTCCGTCCGTACCGGCTCCCCAGCGACACGATCTCCTGGATCTGCTCTGTCAGCGCCGTGTCGGCCAGCCAGAAATTGATGAAGCCGGGCCCAGCGATCTCGGTCTTGGAGGCGAGCTCGGCAGGAAGGTGGAGCCGCTCAACCACGGTCTCGGCCAGCTCCCGCGGCCGGCGGCGGAGCCGGCGCGCCAACACCATCGCCAGGTTGGTGGCGAGGTCGCCATGGGTGGGGTCGCGTGGGCGCTCGACGACGAACTCGACTCCGTCTCCACCCAACTCCTCCGCGACGCGGGCCAGCTCAGTGCGAATGCGCTCGGTCACGCTGGCGCCTTCGGGGCGGAACCGGAGGAGTCGCCCCCGCCCCCGCCCCCGCCCTTGTCCGATGCGGCGGGCTTGGATTTCTCAGCGGTGCCGGGCTTCTCGGCCCCCTTCTCCCGCTTTTCCCCGCCCTTGTCGGCCTTCCGGGGCCCCTTGCCGTCCTTGCCATAATCCGTGATGTAGAAGCCGCTGCCCTTGAACACGAGGCCGGCGCCGCCCGAAATCTGGCGCACGGCGCGCTTGCCGCACACCGGGCATTTCGTCCGGGGCGCGTCCGACATCTTCTCGAATCGTTCGAAGGTGTGCCCCGATAGGCACACGTACTCGTACGTCGGCATGGTCGCTGCTAAGCCTCGTGCCTCATAAGAACAGAAAACGCAATATCTTAGCCGGATGTGACCCGCGATTCAAGCTGGCCGGTGGTGTCGGAAGCGCGCCGGACCTCACCGCGGCGGCGCGTATGCGCCCCACAGCTCCTTCAGCACCCCACTCATCTCGCCGATGGTTGCCCGGACACGGACCGCATCGATGAGGCAGGACATGAGCGGCTGGCCCTGCGTGGCCGCGTCCCGGAGTGCCCCGAGCGCCAGCGTGACGGCCGTCGCGTCCCGGGCCGCCTTGGCCTGAGCGAGCCGCTCGCGTTGGCGGTCTGCCAGTTCTTCGAAATTCGGGATCTCGATTGGGGACGCCGGGACGTCATCGGTGAATTGGTTGACGCCAACCACGACTTGGTCACCTCGCTCTTGTTGCTGCTGCGCTCGATAGGCGCTCCGGGCGATCCGTTCCTGAAAATAGCCACGCTCGATGGCCGCCCCCGCACCTCCCATTCCATCGACTTCGGCCAGGATTTCCTGAGCGCCCTGCTCGATGTCGTCGGTCAGGGCCTCGACATAGTAGCTCCCGGCCAAGGGGTCGACCGTCGAGGCGACCCCGCTCTCATACGCCAGGATCTGCTGGGTCCGAAGCGCCAGGGTGGCCGCATCCGCGGACGGCAACGCGAGCGCCTCATCATAGCTGTTGGTGTGCAAGGACTGGGTGCCACCCAGCACGGCGGAGAGCGCCTGGATGGTCACCCGCACGATGTTGTTCCGCGGTTGTTGCGCCTGAAGCGTGACACCGCCCGTTTGGGTGTGGAATCTGAGTCGGGCCGCTGCGTCGCTGCCGTTGAATCGCTCGCGTACCAGGCGGGCCCACAGTCGGCGCGCGGCCCGGAACTTGGCCGCCTCCTCGAACAGGTCGTTGTGGGCGGCAAAGAAGAACGACAGCCGCGGCCCGAAGTCCTCGATGTCCAGGCCCGCGTGGACCGCGCGGCCGACGTACTCCACCGCGTTGGCCAGCGTAAAGCCGACTTCTTCGACGGCCGTGGCACCGGCCTCCCGCATGTGATAGCCACTGATGGATATGGGGTTGAACCGCATGCCTTCGGTGGCGACGAACCGGAACACGTCGGTCACGAGACGCAACGACGGCTCCGCCGGATAGATGTACGTCCCACGCGCGATGTACTCCTTCAGCACATCATTCTGGACCGTGCCGGTCAATTGCGTGCGGGCCACCCCCTGCTCTTCGCCGACCACCACGTACATGGCGAGCAACACGGCGGCGGTGGCATTGATGGTCATCGAGGTGGACACGCGGTCGAGCGGGATTTCGCGAAACAGCTCGGCGAGATCGTCCACCGTGTCGATGGCCACCCCCACGCGGCCGACTTCGGCCTGCGCGAGCGGGTGGTCGGAGTCCATCCCCATTTGCGTGGGCAGATCGAACGCCGTGGACAGGCCGGTTTGCCCGGCGGCCAGGAGCCGGCGAAACCGCCGGTTGGTTTCGTGCGCGGTGCCGAACCCGGCATACTGCCGCATGGTCCACACTCGGGTGGTGTACATCGTGGGGTACACGCCCCGGGTGAACGGGAACTCGCCCGGCGAGCCAAGATCTCGTGCGACATCCCCGTGCCAATCGGCCTGCCCGTATACCTGCTTCCGCGTGCCCTTGGGATCGGGGCCGCTCACCCCTCGACCTCCGTCAGGATGTCACGCACGAATTCCACGTCGCGCTTGGTACCGATGATCAACGGCGTCCGCTGGTGCAGCTCGGTCACCGGTAAATCCATGATGCGGCGCCGTCCGTCGGTCGCCAGGCCACCGGCCTGCTCCGCCAGAAATGCCATGGGGCTCGCCTCATAGAGCATGCGCAGCTTGCCGTGCGGGTTCTTGGTGTCCGCCGGATAGAGGAAGATGCCGCCGTTCACGAGATTGCGGTGGAAATCCGCCACGAACGAACCGATGTACCGACTGTTCTTCCGGTCGATGCGATCCGGCAGGTCTCCTTTGAATCCGCGCACCGCGCGTTGGATCCCGGGGCTCCATCGAGTGAAGTTGCTCTCGTTCACGCTGTAGTATGGCCCGATTTCCGGCATGACGATACGCGGGTGCGAGAGCAGGAACTCCCCGATCGTCGGATCGAGGGTAAATCCGTGGACCCCGTCCCCGGTCGAGTACACCAGCATCGTGCTCGACCCGTACATCACGTAGCCCGCCGCGACCTGTTCCTTGCCCGGCTGCAGCAGATCCGCCAGGGTCCCGCATCCGTCCGGAGTCACCCGGCGATACACGCTGAAGATGGTCCCGACCGACGAATTGCAGTCGATGTTGGAGGACCCGTCGAGCGGATCGTAGAGCAGGACGTATTTCCCCGCCGGATATGCGTCCGGCACCGGGATCAGCGCATCCTCCTCCTCCGAGCCCATGACGCACACCCGGCCGGTGTGCAGCAACGAATTCTTGATGACGTCGTTGGCGAACACATCGAGCTTCTGCTGCTCCTCGCCCTGGACATTGGTCGCTCCCGCCGAGCCGAGCACGTCGACCAAGCCAGCGCGGCGAATTTCGGCGCCGATGAGCTTTGCGGCCAGACAGATATCGTAGAGGATATCGGAGAGTTCACCTGTCGCCTGCGGGTGCTGACGCTCCTGATCGATGATGAATCGTTCGATCGTGGTGACCGCCGAATCGTGAATCACTGGGCGTTACTCCTCTCGCCGGGCGCCGGCCGGACGCGCGCCGGCCGATCTGCCTGTCTAGAACGGTTCGAATCACGGAGGTCCGCAACGAACTGGCGGCGGTGCGCACCGTGCACCTCCATGGTGCGCCCGTCCGTCTCGATGGTTACCACTCCGTCCCGATCGGTGCGCCAGAGGGCTATCCCCTCGGCCCCAAGCCTGGCCAGGACGCCGGGGTCGGGGTGGCCGTAGCGGTTCTTGCCCACGCTAACCACCGCCACCTTCGGCTGCAACTCTCGGACCCACGCTCCGCCCGTGGCACTCGCCGAGCCATGATGGCCCACCTTCAACACATCGACCGGGCCTACCCGCCCCTCCAGCAGCGCCTCGACCGGCAGGCCCGCATCGCCGGCAAAGAGTGCCTGAAAGTCGCCATACTCGACCAGGAGCACGATCGAGTCCTCATTGAGATCTGCACCCCATCCCTGCCACGCGCTGTCGGGATGGATGATCGAGAACTCTACCCCGTCGATTTCAGTCCGCTGGCCCGACCTCGCAGGTTGCCAGAGAATCTCGTGTCGTTCCATGGCCCCCAAGAATTCCCGATACATCGGGTCGGCAACGGGGAAGCCCGGTTCGACCGCCACACCCACGGGAAATTGCTCGAGCACAGCTGAGATTCCGCCGAGATGGTCGGCATGCGCATGAGATACCAACACCATGTCGAGCGACTGGGCTCGATGTCGTCGCAGGAATGGGACGACGCGGCGACGGCCGGCGTCGAATCGATCGTGCCTGGGGCCGGCATCCACGATGACCCACCGCCCCCCGGGCGTGCGAATGGCAGCACCGTCGCCCTGCCCCACATCGAGAAAATGTAACGCGAGCGATCCGCGCCCGCCCGCCGGGCCGGCGAGCCCGAGGCCCAGGACTCCCCAGAGAGCAAGCACACCCACCCATAGGACCCTCCGCCAAGCCTCGCCCAGCGTGTTGCCCCGGCCGCGAATCCACAGACTTGCCGCCAGCACCAGTACCCAGGGAACCGCCGCCAACGCACCGGTGGGCTGGACCACGTGGCCCAACGGAATGCGGCTTCCCCACTCCGCCAATTGCTCCAACAGATTGAGGCCGAGGCCCGTGCCGCCGGCAAGACGCTCAGCGATGGGAAACGCGAACGGGGCGGTGATGAGGCTCGCCAAGACTCCCGGCACCGCGATGCCGGCGATGGGAAGCGCCACCAGGTTGACCACGATGCCGGCCACGGATACCACACCAAACAGTGCCGCGATGACCGGCGCCGTTGCGAGCGTCGCTCCCAGCGACGAGGCGAGGGCGCGCTGAACGAGTCGCACCCTTTGACCCGCGTCACGATTCGGTGCGAACGTCATGATGCCCCAGACTGCAAGAACCGAAAGCCAGGCCCCGGCATTGAGTATCGCCCACGGGTCCACCAGCATGACCAGGAGGGCGGTTGCCGAGAGCACCGACAGGGCGTCGACCATTCGCTGGCGGCCGCGCGCCACCGACACCAGCAGGCACAGGAGGGCAGCCCGCGTGGCGGGTGCCGGCCAGCCCAGGAACGCGGCATATGCCACGGCGCTGCCCGAAGCCGCGATGAGCGCCGTGGTGCGCGCCAACCCCAACAGGCGGCAAGCGGCGTATAACCACGCCGTCAGGAGCCCGACGTGGAACCCGGAAATGGCCAGCAGGTGGATCATGCCGGATCGGGCGAAGCGGTCGCGGAGTGCAGGGTCCAAGTCTGCCTTCCGATTGAGGACCAAGGCGTCCACGATCGGCGCGCGGGACCCGTAGAGCCGGTCGATAATGCGGACCGTGGCATTGCGAAGGGCATGATCGGGACGAGGTCGCTGTCGGACATCGAGCACCTCCTCGATGACCCATTGCCCTCTGTGGCGGCCGTTTCGTTTGTCGCCCCGAACCCACCGACCGACCAGCCGGACTTCGTTCCCGGCGAGGACGGGCTCGGCTGGCGGCCACCGCGCTGCCGTCGAGCCCCGGCACCCGGCACCGAGTGGCTCGAGCCGGGTCACGCCGCCGGCCGAGCCGACCGGCTCCAGAACCAGGGCCACGAATTCGAGGCGCGCTTGAGGCAGTCGTACCGCACAACGCTCGTGCTCGGCGTGAGCGAGCGAGCCGCCGAGCAGTCGGCCGAGCAGCAGCACCAGGCTGAGCCAGCCAACCCACGATCGCCGGCCGGCGACTCCGATGAGCACGAGGAGCGAAATGGCGACGAGGGGTGCCCCGAAACGCAGGAGGCCGGTCGCGAGACCGGCCCCGAAGCAGACGGTGACTGGGATGATCGGGCGCCGCATCATCGCGGCGCTCGGATCAGAGCGTCTGCGGCGTCACCTTGCCACAGCGTGGCGCCATGGCCACCGTCTTGAATCCATCGATCAGCGTCCGGTCGATGTCGGCCCGATTCTGACCCTTTTCCAGTTGGAACTCGGTGACGGCCTTGCCTTCGTCGGAGGCCACATAGCGGGGCGGCAGCCGGTTCAAGGCGAAGATGAGCACATCGTTGCGGCAGCTGTCGCAGCCACAGAAGCTGTGGAAGTGGGCCGACAGACGGCGGTAGGCTTCGGTGACTCGGTCTTCGGTCAGATTGCGGATCATAGTACGGCCAGCTGCGAAGCGGCGAGCGTCGCGGTAAAGGTGGAACCGGTGGTGCCGGTGAGGCGGACCCGGTGGTATTCGCCGATGGACGATTCCGGCAGATCCAGGAGCACCATCTGGTTGCTCCGCGTCCGTCCCAATTGGCCCCCGCGCTTTGCCGGCCGCTCCACCAGCACCTCGGTGATGGTGCCCACGCGCGCGACGTTCCGGCGGCGGGCCACCTCACGCACCACGCCAATGAGCCGCTGCAGTCTCTCACCGGCCTCCTCCTCAGGCACCGCGTCGCCGAGCTTGACTGCCGGGGTTCCTTCGCGCTCGGAGTATCGGAACGTGTACGCGTCATCGAATTGCGCTTCCCCGACGAGGTTCAGCGTCTCCTGGAACTGCGCTTCGGTCTCGCCGGGAAAGCCCACGATCAAATCCGTGGTGAACGTGATGCCGGGAATCGCCGCCCGCAGCCGGGCCATCACGTCCAAAAACTGTTCCCGCGTGTACCGGCGCAGCATACGCCGCAACACTGCATTCGACCCGCTTTGGGCAGGGAGATGCACGTGCTCACACACGGCGGACGTCGTGGCCATGGCCTCGATGACCCGATCGGTGAAATCGGTCGGGTACGGGCTGGTGAAGCGCACCCGCCGCACTCCGTCCACGGCGCCGACCGCCCGGAGGAGATCGGCAAAGTCGGCGACGCCATCGTGGTAGCCGTTGACGGTTTGCCCGAGCAGCGTGACTTCGCTGCTCCCCTCGGCGACGAGATCACGTACTTCTCGGAGAATCAATTCCAATTTGCGGCTGCGCTCGTTGCCGCGGGTATACGGAACGATGCAGAAGGTGCACCGATAATCGCAGCCGCGCTGGACCGTCACGAAGGCCGTAGGTCCGGCCGTTCGCGTCTGCGGGATGTCCTCGTAGTGTTCCCAGGGTCGGAGCTCGGTATCCACCGTGCGCTCACCGCCTGCCGCCAAGCGCAAAAGGTCGGGAAGGGAGCGGTAGGCGTCCGGGCCGGCCACCAAGTCGACCCGGGGCACGCGCTCCGTGAGCTCGCTGCCGAGTCGCTGCGCCATGCAGCCAACGACGCCCAGCACGCTGCCCGGGCGGGTGTAGCGTTGCAGGTCCCCGAGCCGGCCCACCACCCGCTGCTCAGCGTTCTCGCGGACCGCGCACGTGTTGACCAGGATGACATCCGCCTGATCCGGTACCGGACTGATGGTGTACCCGTGGGCATGCAGCAAGCCGGCCATGAGCTCGCTGTCTGCCACGTTCATTTGGCAGCCGTAGGTTTCGATGTAGACGGAGGTCGCCATGAGTCAGTCAAGATAGTCCGGCGGGGTGGGATCGGAAACCAAGGTGGGCCGTCCCGCCATGCCCTGGGCGGGCGCCGGTATGCTACGGCGTAACCGACACCCCGGCAGTAACAATCCAGGCCGTCTCGGAGAAGTCGGGCCCCTCGCTGCGCCAGACCCGTTCGAGCGCCAGGTCCACACCAGCCCGGAGGGCCGCGAACCGAGTGCCGGTCCCAATCGACACGCCGAACTCCCTGCCTTGTTCCCCGGGCACGAGCGGAAAGGGCAGCTGGCCGTAGCGCAGGCCGAAGCGAATCGGCCGACGATGCGGACGCTCCGGATCGCCCACCAGCTCACCGCCAACCGCGACCTCCCAGGTGTTCTGAGCCCCGGTGCCTCCGCGGGCCAGGAGATCGCTGTTCGCTGCAGACCAGGTCCGGTAGAGTACGTGGCCAGCCAGCGCGAGCGTGGGTCTCGCTTGCCAGCGGACTCCGGCGCCGAACCGATGTGGCAGGTCGATGGTGCCGAGCGACGTGGAGTCGCGGTCGGTGTGGGCCTTGGCGTCTGTCCGCGCCATCGCCGCCACCGCAAGATTCGGGGTCAGCTGCCCGAGGATGCCGGCCGAGACGCCCCAGCCGGTGTGCGACAGTTCTGCGCGCTGGCGGAATGACACAAAGCTCGAGTCCGAGAACGAACGGCGGACCTCGACCCGAGTGCCACCGGTAATAACGTGGACTCCCATGCCGACGGACCAAGTGTCATTGAGCTTGAGCGCCGCCCCGAGCTGGAGGTCGTTGAGCCCTCCGAGCGACGTGGTCGTGTCCCATACCCCAACCGGCTCTCCCCGCAACATTAAGGTGTCGGTGGTCGCGATCCGAAAATCCTGGTCGGTGTAGAGCGCGGCCGACCCACCGATCCAAAGGCCGATGCTCTTGAGGGGCCCGGCGACACGGACCAGGGGAAACCGGCTGTCTTTGAGCGACGCGTCCCCGACCGGATTACTGGGCGATCGCCACTCCTGAAGCACGGTGAACCCCGCCGCCAGGTTTTCCAGCGCGGTGAGCGCCGCCGGGTTCAGGCTCGATTCGGCGTCGAACAGCGAGAACCCCCCACCCATTGCCATCGCCCGCACCGATGCGCCGCGTCCTGGCAGCCCAAGCCCTCGAGTGCCGAATTGCGACGCCTGTGCCGACACGACGCACGGAACCAGCGCCCCGAGGAGGGTACCCAGGAGAAGACGCCGCATATCAGGGAACCTCGAATTCGAGCCGGCGGGCGTACGTGATACGGAGCCGGGGCACGGTCACGCCCGCACGCGTGGAGCCGAATGTCGCGGTCGTGAAACTCCCCCCTTCTGGTATCAGCAGGACAAAGAACGCTTCCGGCGCACCGTCCTCTCCCTGCCAGCCCCGGACGATGTCGGGGACTTCCACGCGCAGCGTGTCGGTGCTGCCGGCCACGAGCTCCGCTTGCGATCTGCGGGTGATGATCGCGCCGCCGCAGAGGTTCGACAGATTGCACAGCGGGGACTTCGCCCCGATATCGCTCAAGAGGCCGCGAACTTCGAGGGTGGCCGGGTCGTTCGGCAGCCCCGGAAGCGGGCTCTCGGGAACGAACTCGAGCGTGGCCCGAAGGATCTGCACGGAGTCCTTGATCCGGGACGGTAGTGCGAACCGGATGAGCGACCGGGTGGACGGTGCGCCTCCGACGGAGAGCAGATCCGGCGGTGGGAAGCCCGCGGTGCTGGTCACGAATGTGTTGAAGCTGGCGACCCGGATGATGTTCTGGGCCTGAAGCGCCGTATCGGCAATGTCCGCGGTCACAAATGTGGCGAAGGCAGGAGCGAGCGAGCCACCCGTCTGGCTGCCCAGCCGGACTCCGGTCTGCGCCGCCCCCTGAAGGCCGATGGCGATCGCGAGGATGCCGCTGTCGCCCGGGGGAATGGCCACGCGGGCGAGCAACGTGTCGGCCAGTGGCAATTGGACGCTTCCCGTCTGAATCGAATCCGGAATCGGAATGGTCCCCACCAGGTTGGCGGGGATGAAGGCCGCGTTGACCTCCGCCAGAGTGACCGCGGAATCGACCGTGCTCGGCAGGCGATAGAGCACGAGGCTCAACCCGGAAACGGTGCTGTCACGGGCCAGGAGGCCAACCGTGATGAGCACGGAGTCGATGGTGAAGGCACGAAGGGTGTCGCGGACCAGCACCGAATCCCCTCGCGAGGCGAAACGAAGGACGGCACGGGCATCGACGCCTCCGAGCTGCTCGGCAGCCAGCAAGGCGGATCCCGCACCTGCCTCGACGTATCCGATGAACGTGCTGTCGCCCCCGGGAATCGGCGTCAACACCGTATCGACCACCTCGGGCGCACCGCCGGGACAGAGCGCCGGGCAGGAGCCGGGCGCCGTCAGGTCTTCCTGACACGCAAGCGCCACCAGGCCAAGTAGCGCGCTCGCGGCAACAACGCGGGCGGCCCGAGCGGACGTGCGGAAGTCGATCACTGGTCGCCGCGCGGTAAACGATCAGGCAGAAACGCATCGGGCAGGAGTTCTCCGAGCGTCCACTCGCGCCGCTCGGTGGGCCCGACGGCCACGATCTCGAGATCCAAGCCGAATTCCGCGAGCATTTGGCGACACGCGCCGCAGGGCGAGGCAGGCGGGTCGACCGATGTGGCAACCGCGAGCCGCCGGAATCGATGAGCCCCGCTCACCACTCCTGCCACCAGTGCCGCACGCTCGGCGCATATGGTGAGCCCGTAGGACGCGTTCTCCACGTTGCACCCGAAGAACACCGTGCCGTCAACCGACTCCAGTGCTGCTCCGACCGGGAACTTCGAGTAGGGCGCATGCGCGGCGGCTTGTGCCCGCCGCGCGCCGTCCACCAAGGCATCACCCACGCCACACCTCGCTCAAGAATGACTTGCCGGCAGATAAGGGATCGACCCCCAGAAACTCGGCGACCGTCTGACCCATGTCGGCAAAGGTAGCCCGCCGTCCCAGATCAATCGCCGCGATCTTGGGACCGTAGGCCAAGACGGGAACGACCTCGCGGGAGTGATCGGTCGAGGGCGTCGTGGGGTCGTTGCCGTGGTCGGCGGTAAAGATAATGAGGTCGTCCGCCCGAGCTGCATCGAGGATCGACGGGATGGCCTCATCCAACTCGCGGAGTCCGTCCACGAATCCATGGATGTCGTTGCGATGCCCCCACGTCTGATCGAACTCGATCACGTTGGCGAACAGAAAGCCCTGGGCCATGGTCTGGAGCGCATCGCGAATCAATCGATAGGCCTCTTGATTGGTCTTGGTATGGATGCTCTCGATAGCCCGGCCGGCAAACAGATCGTCCACCTTCCCCACGCCCACCCGTGCAATGCCGGCTGCCGCCAATCGATCGAGCAACGTCACACCGGGAGGCGCCAGGCTGAAATCCCTGCGATGCGGCGTGCGCTCCCACCGCCCCGCCGAGCCATGGAACGGTCGCGCTATGACGCGGGAAACACCGACCGGCGGTTGAAGCATGTCCCGCGCGATCGCACAGGCGCGGTACAACTCCTCCAGCGGAACCACGTCTTCATGGGCAGCTACTTGGAACACGCTGTCGGCCGACGTGTACACGATCCAGTCGCCGGACGCCACGTGCGCCGCCCCGAATTCCTCCAAGAGCGCCGTGCCCGAGCCTGCCTTGTTGGCGAGCACACCGCGACCCGTCCGCCGGGAAAATTCTCGAAGCAGGTCCTCGGGAAATCCCGTGGGAAAAGTGGGGAAAGGCTTGGGAAGCAGGAGCCCACAGATTTCCCAATGCCCGGTGGTGCTGTCCTTGCCCGGGCTCGCCGGCTCGCAGCTCCCGTGCGCGGCCCGAGGAGTGCTCACCGATCGGATCGACCCCAAGTCCGCGGTGTGTCCCAGGCCCAGCGCCTCGAGGTTCGGCAGTCGGAGTTCGGGCGCCGACCGCACCACGTTGCCGAGGGTGTGGCTTCCCGAGTCGCCGTACTGGTCGGTGTCGTGGGCCGGTCCAACGCCAAGTCCGTCCAGCACGACGATAGCAGCCCGTCGCGTCACTGTGCGGAAGAAGCCTGAACGAAGCGGAACCGGAGGGACGTGAGCGTCTGGGTGAGGAGCGCGTGTTCCTCGGCGTCGAGGTGCCCGGTGGTCTTTTGCTCCAGCATGCCGAGGGTATCGATCAGCGCTTGAGCCACGTCTTTGGTGTCGGGTGCACCCAATTGCTCGGCGCCCGGCGGGAGCTGGCCGTCGAGTGCGGCCTGTGCCTGTTGTGCCAATCCCAAGACCAACGATGCGAAGTGTGGATTCATGATCGGTGCCGGTAGAGTCGAGGTACCCGCCCTCCGAGGGCGGTCAGCAGTTCATACGAAATGGTCCCCGCTCGCTCAGCTTGCTCACTGAGGGAGACGAGTCCCCCGTAGACCGTCGCCACATCGCCACATTGGACCGTGCCGGCCGGGACCGCAACCATCGAGAGGTCCATGGTGACTCGACCCACGAGCGGACGGCGGGCGCCGGCCAATTCGACATCGGTCCGACCGCCCAGCACGCGAGGCACGCCATCGGCGTACCCAATCCCAATCGTGGCGATCTCAGTCGGAGCCGGTGCGGTCCACGTCGCGCCGTAGCTCACCGTATCGCCGGCCCTGATCGTCCGCAGCGACACCACGGGAGCCCGCAATCGAACCGCCACCGCCGGCTCGTGACCGCCCACCGCTCCGCCATAGAGGAAGATCCCAGGGCGGACCAGGTCGCCGGAAAAACGGGTGCCACGGAGTGCGGCGGCGCTGTTGGCCGCATGAATCAAGGCCGGCCGCCGGGGCAGGTTTTGGAGCACGCTGTGAAACCGTTCCCACTGCGTGGCCGTCGCCGAGTCGTCGGTGTCGGCTGAGTGGAAGTGCGTGAAGATCCCTTCCCACCCGGGTGCCGATGCCACCAGCCGGAGCGCGTGTGCCAACGTTTCGGCGTCGTGCCAGCGCAGTCCGGCGCGAGTCATGCCGGTATCGATCTCGAGGTGGAATGGCCGGTCAGTGGCACCGACCCACACCTCTAACGCCGGAAGGTCGCCGATCGCGGGGCGGAGATCGTGCCGGAGCACATCAGCGATGTCCTCCGGCACGAGCGGACTGAACACGACGACGGGCCGCTCGATGCCTGCCGACCGAAGTTCGGCCCCCTCGGCCAGCGTGGCGACGCCGTATCCCCAAGGCTCGAGCGACTCGAGGGCCCCGGCGACCTGGACCGCACCCAGCCCGTAGCCGTTGGCCTTGACCATCGGCAAGAGGCGGCTCTGGGAAACGGAGGCCACGGTGTTCGCGTTGGCGACGATCGCGCCGAGATCGACATCCGCCCAGGCACGGGCGACCGGCCGCTGGTTTGACTGGCTCACAAGACGGCGGGTATCATATGGGCCAAGGAGGATAAATGCAAGACAATTCAGCGCTTGGGCGGGCCATGGCCCTGGTTGCCGACCTACGCGAACGGTGCCCGTGGGACCGGGCCCAAACGCGCGAGACGCTTCGGCCCTACTTGGTCGAAGAGGCGCTCGAGCTCGATGACGCGCTCGCCCGCGGATCGGCCGAGGAGATCCGGCATGAACTCGCGGACGTGTTGCTCAACGTGGCCTTCCAATTGGTGCTGGCGGAGGAATCCGGTGAGTTCACGGCCGCAGACGTGGCCGAGACGTTGGAGCGGAAGATTCAGCGACGGCACCCGCACCTGTTCGACGGTGGGCCGAAGGAGTCTTGGGAGGTCATCAAACATCGCGAGCGCGGGCAGGACGGGGGCCTGTTGGACGGGCTGCCACCTACCCTGCCACCGCTTCTCATGGCCCAACGCCTGCAAGAACGCGCCGCCGCCGTCGGGTTCGATTGGCCCGATACCGCGGGGCCGGCCGACAAGGTCCGCGAAGAACTCGCCGAGTGCGAGGCGGAGTTTGCCGAGTCAGGCGACGCCGAACGCGGTCACCGCGTGAGCGAAGAGATCGGCGATCTGCTGTTTGCGGTGGTGAATCTGGCACGCAAGGCCGGCGTGCCCCCCGGGGTGGCGTTGGATGCGGCCAATCGCAAGTTCCGACGCCGGTTCACCGCGATGGAGCGCCTGGCGGAGACGCGGCACATCAACGTGCATGCGGCGGGGTTGGAGGTGCTCGACCGGCTCTGGGACGAGTCGAAGGACGAACCATGAGCCGCGGTGCGCGGCGGGCTCAGGGGTGGAGCCGGTGGATCTGGCGGGGGAAGGCGATGGATTCGCGAATGTGCGGGTTGCCACAGATCCACGACACCGTCCGCTCGACCCCGAGGCCGAAACCCGAATGCACGAAGGTGCCGTAGCGACGCAGATCGAGGTACCAATCGTAGGCCGCGGGGTCGAGTCCCTGCTCGATGATGCGGGCCTTCAACCGATCGTAGTCGTCCTCGCGTTGCGAGCCGCCGATGATCTCTCCGTACCCTTCCGGGGCCAGACAGTCATTCCCCAGGACTGTGCGCGGGTCCTCCGGGTTTTCCTTCATATAGAAGGCCTTGACCTCCTTCGGGTAGTTGTAGACGAAGACCGGCCGGTCGTACTGCTCGGCGAGTATCGTTTCGTCGTCGCCCCCGAGGTCCTTCCCCCATTGGATATCTGAGCCCAGCGCGTTGAGCCGCTCCACCGCCTCGCTATAGGACAGCCTGGGAAACGGTGGCGTTACCCGCTCGAGCGGTGCCGTGTCGCGCTCGAGTTCCGCGAGATCCTCGGCGCGGCGGTCGAGCACTCGTGCCACGATGCTGCTCACGAAATCTTCCTGCAGGCGCATGTTGTCGTTGGAATCCGCGAAGGCGACCTCAGGCTCGACCATCCAAAACTCGGTGAGGTGCCGCCGGGTCTTCGACTTTTCGGCCCGGAACGTCGGGCCGAAGCAGTAGACCCTACCCAGCGCGGCCGCCGCCGCTTCCACGTAGAGCTGCCCGGTCTGGGCCAGGTACGCGCGGCCCAAATCGAAGTAATCCGTGGCGAATAGGTTCCCGGCATCCTCCCCGATGGCGCCCGTCAGGATCGGAGTGTCGACCAGGGTAAAATCGCGCTCGTAGAAGAAGTCGCGGATTGCCTGCACGACCTCGTGGCGCACTCTGGCAATGGCGACCTGTCGGCGACTTCTGAGCCAGAGGTGTCTATGTTCGAAGAGGTAGCTCGTCCCATGTTCTTTAGGGGTGATGGGGTAGTCGACGCTCGGGCCCAGAACGGTGAGCCCATCGGCCGTCAGCTCGAACCCCCCCGGCGCTCGGGCGTCGGCACGCACCAACCCTGTGACCGCCAGGCTCGTTTCCTGGGTCAGGGACTGGAACACTTCCCAGGTTTCGTCCGTCACCTCCTTACGGGGCAGGACGGCCTGGAGGTGGCCGAACCCGTCACGCAGCACGAGGAACGCTATCTTGCCGCTGGACCGGGTCGTTACAACCCACCCCCGAACGGTGACGCGTTCGTCGACGTGCGAGGATAATTCAGTGATTCGAACGACAGGCATGCCATGCTCGCGCTGAAGGTTCGATGGTCCGGCGGCGGCTTCAGTCTAGCCGTGCTCCTGAGCCTCGTCAACGCGGCTTGCCTGAATTACCGCCCGAAGCTCCAGCCCATGCCGGAGAATGCCGGCGCCATCCCCTTGGCAGAGCGCTGGAACGCCAAGACGGGGCGCGGCGCCTCGGGTGCGGTGGCCATGGTGGATTCGATCATGTTCGTCGGAGACGCCGATCGCCGGGTGTACGCGATCGACCTCGCCACCGGGGAGACGCGCTGGAGCAAGCGACTCCCTGGATCGGTGTTTGGGGGCGTCGTCCAATCCGGCGACACGCTCTACGCCGCGACCGACCGGCCGAACAGTCGCGTCGTCGCCCTTCGAGCAGCAGACGGCGCAATCCTGTGGGAGCATGATGCGGGCAAGCCCAGCGCGCCGATCACGCTCGCGGACGGTCGCATTCTCGTTCCGACGTTCGACGGTCGACTCGTGGGTCTCGACGCCAAGACCGGAGTAGAGGTGTGGGAGCGGCGGCTCGGCTCATCGCGCGCGGCGGCCTACCAAAGCGGGATCGACACCACGGTCTTCGCCACGACGGATTCGATCTTTTGCCTCACCACCGGTGACGGCAAGGTGTTGCACCGCGCCAGCTCGCCGGGGGCCGTGCTGGGTGGCTGGCGCCGCTTTGGCGAGCTCCTCGTTGCCGGCACCACAGACTCTCTCCTCATCGGACTCCGCCCGCGCGACCTGGCGGTCGTCTGGCGAGTAGCGCTCGATGCCGCGATCCTGGAACCCCCTGCTGTGCACGGCGACACCGCATTCGTCGTCAGCCGCAGCGGGACCCTGTACGAGATCGACCTCGGGCCCGCTCCCAGCCCCCGGGCCAGAGTCATGGCGGCGCTTCATTGGCCGGTTACCGCCCCGCCCGTTCAGTTTCGCCAATGGGTCTTGGTGGGCGGAGCCGACGGGGTCATCCGCGCCATCGGAGCCAACGGCACCGAGGACTGGCGCCTCGTCATGTGGCAACCCATCCGAATGGCACCGGTGGTACTGGAGGACGGTATCGTGGCGATCGGTGGGATCGGAGATTTCTCTCGCTACCAGCAACAATGAACCGCGCCCTGCCCTTCCTCCTTGCCATGCTCGTCGTCGCCCCGACGTCGGCCGCCGCGCAGGTGTCGCGCCCGCTCGTCAAGTATGGCAAGTGGGTGGCACTGGCCGCCTCGATCGGGTTCAACATCGCGGCTGCCGATGCCCACAACGACGCCAACCGTTCCTTCGATCGAATCGATGCCCGCTGTGCGACGCCGAATGCACTCCGATGTGAGCTCGAGCAGTCGGGACGCTATGTGGACCCCGTCACCGAACAGCTGTATCAGGAAACCCTGGCCCTCGACGAGAAGGCCACGCGCTGGCTCATCGCGGGCGAAGCCGCGTTGCTCGGTGCCACCGCATTGTTCGTCTGGGAGCTGACACGGTCCGTCGACTCGCCGCCGGACAATGAGCCGTTCGCGCCCGTCGTCCAGCAATTCTCGAACGGGGTCGGGCTGGGGTTCCAGGTCCGGTTCTGAATCAACTCAGGTCACCCAACCCGAAACAGTTCCATCGCTTTGGGGTAGCGGGCTACGGCCCGCTCACGCATGGCGCGCCCGGCGGGCTCTTGGAGTTCGGGGTCGGCCGCGATGACCTCGGATGCGAGGGCCCGTGCCTGGCCAAGCAGCTCGGCATCTTGCGGCAGGCGCGCATGGCGCAGCTCGAATCCACCGCTTTGGCGCGCCCCGATGAGGTCTCCCATGCCCCGCTCGGCCAGGTCCAACTCGGCCACCGTGAAACCGTCGTTGGTGGCGGCAAACGCCTCGAGCCGTGGGAGGATTCGGTCCTCGACCTGAAGAATGCAGTGACTCTCTGCCGCGCCGCGCCCCACCCGCCCCCGCAGCTGGTGCAGCTGGGCGAGCCCGAACCGTTCGGGATGCTCCACCAACATGACGGTGGCATTGGGCACGTCGATCCCGACCTCGATGACGCTGGTGGCAACCAACAAATCGACATTCCCTGCCCGGAAATCGCGCATGACCTGGTCTCGTTCATCAGGCTTCAGCCGACCGTGGACCAGGCCGACCCGCAGATCGGGCCAGCGCGCGGCCAGGCGCTGGGCCATGGTCGTCGCGGCGCGAAGGTCGGCGCGTTCCGATTCCTCGATGACCGGGAGGACCACGTATGCCTGACCGCCCGCCACGCAACACTGCCGGACGAAGTCGAGCACGCGGTTCCGTTCAGCCGGCGTTCGAATCGCGGTGCGGACGTCACCGCGCCCGGGTGGGCGCTCCCGAAGCGTCGAGATATCGAGATCCCCATAGAGCGTGAGGGCCAGCGAGCGGGGAATCGGGGTGGCGGAGAGCAGCAAGACGTCCGGGGTGTCGCCCTTGCCGATCAGCGTAGCGCGCTGCTCGACCCCGAAACGGTGTTGCTCGTCGATGACCACGAGCCCTAACCGGTGGAATGACACCGTGTCCTGGAGCAACGCATGTGTCCCTACGACGATCCGCGAGCGTCCGTCGGCAAGGCGCTCCCGCGAGGCTGCCTTCTCACTCGATGTCTGACGGCCAAGGATCAGCTCGGGCGCGATAGCGAGCGGCTCCAAGAGTCGCTCGAGCGTGGCAGCATGCTGTTCCGCCAGGAGCTCGGTCGGCGCCATCATCGCCGCTTGGTAGTCGTTCTCGACGGCCAGGAGCATGGCGAAGAGCGCGACGATGGTCTTACCGGTCCCGACGTCGCCCATCAACAACCGGTGCATCCGGTCGGGCGCCGTCATGTCCGCGGTGATTTCGCGAATCGCCTGTCGCTGGTCGGCAGTCAGGCTGAACGGAAGGTGGCTCTTCAACCGCGAAGTGAGCTCACGGCGGATCTCAAACGCGATTCCACCACGTGCCCGCTTGGCCACGGCGCGTGCCCGGACCAAGGTGAGCTGCAGATCGAACAATTCATCGAACGCAAGCCGACGGCGTCCTTGCTCGGCCTCGTCGAGCGATCGAGGCCGATGGACCGCCCGCAATGCGTCCGGCAAGGTCGGCAACCCAAGCCGGTGGCGCAGCGGATCGGGCATGTGATCATGGCTCAGGGCAAGCAACGCTTCCAGGTGCCGATCGATCAAGCTGCGAATGATCTTGTGGCTCAACCCCTCCGTTGCCGGATACACCGGGAGGATCTTTCCCGCGTCCGTGCCTTCAGTGTCCTCACCGTCGGCGTCGCCCAAGACCACGAACTCGCGGGGAGCCATCTGTCGCCCATGATAGAACCGCACCGGACCAGCCACGAGGAGGAGTTGCCCGACTCGGATGCTCCGGTCGAGAAACGCTTGGCCCGGCCAGGCACATTCCAGCACACCGGAGTCGTCGCGGAGCACCGCCCGAAAGATCCGAAGCCCGCGCCGGGTGGGCTGCACACCCGTGTCGACCACCCGACCAACACAGGCCACGTCGTCGCCCACCCGTGCCTTGGCCAGGGGAGTGACCGTCGACGCGTCGACGTATCGATGGGGCAGATGCCACAGCAGATCCCGCGCGGTTCGGATGCCGAGTCGGCTCAAGGACTCGGCCCGGCGGGCACCGATGCCCTTGAGGAATTGGACGCTGGTATCGAGCCGGACCGTCACGGCCGGTCAGGTCTCCGCGAGCAGGAGATCGGCGTAGCGGCCGGGATCGAACGGCTCCAAGTCGTCCAGTCCCTCGCCCACGCCGATAAAGCGGATCGGGAGGTCCAACTCGCGACGGAGGGCCACGACGGCGCCACCTCGCGCACTGCCATCGAGCTTGGTCACGATGAGCCCCGTCGGGGCAACCGCATCGCGGAACATCTTTCCTTGCTGGACAGCGTTCTGGCCAACCGTTCCGTCCAACACCAGGAGCGTTTCGTGTGGCGCTCCCGGCGCCCGGCGCGCCACGACGCGGCTCACCTTACGGAGTTCCTCCATGAGATCGTCCTGGGTGTGGAGCCGCCCCGCGGTGTCGATCAGCACCGTGTCCGCGCCGCGGGCCGCCGCCGCGTCCACCGCGTCGAATGCGACTGCGGCCGGGTCACCACCTGGACGGCCGGACACGCAGTCTACGCCCAGCCGCTCCGCCCATGTTTCCAATTGCTCGATGGCACCGGCACGGTACGTGTCGGCCGCGGCGACGAGCACCCGCCGGCCCTCACCGGCAAGCCGGGCCGCAAGTTTGGCCAGCGTGGTCGTCTTCCCGACGCCGTTGACACCGACCAGGAGGACGACGGTGACCCCGCCGCCTTCCGCTACCGCAATCTGCCCGGGATTGGGTGGGCCGGTTAACAAGCCCACTAGCCGCTGCCGGAGCGAGGCCTTGAGGTCGGCCTCCGTCTTGGCCTTCCCTCGCCGCACCTCATCTTCCAGTGCCTCGGTGAGCTCGACGGTGGCCTGCACTCCGAAGTCCGCCTCGATCAGAATACGTTCGATAGCCTCGAGATCGTCGGCGTTCAAGCGCCGGACCAGGGCACCCACATCGGTGAGGGCCAGCCGTTTGATCCGCTGCCAAACGCCACGCTTCTGTGACGCCCCGAGTCGTTTGTCGCTCATCGGAGCCCCAGCCGGCGCCGGACGGTCCACTCGCCGACCAAACCCAAGATGCCCAGGCCGAACAGCCAGAGCGCTTCCCGCGCTGAGGCCCGGCCGGTCTGCCGCGTCACGCCGGCCGCGGCGCTGGCAAGCGTGGTGGGGCGCACCAGCCATTCAGTGGAATACTCCTCCACCCCGATCACATGCTCGGGACCGCCCGACGCGAAGCGGTAACGATATTCCCCGGGAGGTAGCCATACCTCCGCCTCGCCGATGCCGTCCCACCTGAGCGTGTCGGTCCTGGCACCGGCGGGCCCGCTCAAGTGAACGGGCAGGGCCGATGAGTCCTTCACGGCAGCACGGAACACCACGGGACGGCCGCGCTCCACCACCGCATGCACCACCACGGCTGGGCCGCGCGCCGAATCTGCCCCGCCGAGGAGCCAGGTGGCGGCAGACGCGACGAAGGATCGGTACCCCTGCTCGCTGCTCCCTCCACGAAAGGCCCAGCGCCAGAAGCCGTCTGCCCCAACCACGAGCCGTCTCCGCCGGCCGTCGTCGAAGCCCGTGACGATGGTCCGGGACGCTCCGCGCCGCCCCGCTTGGGCAGTCAGCGCGGTCCATCCACCGGTTACCGTATCGATCGGCGTCACCTGTGTTGCCGGGGGAAAGGAATCGACGGGGAGCCCAAGGAAGGCTTGAGACACGGGAGAGCCGGGTTCAGGCGTCACGTACCAATCCCCCTCCAGCGTCGTCACGCCATTCTCGCCGCTTGGCCAGCGCCACACGGCCCTGGTGCCCGGGCCAGGACCCAGACCCTCGTCGCGTCCCTTGAGGATCAGCAGGTCGGCCCCCAGGGCGGCGCGGCGCACGACCGACTCGGATACCAACCCGAGGTCGTCCATGCCATGCCACGCGCCATCGGTCACGCGGCTGTACCCGCGAACCGGGAGGTCCGAGACTTCCTTGAGCGTACGGTAAAGGAACTTCGCGTCCCAATCCGGCGGACTGGCCAAGATGACCACGCCCGGGGTCGGGACGATCTCGACGTGGTGGAGCCTCATGTCGTTGCGCGACTCGCTGTCCACAACGCCATCGAGTGCGATCGTGATCAGCTGCTCGCCGGCAGGCAGCCGGGTGGTCGGCGCCCGGAGCTGGACCCGCTTGCGTCCGCCGGGCTCGATGTCAACCGAGGCTCTCGCGAGACGAAGGGATCCGGCCCCCAACACCACGCCGATCCGTTGGACCTGGCTGGTTGGCGAAGCGAGAACCTCCGCTTCGAGCGTGAGCGTGTCGCCCTGCGTGACCCGCTCCGGCCCGCGAATTCGAACCAGGACTACATCGCCCTCGGGCTCCCGGGCCAGCACGTTCACGTGGGCACGGGCGAGGATGTCGGCAGGGATATCCCGCACATCGTCCAACTCGCCGTCGGTATGAACCACGATGGACCGGTTGGTGGCAGCGGCGGCGCTGAGGGCGGGGCCGAGCCGCGACGTACCGCGCGCGCTCGAGTCTCGCGCAGGGCGCTGATCGCCGAAGTACCACACGTCCGCGACACCGGACAGACTGTCCCGCAGCGCCGTCCACCGTGCCGAGCCGGAGTAGCTCAGCGAGGCGTCGAGCAGTGCGATCGGCGGGCCGGCCGGCCGGCGTGTGGCGCAGCTCAGGTTGAGGACAAGCACCCCGAGCGCACTCCAGGCGAGCGCCCGGCAGGCCGCGGCAAGCCAGGCTCGACGACCGATGCGTTCGAGCCACCAGTAGGTAGCGAAGGCCATCCCCACCGCACCGAGGAGAATCAAGACCAGCGTCATGGACTTAAGATGGCACGATGAGGAAGGGGATGCTTGCGGCTGGCGGCGCCTGCCTCACTCGGCGGGGAGAGGCGGATCAGAAACGGCTGGAGCCGACGCGGCAGGATTGATGAGTGCATCCAACCGGTCCCGCTCGCGCTCGAAGGCGGCCCGATCTTTCTTGGGCACCGGGTCCCCGGTACCGAGATCGGCTCGCCGGTGATCCTTCGCCACACCATTCACACGAAACTCATAATGCAGGTGTGGACCGTTGGCCAATCCCGTCGCGCCAACGTATCCGATAACCTGACCCTGGGTGACCCGGGCGCCGGACCGCACCGCAATGCGCTGCAGGTGCCCGTACCGGGTCGTGATCCCCTTGGCGTGTCGAAGCTCCACCAGGTTGCCATAGGTGCTCACCCGGCCGGCACGGAGGACGACACCATCAGCCGTGGCGCGTACCGGCGTGCCACGCCCAGCCGCGTAGTCGGTTCCGGCGTGCGTCCGGATCCGGCCGAGGATCGGGTGCCGCCTGGCCGAGCTGAACCGTGATGAGATCCGCCGGAACTCGAGCGGAGCCCGCAGAAATGCGCGGCGCAAGGAGCGCCCCTGGTCATCGAAATAGCCGGTGGTACCATCCTCGGCTTCGAACCGGTACGCCGGCAGACGCTTTCCCGTGAGCGTGAGGTCGGCCGCGAGGATCCGCCCCAACCGCACTTCTCCTTCCTCCGACAGGCGCCGCTCCATCAGCACACGGAAGTAATCTCCAGGCCGGATGTCGCGCGTGAAGTCAACGGTCCAGTCGTAAATCTCCGCGAGGTTACCGGCCATGCGGATCCGCTCGCCCGATCCGAGCACGTCCTCCGGCACGTTCGCGTCCAAGGCCAAGTACAGGGCGTCACCGATGGGCCCTTCGACTCGGACGGTTTCCGAGGACCACATGATCGGTTCACTGCGGGACCGCCATTCCGCGCCCATTCGCTCATAATGGAGCCGCTCCTCCGGGCCGCGGCGGACTGAAATGCGGGAAGGGGCCGAGTCGGTAACCAGCCGCCGAAACGAGAACACCAGTCCCGCGCGGGCGCGCCGCGGATCGAGCGTGCTATCCGGGTTGAACGCGCCGAAATCGAAATTCACTACTCCGTGCCGGGCAAACAGTTCGGAGAGTGTCTCGCCGGATTGCAGGGTATCGACCGTTTCCCGATAGGCCTCGCGGACCAGGATGGGGGGGGCCACGACCGGTTTGCTCGAGAGCCAGGAGCCCGACACCACCGCGACAGCCGAGGCGCCGAGCACCGCCAACCCGAGGAACGCGGCCCGAGCGTACATCAGTCCATTTGACGGCGGATGAAGGTTGGAATCTCCATCTCCGAGATTTCACCTCCGGCCGGGTCGGCGGCGGGTCGTTTGGGCTCGACCTTGCCGGGAGTCGGCAGCGGGACCACCGGGGTCGCATGCCGTCGTGGGGTCGGGAAGCTCAGCACGGCACCGCCCACTTGGCGGCTGACCGGGTCGCCGGTCACGGCCTTGTCGAAGCCGGTGGCGATGACGGTGACTCGGATTTCGCCCTGCATTGCGGGGTCGGTGGTCGCCCCGAAGATGATCTCGGCCTCGTCGCCGGCCGCATCGTGAATGATCTCGCTGATTTGCGTCGCCTCGCCCAGGGTCAGGTCCTCGCCTCCCATGATGTTGATGAGCACGCCGGTCGCACCGGCGATGGAGACGTTGTCGAGGAGCGGGCTCGAAATGGACTGTTGAGCAGCTTCCATCGCGCGGTTCTCACCGCGGCCGATCCCCGTTCCCATGAGCGCCGCACCGCCGTTCTGCATGATCGTCCGTACGTCCGCAAAGTCGACGTTGATGATGCCGGTGGACGTGATCAGGCTGGCGATCCCTTGCGTCGCGTGGAGCAGGACTTCGTCGGCCTTCTTCAAGGCGTCCTGGAACGGAATCCCCTTCCCGACCACGGCGAGGAGCCGTTCGTTGGGCACCACGATCATGGTGTCGACGTGCCTCCGCATTTCCGCGATGCCGGTTTCGGCCTGACGCATCCGCTTCCGGCCCTCGAACAGGAACGGCTTGGTCACGATGCCGACGGTGAGCGCGCCCACGTCACGGGCCAACTGGGACACGATCGGGGCGGCCCCGGTGCCGGTGCCGCCGCCCATGCCGCAGGTCACGAACACCAGGTCGGATTCCTGGACGGTCTGGAGGACTTCGTCCTTGTTTTCCTCGATAGCCTGGCGTCCGATCTCCGGCCGAGCGCCTGCGCCGAGGCCCCGCGTCAGCTTCTTGCCGATCTGCACCTTGAGATCGGACTTCGAGGCCTGAAGGGCCTGCGCATCCGTGTTGACCGAGATGAACTGGACGCCAGCCAGCTGTTCCTCGATCATCCGGTTCACCGCATTACCACCACCACCGCCGACTCCGACGACTTTCATCCGCGCCCGCTGCGCGACGCTCTCTTCCAGCTCGAAAATCATGGTTAGCCTCTCACGCCCGCATCAAAAGAAATCCTGGAGCCAACGCTTCACCGGTCCAAACCACTTGTCGACGGCGGGCGATCGCCGTCCCCCGGTCCCAAAGCCGGTCTGCCACACTTGTCTCGCCCCGTAGTATACCAAGCCCGCGGCCAGCGCCATCCGTGGCGACTCGACGCTGTCCGCCAGGCCGGTGAGTCCCTGCCCGGGCGCGCCGACCCGCACGGGCATCGCGAAGACCTCTCGGCCCAGCTCCACGATGCCCGGCGTGAGCGCGCCACCGCCCGTCAGAATCACCCCAGCAGGCAACCGTTGGTGATACCCCGCCTGGGCAATCTCGTTTTGCGCGAACTCCATCACCTCCTGCAGGCGGGCCTGCATGATGTGAGCGAGCACCCGACGGTCGGCCGCACGTGATCCTTGCCCGGGGGTGCCGGGAAGCTCGATAGTCTCGCCCTCGGACATCCCCGGTTCGTAGGCCGAGCCATGGCGCTCTTTCAGTCGCTCGGCGTCCTGCTGGGTTACCTGCAGCCCCTGCACGATGTCGGCCGTCACATAGCCGCCGGAGCACAGGAGCGACCTGGTATGGCGGATCTTGCCGCCCTGAAAGATGGCCACGTTGGTCGAGCCGCCGCCGAGATCCACCAACGCACAACCCAGCTCGCGCTCATCCGTGGTCAGGACCGCCAGCGACGTCGCCAGGGGCTCGAGCACGAACTCGCCCACGCGATAGCCGGCACGTTCGACGCACTTGCCCAAGTTGTGCAGGATGCTGGACAAGACCGTCACCAGATACACCTCGGCCTCGAGGCGTGAACCGGTCATCCCGATCGGCTCGTTGATTCCCGCCTGCTGATCGATCAGGTAGTCCTGCGGGATCGCATGCAACAGCTCGTGATCGCGGCCATAGGAAATGTTGCTCGCCACGTCGTTGACCCGGGCAACGTCGGCCGTACGGATCTCGTCACCGGTCACGGACACGACGCCGTGAGAGCTCTTCCCCGCCACGTGCTCACCGGCAATGCCGGCATACACGGTTCCCACCTCGACCCCCGCCATGCGCTCCGCATCTTGCATAGCCTTGATGATGGCTCGGGTGGTCTCTTCGATATCTCGCACCACGCCGCGGCGGACCCCACTGCTGCGTGCCGACCCCACGCCCAGGATCTTGACGAGCGGCTCCCTGGTACTCCCGGAGGCGTCCGCGATGACCCCCACGACCTTGGTGGAGCCCAAGTCGAGACCGGCGACGAGCCGCTGCGGCGCGCCGCTCACGCGACCCGGCCCCTGACGATGACCTGCCCGTCGAAGCGGGCGTCGAGTTCCTGGAATTTCCATCCTCGTCGCGTCAAGTCGCGCGCCACATCCATGGCCGCGATCAGTACCTCGGGTTCGGTATCGCTTCTCAGCCACAAGCGCCATTGGCCGAGGTCGAGTACAATATCACCGGCGCGGCGCGACGCCGCCGACACCTGGCTGAACAGATCGGGATCGGCGCTTCGCACGCGGGCGAGCAGGGTGGTCAGCACGGAATCCGTTTCAGCGATCACCGGCAAATCGGGCGCGGAGCGTGCGGGATCGAACGGCAAGGCAACGCCTGACACGTCGAGCAATGCGAGTCCATCCCGTGTGGGTGAGAGGGCAACCGGTTCGGCCTCGCTCACCACGACCCGGAGGGTCCCGGGAACCCGGCGTCCGATCCGGGCATCGACCACGCCCGGTATCTCGCGAATCCGACGCTCCGCCCGCTTGAAACCGTCGAACACGTTGGCGTCGGCCGGCAGGGCCAGCGCGTCGAGGACGATGTTGGCCGACAAGTGGCGAGCCCCCACGATCTCGATCCGGCGTACGTCGAAAAATCGAAAGTGTCGAAATACTTGAGGTGTGCCGAACCAGACAACCGCGGCGACAGCCGCGCCGCCTACCACCCACCAACCGCGCTTCACGCGACGGCCGGCCATTCCACCAGTTCCCGGCCTACCCGGGTGATGTCTCCGGCCCCAAGGGTCAGCACGACATCGCCCGATTGGATTACTTCGCGCACCCGAGGACCGAGGCGATCACGCTCCGGCTCATAGATCGTCCGAACCCCCGCGCGGGTGGCTGCATTGGCCACCTGTTCGCCGCTGACGCCCGCAACCGGCCGCTCGCGAGCGGCATAGACATCGGTTACCACCACGAGATCCGCGCCGCTCAAGGCCTCGCCTAGGGCGTCCCCGAGCCGCTTGGTCCGCGAGTAGAGATGCGGCTGGAAGACAGCCACCAGGCGTCGGCCGGGAAACGCTTGGCGCGCAGCTTGGATCGTCGCCAGGATCTCCGTCGGATGGTGCGCGTAGTCGTCCACCACCACGGCACCGCCCACCTCGCCCACCCGCTCGAAGCGGCGGCCGACTCCCTCGAACTCGGCCAGGGCCTCCAGCGCGGGCTCGAGTGGCGCGTCGAGCGCCGCAACAACTCCAACCGCAGCGGCGGCGTTCCGCACATTGTGGAGCCCAGGAACACGCAGTCGCAGCCGGACTGCACCCCGATTCGGAACCGACAGCGTGGCGCTCGTTCCGGTCGGTGAGTGCTCGACCTCGGTGATCGCCAGGTCGCCCCGGCCGAGTCCGAACGACCAGACGGTTCCTGCCAGCTGCTGTGCCACGCGATTGGCCCCGGCATCGTCGGTGCCGGCGATGACCACCTCCGCCCGCTCGGCAAACCGGACAAACGCCGACTCCATCGCGGCAACCGAGCCGTACGAATCGAGGTGATCCGGCTCCACGTTCGTCACGACGGCAATGGTTGGATACAACTCGAGCAGCGCTTGATCGTACTCATCGGCCTCGACCACGTAGAGTCCCGGGCTTCCGATCTTGACGTTCCCCCGCCAGGCGCGAACCCTGCCGCCGGTAATTCCCGTGGGCTCGAGGCCCGCGGCACTCAGTGCTTCCGTGACCATGGTGGTGGTGGTGGTCTTGCCGTGGGTTCCGGAAATGCCCACAACCCGCGATCCGGCAACGAGTTCCGCTAAGAGCCGCTTGCGTTGAATCACCCGCACCCCAAGGTCGTGCGCGCGCCCAAGCTCGGGATGATCCGACGAAACCGCCGCCGTGACCACCACCGCCTGCGCCCCGTCCACGTGTGACGGGTCGTGGCCTGTGGCGACTGGAATTCCGCGAGCAACCAAATCGGCGGCGCCGGCCGGATCGAGATCGCACCCCGTGACCGCAATCCCATTCGCATGCACGATGGCGGCCAACGGGTTCATCCCCGCGCCGCCAACTCCCATGAAGTGCACTGGGCGCGGGTCCGAAGCGTCGAAAAGATCCATTCGAATGCTAATCTAAGAAGGTTCGGTAAGTTGCGAAACCCCAACCGGTTCCAAGAGCGTCAGTAGGTGGGACACGATCTCGACGGCAGCATCCGGCCTGCCGCGCTCGCAGGCCGCCCGCCCCATCGCCTGCCGGGTTTCTGGCTGCGATTGCAGCCGTTCGATGGCCGCGCCGAGGCTCATGCCATCGAGGCGTTCCTGATTGAGGTGCCATGCCGCTCCAGCCTGCTCCATGGCCGCAGCGTTTCTCGCCTGATGGTCTGCCGCCGCACTCGGCAACGGAATGAGCACGCTCGGTAGACCCCAGGCACAGAGTTCCGCCACGGTGAGCGCGCCGGCCCGGCTGACTACAGCATCGGCGGCGGCGTAGCCATGCCCCATCGGGTCGAGAAAATCGATCACCTGGACGCGTGGTGGCGCGTGGTAACGCTTGAATCGATCCCAACCCGCACGGCCGGTCACCCAAAGGAGGGTAACGCCGGCGGCTCCTCTCGCGTCGAGCCACGCGCTCACGGCTTGGTTGATGGCGTGCGCGCCCTGGCTCCCACCCGTCACGAGCACGGTGAATTCATCGTCCCCGATGCCCCATCGGCGCCGCGCGGCCGGGCGATCCTCCGGCGTCGGGGGCGCGATCGGATTCCCCGTCACGAAGAGTTCGGTGTGGGAACCGAGGCGGAGGTGCCGCTCGGCCTCGGGAAGTCCGAGGTAGACGTGACGCGCCCCCGCGGCGAATCGCCGCGTGACCAGGCCAGGAAAGGCATTCTGTTCCTGGATCGCGACGGGAACGCCTGAGCGCAGCGCCCACCACACCACCGGGGCCGAGGCATACCCACCGGTCCCGAGGACCACCGCCGGACGCTCCAGCGCGAAGACGGCGCGGAGACCACGCCAGAGGCCCGGAAGCACCAAGGGCCACCTGGCGTTCTTCCACCACTGACGGCGGTAGATCGGCTGGGCCGGCAACAGATGGTATCGAAACGGCCTCCGCTGCAGCAGTTCGGCCTCGATGCCACGGCGTGCTCCAACCAGCACCGGCTCCACATCTGGAGCCTGCTCCCGGAGCAGTGCGGCGATGGCCAGCGCGGGCATGAGGTGCCCGCCCGTTCCTCCGCCGGCAATGAGGACGCGCCGTTCGCGACCGTCGGTGCGAGCCCCGGAGGAGCCGCTCACCGAGACTTGGGTTTGGGCGGCCGCCCTCGCCGCGAACCGATGTTGATCAGGATTCCGGTGCCGAGCAGCGCGACCACGAGGCTGGTCCTGCCGTGGGACATGAACGGCAAGGTCAGGCCCGTCGTGGGCATGAGTCCGAGGGTCACGGCCATGTGCATGGCCGCGGTGACGACGACCGACGCGGTGATGCCTGCCGCGAGATACTGCCCAAACGGATCCGCGGCCGTCCTCGCGATCCGGAATCCGAGCCAGGCGAAGAGCCCGAACAGCAGCACCACCAGTACGACCCCGAGAAATCCCCACTCTTCGCCGATGGTGCTGAACAGGAAGTCGGAGTAGGCCAATGGGAGGAAGCCCAGCTTCTGTTGTCCCTCACCGAATCCAACGCCCATGATCCTGCCCGACCCCATCCCGATCAGCGATTGTTGGATCTGGAGGGCGGCGTCGCTGCCGCCTTCTCCAGGGTTGAGAAAGGTGGTGAAGCGTGCCAACCGGTACTGCGCATCGCGAATCTGGTGGAAGACCAGGAGAATGCCGCCCATTCCAAGCAAGAGAAAGTGGCCAATCTTGGCGCCTGCCGTGAACAGGACAATGCCTCCGACAAGGGCCACGAGCGTGGCCATGGACAGATCGGGCTCGAGCATGATCAAGCCCGACACCAAACCCAGGATCACGAGAAACGGCAGCACGCCTTTCTTGAACCGGCGCACTTGTGGTCCCTTCTTGGCCGCGAGCATGGCACACCACACCACGACGGCCAGCCGGGCGACTTCGGAGGGTTGGAAGCTCAGGACACCGAAACGGATCCAGCGCCTGGCGCCGTGGGAGGCCGGGGCGACGGCGGTCGTGAACGGCAGCACCAGGATCAGCAGCAGGGCAATCGTCGCGAGCAGGATCGGCCATGCCATCGCCCGCCAGAGGTGGTAGTCCACCCGGGCGGCCACCAGCAACAGGATCGTGCCGACCATCGCCCCTGAGAGTTGACGCAGGGCCAGACTCGAGCCGGCGAACCCCTGATTCCCCGACACGATACTGGACGCGCCGTACATGCTGGCCAGTCCGAACACCACCAGGGCTGCCGTGACGATCAGGAGGAGATGAGTCTCCCAGCGGAAGTCGCCGGGGTGGATGATGGGACGTTCTCGGCTCACATGGCCTCCACCGCGGCGCGAAACTGGGCCCCCCGCTCCTGGTAGTTCTTGAACATGTCGTAGCTGGAGCACGCAGGGGACAGCAAGACGGCGTCGCCCGGACGGGCGAGTCGGGCTGCCTCGTCCAGGACGTCCGCGAACGAATCGGCCCCGATCATCGGAACCGCGCCCGCGAGGTCCCGTTCGATGATCGATCGTGACTCACCGTAGGCAATGACGGCGCGGCACCCCTTCAAGAGCGGCACCAGCCGCGAATAGGGCTCTCCTTTGTGGCGCCCGCCCAGGAGCAGCACGAAGGGGCGGTCCAAGGCCGTCACGGCAACCGAGGTCGAGCCAAGGTTGGTGGCCTTGGAATCATTGATCCAGAGCACCCCGTTCACCTCGCGTACCGCCTCGAGCCGATGCGGTAACGGGCCGGCACGGCGCAGTCCCTCCGCAATGGCTTTCGGTGACCCACCCGCTCGAGCCGCCACCAGTACTGCGGCAAGCGCGTTGCTCACGTTGTGATCGCCGAGCAGGGTGAACTCGCCGCGCTCCAGCACCGGTCGGTCCCCAAGCATGAGCATCCGGTCCGACCGGCGATACCACGCGTCCGCTGGCCCGAGGAGACTCCAGTGCTGGTGAACGCCAGGTACTCCGCGAGCCAGCCGTGCCACCGCGTCATCGTCTCCATTCAACACCCAATAGCTCTCGGGGCCGGCGTTCCGGAACAAGAGTGCCTTGTCCGCGTAGTAGGCGTCGAGCGACGGATAGCGATCGAGGTGGTCGGGCGAAAGGTTGGTCACGACCCCGATCGCGAGATCGAGATGCGGCGCGTCGTGCAGCTGAAACGACGACAGTTCAACCGCCAGCCACTCGGGCGCGGGGTCCTCGAAGGCCACCTCGCTCACCGGACGCCCAATGTTGCCAACGGCTTCCGCGCGGAACCCGCACGCGGTCAGCACCAGGGCCGTGAGCGCGGTGGTGGTCGTCTTCCCATTGGTGCCGGTGATACCGATCCAGCGTGTGCCGCGGAGAACCTGGGCCGCGAGGTCGACTTCGGCGAGGAGTTCGATTCCCGCCGCGCGCGCGCGCGCGACGGCCGGGGCGTCGGGCGGCACGCCGGGCGAGACGATGACCGCGGCCGCACGCATGACCCGGGCGACATCGTGCCGACCGAGGTCGACTTCGGCTCCGTCGGCGCGGAGCGCCTCGGCGGCGGCCGCCACGTCGTCGTTGGTGGAACTGTCGGAGGCGTACACCCGCACCCCGTGCCGCCGCAGCAGCCGGGTGGCCGAGGTGCCGCTGGCGCCGAGGCCCAGCACGGCGACTTCCGTGTCACCCGTTCGCCACCGGTCGAACATCACCTGAGCTTGAGCGTCGAGAGGGCCACGAGCGCGCAAAGGATGGCCAGGACGTAGAACCGGGTGACGACTGTTGTCTCCTCCCACCCGAGCTTCTCGAAATGATGGTGCAGTGGTGCCATCCGGAACACGCGATGCGCATCGGCGTATTCCCGGCCCCGGGTGCGTTTGAACCACTTGTACACGCCAGTCTGCAGCAACACCGAGACCGTCTCCGCCACGAACACGCCACCGATCAACAACAGGAGGAACTCGGACTTGAGGAGAATCGAGACCGTTCCCAACGCGCCGCCGATGGCCAGGCTCCCCGTGTCGCCCATGAATACCCGTGCCGGATGCGCATTGAACCAGAGGAACCCGAGCGTCCCGCCCATCAAGGCACCGCAAAAGATGGTCAACTCTCCGGCACCGGGCAGGTAATACAGATTCAAATACGATGTGGCGTCGGTCCGCCCGAGCAGGTAGGCGAACGCCCCGAACGCCGAGGCAGCGATGGCCGCGAGGCCGGTGGCGAGCCCGTCGAGCCCGTCGGTCAGGTTCACGGCATTGGTGCTGCCCGTGATGATGAACGTGACGAAGAGCACGAAGACCACGGGCGAGAAATTGAGGATCAGATATTTGAAGAAGGGGAGCGTCGTCCCGGTGGCGGGAATCGTCTCGCGCGGGACCAAGGGAAAGAAGAGCAACAGCAGGGCAAGTGCCAGGCCGAACGATACTTGCCCGGCGAGCTTCCACTTGGCGACGAGACCGCGTGGCTTCCCTTGCACGACCTTGAGATAGTCATCGACGAATCCGATGGCCCCCATCCACACCGTCGCCACCATCGCCACCTGAACGAATCGGTTGGACAGCTGCGCCCAGAGCAGCGTCGGCACGATGGTGGCGACAATGATCAGAAGCCCACCCATTGTCGGCGTGCCCCGCTTCTCCTGATGGGCGGCCGGCCCGTCGGCTCGAATCACCTGTCCCACCTTCCGTGCTTGGAGCCGCCGGATCACACCAGGGCCCGCCAGGAAGGCCACCATCAGCGCCGTCACCGTGGCGCCGGCGGCGCGGAAGCTGATGTAATTGAAGAGATTGAAGACGATGTGCGTGCTGCTGAGCGGAGCGAGCCAGTGATAGAACATGGAGCCTCAGCGACGCTGGTCGGAACCGGTGAACAAGAACGGAAGTATACGTTCGAGAGCCACACCACGGGATGCCTTGAGGAACACCAGCTCGTCTCCGGTCAACCGCGCGGCCAGGGCCGGCCCCAGTTCCACCGGATCGGCGGCGGTCAGGAGACGGTCGCCAAGCCGCGCCGCATAGGCTGTGCTGGCCTCGACAAAGTCGCCAACGACGGCCAGGATGGTGGGCTCGAGCTCGACCAGCTGCCGCATCACTTCCGCGTGCAGTGCCGGGGCTCGCGGACCGAGTTCCCGCATAGTGCCGGCAACGAACACCAGCGGCCGGCCGGCGCGCATGGCACGGGCCGTCGCAATGGCCGCCGCGAAGGACTCCGGATTGGCGTTGTACGCGTCGTTCACGATGGTCATGCCGCCGCGAGTCAAGACTTCCGAGCGCCCGCCCGGGAAGGCCACCGATTCGAGCGCCCGGGCGGAGCGGAGCCGATCCAGATCGAGCGAGCGGACCAGCGCCCAGGCCAGCATCGCGTTCGCGGCGAGGTGCAGGCCGGCATAAGGCAGCGTGAACGTGACACCATCGACCGAAATCCGCGCCCTGCCATCCGGCCCGACGGTCACCGCTTCGGGCACGACGTCGGCATCCGCCACACCCGCGGTGAGGCTGCGTCGCGCGCGGAGCAGCACTCCGGCTGCCAGCTCTGGCGGCGCGGTGCCGACCACCGCCAGCGGCACGTCGCGCGCCAGCTCCAACTTCTCGTGAAGTACCATCTCGACCGACCCGAAGCCCTCGAGGTGTCCCGCGCCCACGTTGGTAATCACCGTTACGGTCGGATCGATGATGGCGCGATGCCGAGCCAGTTCACCCGGCTCGTTTGCGCCGGCTTCGAGCACCAACGCCTCGGTGCCCTCCGGCGCCGACAGGATGGTCAGGGGAACCCCGATGAGATTATTGAGGTTCTCGCGCGTTGCATGGGTTGCGAATCGAGTCCTGAGCACCGCGGCGAGCATCTCCTTCGTGCTCGTCTTGCCATTGGTTCCTGTCACCGCCACCACCGGTCCTCGGATCTGGTGCCGGGCCGCGGCGGCGAGCGCACCGAGCGCGCGGAGTGTGTCCTCGACCTCGTAACACTCGAGCCCGTCCACCGGCGGTGTCCCCCGGCGGACCACCGCACCCGTCGCACCGGCGGCGCGGGCCGCGCCCAGGTAGTCGTGGCCGTTGAATCGCGGTCCTTCGAGCGCCACGAAGAGCGCGCCGGGACTGAGTGCCCGGGTGTCGGTGGAAATCTCGCTATAGCGCTGCCGGATGTCGGCTCCTCGGGACGAGCCGGTGAGGGCTTCACGTACGAAGGCATCAGACCACCGGGTCACGCCGGCCTCAGCGCCTCGGTAACGATACGTCGTTCGTCGAAGTCTACTTTGGTCGTGCCGATGACCTGATAGGTCTCGTGGCCCTTGCCGGCCAGCACCAGGACATCGTCGTGCTCGACCTCCTGCAACATGGTGCGGATGGCTTCCGCCCGGTCCGTGATGCGGCGGTGTGGCGCATTGCCCATGCCCCGCTCGATGTCGTCGATGATGCGATCGGGGTCTTCCCTTCGCGGGTTGTCCGACGTGACGACCGCATAGTCGGCGAGCGTCGCCGCTACCTGCCCCATCATCGGACGCTTGCCGGGATCGCGGTCGCCGCCGCACCCGAACAGTGCGATCAGACGCCCGCGCGTCAGTGGCCGCAGCGCCTCGAGCGCCCGCGCCAGCGCATCGGGAGTATGGGCATAGTCCCGGATGACCGTGCACGGGTGCTCGGTCAATACCTCCATCCGGCCAGGAACGGCAGGCGCGTGCCGCAGGCGCTCGACGACCCGGTCGAGCGGCACTCCGAGTGCCACGGCGCTGGCAATGGCGGCGAGGGCGTTCGAGACGTTGAACTCTCCAAGCAAGGGCACCTGAGCCCAGGATGTCCCGAACCGTCCTTCCAGCAGGAATCGGCTCCCACCGGCGGTCAGTTCACGGGTGGGTGCACAGACGTCGGCACCCCGCTCCAGGCCGAAGGTTACCCGGTGCCCGCGTCGGGGCAGCGCTCTCCAGGCCGTATCCTCCCGATTGACGACCTCGACCCCGTCGAGTCCGAGGTGTGCGCCGAGCCGGAGCTTGGCGCTCAGGTAATCGTCCATCGAGGCGTGATAGTCGAGGTGGTCGCGTGACAGGTTGGTGAACACGGCGGCGGCAAAGTGCAGTCCGTCCAGCCGGCCTTGGTCGAGGCTGTGGGACGACGCCTCCAGAACCACTTGTGTCGTGCCGCGCCGAACGAACTCGGCCAGCGTGGCCTGCAGGTCGATGGGTCCGGGCGTTGTGAGCGTGCCGGCCGTGGACGGCACGGCAGAGCCCGAACCGTCGAGCGCTCCGAGGGTGCCGATGCTTCCCGCCGTGCTTCCGCCATTCAGGAGATGACGGATCAGTGCCGTGGTCGTGGTCTTTCCGTTCGTTCCGGTCACGCCAATCAAGGACAGGCGATCCGCCGGGCGGCCGTGCCACGTTTCCCCCGCAATTCTGGCGGCCGTCCGTCCTTGCGAGACGATGACCAGGGGTACCGGCACATCCAACGTGCGTTCAGCCACGATTGCGGAGGCGCCCCGGGCGACCGCATCGGCGGCGAAGTCGTGGCCGTCAGACTCGGTGCCACGCACTGCACAAAAGACTTCACCCGGCAGGACCGCGCGGCTGTCGCCGCGCACTCCCGTGATGACGACCTGGTCCGAAGGAGCCGAGATCACCTGCCCTTCTCTGCGAAAGGCAGTGACGAGCTCGTCCAGCATCCGCCGTTTCATCTGGCCCACACGGTGACGATGCGGCCACGGGCCATGAGGGTCCCGGCGCTCGGCCACGTGCGCTCAACGGTACCGAGCCCGCGCAGCTGGACCTGGAACCCACGCTGATGCAGGGCAAGGACGGCTTCCCGTACCGGCAAGGCTACGACCTTTGGCACCGGTCGCGGCGGAGGGTTGGCGGAGTCCGCCGCGGCCGGGGGCCACGGAATGACGATCGGCGGAGCGCTGACGCGGCCTTCCGCCTCAGGTTCGTTTCGTCGCGGCCGCTGCCGTGGCCGACCCTGTGTCTCGGCCGGTGTGAACGGCAGGAGTCCCGCGGCCAAGGCATGGTTCAGCATGTCTTTGGTGGCCGGCGCCGCCGTCTGCGCACCGTAGTAGCTCCCGGCCCGAGGATTGTCGATCTTCACGACAACCACCAGCTCGGGATTGTCCTGCGGAAAGAGTGCGGCAAAGGACCCGGTGTATTCATCCACGTACCGACCATCACGAAATCGCCTGGCCGTTCCGGTCTTGCCCACGAGAAAGTACTTGCCGAGCTGGGCCCGTTCGCCGGTGCCGCCTTGTTCCACCGCGCCGCGCAGGAACTCCCGCAGGCTGGCCGCCACGGTCGGCGAAACAGCGCGGCGCACCGGCTCTGGGATGTGCTGGTAGATCACCTCCCCTTCCGCGTCGCGGATTTCCTTTACGATGGCAGGACTCAGCACGATGCCGTCGTTCGCGATCGCCGCGTAGGCCACCGCCAGTTGGAGTGGTGTGACCGCGAGTTCGTACCCCATGGCGAGGCTCGCGGGGGTCATGCGAAGCGTCCACTGGTGTGGCGGATTGAGGCGGCCTTCGGATTCCGAAGGAAACTCGATGCCGGTCCGGTTGCCGAACCCGAACCCTCGGAGGGTCTCGTATTGCTGTTCGGGGGTGAGTCGGGTCGCGAACTTGGCCATGGCCACATTGCTCGATACCCGGATGGCGTCTGCCAGGGTCAAGGGATGGACCCCGAGGTTGCGATGGGAGTCTTCGATCGTCCGGTATTGCGATGGCCGCGTCGGCTGTTCGACGATGGGCATTCGCCACCGGCCGTCGACCACGTTTTCGGTGTCGGTACTGTCCACCAGCCCTTGCATGAGCAACGCGGCCGCCGTGAAGATCTTGGCCGTGGAGCCCGGCTCGAAGGTGGTGTGAATGGCGGCGGGCGATGGGACGAGCCTGCCGTTCTGGGTCACTCGCGACGCGAGGGCCAAAACGTCACCGGTTCCGGGATGGAGGAGGACCACGTCGCCACCTTCCGCATCCGAGGCGGCGATGGCGTCTTCCAATCCCCGTTCGGCGATGTCTTGGAGTTCGACGTCCAGCGTCAGGTAGACATCGTCGCCCGCAACCGGTGCGCGGCGCCGACGTGACGGCGACTCGTACCGTCGTCCCAGGTGGTCCTTCAACACCACGGCCTCCCCGGGCTGGCCTTGGAGGAGCGAATCCAGCAAGAGCTCGAGGCCGGTGGCGCCGGTCCCTTCGGCGTTCAAGCGTCCCAAGATCGGGCCGGCCAGGTCGCCGGAAGGATAGGTCCGCTCGAGCCGCCGATGGAGGTGAATGCCGCGGGCGTCCCGAAGCGGCTCGGCTTTGGTGGCCGGAAAGGGCCCCGCCAGCCACCGATAGCGCTTCGATTTACGGAGCGCCTGCTCCAGCGGGCGGGCCGCGATCCCGAGATGCTTGGCGACGAGGCGCGCCGTGCCGCGGACATCAGTCACCTCATTCGGGGCAATCCCGATGGCGTATTCCTCTTGGGTCACGACCAGCGGCTGCCCATTGCGATCGTAGATGGTCCCGCGGCGAGCGGGTACTTGCTCGGTACTGGTGCGCTGCCGTTCGGCGATGGCCGCATAGTGACCGCCCCGCACCACCTGAATCTGGGCAGCCCGAACCACGACCGCCGCGAGGGCCAAGCCCAGGATGAACTCGAGCGCGCCGATGCGCGCCACCGACCGGGCCACTAGCGTTGGCCTCCCGCGCCGGTATCTCCCGGCGAGAAGTTTTCCCACTCCGAGTCCGCCGGCTCGCGCAAACCCAGCGCCTTCTCGACCCGGGGCATCAGGACTTTCCGACCGGATGCCTGGCGCACCCGCCGAATGAGCTCGGCGTGTTTCGCTTCGAGCACCACCCGTTCATTCCGCAAGGTCTCCAATCGCCGGGCGGTCCGGATCGCGTCGCTCTGGCGCGCCACGACCACGGTGGTGACGACCAAGAACACCAGCAACCAGAATAGGACCCAGTATCGTCCTCTAAGCTCCATCAGTTACCCGAAACACTCTGAGCCGGGCACTGCGGGCCCTGGGATTTCGTGCGATTTCTTCCGCGGTCGGCCGGATGGGCTTCCGCGGCACCGCCTTCCCGTACGGCCGGCCCCGGCAGGTACACATCGGCTGTTCGGTGGGACAGACACACGCCTTGCTCCACTCCCGGAAAGCATGTTTGACCAGGCGATCCTCCCCTGAATGATAACTGATCACCACCACGCACCCACCGGGGGTCAGGGCGTCACGCCATACCGGAAGCGCAGTGTCGAGCTGGGTCAATTCGGCATTGACCTCGATCCGAACGGCTTGGAACAACCGCGCGAAGTCGCCCGGCCCGGATCTGGGGCCCAACACGGCCCGGATGGCGTTGACCAGATCATCGCTGGTGCGGAGCGGGCTCGTGACCCGGCGGCGCGCGACTTCCCGAGCCAGCCGGTAGGCACGCCGCTCGTCACCATAGTCCGCGAAAATGCGAACGAGTCGCTCCGGGTCCGCCCGGTTGAGCACCTCGGCGGCGGTCGGTCCCTCGGCGTCCATTCGCATGTCGAGCGGCACGCCGGGCCGGAAGCTGAAGCCCCGGGCGGGATCATCCAGGAGCCGCGAGGAGACTCCGAGATCCGCGACCACCCCATCGGGGTGAAACTCGGTAACGGCCCGGAGCGCCTCGGGCGATCCGAAGCTGGCATGGAGGTAGGTGTACGCGGAGGCACCCAATCGGGCCCGGGCGCGCTGCAGCGCCTCGGCGTCGCGGTCGATACCCAGGAGCGTGACGCCATGCCCGAGCAGCGCCTCGGCGTAGCCGCCATCCCCCAGGGTGACATCGGCGACTCGCCGGGCGGTCCCGAGCGCTTCGAGCACCTGCGGGAGCATGACTGGGTCGTGGTGGCTCGTCACGGTATGCCGGGCGGGAGATTGATTACGACAACACCCCGCTCGCCAGGGGGGAACGGGGTGTCGTTGGAATGTCGGGAGCGGGGCTGACGGGACTCGAACCCGCGACTTCCGCAGTGACAGTGCGGCACTCTAACCAAACTGAGCTACAGCCCCCGGTTTCGAGCACCGCAATATAGAGAGCAGCTTCCTCCTGAGGAAGGCCCTCAGCGACAGTACGCCGTGATCATGGACGCGACCCGCGGCTTGTACTGGCGTAAGTATCCCTCATACAAGGACGCCTGCTGCTGGTTTGCCTCTCGACCCAGTGAGAACGCTATCTCGGACTCCTTGAGCAGCGCATCCATCTGCCGGGCAATGTCGCACGACTTTTCTTGCTCCGCCCGCGGGTCGAGCTTCGGAATCTGACTGAAGGTCGCGATCCCGAGCACGTAGTTGGCGGTCGTGGTAAGCTGCGCGTTGGATGACCCCGTGAGCGCGATGGCCTTCCGAGTGATCGCCGCCGCCCCCTCCAGGTCCTGCGGCTCCTGCAGGAGCGGCAAGGCGCCGTTCGTCAGGATGACGGCCGCACTTTGTTTCGCCTGATCGTCCTCACTGCCCAGCACGAAGTCGATCAGCGGCATCGCATCAGGTGCTCGACGCCCATCGGCGAATACCTTCATCACGGTCAAGGCCGTCGGTATGCTGGTCGGGTCGATCTCGAGCAGGCGGGAGGTGACGGCGAGCGCGCTGTCGAGCTCTCCAACCAGCCCGTAGCCCTTCGCCAGGAAGCCCAACAGGTTGACGTTCGCGGGATACTTGTCGACTCCGATCCGGGCCCACTTGAGCAGGCGCGCCGTATCCGGCTGCTCGTCGGCGAAGACCATGACCTTGAGGAAGTACAGGGAATCGGCCTTGGTCGAGTCATTCTGGTAGACCTGTTCGAGGGCGTCGATCGCGCCGCCGAAGTTCCCGGACACGGCGTAGGCATTGCTCAGGAGGTCCCAGAGATCGGCATTGGTCGGATCGAGTTCCAGACCGTTCTTGGCGATGTCTACCGCCGCGTCAGGTTGACCGTACTGATTGAACAGACGAATCGCGGTTTCCCGGAGCTGCTGGTTGGTCGGCGCGATCAGGAGCATTTGCTGGAAGGCGTCGATGACCTTGGCGCTGTCACCCAAGGCCTCGTACTGGGTGGCCAGGTCGGTCCACGCCGGCAGGCTCTGCGGATCTCCTTCCACCGCCTTGTCGAGCAGGGCAATAGTGGTGCTGGAACTCTCCTGCTTGGCGATGGCGATCTGAGCCAGACAATAATTGGCAAGGCCGTGGTTCGGCACGCGCCGAATAGCCCTTTCGGCCGCGGCCGCGGCTTTGTCCGGCTTGTCGACCATCTGGTCGATGCAGCCCTTGGCATCCTCGTACGCCCGAACCCCCTCGCGCAGGAGTTCAGCCGTCGCTTCACCCATGGCCTTGAAGGTCTGCCCGGGTTCGCGCCCGACCGACACCACCAGACCCGCCTTGTCGTTGACCCCGGCCAGGCGTGCCGTCAGGGAGTAGTCGCTCCCGCCGCGGTGCGCCATGGAGGAGCTTATGAAGGTCCAGGCGCGCAACTCGTTGGCAAACCGCCGGGCGACCGGCGCTGAGAGAATCGCGTCCGGTGGGTAGCCCCACGTGGCGAGCGCGTCGTTCATCTGCTCCCGATCCACGACACGGAATTTGTTGCCGACCACCCGGCCCAGCCGATCCCGGAGCCCAATGCCGGCTTCAACCGCGGAGGCTGAATCTTCGGAAGTGAAGACGTACGGATTCGCCACTAGGAGTTTCGGAGCCGCCTGGGAGGGCGACTGGCGACCGGCCCCGGCCGGAATTTGGCCGGCGGCGGGAGTCGCCACCGCACCGGCGAGAGCGGCCAAGACGAGTGAGCGGATCACGTGCATTGCCAATTGGCCTCCAGCAAGAAACGCGGGCCACCGGCCCTAGAGTGTGCTCGCCCGAGGGAGAGCGGTAGCAGCCAAATGGGCGAAGAGGGATTCGAACCCCCGACTTCCTGCGTGTAAAGCAGGCGCTCTGAACCAGCTGAGCTATTCGCCCAACAACCCAGCTTTGGCGCCCGACGAATACGCCCTAGAGCGCAATGCCCAAGGGAAACAGCACGCAATACCCGAGCACCAGGAACACCGCCGCCGCGCTTGCCTCTCCTGACACCAGGAGTCCGTACCCAACCCCCAATGATAGCAGTGCCGCGCCGAGGAGGAAAACGTTCCGGCGCGCGAGAGGGCCGCGCTCACGGGTGGCGGGCGGTTGCGAAGTGGGCATAATCGTTGACGATACCCCCCTGGTCGGGATCGGTCAACCGGGCGACGGCCTCCCGGCGGCCGCGTTCCCGACCCCACCAATACGCGTGGCCCAGCCATCTCACACCCCTCAAAGGCAACGGACGTGCCAGCTGGGAACAGAGGCACATCCGCTTGTCCCCCCTCGACTTGAACGGCAATCTCAGGGCAGGGTCTCGATCGCGATGTCACCTATCATGGACAGGGGATGCTTCGATCTGGCCTAGAACGCCGCGGACTCCTCCTCTTCCGGTATGACCCACCCGTCGTCCAAGGCCCGGCGGCGCGGAAGGTCACGGCGGCGGCGGAGGAAATGCGCCAACAGGACCAGCCCGCCCAACAGGGTCCAAAGCCCGCCGGCCGCGAGCCAGGTGAGCATATTGTAGCGCCGCCGGATCGCTTGGGTCCACCGCACCTCGAACTGATCCACCGTGAGCCCAACCGTGCTCCGAACCGCGCTATCGAAACCCACGCCGCCCTGGAGCTCCTGAAACAGGGGCGCAAGCTGTCCACCGCTGGTTCGCTGGGCCAGATCGATCACAGCCGTCGCCGCGAGCGCGTAGGCTGTCTCCGCAGTCGTCGGTGGTCCGCGCAAGGCTCGATCCAGCTGATCGAAGTCGGGAATGCGCCCCCGGAGCACCGCCAGATTCAGGTTCAACTGTTGCAGCCGGTCGAACTCCCCAGCCGCCCAGGACGCGTACCCTTCATCAAACCACAGTGGAAGCCGGGAACGCACCGCGTCGTGGAGGGCGAGGTGGGCGAGCTCGTGGCGCAGGACGGTGAATGCACTCGAGCCCCGCGACCGCACCATGATCGTTCGCGCAGCGGGATACGCGAGCCCAGCCGTCCAGCGGGGAAGCCGGCGGCGCGACAACGAGTCGAGATCGCGACCGGGCGCGAGGACGATGAGCCGGAGCGGCCCGGGCGATTGCCGTCCAAGGCCCGGCCATGCCACCGGTCGGCTCGCGACCTCGGCGAGCGCGAGGGCGAGATCCATCTCCTCGGGCCAAGCCACCGCCGTGACCTGCCCGACCTGGACAGCGCTCGGCTGTTGTTGATGGACCGCGGCGGCGAGGGCGAGAGCTAGGAGGAAGGCGTGCGAGGGACATCACCTCCCGCTCGGACGAGATCGAGCATGTCCTGACACCGCTTCCCCCATGGATTGAACCTGTTGGTGGTGACGCCCGTTTCCCACGCAGCGACGGCGGCTTCCTGGTCGTCCGAAAACCAAAGTGCCCGACCGAGCTCGTGGTGGGCCTCGATCAAGTTTGGCCCGAGATCGATGGTCTTGCGAAAGAAGGTGACGGCATCCTCGTACATTTCGCGCTCTAAGTATACCAGCCCAAGGTAATAGTGCGCGTAGAGCGTCGCCTTGCGATCGTTGTCCAGGCGGATGGCTTTGGACAAATGCTCGATTGCTTCACCAAAGATTCCCTTCTTGAGGCAGACGTAGCCCACATTGATGCGAGCCAACGAATTTGCGGGCTCCTTCGACAACACCTTGGAGAAGGTGGCGAGCGCGTCGTCGTAGGTCTCGCTGAGCATCTGCGCCCAGCCGAGCAGCGAGCGCGCCTGCGAGTCGTCGGGCGAGAGACTGAGCGCCTTCGTCAGTGCCTGAATGGCGCCTTCGTGGTCGCCCAGGGCAATGAGGTTCCATCCCTTGTCGATGTAGGTGGACGCGCCCAAGTGATCAGCCCGAATCGCCGGCCGGTCTCCGGAGAAGTGCGGGCTCTGCCGAGGGTCCGGCGTGCCTGCCACCTGTTTGTACCGCTCCACCAGCCCACGAATCGACTCCTTGACATCGGTCAACTCGAGGAGCGCCCCATCGACCAGCTTGAAATACGCAATGATGTCGCGCTTGAGCGCCTCCCGTTCCCCGGGCGAGCTCGCCCGATCCAACCGCGCGGCGATCGCGGCCCCCTGGGTCCGCAACTGCGCCAGCCACTCTTCCGTCATCGGCTTACTCCGTGCTGTTCGAACTGTGGGCGGATTGCCGACACGCGAGCATTCGTTGCACCTGGGTGAAGCTCGGGTGTGAACACCAGAGTCCCAGCTTGGAATAGCACCATCTGGAGGTGGTCATCCGTACTGCGCATCCACCCGGCATCCTCCTTCGATGTGCACCGCATGGGCGCGGCGTGAGGCATCCGCCGGGCGATGAAGCCCTCACTGGTCCAGCCCGGCGCGGCATCGTCCGCTACGAGAATCAATGTCATGTCACAGAGCAGTGAGATCGCGACCCACGGCGCGGATCTCGATGCGGCCGTCATCGACCGCAAAACGAAGCGACCGGCCGAAGTCGCCGCCCGTTGCCTCACCACTCACCGGAATTCGCTCCGCCCGCAATACGGCCCGCGTCGCGGCCAGATTGCGCTCTCCCATTGGCATGGTCCGACCCTGCAGCAAGGCACCGAACATGTTTGCCCCGCCGATCAGCCGCGCGTGCAGCCGCCGCCGTCCGGCCCCGGCCTCAATCATGCCATCGACGAGGAGGGGGATGGCGGTTTGAGGGAACTTGCCCGGCTTGCCACGCTCCCGCGTGAGCGACGGCGACGGAAGAAGAATGTGAGCGAGACCTCCAATGTTGGTCACGGGATCGTGCACCGCCACGGCCACGCAGCTGCTGAGTCCCAATGCGACGAGGATGTCTGCACCGGCCCCCACCCGATACTCGGCGATGTCGACGAGGACCTCGTGTGGATCCGTCATGCGTCGTCTCGGATCACGACACCGATCCCAGCATTTCGAGATTCGACCGCGCGAGTTCGTGCCCAGCATTGAGTTCGGTCGCCCGCTGCCAATAGGCCTTGGCCTGCACGAAGTCCCGTCGCTTGAACGAAATGTTCCCCAATTTGAAATAGAGATCGTCACCCAGATCGGGAGTCAGTTTGATGACTCGCTCGTAGGCGGCACAGGCCTCGTCGTACTTGCCGGCGCGATACAACAAGTCCGCCATGTTCTTCGAGATCTGTGGCAGCGTGGGCTCCTCGGTAAACGCGCGGTCGAGTTGCGTCTCGGCGGCGGCGATGTCCCCGTCCAACTCCAAGAGCACCGCAAGATTGTTGTTCAACACGGCGCTCGCCGGATAGGACGCCACTCCCGCCCGAGCCACCTCCAATGCCGCGGCCTGGTTGCCGGCCCCGGCATGCGCCAGGGTCGCCGCCCAGTACCAGGTAGCGGGCGGGTCCGCATCGCCCATGAGTTCCCGCGCCCGGATCAGGCGCGCAGACGCCAGCGCGTGGTCTTCGCGCAGCAGGGCCGAGATCCCCCACCCCAGCGTGATCCGGGGATTGTCCCGCGCCTTGTCGACGGCCGCCGCGTAGGTGGCTTCGGCTTCGGTCAGCCGCCCGAGTCGCTCCATGGCGAACGCCAAGTTGTGGAGCGCACTCGCACGCGGTCCTCCCTTCTCCACCGCGCGTTGGAACATCGCAATCGCTTCCTCCCACCGCCCGTGCTTGACGGCAATGAGTCCGAGATGGAAAGGTGCGTTCCCATCGGCGGGGCGCAGCTCCGCCACGCGCCGGAATTCCCTCTCGGCCTCCTCCAACATGCTGGCCCGGTAGAAGGCGATTCCGAGGTTGCGGTGCTCCTCGATCCGCCCCTCGTTGGCCCGGCTGACCTCACTCGTGGCCGACGTGCCGACCCGGTGAACGAAGCCGGCCGTGATCAGCCCGAAGAGTGCCTTGCCGACGTCGAATTCACCCATGCCGGCCGCGTCGATCAACTGGCTGACGTCGCGCTGTCCGTCGAGAAGGGGGAGCAACCGCTCCTGCTCTGGAGAGAGCGTGGCTGTCGACGCGGCGATCCGGCTCTCGCGGACTTCGAAGATGACATCGAAGCTCGGGATTTTGTGTTGGATGAGACTCCACTCGTCGACCCGCCTGGCGCCCTCGAGCAGTAATGTTTCCGGAGCGATGGAGACGAGCACGTCCTGAGTTGCAGGCTGCACATCGACTTCGAAATTGAATGTCCCCGAGTTCCACGTGAAGAGGAAATAGACGGCCTCCTCGATTTGCAAGGCAACGTACTGCACCAATTCCTCGCGGGAAATCGCTCCGGTATCGACCAATATCTGGCCGAGCTTCTTGTCATCGAATGTGCCTTGCAGGTCGATGGCTTGCGCCAATTGCTCGGGGGAGATCCGACCGCTGTTCACCAGGATATCGCCGAGCCGGTCGCGCCGGTTGACGATAGAGGCGTAGACGATGCGGCCGTTTCGGAAGTAGACGTAGCCGAAATTGTGGCGGTGGGCGACGGCCAGGCAGCCCGTCTTCTGGCCCATGGCCAGAAGCTGAACCACATCGGGAAGACTGGCCTCCTTGAGGCTGCCCTTGATGGCCATCAGCTCCACTCCTCCACGACCCGGTCGCCGGCATCGGGCCAATGCCAGACCATCTTCTCCCGGCTCCTGAGGCCGCCGGCCACAGGCACCACAACACCGCTCAGCCGGGTTCTCTGCTCGCGGGCGGGCGGCGCCTGCGGCATACCCTCCAAGAGCTCGCGGGCAAACGCCACCGTCGGCGTCTTCCCTTGGACCTCGGCGTTGTTGAGCAACCGATGCACCAGGCCTTGGAGACTTCGCACCGACTCCGCCGGTCGATTCGCCAGGTAGGATGTGAGCTCGGGATCCACCAGACTGAGCTTGGCGGCCAGGAGGCGCTCGACTACGCGAGACCGGATTTCACGGTCTGGAGGAGCGAGGGCCACGACGAGGCCTCTCTGGAGGCGGTCCACGATGCCCCGGTCCAGCGCCAACTGCGGCAGGGGAACGACCGAGGTGACCACCAGCTGGGCGCGGGCCTCGAGCAGTGCGTCGAGCAGCTCCACCAGCTCGGCGCCGAGCGGCGGGTGGTCGGCCCACCGATGGATGTCGTCGATCAGGAGCCCGGTTACCCCGCGATAGCGTGATTGCCAGGCCGAGAGCCGGTTGGCCTCGCGCGCCGCCTCGAGGTCCGCGATGAAGTCGCTGGCGGTGAGACATGCGATCGTCGCGTTGGGTGCCTCCGCGAGCTTGTTGGCGATTCCATGGAGCACATGGGTTTTCCCACACCCGCTCGGCGCAACGACAGCGAGCGGGTTGTGCCGGGTTCCCGGTTGGTCTACGACACCCCATGCCGAGCTGAGCGCGTCCTGATTGCCCGGAGCCTCGATCAGGTCCTCGAGCCGCCACATGCGAGAAGGCGTCGGAAGCGGATGCCGGCCTTGCCTCGCATGCTCGACCAAGGCGGCGGCGGCGGCCACCTGATCCGGATCCCGGAATAACGGCGACCCGACCAGATCGGGCGATACGGTCTGGGCCTCCGATTCGAGACCGCGCAGCCGTTCCACGTCGGCCGTGAAAGATTCGAGAATCGCGTTGGGATCCGCTGGAAGATCGGCCTGGAGTAAGGCCTCGAGGCGGCGAGTGCGGAATCCTTCCCCCTCCCACCGGAGGATGGCCTCGGCCACTCGACTTCGCCACGCTTCGAGCTGTCCGGCCACCGTGGTCGTCACATCGCTGAGAAAGGTTCCGAACTCGTCGGCGTGAGGCCGGGGACTTTGACCGTCACCGGCTGGACCGGTGACCTCTGCCAGGCCCATGTCGTTGAGGAGTCCCCGGGCCGCCTCGACGGTGAGCGGCAGATGCGTGCGCCGCTGCACCTCTTGAAAGCTGTCCACGAGAGCGAGCAGCTGCCGGAGATCGGATTGGCCGACGCCGGCCAGCAGTTCGAGGATGTCCGGGTGGAACACCGCGCCGCGCTCCTGCACCCTGCGGCGCACGACCTCGAGCCGGGTCTCCGGCGCCGGGGTAGCGACATCGGTCACCAAGCCCGCGGCACAACGCCGTGCCAGACGCTCGTCCAATCCGTCGATCCGGTTCGGCGCCCGATCAGATGCCATGACGACCTGGTGATTCCGCTCGAGCACGCTGTCGAGAACCCGGAGAATTTCCAGCTGCAGGTCGCGACGATAGGCGAGGAGGTGAATGTCATCCAGCAGCAGCACCTCGGCCTCGACATAGTGCCGGCAGTAGGCTTCCTCTTCGCCGGCATTCCGCGCAGTGGGCCAGGCAGAGGCGAAGTCCTCGATGCTCAGATATTCCACCGTGCACGAGGGGTCGATGTCCAACACCGCGTGCCCGATGGCCATCAGCAGGTGGGTCTTGCCCAGTCCTGGCCCACCGTAAATGTAGAGCGGGTTATAGATGCGGCCCGGAGTGTCCGCCACGGCCCGGGCCGCGGTCACCGCGAGTTGGTTGGTGGGTGCCACCACCAACGTGGTGAAGCGACACGAAGGCTTGAGCAGCGAGATCACGCAACCCGGCTCCCCGCGGCCAGGCGCTTCAATACGAGCTCCGAAATGCCCCGCAACGTCTCAAATACTCCGTTCCCGCTCAGACAATCGGCGCCGAAGCTCTTGACCGCTCGAAAATTCAAGGCGTCGTCGAGTTCGTCCGGCCCAAGGATGAGATCCGCAGGGAGATCCTGCTTGTTGTACTGGTAGACGATGGGCAATTCCCGAATATCAACACCGTGCGCGAGCAGATTCTCTTGCAGGTTCTGGAGGCTCTCGAGGTTATCGTCGAATCGCCTGGCTTGGCTGTCGGCCACAAAGACGATGCCGTCTGCGCCCTGCAACACCAGCTTCCGGGTCGCATTGTAGTACACCTGCCCGGGCACGGTGTACAACTGGAATCGTGTGACGAATCCTGAGATTGTGCCGAGCTCGAGCGGGAGAAAATCGAAAAACAGCGTGCGGTCGCCTGTGGTGGCGAGCGACACCATGCGGCCCCGGCGCGCTTCCGGAACCCGACCATAGATGTACTGGAGATTGCTCGTCTTGCCGGATCGGCCTGGCCCGTAATAGACGATCTTACAGGTGATCTCGCGCGATGTGAAGTTGACTAGCGACATATGCTACTGACCGAAAAGGGTTCGCAGGCTGGCGTTGAGCTCGTCCTCGAAATCCGATCCCAACACCCGGTTGCTCGGGGCTTCGGTCGGAGCCTTCTTCGCCAAGTCCGCCACGAGGCGCTGGAAGAACAGCTGAACCAGCCCGAGTGAACTCTCAGGCCCGAAGACCACGAGTCCGATCCAGCGTCCTTTGGGCGTGTCGAAGCCGGAAAGGAACAAGCCGTGGTGGACTCCCTGGTGCGCCAGCGCGCGAAAGGGCGGCGCGTCCATCAGACGCGCAAGTTCGTCGGTCGACGCCATGATCCCGGCGCCCAACGCCGCGGCCGACATGACGTCGAAGGCGCGCGTGAATCCATGCTGGGCCAGTACCTGGCCAGCCGAAGTCATCAACAGCGTGAGCCGCGCAGCCGACTCATCCAGGAACGCGGCGAGCGGACCCTCCACCCATGGCTCAACGGCTCGCATCAGATCCCTCGCTCCGCGACGTGGAGCATTTCCAACCGAGCCAGGCCGACATTGATGTCCGGAGCGCCAATCGCCACGACGAGCAAGTCGTCGTTGGACGGTACCGCGAGCACGGTCCCCGTTGCCGCCCGGAGGTGGATGAAGGTCGGCTGTCGTCGTCCCGCCGCTTCAGTGGTGCGCCGCAGCCGGCCGGCAAGGCTCGCGGTGAGCGCCGCGACCGGCGCGCCGTCCACCCCGTCCATGGACGATTCGGCGACGACAAGTCCGTCCGCGACTGACACCAGCATGGCTCCGCGCACGCCGTGGACCCGGGTGATCAAGTCGAGTGCAGTCGCGAACTCCTGCATCACTGCAATCCCTCGAGCCAAGCCCGCGCGACCCCGGCCGCATGGTCGGCAACCACGCCCAGGCGTCCCAACGGAACGCTCTGCTCACGAACGAGAACCAACAGAGTTTCCGGTGTTGGAGCCACCACGAACAGATGACCATCCGGCGACTCTGCAGCCAGGCTGATCCACTGCCCCAGCCCGAGCAGTCGGGCAGTGCGGGAGGCTTCCTGCGACACGCCCGCGAGGTGGGCCGAGACCGCATCGGCCACGTCGTCACCCTCGGGACTGGTCAGTCCACCACCGAGGCGAAGTCCCCTCGTATCGAGAAGCAGGAGGCCGTCCTCGGCTCCTTCCAGACCCAGGAACAGCCGGGATGGGTCGGCACTGGGTACCGCCGCCTGCTCCGCAGTCAGCGCCGCCGCATCCATCTCCCGTCCGGCCCCATTCCCTGCCGCCGCTCGGCGAGCGAGGGCCTCCTTGACCCGAGCCAGGGCCGTTCGGGCCCCATCGTCGTCCGGCAGCTTCCGGGCGGCCGTCTCGAGGTGGGCCAATGCCCGGTCGAGCTCGCCTGCCACGAAATACAGGAACCCGATGCCTTTGTGCGCCCCGGGGTGGTCCGGCTCCAGCCGGAGGGCGATGTCCCACTCATCGAACGCCAACTCGAGTTGACCGCGATCCCCGAGAATCCTGGCGTATAGGTCGTGCGCATCGGCCGATTCCGAGTAGCGCCCAAGGCCAGCCAGCGCCACCTTTTCAGCGGCCTGGAGCTGTCCGCGCTGGCGCAGGGCCTCTCCCAGCGGTAGGAAGATCATGCTGGCGGGATCGCTGGCCAGCTGGGCCGTCATGACCCGGATACTGTCACTCATGGCGCCCACGAACCGCATTATTCAAGAGCCTCGCCGCATCCTCCAGGCGATCGATCGTGTCCCCATGTTTTCGTTCGGCTGGATCCATGGTCTCCAAGCCTTTCCAGCGGTCCCACGCTCCCAAGGCGTCCCCAAAACGACCTGCCCCTGCAAGAGCCAGACCGAGCAGCCGAAGTCCAGGCCCCGTTTGACCTTGGAGGGCAAGCGCGCGATGAGCGGCATCCAGGGCTTCGCCGAATCGCCCGTTGGCGAGGGACACCCGGGCGAGGACGAGAAAGGCCTCCCCGTCCTCGGGATAGGCGAGGACGGCGTCCTGGGCTACGAGGTGGGCTCCGGCCAGGTCCCCAGCCTGGAGGTGGTCATCGGCCTGGGCCGAGAGCACCTCCACTCCCCGGCCGGCACCGTTGCCGCCGTCGGTCGTCGCATCGCGGATGATGATGATGCCGGCCGACGCGAGTCCAAAGAGCGTCTTGGCGACGTCGAACTCGGGCTGTCGAACCCGCCGGGCCACTTCGCGAACCGTGGCCGTTCCATCGACGGCCGCAAGCACTTCCCACTCGAACGGGACCAGTTCCAGCGCGGCGGTGGCGGTGGCCTGTTCCGGATTGAGTCCCGGCACTACCCCCTGATGCGGGATCTTGGCGACGATCCGACTCCATTCATCGATTCGCCGTGCCGCCTCCATGAGCAGCGCCTCCGGTGCGATTCGAAACGAGGCTTCGGCCGGAGTCTGCCCCGGCTCTCCCTCCTCGAAGCGGAAGTATCCCTCGGACCAACTCATCAACTCGAAGATGACTTCCTCGACTTGCGCACGGATATATCGGTCGAGTTCCCGACGGGAAATCGCTCCGATCTCCACTAACAGCTCCCCCAAGCGCCGGCCCGGGCGGCTTGCCTGAAGGGTCCGTGCACGGACGACGTCTTCTTCGGCCACCTTCCCCGTCCGGATCAACAGCTCCCCGAGCGGAAGTGGATTGCTCGCGATCATGGCACCCACCACCCACCCGTTCTCGAAGAACACGGTGCCTGCGTTTTCCCGCAGCTCGGACGTGACGTGGAGGACGCCGGTCTTTCGGCCCAAGTCCATGAGCTGAAAGACATCGTCGATGTGGAGTTCCTTTAGCGGCCCTTCAATCGCCACCGTTCACTCCACTCGGCACCTTGAAGATTTCGGAGAGGTCCCGGGCCGACCGCATCCTGAGGCGGGCAGCCTGGGCGTACTGGCCGGCGGGATTGGATTGGATGGCCTGGTGCCAGGATTCCACGGCCTCTGCCAATCGCCGCTGCCGCTCCAACGCGAGCCCTCGAAAATACAACGCGTCGGCATGATCTGGCACAAACCGGAGTACGCGATCGAATGCCTCGATGGCACGATCCGGGCGGGCGTCGTCGAGCAGGCAGCGGCCGAGCAGCACCAGGGCCTCGAATTCATAGGGGTCGCTGGCCAGGACTTCGACCAAACAGCTCACCGCCTGACGCGGCGATTCGTGCCGACGCATGCCGTCCGCGAGGGCCAGCGTCGCGTCCATGAAGGTGGGGAGCAGATCCAGCGCTTGCGCATATGCCGCCCGTGCCGCGGGCCAGTCGCGTCGGGCCTCCTCCAACTGGCCGACCTCATACCACACCATGACCAGGTTGGGGTCCAGCCCGAGCGCGTGCCGGTATGCGTCGCTGGCCGCTTCCAGGTCGCCGAGTTTCACGGCTGCTTGGGCTTGCAGCTGGTAGAGTTCCCCCCGTTCCGGGGCGAAGGCCTGCGCCGCCTTGAGCAGATCGAGGGCCGGGACCAGCTCCCCCACGCGCACGCGTACCTTGGCGCAGACCATCAATGCGTCGACGCTTCCGGCCGCCATGGGTTCGAGATCGGACGCTGACTGCGCCGCTTCACCAAGACGATCGAGGGCGAGGAGGCTCTGCACCTCGCCAACCCGAGCGTCCAGATCGCGGTGATCCAGGTCGATAGCCTCGCGGTAGCGTTCCAGTGCTTCGCCGTGCAGCCCCCGTCTGGCAAAAATGTCGCCCACCAGCGCGGCCACTTGGGCAGCGGAAGCGCCCCGCCGGCGCGCTCGATTCAGTTCGGCCGTGGCCAGCTCGAGGAGGCCTTTGCTGATGTAGTCGCGCGCCAGGGCAAGCGACAGCTCACGCCCCGGCTGGGGGGCCGTGTCCTCCGACTGATCCGCATCCGGCGCCAACGTCGCAAAGAGATCGCCGAGCAATCGCTCGTCGAAGACGAAGTCGTCCGGCAATTCACCCACGACTTCGTCGCCCGAGAGCACCGGGACCACGGAAATGGTTGGGTGCTCGTACTGGAGGTCGATCGTCAAATCGTACCGCTGAGGTACGTAGTACGATTCCAATTCGAGCGCATGTTTGGTTTCGCGCAGTGCACCATCGAAATCGCCGAGTTGGCTCAGGACGAAGCTCAGGTTATAGTGGGCCGGGGCGTGCTCGGGATCTGTCTCGACGGCCCTGGCGAAGGCATTCTTGGCGTCGGCGTATCGCTTCAATTCCATGAGAATCAGGCCCACACCATTCCAGGCGACCGCGTTGTCCGGGTCGTCCGCCAGCGCATGCCGGTAGGCCTCCAGCGCGAGCTGGAAACGGCGACGCTGAAAGAGCAGCAGTGCGAGGTTGAGCCGCGCGGCAAGAAGATCCGACTTATGGCGGATCGCTGCCCGGAAGGCGTCGGACGCGGCATCGAAGTCGGGCACCTGGGCCTGGGCCACGCCGAGGTTGTTCCATGCGAGTGCGTAGGTCTCATCCGTACCGACGGCGCTCTGATAGGACTCGAGGGCGGCCTCTCGGCGGCCGGCTTGTTGGAGGCAGACGCCTCGTTCATTCCAGAGCTTGGGAGAGTCTGGATAATCCACCACCAACCGGTCGTACAATTCGAGCGCGGCGCTTAGGTCGCGCTTGAGCAGGTGAACCTCGGCCATGGCTTGGAGAACGAGCTGGCGCTCTTCCCCGTGTTCGAGGGCGAGCCGATACTCGCGGAGGGCCTCCGCATGGTATCCCTTTTGGCGGAAGGCCAGTCCCAAATTATAGTGGGCAAGCGCCGTGTTCTCGGCGACCGCAAGGTCGTTCGCGTCGCCCGGGGCAGCCGCGGCCCGGCCCGCCTCGCTGCCCTCGTCAGGACGGAGCGACAAGTTGACATGCGCGCGGCCAAGCGTCGGGTTCAACTCGATGGCCCGGCGGGTCGCGCGCCGCGCCTCCTCGTGTCGGCCGAGATCGCCATAGACGAAGCCGAGAATGTATTGGGCCTCGGCGCTATCGGGATTCAAGCTGACCGACCGCGACAGTTCGACCAAGGCTGGCTCGTTCAGCCCCCGGTTGTAGAGAGCCTCACCGAGGTAGAATCGTGCCACCGGGCTCTCGGGATCGAGCCGACACGCCCGGCTGAACCACTCCTCGGCTCGGGGAATGTTACCGCGCGCCTTCTCACACAGGCCAAGCTGCATCACCGCGCGCACGTCGTACGGATGCCGCGCAAGCAAGGCTTCGAACTCGGCCGCTGCTGCATCGTACTGCCTCAGCGAGGCGTACACCTTGCCCAGCTCCCACCGGGCGTCCCGGTCCTCCGGTTCGCGGCGCAGATGTTCCCGGAGTTCGGTGACTCGGCGATCGTAGAATCCGGTGCCGTGGTACGCCTGGCGCAGATTGTCCTGCGCCACCTGCATACGAGGATCGAGTTCGAGCGCGTGGGTGAACTGGGCGATGGCTTCGGGAATCAGACCTTTGCGGAAATACAGCACGCCCAGATTGTTGTGGCCGCCCGCATCGGTCGGATCGACCCGCGATGCGAAGGCGCGGAGGATGGAGAGGTCGCGGTCGGATAGCGCAGACACGTCCATGCGCTACGCAAGGCGAACGGCGTCGAAGATGGCCCGCAAGCTCGGGAGATCAGGCATGAGCATGAAGTGGCCTGTCACCCTTTCCCCGGAATCCCGCACCCTGAGGTCGGTTTCTAGGCACAGGACGGAGTCACGCGCCTGGCCAAAATTCAAGGTGGCGCTGGTCAACACCGCCGCGGAATAGTCGATGACCAAGCTGGGAATCGACGGCATGAGCATCATGCCCATGAAATCGCTCAGCGCGTTGAAATAAGCGCTACTGAGGATATTCCCGACCTCCTTGAGACCGGACTGTTCCATGACGGCGAAGGTTAGGGTGGACCCGCCAGGTCGGCGCAACAGAATGTCGCAGAGCTGCTTGGCGGCGCTTTCGGGAAAGGCCAGGAGGGTGCGACCCGTGAGATCGCCCATCATGTGCATCAACACGGCGGCCACGATGTCGTCCGGGCGTCCCACGAGCTGCCCGACCTCCTCGAGCGGGACAACGCGCACCGTCGGCACACTGATCATGACGGTGCGCTCGATCATTTGCGACAATGCCGTCGCGGCGTGGCCGGCCCCGATGCTGGCGACCTCGCGTAGCGCGTCGATTTCCAGATCGGTGAGCTCTCGCAGATCCGCCATCAGGTCTCCTTATACCACAGCTGCGGCATCGACAATCAGGGACGGTACGCCGTCCGATAGGATGGTTGCTCCGCTAAACACTGCCGGCGTGCCGCTCGGTGGCTCGAAGGGCTCGACCACGATCTCCTCCTGCCCGAGCAGGGCATCGACCACCAAGGCGGTGCGCCGCGCACCGACCTCGAACACCACGCACGGCTGCCGTGGAGGCGTGGGCGCGTTGGGAAATCCTGCCAGATCGCGCAACCGCACGGTGGGAATAACTTGATCGCGCAGATTGAGCGCCTGCCGCCCGTCGAGTGTCGTGGCGCTCCGCGAGTCGAGGAACACCGTTTCCCTTACATGGGTCACCGGAATCACATACCGCTCCTCGCCGACCCGGGCCAGGAGGGCACGCAGCAGGATGACCGTGAGCGGAAGCCGCAAGGTGACCGACGTTCCGTGGCCGACCTCCGATCGAATCTCGACCGACCCCCCCAACGCCCGAATGCGCGTGAGGACCACATCCACACCGACACCGCGCCCCGACACGCTCGTCACCCGCTCGGCCGTACTGAAGCCGGGGCGTGCAAGCACCTCGAGCAGTTGTTCGTCCGTCAGCGAGGTCACGGATTCAGCCACGGATCCCTCTCGCTTGGCCTTCTCCAGGATCGCCGCGCGGTCGATCCCCGCACCGTCATCGCGCACTTCGAATGTCACGCTGTTGCGTTCGCGTGCCGCGATGAGCGACAATTGTCCGGCGCGCGGCTTCCCCGCCTTCACCCGAGCCTCCGCAGACTCGATGCCGTGATCCATTGCATTGCGGAGGAGGTGAAGCAGCGGCTCGCCGATTTGTTCCAGGATCGAGCGATCGACCTCGATGTGACGCCCCTCCACATGGAGCGACACTTCTTTGCCCACGACGCGCGACAAGTCCCGCACCATCCGCGGGAACCGATCGACAACCTCCGCAACCGGAGTCAATCGGGCCAACATGACCTCTGCCTGCATCTTCGACACTAAACGGGCCATCCGATCAACGGCCGCCGAGAGCTCCCCATCGTCGGCGGCCGCCAGCGATGCCAGCCGGTTCTTGGTCACGACGAGTTCACCGATCTGATTCATCAGGGCATCCAGCCGGCGGCGATCGACGCGAACAGTCGGTGTCGACGACGTGGCTGCGTCCCGTTCGGCAGGGCCTGGGGTCCGGCTCCCCGGTGACCGGGGGGCACACTTGACTTCGAGCACGTCACCAACGGTTCGCAGCCGCGTCGCAATAGCTGCCGGCGCCGCGTCCGACGCCAGATGGAACCCAAATTGGCCCGTGAAGGACTCGCGCTCGAGTTCGCTCGCCGAGGGCGTGACTGCGCTGACGGCGCCAAGTGCCTCGGCCTCGCGGAGAAGCACCGCCGCTCGGCCTCCGCGCATCGGAGCGGCCGGATCGATCACGACTTCGACCCACATGCCGGCAGGCGACGGCTTACTCTTGGGCGCCACGTCATCGTCCACCGCCCGTTTGCGCGTGCGCGGCCGCTTGTTCAGCCGGGCGAGCAGGTCCCGAAAATCCAACTCGGCGTCCTGTCCCTCAGCAGCGGTTTCGATGCCGGCCGTCAGCGCATCCACCGTCTCGAGGAGCAGGTCGATGAGCGGGCGGTTTACCCGGCGCTCTCCCTGACGCACGGCCTCGAGCACGGTTTCCATCTGGTGGGACAGATCGGTGACTTGGGAGTACCCCATCGTGGCCGCCATGCCCTTGAGCGTGTGCATGGCACGGAAGAGGCCATGGACCGGTTCCAGCTCACGAGGCGCCTGCTCCAATTCGAGCAGGAGTTGGGCGCATGTCATGAGATGCTCGCGCCCCTCCGTCAGGAACAAGTCCGTATACCGGGCACGGTCCATGGCTCACCCCAACACGCGCTGGACGGCCTCGAGCACACGGGACGGCTGGAATGGCTTGACGACAAAGTCCTTGGCTCCGGCTTGGATCGCCTCGACCACGAGTGCCTGTTGTCCCATAGCGCTGCACATCAGGATCTTGGCGTCGGGGTCCTGGCGCCGGATCTCCCGAACGGCATCGATCCCCCCCATATCGGGCATGACGATGTCCATCGTGACGAGATCGGGCTTCAGCCGAGAGTACTGCTCCACCGCTTGGACGCCGGTCTCCGCCTCGCCGACGACCTCATACCCGGCTCCGGTGAGGATATCGCCGATCATCGTCCGCATGAAGATCGCGTCATCGCACACGAGGATGGTGTGGCTCACAGACTGCCTCCACGGAGAACGGGATACTGCAACGGAAACAACGCTGGAACCCGGTCGTCGGTCACGCCCCGGCGACCGGCGCCAGGAGCGACTCGATGCCGAGAAGAACGAACCGCGGGCCGTCCTCGACCTGCACGACATGCCCGTGCCCTGCGGCCGCATCGGTGGCCGCTTCGAGGTCCTGCTCGCGTACTTCGTACAGATCGTCCACTTGGCTGACCCGGAGGCCGTACGGGTGTCCGGCGAGGTCCACCATGATGGTGACCCCCTCTTGCTCGGGCAGCGGTGCTCGGTTGAGTAGGCGGTGCCCGTCGATCACGGTGAGAATCCTGCCGCGGACGTTGACCAGGCCGTCCACGACCGGGTGTGCACCGGGGATTCGCGTCGCCGTGGCTGCCGGGAGGACCTCGCGAACCCACTCGGCGGGTATCCCGCAAGCCAAGTCTCCAACCTGAAAGACGAGCACACGCATCGGGTCGGAACTAGCCATCTCTATTGAAGAAACGAAGATACCGAAGCGGTTCTCTTTCAGCAACCAGACTTGCGTCATCTGCCGCCACATCGAGCGCGGGCCTCAGATCGACCGGCCACTCGGATGTGAACACGAGTTCCTCATCGGTCAGCGGATGCCGGAAGCCGAGCAGCGCCGCGTGCAGTGCCTGGCGCGGCGCCACTCGCTCGATGGCCTCCGCGGTCTTCCGATCGGGGCCCGAGATGCGCCGGCTTCCGCCACCACCGTAGACCGGGTCACCCACAATCGGATGCCCGATGTAGCTGAGGTGGACCCGGATCTGGTGGGTTCGGCCGGTCCCGAGTTCAACGCGGAGGAGATCGACAGGACCGTAACGAGCCACGACCCACGCGGTGGTGAGCGCCGACCGGCCCCCGGCGAGCACCGTCATGCGCTTCCGATCACCCGGATGTCGGGCAATGGGGCCATCGATGGTGGTGGGGCTCCGGGCCAGGTGCCCCCAGGTCATTGCCGCGTAGCAACGGGAGACCCGGCGTGATGCCAGCGCCCTCGACAAGCGCCGGTGTGCCTGTTCCGTCTTGGCCACGAGCATGAGGCCTGACGTGTCCCGGTCCAGGCGATGCACGATGCCGGGCCGGCCCTCCGCCCCACCGGCCAACGGCGTTCCGCGCGCCACCAACGCGTTGAGCAACGTATCGTCCCAATGTCCCGGCGCGGGGTGGACGACGAGTCCGGCGGGCTTATCGATGACCGCCAGCACCTCGTCTTCATACACCACCGTGAGGGGAATCGACGCCGGCTTGAGCGTCATCAGGGGCTCGGACTCGGGAACCTCTACCGTGACCCGCTCCCCGCGGATCAACCGGCGCGACGCGCGCGCGCGAACCCCGTCCACGGACACATGGCCTCCGGCGACGAGCCGAGCGGCGCGGGTCCGGGAGAGGCCAAGTTGATCTGCAAGGAACCGGTCGAGTCGTTCCGTCGTCGCGACGAGCACCGACAGGTGGACGCCGGACGAGCCGGCGGGGGCTGGCGGGTTACGAGACGCTGGCGGACTCCGGCTGGGCCCGGCGCGCGTCTTCCCGCCAAAGGGAGATGGCCAAGGCGATGGCACCGAGACTCACGGCGATGTCGGCGACGTTGAATGTGGGCCACCGCAGGGTGCCGATGCCGACATCGAGGAAATCCACCACACCGCGGGCGCTGCGGATACGATCGATGAGGTTGCCGGCTGCCCCGCCGGCCACCAGGCCCAAGGCGGCCTGCCGGAACCAATCACCGCTGGCACTCTGGCGGGACATCCGCAGCAACACGATGACGGCTATTACGGCGACCGCGAAGAAAATCCAACGAGAGTATGGGCCCACGTGCAACCCGAAGGCGGCCCCCTGGTTATACACCAGGCGGAGCTGAAACCAGTCTCCCACGACTGGGGTTGCCGCTGTCCTGAGGAGGAATGTCTCGGCGATCAGTTTGGTCGATGCATCGAGCACCACGACCAGCAGCAACACAACCCAGAAGAGGCGTCGCTCAGCGCCGCTCGCCATCCTCTTCCTTTTCCTTGCAGGTGATGCACAGACGGGCGTGCGGCAGAGCGTCGAGCCGTTCGAAATCGATCTCCGTGCCGCAACTCTGGCACGTGCCGAATGATTTGGGCTCGCCGTACAGGCGCCGGAGTGCCTGATTCACGTGCCACAAATACCGGCCTTCCTTGGAGGCCATCAGGAATTGCTTTTCCCGTTCCATCGCATCCGTGCCTTGGTCTGCCATATGGAACGAGTAGGACGAAAGGTCGCCATCCGAGGACTGAAGGCTCGAGGCGAACGATTCGTCGTAAAAACCCAACTCCTTCATCACTCGCGCCCGCTCCTCGAGCAGGCGCTGCTCGATATGGGCCAGTTGCTTCTTCTTCATGCGCTCAAATGTCCTCGGTCGATGCCTCTTGCTGAGTGGGTGGTGCGTGGGCCCTGAGGCCTACGATCGCCCGTGTTTGATCGATGTCGATTTCCTGCTCAACGTCGGGGGCGTGGATGGAGCCGCCCACGTGGAGCTCGCGGGCCAATGTCTCCCCGCGAATGAAGGCTTCGTGCGCCCGCACGGCCTCCAGCACCTCTTCAGGCCCCGTGATGCTCAGGGCGATCCGCGTCGTGTACTCGTAGCCGGCCTCTTTTCGGAGGCGCTGGATCCGATGGATCAGCTCCCGTGCCACGCCTTCCCGGCGCAGTTCGGGCGACAGGGCCGGATCGAGCGCCGCCACGCATTGCCCGCTGCTCTGGACCAGCCAGTCGCTCACGACCTCCCGCTCGACCACGAGGTCGCCAGGAAGATAACGGTATCGGGCCCCGTTCACCTCCAGACTGACTTCCTCTCCCTCTTCCAGCCGGCGCAGCTGCTCCGGAGTGAGACGTGCCACCGCCTTGGCGGCTTCCGGCGTCTCTTTCCCGAACCGCTTGCCGAGGGCCCGGAAGTTGGGCTTGCCCCTGAGGCGAACGAGATCGGCATCCGACGACACCACACCCACCGATTTGACATTGACTTCGGTTCGGAGCAGCTCCAGCAATTCGTTCTCGTACTCTCCCAACACTCCGGCCGGCACGGCGACGTGCATACGCGCGAGCGGTTGCCGGACCCGGAGGTTGGCGGACTCCCTGCCGGCCCGGCCGAGCGAGACCAGCTGCCGGATTGCGGCCATGGCCTGGTCGAGCCCCGGATTACGTGCCTCTACCGCATCCGGGAATGGTGCGAGGTGCACCGAGCCGTCACCGAGCGCGCGGTGCAGCCAATCGCTCACGAACGGTGCGGCGGGCGCCAACAGGCGGGCCGTGGTGACCAAGGCTTCGTGAAGGGTGGCAAGCGCCGCCGGATCGGCGGCGGTGTCGGGGGCCCAGAAGCGGTCGCGGTTGATCCGGACGTACCAGTTAGAGAGGTCATCGACCACGAAATCCATCAGGGCCCGGAGGCCTGTGGTGACGTCATACCCAGCCCAGCTCGCGGTCACCGCCTCCACCGTTGCGGCAAGGCGGCTCCCGAGCCACCGGTCCACGAGGGGGCGATCGGACGGCATCTGTGCCGGGGTCCAGTCGCCCGCGTACAGCGCAAAGAAGGTGTACGTGTGCTTGAGCGTCTCGAAGAACCCACCCGCGACCTCGGGAATGGTCCGCGGGTCGAATCGCTTGGGCAACCACACCTGGCTCGAGGCGATGAGGTAGAGCCGGACCGTGTCGGCGCCAAACGTTTGGATGACGTCCCACGGCTCCACCACGTTGCCTCGGCTCTTGGACATCTTCTGCCCGTCCGAGTCGAGCACCAGTTCGTTGACGACGACGTTGCGGTACGGCGCCTGCTCGAACGCCGTCACGGCGATCGCCAGGAGCGAGTAGAACCATCCCCGGGTTTGGTCGATCCCTTCACAGATGAAGTCGGCGGGAAAGTGTGACGCGAACTCGGCCTCGTGCTCGAACGGATAGTGCCACTGCGCGTACGGCATGGCGCCCGAATCGAACCAGGTGTCGATGACTTCCGGCGTGCGGCGCATGGACCCCCCGCACGCGCACGCCCAGGTGACCGAGTCGATAAACGGCTTGTGTGGGTCAAAGCCCGGCGGCAGTGGCCTGCCCCACCGCTCAGACAACTGCTGGTAGCTCCCGATGACCTCGGTGTGTTCGGAGTCGGCATCGCACACCCAGACCGGGAGCGGCGTGCCCCAATACCGTTCCCGTGACAGGGCCCAATCCACGTTGTTCTCGAGCCAGGCCCCAAACCGCCCGGAGCCGACTTCCGGTGGATGCCACCCAACCGACGCGTTGGCCTGGAGCAACCGGTCCTTGACCGCCGAGGTCCGAATGAACCAAGAGTCGCGGGCATAGTAGATCAACGGGCTGCGGCAGCGCCAACAGTGCGGATACGCATGCTCGTAGGCCTCGGTCAGATGCCACGTGCCGTCGTCTTTCAGTCGCTTGATGATCAGCTCGTTGGTTTCCTTGGCCGTGACCAGCCGCCCCTCGAGTTCAGGCCAGGCGGTGCCACGGAAGGTCCCATCGGCAGCAACGGGATTGATGAACGCGAGGCCGTGCTCCTTTCCGGCGGCGTAGTCGTCGGCACCGAACGCCGGCGCCAGGTGCACCAAGCCCGACCCGTCCTCGGCCGAGACAAACGCGCCGGGCACCACAACCGATGCGGCGGTGCCCTCAGGCAGAGGGACCGCGTCGAACGGGCGGCGGTACCGCGCGCCGACCAAGGCGCGGCCGCGAATGGTCGACACCGCCTCGGGCGGCAGGTCGGCAAAGGTCGCGGTGGGACCTACGTCGCCACCCGCGGCCGCGCCGAGCTTGATGGCGCCAGCCCGCTCGATGGCAAGGATGAGCCGCTCGGAACCGACCGTGTACTCCCCGTACTCGAGGTCGGGATTGACGGCGATCGCGACGTTCGAGATGAGCGTCCACGGCGTCGTGGTCCAGACCAGGAGTTTGCGGGTGGGGTCGTCCAGGAGCGGGAGTTTGAGGTAGACGGAGCGGGTGGTGACGTCCTCGTAACCAAGAGCCAGTTCGTGGCTCGAGAGCACCGTTCCGCAGCGCGGGCAGTACGGCAGCACACGGTGCCCGCGCGTGAGGAGTCCGCGGTCGTGGAGGCGGGCGAGCAGCCACCACACGGTCTCGATGTATTCGTTGCTGCACGTCACATACGGGTGGTCGTAATCCAGCCAGAACGCGATCCGATCCGACAACCGCTCCCATTCCGACTGGTACGTGAACACGCTCTCGCGGCACAGCCGATTGAACTTCTCGACCCCGAAGACTTCGATCTCCTGCTTCCCGTTCAGGTTGAGCTGTTTCTCCACCTCGATTTCGACGGGCAGCCCGTGCGCATCCCATCCGGCGATGCGAGTCACCCGCTTCCCACGCATGGCGTGGAACCGGCAGACCAGATCCTTGATGGTTCGGGAGAAGACGTGATGGATCCCGGGACGGCCGTTGGCCGTCGGCGGCCCCTCGTAAAACACAAACGACTCGGCGCCTTCGGCGCGACGCTGGATCTGGTGGAACAGATCCTCGGCGCTCCAGAGCGCCAAGATCTCTTCCTCCAACTGCGCCTGGGTCAGCTCCGGCCATTTCCGGAAGGTCATGCCGCCCACCGCTCGACCACGCGTCGAATCAACCGCGTCAAGTTCGGCTCCGCCTTGGCGGCGACGGCGAGAATCTGCTCCAGGGAGACGGGTTCCAGGGCGTCGGGGAGGCAGCGATCCGTGATCAGGGACACCCCGAGCACCCGCATCCCGGCATGGACGGCGACGATCACTTCGGGCACGGTGGACATACCGACCACATCCGCGCCGACCGCGCGGAGCATGCGATACTCGGCCGGTGTCTCGAGATTGGGACCCGCCACCGCGGCATACACCCCCTCATGGAGCGGGATGCCGAGCGTCACGGCCGCCTCGCGGGCGAGGCGACGGAGTTCCGGATCGTACGCCTCCGACATGTCGGGAAACCGCGGACCCGCTGCGTCGTTATTGACGCCGACGAGCGGGTTATCGCCCAGCAGGTTGATGTGGTCCGTGAGCAGGACCAGGTCCCCGGCCGGCCACAGCGGATGCATCCCGCCGCACGCGTTGGACACGATGAGGACCTGGCACCCCAAGGTCCGGAGGACCCGGACCGGAAACGTCACTTGGGCCAGGTCATAGCCTTCGTAGCGGTGGAATCGACCCTGGAGTGCCGCAACGGGCTTGCCTCCGAGGGTGCCGAACAAGAGGCGGCCGGCATGCGACTCGACCGTCGGCACGGGAAACCCGGGAATTCGGTCGTATGGGACGGTGGCCGCAACCTCGATCTCGCGGGCGAGCTGGCCCAACCCCGTGCCCAGAATGATCCCGATGGTCGGCTCGAAGGACGTGACGCGGCGAATGGCGTCCTCGGCGGCTTGGACCGCGAGTGTATCGACGGCGACGGTCATGCCCTTCGCTGCACGGCTTCCGTCTGGGCCTCGGTTGCGCTTCGGATATTCTCTTCGAGACCCTCCACCTCGCCGAGGTGCCGCTCGAGCAAGCCGCGGAAGTTCGCCAGGAAGGCAGCGAACTGGCGCCGTCCCGCCTCGGTTCGCTCCCGTACCAACCGCTCGTTCTGCTTGGCCTCGGCCAGGATTCTCAGCGCTTCGGTCTTGGCCCGCCGAATGATCTCTTCAGATTCGCTGTCCGCTTCCTTCGCGGCATCCACCCGCAGTTGCTGCGCCGCCAGCAGCGCCTCATTCATCGCGCGCTCGCGATCGCGGAAGGCGCGCAACTGTTCTTGGAAGTTGCGCAGCCGCTCCTCGAGCTGCGCCCGCTCTCGCAACAGGCGCTCCAGCTCCTCCGAGACCCGCAGCTGAAAGTCCTCCACCTCCCGAGGGTTGAAACCCCGGAAGCCCGTACGGAACTCCTGCCCCCGCACATCGTGCGGTGTGAGATAAAACGCGTCGTCACTCATGCGTTGCGTCCTCCAAAGAGCAGGGTCCCCAGGCGAATCATCGTCGCCCCTTCTTCTACCGCAATCGTGTAGTCCCCCGACATGCCCATCGACAGCTCCGGCAATGGGTGCCCGCGGGACTGCGCCTCATCTCGGAGTGAGCGAAGGAGGTGAAACGTCTGACGCTGCACCTGCTGGTCGGTGGTGTACTCGGCCATCGTCATGAGACCGCGGACATCCAACCTGTCATACCCGGCCAGCGTGTCCAACAGCCCAGGCAGTTCCTCCGGCTCCACGCCTCCCTTTTGTGGCTCCCTCGAGCAATTCACTTCGACCAATACGCGCTGCCGTGCTGCATCCGGCGGGACTCGCCGCTCGAGCTCCAGCGCCAGTTCGTTCCGGTCCACCGAGTGAATCCAGGCGAACCGACCCACGGCCCGGCGGATCTTATTGCGCTGCAACCGCCCGATGAAATGCCACTCGACCTGCACATCGGTGAGCGCATCCTGCTTGGCCAGGGCCTCCTGGATCCGATTCTCGCCGATGGCATCGATCCCCGCGGCCACGGCGGCCCGGACGGCTTCCGGGCCGTGCGTCTTGGTCACGGCTACGACGCGGACCGGGTGCGACCATCCGCCCCGACGCTGGTGCACCTCGACGGCCCCCCGGACCTCGGCCAGTCGGTTTGGGAGTTCCGGAAACGCCATAACCTATAAATCTAGGACTCGCTTCCGTCGAAATGAAGGGACACGCCCTAGTTCCCGCCCTCCTCAACCGGTGCCGACTCCGCCCCCTGCAGCACCTCGAGACGCATCTGCTCCAGGGCGGTCCTCAGCGCCGGGTTGGGGGACAGTTGTGCCGCGCGATCGAGATTCCGGAAGGTCTCCGGAATGTTGCCGGCATCCTGGTAGGCGACCGCGAGCTGAACGAACGGCTCGGCCAGACTCGCTGCAAAGCTCTGACCCGTCGGGTCGAGGCCGGTGGGTCCGCGCGCGAGCAGGCTGGCGTAGCGGTAGGTCTCCCACGCCAGCCGCTCGGTGGTGTCTCGATCGAGGGCAATACCCTGCAGGCCCACCGGCAGGGCCATCGCGGCCGAGTCGACCGGCACGGGCCGGACCCGGCGGACCAGTCCCTGCTGGACCAGATTTCGGTTGAGGCCGTAGAAATTCGTCCCCGCCGTGATCGACCATGCCAGGGGCCGGCGTCCGAGGTTCTGTTGCAGCACCCTGAGCACCGTGACATCTGCCAGATAGAGCGGTGTCCCCGCGGGGACCACGGTGCGGATGGGGCCAAGCGGAATCTCGACCTCGCGATCGAGCAACGTCCCCGGCGCCGCCGCCGCGATCTCGGCATCGGTCATGGTGTGAACCGGCCAGGTGGGCATGGTCCAGTTTCCCTCTTGCCAAATAGCCGGGGCACGAGCCGGGTCGAAGGGCCGGACGGGATTATCCCGCACCTGGCGGGCGTACCACGTGGTGTGGGACAAGGCGATGCAGACGACGGTCACGTCCTGTCGAATGCCTTCGACTTCCTGCGCCCACCACAACGGGAACGTATCGTTGTCTCCGTAGGTGAAGAGAATGCCGTACGGCGGCACGGAGTTGAGCAGGTCATAGGAAAAATCCGCCGCCAAACGGGCATCGGGCCCGTGGCGCCGGGACGCCGCGCGGGCATTGCCCAGCACCGGCACAAGGGCCAACGCCAGGACCGCGACCGCCAGTACCCGCCCGCCTCGGCCGCGCCAGCGTCTCACAACCGAACGCGCCAGGGATGCGAGGCCCATGCCAGCCCAGAGCCCCCATACGGAGAAACTGACCAGGAAGAAGTAGTCACGTTCACGCACTTCATGCTGGTCGATGCCGGGAAAGAGGTCATACCGCAGGCTGAAGCCCGGCTTGAAGTTCATGTATGCCATGAGCCCCAACCCGGTCGTGAGCCAGAGGACGAAGAACAACCACCATGCAGCCCGGTCGGTACGCCACTGGTCTCGCAACCCCCTGAGCCCCAGCCCGGTGAACAGGAGTGTGGCTATCGTCCGGATGGGAAAGACGTCGAACAGCCGCCCCCCAACCGACTGCGCCCATTGCCAATCGAAGTACTGCAGATAGTTGAGCAGCTGCAGCCACATGATCGTGAGGCTGCGACCGGGGTTTCCGGGACCGTGGGGGACGGTGGGGTCGTCGAACGGCGTACGGACCGGGTACTGCGCGCGGCGAATCACGGCCAGCAGGGATTCCCACGTGGAAGGGTCCGCTTCGTTCAGGACCGGACCCTGCCCCGCCCGGATGTAGAGGAAGAGGTACGTCGTCACCCCGATCGAGGCGATGGCGAGGCTCAGCAACGCGAAGGGCAGCGCGTGGGCGCCGACCGCAAATGCCGCCGCGGCAACGAAGCAAAGTCCGCCGACAATGATGAGGCTCGCGCTCCCGAGTCCGGTGCCGATGAGGAGGGCCCAGACTCCAGCGAGCACCGCAACCTGGGCCCACTCGGTCTTGCGGTGGAGCGGATCGCGCACCGGGTGCTGCCACACCGTGTATCCGGCAAATACGATCACCGCGGGACCCGCCAAGAGGGCAAGCAAGTGGTTGCCCATCGACACGCCGCCGAGGTAGATGATCAGGAGAAGCCACCGCGCCGCGCGCGGCGAGGGCCGCTCCATCCTCCACATGTGCGCGGCCCAACACAGGCCTGCGATGATGAACGTGGCCACTGCGTAGACTTCGGTCTCGTTGGAGTTTTGCCACACGGTAAACGTGAACGCGCCGATGACCACGGCCGCGGCCGCGCCGCCCAGCGCGAGGACCCGTCCGGCGCCTTCCTCGAGATCCGCCATCCGCTGCGCGAGCGTGTGATGGGCAACCAGAAAGAAGAGCCCCGCGCCGAGTGCGCTGAAGAAGGCACTCATCAGATTCAGCCGGTACGCCACTTCGCCCACCGGCACCAGCATGCGCCACACATGGCCCAGCATGACGAAGAGCGGCGTGCCCGGCGGGTGGGGAATGCCGAGGATGTGCGCCGCCGCAATCAACTCACCCGCGTCCCAGAAGGTGACGGACGGCGCAAGGGTGAGGATGTAGCCGACGAATACCACGAGAAAGGCGGCAAGCGCTGCGAGGTATGGAGGTCGCGGTGCGGTCACGTCGTTCATGAGGCGCTGTTCTCGATCCAAGGCAAAGATTAGACGGTTGACCAGCGGCGGGTGTCTACACCGCCGGGCTTAGTCCTGGCGAGCCGGCAGCCATGGCATGGGCCAGCGAGAGCGCGTCGCGCACGGTGCCCGGTTCGTGGACACGGAACAGCCGTGCGCCGCGCTCGTACGCGAGCGCACAGGCTGCGGCCGTGGCCACATCACGCTGGTCGACGTCGCGTCCGGTCGCGGCACCCAGAAATCGCTTCCGTGACGGCCCGACCAGAATGGGCCGGCCCAGCACGGTGAGGGCGATGAGCTGGTCGAGCACGCGGAGGTTGTCTGCCGTGGCCTTGGCGAATCCGAGTCCCGGATCGACCACCACGCGCTCGAGCGCAATGCCGGATCGAGCCGCGTGGTCGAGGGCCGAGCCGAGTTCCTCGACGATATCCCCAAGAAGCGTATCCCCGTAGTCTGCATGATCGAGGCTGGCCATGTCCGAGACGGTGCCCCGCGAATGCATGAGGATGACCCCCGCCTTCGCGTCCGCCACCACCTTCGCCATGCCCGGATCCAAGCGCAGGGCGGAGACATCGTTCACGATGGCGGCCCCGGCCTCGAGCGCGGCCTTGGCGACGCCCGCCTTGACGGTGTCGACCGAGATCAGGAGATCGGCGTGGCGCCGGGCCAATTCTTCGACGATAGGGACGACGCGACGGCGCTCTTCGCGCACGGGCACGGGATCGGGCCGGCCGGGCCGGGTGGACTCCCCGCCGACATCGATGATGCAAGCCCCGTCTTCCAGGAGTCGCTCCGCCTGGGCGAGCGCCGCCGCCTCGGTGGAGTAGCGACCGCCATCGCTGAAGCTGTCCGGCGTCACATTGAGCACACCGAGGATGACGGGCCGCTCGAGGTCCACCGGGCCCCGTGCCGTCTGCCACAGCGTGGGTAGGGCGCTCCCCAGGGCACGACCCGTCACCGCGGCGAGCTCCGCCAGCTCCGGCGTGGCGGACCACGGCCGGGCGAAGGCGCTGAGGCGGGCCATGCTGCCTGCCACTATGGCCCAATCACCGCCGGTCACCACATCGAGCCCGTAGGCCGGACCGCTCCGGGAAACGAGGTGCTCGAGCGTGGTGGGGGTCAGCCCGGTGAGGTGAACGGCGGCGCCCGTGATCCCGGACGCCGCCGCTTCGGCTTGACCCATTTCCCACCCATGGGTCAGGAGCAGGTCACGCACCGTTCGCGGATTGTGGACGCCGAGTGGCGTGGCCCTCACGCGCCGGCGGGCTCGGGGGGAGGTGTGCCGAGAATCCGCGGCGTCTTGGGCGCCGACTCCTTGGCATCGAGGCCAGACGGAGCCGGGGGTGCGTCCGGCGACGGCAGCGGTGGCAGGGGCTTGCCTTCGCGCAGCAGCTCGAGATCCTCCCGATCCAGCGTCTCCCGTTCGAGCAGAGCATGCGCCACGCGCTCGAGCAGCGCGCGGTTCTGGCTGATCAGCGTGTGTGCCCGGCGATAGGCCTCATCCAGGAGCGACTTGACCTCGTCATCGACCAATTGCGCCGTTCGCTCCGAGACCTCGCGCCGCTGGGCGAGCTGCCGGCCCAAGAAGATCTCCTGCTCCTTGTCGCCCACGGCCATGACACCCACTCGTTCACTCATCCCGAACTGGGTCACCATGCGGCGCGCCAGATCGGTCGCCTGCTGGATGTCGTCGCCGGCGCCGGTCGTGATCTTGTCCTGGCCGAACACGATCTCTTCGGCCACACGGCCGCCGTAGTTAATGGCGAGCCTAGCCTGGAGCCACCGCTTGGTGTACCCGTGACGGTCTTCTTCGGGCAGTGATGCCATCATCCCGAGGGCGCGGCCGCGCGGGACGATGGTGAGCTTGTGCACGGGATCGGCACCGGGAATCAACAGCGACACGACCGCGTGTCCGCCTTCATGGTAGGCCGTGTTCTCCCGTTCGCCCTCGGTCAGCACCAGACTTCGGCGCTCGACGCCCAGCATCACCTTGTCCTTCGCGTCCTCGAAATCTTCCATCTCTACCTGGGACTTGTTCCGCCGCGCCGCGAGGACCGCGGCTTCGTTCACCAAGTTGGCCAGATCCGCTCCCGCCATTCCCGGAGTGCCCTTGGCGATCACTTCGAGCCGTACATCGGTGGCCAGCGGAATCTTTCGCGTGTGGACGCGGAGGATCCCTTCCCGGCCCCGCACGTCGGGCGCATCGACCACGATTTGCCGGTCGAATCGTCCGGGCCGGAGCAAGGCCGGATCGAGCACGTCGGGCCGGTTCGTGGCCGCGAGGAGGATGACGCCCTCGGTCGATTCGAACCCGTCCATTTCGACGAGAAGTTGATTCAGCGTCTGTTCGCGCTCGTCATGACCGCCGCCCAGCCCCGCGCCGCGGTGGCGGCCCACGGCATCGATTTCGTCAATGAAGATGATACAGGGCGCGTGGGTCTTGCCCTGGTCGAACAGATCGCGCACTCGGCTTGCCCCGACGCCGACGAACATCTCGACGAAGTCCGACCCCGACATCGAGAAGAACGGGCGCCCGGCTTCGCCGGCGACGGCCCTGGCGAGGAGGGTCTTCCCCGTGCCCGGCGGCCCCACCAGCAACGCACCCTTGGGGAGACGCCCGCCGAGGCGGGTGAACTTGTGGGGGTCCTTCAGGAATTCGATGATCTCCTGGAGCTCGACCTTGGCCTCATCGGCACCAGCCACGTCGGCGAACGTCACTTTCGGCGTGTCGCCGGTGAGGAGTTTGGCCTTCGACTTTCCGAAGGAGAATGCCCGGCTGCCGCCGGTCTGCAACTGTCGGAGCAGGAACACCCAGAGGCCGAAGATGACCACCCACGGCAGGGCGGTGATCAACAGTGTTGTGATGCCGCCCCGCGGCTCCCGCGCGCTGATGGGAATCCCGCTGTCCTCGAGGCGCTTGAGGAATTCCTCGCTATCCGCGATGGGGAGCAGCACCGTGTACCGCTTCGCCTGGCGCTCATTCTGCATGACGGGGGTCCGGAAGTCTCCTTCCAGGCGTTTCCCGTCCAGTACCGTCACGTTGGCCACGTTACCGGATTCGAGCTGCTTCGTGAACTCGGTGTACGAGAATTCCTGGGTCGGATTTCGCTGGTTGTTCATCACCTGGAACAGGGTCAGCCCCGCGAAAATGACGAGGAGCCACAACGCCAGGTTCTTGAACACGCTCGTCCAATTGGTACCGGGAGCTCCCGGGGTCTTCGGGCTCTTACGATCCGCCATGCGATTTATTCCAGTGCTGCAATGAACGGCAAATGCCGATAGTTCTCTGCGTGATCCAATCCGTACCCAACCAGAAACGCCGGCGGCGCCGTGAAGCCCACGAATCGGAGCTCGGGCGGGCTTTCCGGAGCCAGCTTCTTGTCGAGCAGGGCGCAGATGGCGATGCTCTTGGGCTCGCGCTCCGTCAGCACCTTCATCAGGCGCTGTACCGTCTTCCCCGTGTCAATAATATCCTCGACCAGCACGATGTGTTTGCCCGCGAGATCGGTTTCGGGATCGTACAGGAGGCGCACCATCCCGCTCGACACCATCTCCGCGCCATAGGAGCTCGCCACGAGGAAGTCCACCTGGAGCGGACGCTGGATGTGCCGCACCAGATCGCTCAAGAAGATGAAACTGCCCTTGAGCAGCCCGAGCACCAGGAGATCGCCGTCGGGGTAGGCAGCCGTGATCTCGGTGCCCAATTCCTCCACTCGACGGGCGATCACCCCCGCGTCGTAGGCGATCCCCTTGATGGCTTTGCCACCGGTCCGGCGCAGCACTTCAGTCGTGGTCGGCGTCGACACGCACAGCCTCCGTTCCCGCTGCCGGCATGAGAGCGCCGGAACGACACACCCCAGGGATCCAGATGACCTCACCCGCAGCCGACACGACCGGCCAGTCCCAACGGCGGCTCCGCGGCACGCGGGCCTCCTGAAAGCACCGCACCACCTGCCGACGGCCCACTCCCCCCAGCGGACGAACGCGCTCGCCCGATCGAGCGGGGCCCACCATGAGCTCCGCCGGCCTGAACCAGGCGGACCGTGCGGCACGCCGCTGTTCGACCGGCGCGGTGTCCGGGCGGCACCGGAGCGTCCAGTCACCCCATCGAAGGTCGCCCTGCCTGGGCAGCGGGAGGACGGCCCGCGGCCCCGGGACCCGGCTGACGGCGACGACCCGTACCCGGTCGAAGGCGAGTTCCGCCCGCCACGCACCGCCCAGCTCGACCATCTTCCCCGACGTCCCGCGGTGGACCAGCTCCAGGACCCTTGCCGCCCGCGTCCGCCCCAGGACGCACCCAACGCGTCGGGCGGCGGCTTGGAGCAAGGTCAGAGCCAAACCTCTATCATACCGCGCCAGGATTGGGGCAGCAACGGAGCAGCCATCGGGCTCGGTTCGGATGTCCAATGCCGGCAACGCATCCAGCAACGAGTTCCATGCGGCGCGATCCGCCGCCGCCTGAGCTCCGAGCTCGAGCAGACGCGAGTCGATATCGGGCATTCGCGCCCGGAGCACGGGCATGAGCGACGCACGGACCCAAGACCTGAGGTGGCGTGGATCGCCGTTGGCAGGATCGTTCCACCAGGACAACCCCCGCCCCACGGCGTACCGCTCCAGTTCCTCGCCGTCAAACCCGAGCAGCGGCCTCACGAACGGACCTTGCCTGGGCGTCATCGCGGCGAGTCCCGCGGGGCCTGATCCGCACAACGCCCGCATCAGCACGGTTTCCGCCTGATCGTCCGCATGATGCGCCAGGAAGACGATGTCCGCTCCGAGGGCGACGCGTTGCTGCTCGAGCCACTGGTATCGTCGCGTCCGGGCCAGCGTCTCCGTGGCGCTTTGACCGAGCGTGAGCCGCGCCCGCGCGAACGGGACGCCATAGTCTCCGGCCATTCGCTCGACACCGTCGGCGACGCTGGAACTTTCCGGGTTGATGCCGTGATCGACATGCGCGACGGTCAGGTCGAGGCCGTGGCTTTCCCGCGTGGCCATGAGGAGATCCAGCAGGACGACGGAGTCCCGGCCGCCGGAAACGGCAACGAGCGCCGGACCAGGCTCGAGCTCCAGTGCGGCGAGCGCATCTCGGAATGCATCAACCAATCTCATTATGCTGGAAGATAACCAAATGGCGCGGGCGATCGCCTCAGTGCAGCTGTCCTGGCGGGGTTCGAGCGTCGAGGACGAACATGGGGATCTCGGCCTGAAACCGCGACCCGTCGGGGCGAACGAAGTCATAGGAGCCCTCCATGGCTCCCTCGGGAGACTTCAGGACCACGAAACTCTGATATTCGTGGACACCGCCGGGCTGGATGTCCGGCTGCTGCCCGACCACGCCTTCGCCCTGCACTTCGAGATCTTCTCCCACCGAGTCGCGAATCACCCACCGCCGCCAGAGAAGTTTGGCGGCGGCAGCCCCGGTATTCTCGATTCGGACGAAATACGCGAACACAAACTGTCCTTGATCCGGGTTGGATCGATCGGCCAGATACGCCGGACGCACCGATATCCGGATCGCGTCCGTCATCTTGTAGAAGAAGGGTGCGGACACGGGGTCGCGATTACTGCCAGTCCCACCGGCGGGTGACCCGGCGGGTCCAGGTTCCATACATGGGATTGGGCATGAGAAAGAATCTCCTCCCAAATGCCGCGTCATTGCCGGCCTCGGCGATGTCCTCTCCGGCCGCGGGGAAGTCCCCGAGCGCGTCACCGATGAAGGCGAGGATTCGAACCGGGCGGCCATCCCAGCTGCAGCGGCCCGTACCGGTCACAACTTCACGGCGACGAACCGCCTTGGTGTCCTCGCGGGTCGACCGCGGGCAGAGCCGATCGGAATCCTCCCACAAGCCGACCCGCCGGAGGTTCTCGCGCGTGTCCTCGCGCACGGCCTCATCGCGGTTGGTGATCCAGGCGATGCGTCCTCCCGCGGCTCGAACGCGCTGAACGAACTCGCGCGCACCGGGCACCGCACCGGATTCCCGCCGAGTGACATACGCGTTCCAGTTCTCGTCATCGAACGGGACCCAATAGGTCTCGCGCTCGAGTTCGTAGGCGGAGTTATCGAGCGCCGTCTCGTCGACATCCAGCACGACGACCCACGGCGTCTGGTCGGCGCCGTCCCGCGCAGCCTCGAGCACGGCGGCGAGGGCGGTGCGATAGATCTGTCGCGTGAGCGTCGCGTACTCCTCGCTGTCGCGGACGTACTTCACGTGCAGACCGTGCAGGGCGGCCGGGGATTGCGCCGCTGCCGGATGCGCGGCGGGGCCGAACGACAGCGCCCACGCCGCGACCATGGCGCCGCGGATCGCTCGGTTCATGCCGGTCCTCCACTCGAGAATGGACACGTTCGCATGCGATGGAACCTCGCCGCCCCAGGTGCCCGAAGACAAGGGTTCCGACTCAGCGGGGCCCGGGCCGGCTAGAGCGGCACGGCACCGGCATAGGAGACGCCGGTCAGGTAGGCGACGTCTCGTTTCCAGGTCGTGAGGTCGTCGCGGGTAAACTCACTGAGGTGGGCATGGCCGCAGGCGCGGGCGAGCGTCTGCATCAGGTGCACCGACGCCCTCAGGAATCGATCCAACCGCCGCGCCGCCTCATCGACCACCAGGCGGGCCCGTAGGTGCTCTTTCTGGGTCGCGATCCCTACCGGACAGTTGTTAGTGTGGCACGCCCGCATGCCAAGGCAGCCGATAGCCTGAATCGCGGCGTTGGCAATCGCTACCCCATTCGCTCCCAGGGCCAGGGCCTTGGCGAAATCGGCCGGGGTCCGGAGCCCGCCGGTTGCAATCAGGGTGACATCCGGGTGACCGCACCGATCGAGATGGTTTCGGGCCCGCGCCAGGGCGGGCAGCGTGGGAACTGAGATGTGATCACGGAAGATCAGCGGAGCGGCACCGGTCCCGCCGCCGCGGCCATCCAGAATGATGTAGTCGACCCCAACCTCGAGCGCGGCGTCGATGTCACGCTCGAGGTGCTGGGCTGAGAGTTTGAACCCGATGGGGATCCCGCCCGTTCGCTCACGGACTTCTTCGGCAAAATCACGGTAGTGGGCGATCGAATCCCAATCGGGAAATCGCGCGGGAGAGACGGCCGGCTGGCCCGGCGTGAGGCCTCGAACCCTGGCGATCTGCGGGGTGACCTTCTCTCCGGGAAGATGACCACCGGTGCCGGTCTTGGCCCCCTGACCACCCTTGAAGTGAAACGCCTGGACCCGGGCGAGCTTCTCGAAAGAAAACCCGAACCGCCCCGAGGCCAGTTCATAGAAGTACCGACGGTTCTCCGCTTGCTCTTCCGGTAGCATGCCGCCTTCGCCCGAGCAAATCCCGGTGCCCGCCAACTCGGCCCCACGCGCCAGCGCCGTCTTCGCCTCAGCCGACAGCGCACCGAAGCTCATGTCCGAGACGAAGATCGGCAGGTCGAGGGTGAGCGGCTTCTTGGCTCGCGGCCCGATGATCAGCTCGGTGCCGACCCGCTCACCGTCCAGCTTGGGAAGCTTCCAGAGCTGTGCGGTCAGGAATTGGAGGTCGTCCCACGACGGCAGCTCGGACCGGGGAACCCCCATCGCCGCCGCCGGACCATGCGAGCCCTCGGGCAATCCCTTGGCGGCCAACTGCCTGATGTAGCCAACGAACGGCTCATCCTCTGTTCCGTGAGGATCCTGGTACTGGCCTTGGTAGTCGTCCCGGATGTACGGCTGTGGATTGGCGCGCGCCCAGGCCGCGATCTCTTCCTCGTCCACCACCACCATCCCGTCATCGATCCACGCCGAGAATTTCTGGAGTCGCTCGGCGGTATTGTATTCGCTTACCCCGCTGTCGAACCGATAGTCCCAATTATGCAGACCGCAAATCAGGTTCTTGCCCTCGATCCGGCCATCGGACAAGAGCGCTCCGCGGTGAAGACACCGCCCGTACAGGACGGAGACTTCCGAGCCGTCGCGTATCACCACGAGATCCACATTGGCCACCAGCGCATGGGCCGGCTGTCGATCGCCAAGCGCGTCGAACGGCATGAGGGAAAGCTTCTTCATCGATGGTCATCCACTCCTTCTCACAACGGGTGTGACAGGTACCTCCGAAGGACGCCGGCGCGGAGCTAACCCAATGGCCCGGTCGAAGACCGGCCGGGATGGAGGCTCATGAAGCGTCCGCGCTCAGTATGGTCCGGGCCGCGCGGACAGCGGCGCGAAGGAAGGTCTGCACCGTGTTGGCCTGCCCATCCGCTTTCTGGGAGACCAGATCGGTTCCGGGCAACACGGCGCCCTGCCAGCCTTCCGTGTGCCAATGCCCGTGAGGCAGCGTCGGCCGATCGGCATCGTGGGGAGGTCGGGGCCAAGGATTCACGTACCAATAGGGCTCGTCGTAGCTTCCATCGCCCGGACTCAGACCGATACCGATGGAGCGGGCATGCTCGGGATCCGCGCCCGGATCGAGCTGTATCAGCATCCCGATATCGAAGTGGTGAGGCCAGCAACGCACCGGCGACGCGGTCGGTTCGTCGGCCTGGAGCCGCATGAGGATTCCGTGCGCATTACCGTACCAACGAACGAGCTCCATGAGGGCCGGGACCGGGTTCGCGCGAAACGGCTCACCCAAGGACACGGCGTGAGCGGGCATGTCATAGTCTCGCCGCTGAAGCGTGCGTGCGGCCAGCTCACCTGCGAAGCGTGCCACGGCGTGCTCCATCCAGGCGTAGGCTTGGTCGAGGGTCTTTCCGTCCAACGCAGATTCGGCGAGCGTTTCCCCAGTCTCGCTCATGAGCAGGAGGGTGACATCCGCTGGGCGAAGGGCAGCGCGCACCGGGCCTGGCGCGCCAACCGGTTGACCCGCCAACACCCGGCCCACGGCGTCCCACTGGAACGAACTCTGACTGTCATCCGGCTGTGGGGCTCCAAAGGTGTGGCCGACCGCGGCCGGCACCTGTGCCGCCCAATGCAGCTGGAGCCGAGCCTCGGTCAAGGACCGGGGTGCTTGACGGCCAACCTCCTCCCAAGCCAGGGCGCTCACTTAGATCAGCTCCGGGTCGGCGATGATCTCGACCAGGCTCGGTCCGTTGTGCTCGATCGCACCTGTCAGGGCATCGTCGAGCTCCTCGACATTGGTAACCCGGACTCCCATTGCCCCACACAACCGCGCGTATTCCGAGAAGTTCGGATTGTGGAGCGTGGTCTGCCAGACGTCCCATCGTCCGGCCCGTTGCTCCTTACTGATCTTCCCGAGCTCGTGGTTGTTGATCAAGACGTGCATGATGTTCATGCCGTATTTCACGGCCGTCGTCAGCTCGGCCATGTATTGCCCAAAGCCCCCGTCACCCGAGATGGCGACGACCGGCCGACCGTGGAACCGCGGGTCGTCGTCCTGGGTTGCGGCCCAGGCGCCCATCGCGGCCGGATAGGCAAATCCGATCGAGCCGAGGTAGCCGGACATGAGAATCGCCTGACGGGTGCACTCGAAGTACCGCCCGAAGGAATACGTGTTGTTCCCGACATCCACGGCGATGATGGCATCCTCGGGGATCTTGCGGTTCAGGGCGGCAAAAACCGCCGCGGATCCAATCCCTTTCCCGCGATGCTCCCGCTCGCGTTTGGCCTTCTCCGCACGCCAGAGCGCCCATCGCGCTGCGACTTCGGGCCGTTGGTCGACCCGGTCGGTGCCGCGTGTCAAACGATTCCGGAGTATCGCGGCCGTTACGCCGATTTCGCCCCACACGGGAACGTCTACTGCGTGGAACTTGCCCAGCGCCATGGGATCGAAATCCACTTGGATGGTCGGCTTCTTGGGTGTGATCCCGGTGTGGTTGCTGAAGCTCGCGCCGAACACGAGAAGGCAGTCACTCTCATTCATGAACCAACTCGCGATCGGGGTGCCGCTCCGGCCGAGCACACCGCACGCCAGCGGGTGGCGATCGGGAATGAGTCCCTTCCCTTTGAAGGTTGTAATCACCGGAGCGTGAATCTGGTCGGCCAGTGCGATGACCTCGGGCATGTGGAAGCGTGCCCCATGGCCCACGATGATCACCGGCCGCTTGGACGATTCCAGCAGGGTGACCGCCTGCTCGGTCGCCTCCGCTGGCGGCCTGATCGTGCGAGCGGTCAGGCGACCGCGAGGCGACCCGGCGGCGGCGTCAGGCGCCGCAGCATTCTGTACTTCGTCGGGAAAGATGAGGTGCGACACGCCGCGATTGAGCAGGGCGCTCTTGCAGGCCAGGTTCACCAGTTCGGCGTGTTTGCTGGTCGGCAGCGCAGGCTGGCTCCACTGCGCCACCTTCCCGAACGCTGCCGCCAAGTCGACTTCCTGGAATGCCCCGGGCCCGAGGACTTGCGTGTCGACTTGCCCCGTCAAGGCCAGCACGGGAGCGCGATCGACGTTCGCATCCCAGAGCCCGGTGAGCAGGTTGGTGGCCCCGGGACCCGCGATCGACAGGCAGGCTGCGAGGTTTCCCGTGAGCTTCCCGTAGGCCGAGGCCGCAAATGATGCCGCACCTTCATGACGAATCCCGATGTAGCGGAGCTGGCCGGCCTGCTCGAGGCGCCGCACGGCGTCCGCCAGGCCCAAGTTGGAATGCCCCACCATTCCCCAGACGGTCGTGATGCCCCACGCGACCATCGTTTCGGCCATGACATCGGAGACCGTTCTCGTATGGGGGCGCTCCTCGCGGAACCCGACGTAGATGCCGTCCTCTCGAACCTCGACCGGATACGTCGCGACACCGTCGGAGTACCCGCCCGGTGGCTTGCCCGTCAGCGGATCGTAATCCCACCCGTGCCACGGACATCTGAGCCAGCCGTTTTCGATCGATCCTTCGCCGAGTGGGCCGCCTTGATGCGGACATCGATTGTCCAGCGCGGCGTACTGCCCTTCATGGCGCGTCATGCACACGGTCTGCCGCGCGCAGGTCACGGGTTTGACCCTGCCCTCCGCGAGCTCATCGTGGTCCAGAACCCGATGCCAGACGAGGTCGGGGGCTGGTGAAGGTGACGCCATCTATGGATTCCTTTGGTTCTGGGGAACCGGGGAGCGTCGGTCGTCGACGAGAGTCATCGCCACGCGGCGAGGATGCCACCCATGATGTTGAGATACACCAATTGGTATCCGGTATCGATGAGGAAGGTTGCGAGCGGCTTCTCGGAGAACATGTTGCCGGTCAGTCCGATGGTGAAGGCGAATCCGGCCCAGAGCAGCGTCCCCAACCACATGCCTTGAATGAAGGTCGCGATGCCGGTGAGGGCGACGAGGATCGCGACGACCAATGCCATAAACAGGTAGGTGAGGAAGGACACCGCATAGGCGCGTCCGGCGGTCTGCTGCAGCTCCACCAGGTTCTCTTTGGAGTACCCGTGCGCCGCCGCCCAGGCCTTGCCAAAGGCAACCGGCGAATACCAGAGCGCCCCGAGTGCGAAGGCACTGATTCCAGCCACCAACACGGCGAACATGTTGATCTGAGTCACCGGCATCGTTACCCCCTGGTTGCTGGGATGGGTTGGCGACATGGTTCACATGTCTGGGCGTGGTGCCCCATCCGCCCATCCTAGCGCTCAGGTGGGAGCAGGGCCAGTATCCGGATCGTTGAAGGAAACCGCTGGAGACCGTATCGGGTTCCGCGGTTCCTAAGCTGGCGGGTCGGGCGCTGAATTACGTGGCTGGTGCCGGCGGGCGGAAGACCAGGACCGGGATGTCCGACCCGCGAATCACGCGATCGGTGACGCTTCCCAGGAGCATGCGGCGCAACCCTCGCGCCCCGTGGGTCGTCAGGGCGATGAGGTCGGCCTGTCGGCGGTGCGCCTCGTCCAAGATGAACGCCGCGGGACTCACCCCGTAGACCGTCGCCGTATCCACCTGCACGCCTTCAGCCTTCAACCGGGTGGCACACCGGTCCAGGTAGCCTTCGGCCTGCTCGCGCCAGGGAGCGCGCGCGACGCCGGCAAACTCCTCCGCAGGCATGAATTCGGTCAGCGCCGGTGCCGGGAGGGTGTCCTCGACCACATGCAGCAGCGTGAAGCGCGCGTCGGTGAGCCGGCCAAGGTTGCGAGCGTGCTCCAGGACCGCCTCGGAAAAAGGTGACGCATCGAGCGGGATCAGGATGTGCCGATAGGATGGCTCGCGTGGCGCTGCCTGCTCCTCCGGACGGATGAAGAGCACCGGCATGTGTACCTGGCGCACCAGCTGGTCGGCTACCCCGCCAAACCAGCTCCAGGTCAGTGGTCCCCGCCCATGGGTGGCGATGACGATCAGGTCAATGGATTGCTTGGCGGCATACGTGGCCAACGCGACCGCGACGGGTCGGTCCAAGATCTCCGCAGAGAATCCTTGCCGGACCGCATATTCCGCCAGCGCACCGGCGGTCGGCGCGTCCAAGAGGGCCGATTCCACGCCCTGCGGTAGCTGCCGTCCTACCTTCTCCACCATGCCGTCGAGGTAGGCCTGCTCCACCGGCTTGGCCTCGCTCGTGGCCGGGCTGTCGCCCGCGGAGCTGGGCACCCACATCGGCATCGGCTCATGCACCAACACCAGGTGGAGCCGCGCCTTGGCGGCACGCGCGAAGAAGAGCGCATGAGGCAACGCCTGTTCCGCGAAGGTCGAGCCGTCGAGCGGCACGAGAATATCGTGATACACCGTAGGGCCTCAGGGGTCCGAAGTGGAGCGAGCCGCGCGTCAGGAGCGCTGGTCGCTGCCCGTCGTCACGACCGACTCGATTTTGGCGATCGCTGCCGCGGGGTTGGCAACTTCGACAATCAATTGATCGTAGCGATCATCCACGAGATCGATGACGATGGTCCGCTCCGCGTCGCGGACATCCCAAAAGATGCGCTTGCCGTCTTGATAGAATGTTCCCGCGACGACCACGCCCGGAATGTGGGTTCCGGGAGCGCGAATGCCCTTCCACCACCCCCCGGCAACACTCGGATCGGCCCGGGCACCACGGATGTTCTCAAACGGGATCTCGAGACGGCTCTTGAGGGACCAGAGCTGGCTCCAGCCCTGCACATCGAGGATCAGCACCCCAGGTCCAAGTGAGAGTTCGACCATTCCTGTCTGCCTCCCGGAACCTACCCGGCGCTCGATGTCAGTCGCGCCACGGCCTGGGCCGCGTTCTCAGGTACTGCCTCCCAGGTCGGCCGTCGCGCGCTCCTTGATCCTTTCGACCGCTAACCGATTCACCAGCACGCGAATATTGTTGCTCTTGGCATCGATCGGCAGGACAAAGAAGTATTGCTGATTCGGCGGGAAGCGGTTGGTGAGCCCCACGAAGCGCTCGCCATCATGGAAGGTGACTTCGATTCCCTTGGCACCACGAAGCCGCATGTCTGAGGGATCAGCAGTCAAGGATTCCGAGTACTCCCGGTCTCCGTCGATATCGCGCACGAAAAACAGCGCCTTGAGCTTGGCCAGCTCGACCTCGACCATCGTCTCGCCGGTCTTGACATGGCACCTCGGCCGGTTCTGGGCGACGTCTAGGCTGGTCCCCTTCACGAGGCGACCATCGAGGAAATGTGCTACCACGTCGTTCTTCATTATTCCAATGCCTCGCAGGATTCGAATCGGGCGCCTTGGTCCCCTCGAGGCTGACCACCACTCTCGGGGGCTTTGACAAAGCTAAGGGCAACCGACGCGGGCGCCAGTAGCACCCCACGTCTCAGCCCAAAAGCGAACCAGGGACACAGTGCGTGAGCACCGTGCCCCTGGTTGGCACTACCACAACTACTCCGCTCTAGCGAAGCGCCACGCCGAGCGACTTCACCGTCGCCACATTGAGATAAGGATCGACGGGCAGACCCTTGGCGCGCTGATAGGCATTCACCGCGCGCATCGTGCCGGTCCCAATCACGCCATCGGTGCCCCCGGGATCATACCCGGCCTGCCGAAGCGCCAACTGGATGTCCCGAACCCGACCTTGGGTCATATTGGTCTCACACAGAATCTCCCGCCACTCGAGCTTACCATCCGACACCAGTTCCGTCTTGGTAATCGTGGAATACTCGGCTGGAACCGTCGTCCGAACTTCCCGGGCCGGCTCGACCATCTTTCGAACCGTAACGGTCTGGTACTCGGCCGGGATAGCAGCTTCCCGCGTCGTAGCCGGCGTCTTCACCACTTGCTTCGTGATGGTCTTGTACTCGGCCGGAACCTCGACCAGGCACATGATCTCGCCCGTTGCTTCATTCACCTTCTGGATCGGGCCGGTGCCCTTCTTCCAGGTCGTGTACGCCGCCTTGACCAGCACCCGCTCGGTCTCGGTGCCGTACTGGGCCGGAACAACTTCCAACCGGCTCGAAGCCTCCTTCACCAGCACCCGCTCCGACACGGTCTCGTAGCGCGCGGGAATAATCCGCACCTGCTCGGACTCGGCCTTGACCATCACCCGCTCGGTCGCGGTCCGGTACTGCGGCGGCGCCCACATCCGTGCATAGCACTCACCGGGCTTCGCATTGGGCGGCAACAAATCCCCGGCCACTGCCTGTTGAGCGGCCAGCCTGCCCGCGCCGACCAGCGCAAGGCCCAGCAACGTCATTGTCACGCTTCGCTTGATCACTGTCTGACTCCTCATTCCTGGTTGGTAATCCGATTCGTCCAGTCTGCCGAGGGCTACGAATCGCCCGATGCTTCAACGAGTTCTGCTCGGCGCACAGCCATAGAGCAGGTACGGTGCCACCGAAGCACAACGTCACAACTCATTGCAGGAGGTGGCCTTGGACGTCTAGGCCTGGATGAAGGGCGCTCCCGCAATCCTGATTGGAGACGCGGGAATCCGAATCTTGGACCAAGCCTATTCGGCCCAGCGGCAGAGGCCGCGGCTGGAAACCTCTGGCGGCCCGGCGCCGGGGGTCCGGGCCCTCAGCGACGTGTCAGCGGCCCCAGCCCATGGCGCCGCCGAGGATGGCGGCGGGAATTGCGATTGCGAGCCAGCCCAAGAGTGCCGTGGCGAGTGCCTTGCCGGTGCTGAAATCCAATGCCTGCCGAATGGCGATGACGCCCGCGACCAACACCCAGATAACCACGGCCGCCCGGACGAGACCGCCAACCAGTGGAATGACCGCGAGCACGACCAGCACCTGGGGGGCCTGGGCGAACCCGATCGTCCGCAACAGCTCTCCCCACGTGGCGGTGCCGCCGAGGAGTTTGTCACCAATGAGGTAGGTAATGCCGGACCACACGAGCCATCCCAGCAATGCTGCTATTGCGCCCACAATGATGCCGGTGCCGCCGTGCCCGACGCCGCCGATGGCTTGCGCGATGGCGCCCAGCAGGACGACCATGGCCGCCTGGCTCGTCGCGGTGGTATCGGCCTCGACCTCCTCATACGTGGCAACGTTCAAAAACGCTGCGCCCATCATGCGATCGATGATCTGCGCCATGTGTCCCTTCCCCCGAGTGAAGTGGCCAATCAGACATCCGGCGACGTGCCAGACGCCGGAATCTGTTCATCCCAACCGGCAAACGCCCGGACTAAGCGTGTCGGGTTTCGAAGGCCTGGTCAACCGCCCGAGCCAAGTCGAAGTCGAGCGCCGTGAGGCCGCCCGCGTCATGGGTCGTGAGGTCGATGGCCACCCGATTGTACACATTCGACCATTCCGGATGATGGTCCCGCCGTTCCGCGAGCAATGCCACCTGCGCCATGAAACCGAAGGCCTCGACGAAATTCGTGAACCGGAATTCGCGGTGCAGCTTCCCCTCGACGACCTTCCACCGCGGCACCTCCTTGAGTTGCGCGAGAACGTCAGCATCCGACAGCCGTTGCCGTGCCATTGGGTCTCCTATTTACGGATCAGATGGGGGCGTGCCGAGACCCTCGCCGGAAATGCCGGCGCGCGGCACACGATTGGCACAGAAGTGCCCGACATGGGTGGGGCCCCGACTGCCACTCGACCAGTCACCGCGGAATCCGTCCGCGGTGATCTCCTTTACGTACAGCGCCATGAAACCGCCGTCGAACCGGACCATGTCCCGCCGATTGGCGTCGGCGCCAACCCGTAGCGTGATGCTGAGGGCCGACTCGTTGGCGCCGGCCATGGTCTGCTCGAGCACCGCCACGCCGGGCTGCATCGGGTCCAGCCTCGTCGCGTCGCCGACGCGCACCCCGCCGACCTGTTCGATTGCGGCGTCCAGAGCCCCATGGAGCGGCATCCTGGCCCCGCTCACCGGGCTTCCGGCAAACAGCTCGAGCGACTGCAGGGCGCTATCCTGCGGCAGGAGATCGAGCGTGCCCTCGATGCGCGTGCCCTCGAAGTCCGCCGACTCCCCAACCATGACGATCCGAAACGACCCGGCCAAATCCCGGGCTTGAGCACTCGAGGGCAGCTCGGTGCCGCTCGCCACCTTGGCACACTCAGGGCCCTGGCCCAACTGGTGGGCGGCGCAGCCGGCCACCGACATGAGCGCTATGAGGGCCAGCCGCATTGAAACTGGTGACTTCATGGAATCCTCGCGTGGTGGCCGCGTGCCGGGAATGTGTCGGCCCGGCTCTGGAAGATCAGAGAACCACCTTGCAGGTTACTCAACGGACTCCCTAACATTAGCCGATCTCTCCCAGAGGTGGAACACACATGCTCGCCGCCCTCCTGCCGTTCTGCACGCTCCCGTTCGCGCCCGTTCAGTCACCCGAGCCGGCAGCGCCGGACACCGTCACGATTCAGGAATGGCTCGTTCCGTGGCCCGGGACCCGCCCGCGCGATCCCTTCGTCGATCGGGACGGCCGGATCTGGTTCGTCGGGCAACAGGGAGATTACGTGGGCCTCTTCAACGAGGGCACCGGCCAGTTCCGGCGCTTCCCGCTTCCGGACGGAGCGGGACCGCACAACGTGGTGCAGGGGCCGGATGGCGCCATGTGGTACACCGGAAACCGCCAGGCCAATCTGGGCAGGCTCGACCCTGTCACTGGAACGGTCACCACCGTCCCCATGCCCGACGGCGAGCCGCGCGATCCGCACACGCTCATCTTCGACGGCACGGGAATCGGCTGGTTCACCGCCCAGCAGGGCAACGTCATCGTCCGCTTCGACCCGAAGACCAACGATGTCACCCTGGTGCCGGTCCCAATAGCGAGCGCCCGCCCCTACGGCATCGTGGTCGACAAGAACAACCGGCCGTGGATCGCCACCTTCGGTACCAATGCCATTGCCACCATCGACCCGGCGACGATGAAGCTCCGTCTCTTCCCGCTCCCGAACGAACGGGCGCGGCCGCGCCGCCTCGACGTGACCTCCGACGGCATGGTGTGGTATGTGGATTACTCACGCGGGTTTCTTGGCCAGTTGGATCCCGCCTCGGGAACCGTCCGGGAGTGGGCCGCTCCGGGAGGAGCGGCGTCACTGCCGTACGCCATGGCCGTGGACCATCGTGATCGGCTGTGGTTCGTCGAAACCGGCCCCCGGCCCAACCGCCTGGTTGGATTCGATCCGAAGACAGAGCAATTCTTTAGCGTGACGGCCATCCCCAGCGGTGGCGGCTCGGTGCGGCACATGGTGTTTCACCAGCCAACACGCACCATTTGGTTTGGCACCGACGCCAACACGATTGGCCGAGCGGTGGTTCCTTGACGGAATTGTGCCCTTGACCGGGATGCGGAGGCCGGCCATGGCCGTTAGGGTCTGAGCGGCCTTCCCGGCAGGGCGCCGGTGTGCTCGGCGTCACGGACCACTAGCATCCCATTCACCATCACATGACGGATGCCGACCGGGTATTGGAAGGGATTCTCGAAGGTCGCGCGGTCGGCCACGGTTGCCGGATCGAACACGACGATGTCGGCGTAGGCACCGGCTCGGATGCCGCCCCGGTCTTGGAGTCGCACTCGGGCCGCCGGCATGCCGGTCATCTTGTGCACCGCAGTCTCGAGCGGCATCACGCGCTGATCCCGCGTGTACCATCCCAACACCCGCGGGAACGTGCCGAACGAACGGGGATGGGGTGATCCTTCGGCGAGCGGCCCGTCCACCGCCAGCGCCGAACCGTCGGAACAGATCATACACAGCGGATGGGCGAGGATCCGCGCCGTGTTCTCTTCGCTCATGCCGAATCCCACCATTCCGGAACCGTTCCGGTCCAATCGCGAAATCTCGAGCAGCAATTGGTACGGATCGACCCCGCGCTCGGCGGCGAGCGCCCCGAGCCGCCTGCCCCTGGTCCACGCCAAGCCGTCGGATCGGGTCGAGGTGATCTGAACGGCGTCCCACGACCCGAGCCGGGCGACTTTGCTTCGGACCGCTTCCTCGATTTGCGGCAGCAGGGCCGGGTCGGCGAGCCTGCCCAGGAATGCCTCCGTTCCCCCGTCGCGGGACCACAGCGGAAACAACGAACCGAGGCCGGTACTGTACGCCACGTACGGATAGCGATCGAAGGTCGCGTCCACTCCGGCGGCCCGGGCCGTCTCGATGGCCCGAAGCGCCGGCTCGGCCTTCCACCAATTCGGCTGCCCCTGGGCTTTGAGATGAGAGATCTGCACCGGCACCCCGGCCCCCTGGCCCACGGCCAGCGCCTCCTCAACGGCGGCCAGGAGCCGATCGTCCTCGTTTCTGATGTGGCTGGCGTATGGGAGCCCGGACTTCGCGAGGGGTTGGGCGAGGGCCACGAGTTCGGCCAGATCGGCAAAGCCACCGGGCACATACTCGAGGCCGCTCGAGAGTCCGCAGGCTCCATGGGCTACCGCGTCCCTGACGAGCGCCACCATCCGGTCGAGTTCGTCAGCGGTTGCCGGCCGGTCCACGTCGCCGATGACCACATGCCGCACCGTCCCCGCGCCGATCATGCTGGCTACGTTGACCGCGGAGCCCGAGCGAGACAAACGCTCGAAGAACTCGGTCACGTCATGGGGCCCATCGTCTTCACGCGGCGGGCCGTTGCGCCACGGCCCGAGCGATCCCCCGTCCTGGCCGACGATCTCCGTCGTGACCCCCTGCCGAATCTTGCTGTGGGCACGGGGCTCGACCAGGAGTTCGAGATCGGAGTGCGAGTGGATGTCGATGAACCCGGGGGCGACGGCGAGGCCGCGCGCGTCGACGATTGTGCTGCCTGTTGTCTGAAGGTTGGTCCCGACAGCGCGAATCCGGTCGCCGTCGATCGCGACGTCGGTGCGGATGGGCGGAGCGCCGGTTCCGTCGTACACGGTCCCACCGCGTATGACAACCGACGCGGTGGGAGCTGGCATGCGCCATGCAAATGCCGCTGCTGCGGCAGCGGTTCGACCCACAAACACCCGGCGAGTGAGCATCGCTACTCCAACGCGGCGGTGTCCGACCAGTGCCTTACGTGCCCCGTACTCACGAATCTTTCGCCTGGGCGCGGGCGCCCGTAATCATGACGGTCCAGCTCACCATCACACGACCCACGGCGCCCACACGGGCGACGCGGCGAGCACGAAGGACACCGCGGTGGCGAACCACAGGACGGTGCGCATGCGGCGGCGGACCTTCGGATCGGCGCAGGGTTTCCCGGCCTCGCATGCCCGGTCCTCGCGTTCGAGCGTTGTAAATCCCAGCCACAGCGCGGCGGCCATGAGGCCGATGAACAGCGGCCGATACGGACGGAAGGCTGCCGCCAGGCCAGCGCCCGAAAGCCCGGCCGCCGTGAGGAAGATCGGGCCTGAGCAACACACCATCGACGCGAACGAGGCACCGAGGCTCCCCGCCGCCGAGAATACTACCCTCCGCACCCACGACCTCCCGCCAAGGAGAACTCGCCGACCTCAGCGACTGCGATACACCTTGCTCGTGCCGCTGGCGTCGAACAACAGCACGTCATAGGGCTGCTTGACGTCGCTTTCCATGCCCGGCGATCCCAACGGCATCCCAGGGACGGCTAACCCGACGGCCTTCGGGTGTTCCTCCAGGAACTCCTGGATGACATCGGCCGGAACGTGACCCTCCACCACGTAACCATCGACGATGGCGGTGTGGCAGGACTCGAGTTCCGCGGGGACTCCGACGTCGCGCTTCATCGAGACCAGGGCCGCTTCGGTTACATCCTTCGCGTCGACGGTGAATCCATTTGCGCGGAGGTGGTCGACCCATTTCGAGCAGCAACCGCAGGTCGCCGTCTTGTATACCGTGATGGAGCCGGCCGACGAGGCCGGGAGGTTTGCGCTCGCCACCGCGGCGCTGACGCCAACGGCAAGCGCGAGAATTGCGCCGATGAGGAATGTCTTTCGCGAGGACAGCTGCATGGCACTGCTCCGTGAATGGGGGTACGGATCTTCAGTTGGGACGAATCACGCCGGGCATGAGGCCCGCTATCGCACCCTCGGGCCTTGCCCTGATCGCCGCCCGAAGCTCGGGCGGCACGGGGCCCATGGCGAAGGGTGAAGGAAGATAACAATGCCATCCGATCGGCGGACAGGGACCGCGATGGCCGGCATGGCTCCAGTCCCTCACGGTCACGCGCAAACGACGGCATCGACAAACGCCTGGAGTCTCCCCGCATCCAGTCGTCCGGCCCTCCGGACGCCGGAGCACACGTCGATTCCAAAGGGCTGCACGGCCTGGATCGCATCGGCGACGTTGTCCGGGCTCAACCCCCCGGCCAAGTAGACGGGCACCGGCAGGCGGGACACGATCTCCCGGCTCAGGGCCCAGTCATGGATGCGACCGGTTCCACCTAGCTCCTTGACCGGCGCATCCGGCTGGCCGGAGTCGAGCAGGACGGCATCGACCAGGGGGGCGACCTCGAGCGCTTGCTCCACAGCCTCGGGCCCGGTGACATGGATAACCTGGACCAGCCGCAGCCGAGGAAGACGATGCCGAAGTGCGCCCAGTGTTGCTGACGGCACGCGGTCGCAGAGCTGCAGCGTGTTCGTGCCGGTCCGGGCCTGCTGGGCCACGAGCGTGTCCGGATCGACGGCCGACGTCAGCAGAAACGTGTCGATCGACGTGGGCACCTGTGCCACGATCTCAGCGATTCGCGGTTCGGGAATGACCCCGGGACCACTCGGCATGGCGGAGACGAGTCCCAGGGCATGCGCGCCATGGCGGATGGCCAGGTCCGCCTCGGCCTGACTCGTGATGCAGCAGATCTTGATCTTGGCAACGGCGACGGCCACGTCCCGGCCTCCTGGGAGATACCACGGAAAGGTATGCGGCACGGCCCCAAGAAGCGCATGCAGTACTCCTTGAGGCCGTGAATGCTTCGAGATCACATTGACGTGCTAGTACTTCACCGCCCGTGGCAATTGCTTGGCGGATGAGACCCAGACACGGACTTGGGCCAAGGTCGGGACCTTGCGCACCAGCTGCCGCTTGGTGTTCACCTTCATCAGCCTCTGGTGCAAGGTGTCGGCAGTTCGCAGCGAGAGATCGACCACGGTCGAGACGCCGGCAGCTTCGAGCAGCTCGACGTATTCTCGGCCCACCCCCCGAATGCGAAAGAGATCGGCGTGATTGACCAGTTGGAGGACCTGTATTTCCGTGAGTCCACACTGTTCGGAAATTTCCCTCCGTCCCTGTCGCGTCGCACCCTTCCCGAGGAGCGAATGTGTGGTGCGAATGCCTGCTGCCCGCAGTTTCCGTGCTCCCTGCGGTCCAACGCCGTCGATCGTTCCCAAACTAGCCACCGCACGAACCTCCTTCTGCGCAAACCACACGCTGCTCCAGGAACCAAATCCTGCCACCCTAGAAGTTCACCTGGATGCCGCTCGTGAAGATGCGATCGGTATCCTTGAACCCCGGCTCCGGCAGGTTATCAAAGCGAATGACATATCCCAACTTGAGTGCGATCGACTTCGATAATGACGCGACGAGCGCAGTCTCACTATTGACCCGGTAATCGTCCGACAGCTCGAAATTCGGCAAGAATTCCACCAGCTGGCTGATAAAGGCCGATTCCGAGAAGTTGTAGCGATAGAGGCCTGCGGCCCGGCCGGACGTGAAGTTGTTGTCTGCCGCACCGACGATGGTCGACCGTTGTTGATTCAGCGCGACTCCGGCCTCGAAGTCGAGCACGCTCTTCGGACCCATGAGCACTTTGTACGCCAGCCCCACGCCCTCGTCGAAACGGCGGGAGATCCCGGCGAACTTGTTGCGCTCCCAGCCGGCAAATCCGTACGCGGCCAGGCGCGGGGTAATGTCCCGGTCCACCCGCACTCCGGCCCTCCAGAGGCTAGTGCTCTCCGTTCCGTCCGTCTTGCCGTAAATGATGTTGAAGAACTCGCCCACCACCCACCCGTCCGTCCGGTAGGTCAGGCGCTCGCCGACGTTCAGGGTCGTGACTTCGCTGTTGCCGGCAGTGTTGACGAAACCCAAGTCACCGGTGAATTGGACCGGCGGCGGGGGCTCGTCCTGCCCACGAGCCACCGACGGGAGCGCACCCACCAAGAGGGCGACCCCAACCGTACATCCGCGCACAAACTGCTTCATCATTCAATCTCCTTTTCGTAACGTTCGTTGTCCGTCCTCAATAACTGCACCGAAATAGCTGCGCCGACTCACGGCATTGCCGGTTGCCCGGCTCAGAGCCCCGCGTTGTCCCTGCCCTACGCACACTCCACCTAGCATGTTGCCCCGCGCGTTCCGGTGAGCAACGTGTTCGAGCTGCCAGCGAATGTGGGATTGGGGGCGGTGCCGCGGTTGCATCGGACCTCATCTGAGATCCGATGCAACCCGGCCCCACTACTTCCTAGTTCTGGCGGTTAAGCTCCACCCGACGGTTCTGCGCCCGGCCATCAGGCGTGTTGTTCGTGGCAACCGGCTTGTCCGGCCCATAGCCGCGGGCCGTGAGCCGATCGGCACTCACGCCATTCTGGGTCAGGAAACTCACCACCGATTCAGCGCGGGCTTGCGACAACCGCGCGTTCAAGGCCCGGGAACCCGTGATGTCCGTGTGGCCGGCGACTTCAACCCGAATATCCGGGTTGGCAACCAACGACTGAGCCACAGAAAGCAGGATCGCTCGGGAGCCCTCGGTGAGGTCGGCCTTGTTAAGTGCGAAGTTGACTCCCTCGAGAATCAGCGTGGTTTGCTTCTCCTGGAACAGGATCTGGCAGCCTACGGCGTCGACCTGGATCCCGGCGGGCGTGCCCGGGCAGCGGTCGCGATCGTCGTTCACGCCGTCGCCATCGCTATCCTGCGGAATCGGGCAGCCACTGGCGTCCACCGCCGTGCCACGTGGGGTGTTCGGGCACCGATCGGCCGAATCCACCACCCCATCGCCGTCGGCATCCTTGGGCAACGAGCAGCCGTTCGCATCAACTGCGTCACCAGCCGGCGTGTTGGGGCACCGATCGGCCGAATCCACCACGCCGTCGCCGTCTGCATCCTTGGGCAACGAGCAGCCGCGGGCGTCGACGCGATCACCGGTCGGCGTGTTGGCACACTGATCGGTCAGATCGAATACACCGTCACCATCGCTGTCGGGACAGCCGTTGGAATCGACGACCGCGCCGCGCGGGGTGTTGGGGCATCGGTCGAACTCGTTGGTAATGCCGTCCCGATCCGAATCCTTCGGCCCCTGGCCGGTGAGCAGGCTCAAGCCGGCCTGCACGCCGTAGTTCCAGTTGTCATGGTCGTCTGGGAAGATCTGCTCCGTGACCGGAGTGCTCATGTAGTCGACGGTCACGTCGAATCGGAGCGACACAGTCCCGCCGAGCGCCGTCCGGAGTCCAACGAGCCCGCCGAAACCATTGTCGGAGTCATCGACAACGCCGATGCTCTTGCCGTACTTGTTGCGGACGTACCCAGCGCCCAGAATCACCGCGCTGTGGTCGCCCGCCGGCACGTTGTACAACAGGCGGGCGTGGATCGGCACGGCGGATATTTGGCCGCCGGCATTCCGCTCGCGGTCCTGCGACGTGAACGAGACATCGCCTTCGATCTCGAGGTTTCGGGCGACGAAGATGCCGATGCGGCCACCGCCGCCACCGCCATCATTCATCCGTAGCGCCTCATCGAAGTTGGTATACCGGCCAAAAATGCCCAGCTCGATCGTTCCCGCTTTCTGGGCTGAGAGCGGTGCAGCCAGGAATAGCGCAGCTGCCCCACACAGACCAACCAAACGAGCAATCATAACGTTCTCCTGAACGGGTGAGACTGGCCGCGAAGGAACCGTGGCGCGAATCGCCACACTATGCCCTTCCGTAATGATTCGTTGCTGAATGCAGCATGAAGGGGCGTCCACTGACAAGCACCTGTCGCTGCTTCGGCAACCCGCCTCCCGCCCGCGGCCCCGGACGGTTTGTCCCTTAAAATCATATCATGCCGTCTCTTCCGCCAGGGGGCCTGCGTCCGAGGGACGGACCCGGCCTAGCTACCGTGACCGCCGGAAGCGAGCGAATTCACCACCGCCGGCAGGAGGGCAGTCAGCCCGCTTGCCACCTTCTCCGGGGCTAGACCGGCCCCTTTGCCCAATGCCGCCATCCGTTCTTCCCCAAGAACCTGTCGGACCTGCTCGGCCGAAATCGGCCGCTTCACTCCGCTCCCAACCCAGGAATCGACGACGTCGCCAAGCCCCTGGTCATGAAACAGCTTGGTGAGGCCGGCAAGCGCGCCCTGTTCCGAACCGATCATCCCGATCAAGAGCTGCACCAGGCTCGCGGAGTCACCCGCGTCGCCCGATGGCACTGCCATCCGCCCAGCAACTTGATTGAACAAGTTCTTCACGCCACGCCCCCGATTCGTTTGCCCAGTTGCCATAGCCAAAGGGCAAGCGCGGGGCCACCAATATGGGATCGCCGTCAACTCAGGTAATAGAATACAGGACAGTACGTTACCTGCATCATGTGATGTAATGGACGAAGTACGGTGATCCGAATGCCGGACGGGCTTTCTGGAAATGAGACCGCTGGGGGGAGCCTGACAGGCGCGAGGCGTGTTATGCGAGCATCTTCTCGGTGAGGAGCCTGAAGGCCTCCTCGACCCCTTCGCCCGTCTTGGCACTCGTCATGAGCACCGCGTGACCCTCCTCTTGGAGCCGTGCCAGCTCCGCGCCGGAAACCGCCCATTCCGCCTCGAGATCGTTCTTGTTGAGCAGCAGCACGTGGGGCACGACGCCGAGGGCAGTGCGGGCGGTCTCAACGAGCCGGAGGGCGGGTTCGAGCGTGGCCGCATTGGTCCCATCGGCGACTGCCAGGAGCCCGGCCGCGCCGCGCAGGTATTGGGGACGGAACGCCTGGTCCTCGGCTTCCCCCTGCAGGTCCCAGAGCATGAGCCCGACGGTGTCGTTCCCGACAGCCACGACCTTGCGATCGATCTTCACACCTACCGTTTGATGGTACTTCTCGGAGAACAGGCTCTCGACGAACCGCCGCACCAGGCTGGTCTTCCCCACGCGGCTCGCACCCAGCATGCAGACCTTCTTCTGAATGAGCGTCACGGCGATCCCTCGGAACCGGTATTGAGAATGATCGAGAATGAGACCCGGCGGTATCTGGCCCGGACCGCGTTACCCGGATCGGTTGGCGGGGCGAGCGGCCCGCGCGTGGCCCGCACCTCTGCCCGGCCGACGCCGGCCGCCAGCAACATGGCACGGACCCGTTCCGCCCGCGCCGACGCCAAGCGGGCGTTGGCGAGCGAGTCTCCCTGGTCGTCCGTCGAGCCACGCACTTCGACGGTCACGCTCCGGCCCCGGGCACGCGCCGCTACGTCCAGCGCTCTCACCTGACCGGCGATCTCCTCGACGGCTTCCGGAATATTCGGGGTGTCACTGCCAACCGCAAAAAATACCGACCGACGTTGGATTTCGGCCGCGAGGCCGCTCAGCACCTGATCCGAAACCTCGAATCCGACCACCCCCGGAATGGTCGGCGCAACGTGGCGCGCCCGGTCGATCCAGTCCGTCGGGGCCGCCCCGGTCGCGATGAGGACCCCATCGCGCAAGGAGAGATCCAACCCGGCGGGCGGATCGAGGCTGGCCCGCGCGCGGCGCAGGATGAGGTCGGGCAGGAGCGAAATGTAGGGATCCCACCGGCTCTCCACCCGCTCGGGATCGAGCCCAACCGTGTCGAGGAACATCAGAGGATCGGGTGCCAAGGCATCACGCAACCCGGCGACATACCGCTTCCCGTCGCGCCGCCCGACCTGAGTGACAACGACTCCCGGCTCGTCTTGGAGCCGAACCTGATAGGCATGCCACCGACGGCTCTCGATCATCCGGGGAATGGCCCACCAGGCAAGGAGAAGCACCACCACCGAGATGAGGGCGAGCGCAAACCAGGGCGGCCTGGCCACTGGCTCGGCGACCTTGGATTGAAGGCACTCCTCGAGGCGCGGGCGAACGGAGGCAAAGGCGCCCGCATCGCCGTCGAAGGACTCCAGGGAAACGCGGTGCGTCGCGTGGACGCCTTCCAGGGCCGCCTCGAGATCTTCGCGCAAAGCCACCGGGGCCTGGCCCCGAATGACCGCCGCCACGATCGCCGCGGGGCCCACCTCTACCCAGACGCTCACGTCGCCCACGCTCAGCGCGTCGAATGCTTCTCCCTGAGCCGCGTGGAACGAGTCCTTGAAATAGTCTTGGATGACCGTGAGCATCGCGGCCACCATGTCCGGCGATTGGGCGTCAATGTTCTCCGCGACAACATGCTCGAGCAGGAGACTGGTCTCCTTGTGGATCAGGAATACCTGCTCCACCCGGTAGACCAGGCTGTGTCGGAGGGCGATCTCTCCGAACGACGTGCCGGTGCGGAAGGCCTCCCATCGCCACCGCAGGCCTCGAGGGGTGAAGGTGTTGTTCAGGCCCTGGTTGATTGACTGGACGATTCCGGCGAGCGCATTGGCGATGTATTTCCGAATCGCGGGCCCAATGACGGGAAAGATGGCGTCGGCGAAGGTACGCGGATCGCGACGGACCGTGTCCTTGAGCGACTCAGCCACGATCGGACTCAGGGATTGCTCGAGGCGCTGATCGCGGCTTCGACTCAGCGTCACGGCGGACGGCAAGGCGCGCCCGACATCCTCGGCGTATTTCTCAGGATCGCTGAGCCGCTCGCGCAGCTCGACCACCTTGTCCCAGTCGGGACCGCGGAGGAGCGTTCTCAGTTCCTCCAGCCGTCGCGCCTCCCCGGGCACTCCGTTCTCGTCGTCCGCCGCTGGGTCGGGGGTCTCACGGCCGTCGGGCAAGGTATCAGCCCTTCTTTCGGCCATGGTCCTTGGGCGGAGCCTCCTCCGCGAGCCGTAGCGCCATCTCGCTCAGGAGCGCCGCCAACCCGGTCCGATCCGTCTTGCCCTGCCGCAGCTCATCCGCTTCACGTTTGAGCTCCAGGGTGAGGGCCGTCACCTTGTCCTGAATTTCCCGGCTCAACGACTGTGCGCGCTCCTCGAGCTGGCCGCGCAAGTCTCGATCGCGCTCAGCGGCCTCGTTGGCGACCGTCGTGAGCTGCTGCATGGCGTGTTTTCGCAGCTCGGCGAGCTTGGCCACTGCCTCTTCCAGGGACGACGCCCGGCTCTGCTGTTCGGTCTTGAGGCTCGCCCCGAGCGATTCGAGTTCCTTCCGAAAGTAGGACTCGAGCGTGGACACCCGTTTGTCGAGGTCTGTCCTGAGATCGGCTGAGGCCTTGAGGAGCCGGTCTTCCAGCGCACGGAAACGCCGGTCATACTCCTGCATCTGGCTGCCGAAAATGATGTCCCGGATCTTGTCGATGTTCCCGCCTGCCCCGTCTTCCGCGGACTCGGGGCGACGACTCGGGGCCTGGGACGAGGCCCGGCCTTCTTTGTGTTTGCTCGCAGTCATATTCGGCACCACCCTGGTGATGTGAGGTCTGCTCCGCTCGCCGACGCGCCTACAATTTCTCCACGACGATCTGGAATCGCTTGATCTTGCTGTAGAGGGAGCTCCGGGGAACGCCGAGCCGCTTCGCCGCCTGTTCCACTCGACCGCCCTCCAGTTGCAAGACGCGGGCAATATGTTGGCGTTCCAACTCCTCCAAAGTCAAATCTGTTCCGTGATCTGTCCCGGTCGGACTCGGGGTCCGATCGAATTCCAAGTCCCCGGCCCTCAACACGTCGTGGTCGCTCAAGAGCACCGCGCGCTCGAGGACGTTGCGAAGCTGGCGAATGTTCCCGGGCCACGCATACTGCTGGAGCGCGGCCTCGGCCTGCCGGTCGATGTCGAGGCCGGGACGTCCGATTTCCCCGGCGAGCCGCTCCAACAGCCGGCGTGCGAGCAGCGGGATGTCCTCCGCCCGATCACGCAGGGCCGGAATGACCAGCGGAATCGTACTGATCCGGTAATAGAGATCGCTCCGAAACGATTTTTGAGCAACCAACCGACTCAGATCCTGATGCGTCGCCGCGATGAGCTGCACGTCAACTTGTCGGTCCTTGGCCTCGCCCACCCGCCGGAAGCGTTGTTCCTCGAGGGCGGTCAGCAATTTGGGTTGCAGTCCAACTTCCATATCGCCGATTTCGTCGAGCAGCAGGGTCCCACGGTTCGCGAGCTCGAGGATACCTAGCTTGCTCGCCACCGCTCCGGTGAAGGCGCCGCGTTCGTGACCGAAGAGCTCGGACTCGAGCAGCTCCCGCGGGAGACTCGCGCAATTCAGGTCGATGAAGGCCTCGTCGGCACGGGGGCCATGATGGTGGAGCCACCGCGCGAGGACGCCTTTGCCGGCCCCCGTCTCCCCTTGGAGCAGGATCGGTCGCTCGGCGCCGAGCACCTTGCGGGCCTGGCGTTCGAGCTGCTGAATCGCGGCGCTGGCACCGACGAACGGATCGACGACTTGTCGCCGCTCCCGCACCTCCTCGGCCTTCTGGCGCTGCCTGGTCCGGTGGTTCTCGAGCGCACGCTGGAGCACGACCTCCAGGGCGGGCAGGGCGACCGGCTTGGTCAAGAAATGCTCCGCACCCTCCTTGATTGCCTGCACGGCGAGGTCGACCGTGCCATGCGCGGTCAGCAGGATGATGGGGACATCTGCATCCACGCCCTTGAGTCGGGGCAGGAGTTCCAGTGCGTTTCCGTCCGGCAGCCGGTAGTCGCTGATCACCGCGTCGGGGCGCGAGGACCGGAAGCTCACCTCCGCCGCGACACAGCCGTCCGCTTCTCGCACCACGTAGCCCTGGCTCTCGAGATATTCCTTGATCCCGAACCGGATCGCCGCATCGTCCTCGACGACGAGCACCTTGTTGCGAGGCATGGTGATCTTGCTCCCTATCCGTCGATGGCCGGAAGGCACACGAGCACGCTGCCACCTCCCGTGGAGTCGTTGCGGGCGGCAACCGAGCCGTCGTGCTCTTCGACGATGCGCTGCGCGAGCGCGAGGCCCAGCCCGGTCCCACCCTTGCGCTTCGTGTAAAAAGGCTCCCACACCTTCTCGAGATCCTCCGGCGGAAACCCAGGTCCGCTGTCGGTCACCCGGCACTCGAGCCAGCGCGATCCGCGGTCCTCACGCGCCTTGGCCCGGATGCTGACCACCCCGCCCCGCGGCGTGTGCTGCACGGCGTTCTCGATCAGATTGCGGAATACCTGGGTCAGCCGCTGGGCGGCCAGGCGCACGGATGGCAGCGGCCGGTCCGTGTCGAGCTGGACGGTCACCTCGGCGCTGCTGGCCAGGGCGGCGCACTGGCGGACCGCTTCCTCCAGCACCGGCCCGAGGGGGCCGACCGTGAACTCGATCGAGGCAGGCTTCGCATACTCCAGGAGATCGCGCATGAGCGCGCTCAGCCGTTCGACCTGCTCGCCAAGCACGGCATGGTAGCGCTGGAATTCCGGCCGATCGGCAAAGCGCGCCTTGAACGCGTCCAAGGTCGAGGAAATGCCGAACAAAGGATTGCGAACTTCGTGTGCCACACCGGCGGCAAGCGATCCCAACATCGACATGCGTTCGTTGCGCCGGAGCGTCTCTTGAAGCCGTATCATCTCCGTCAGATTGCGAGCCACGACGATGACGCGGGGAGCCACCCCAGGTTCTTCGTAGATCGTCGCCGCAAGCTCCCAGGTCTGTCCTAACGCCGGGTCCTCTACCTGGCAGGCGATCGGGACGCGGCGGTCACGCGCACTGGCAACCAACTCAGCCGCCTTCCCCCATATGGAGCTCGAGCCCGCGTGCATCAGCGGAGTGCCCACGAGTTCGGCGTGGTCCCGCGCGGCAAGCTCCCGGGCCGCGCGATTCATCCTGGCGATCGTGCCGTCGAAATCGGCCAGGATGATTCCGGACTCGATCGCATCGAAGGTGCCCTGCCATTCGGTCGCGGCGCGTTGATCGGCCGCTCGGGCGGCGCGCTCTGCGGCCAGCTGGCGGGCGTTTTCCTCGGCCCGTTTGCGCGCCGTGATAATCTCCGTGAAGACGATGATGCCGCCAATCTGTCCGGTATCCGCGTGCCAGGGACGGATCTCCCACTGAATCCACTCGGTCGAGCCGTCCGCCCGGGTCAACAAATCCTCAGCGCATCGTTCAATGTCTCCACCGAGGCAGCGGCGATGGACGTCCTCCCAGGCCGCAGCCGGGAAGATGTCGTAATGACTGGCGCCGATCAGGTCACGCCGGCCCAGGCCGTGATCGTCCAACCACCGCTGGCTCACGAGGACATATCGGAACTCCCGGTCCAGCATCGCCACGGCAGCCGGCGCGTGTTCGACGAACAGCCGCACTTGGGCTTCGCTTCTGCGGAGGCTCGCCACGGCCTCGACCCGCTCCGTGACGTCGTGCACGATGAGATGCAAGAGTGCGCGTCCGGCGATTTCCAACGGGCCGGCGTAGATCTCGACCAATCGGACCTCCCCCGACGCCACCCGGTGGGGGAACCCGTAGTAGTGTCCCCCGACGGAAGCCGCCAGTTCGGCTGCCTGGAGCACCTCCCGCTCGGGGAGAATCGAGATATCGGTGATTCGCAACGCGTGAAGCGTCGCCTGGCTGTGGCCGTAGAAGCTGGCAGCCGCCGGATTGGCTTCGACAATCCGACCGTCGGTGGGGTCGACCAGCAGCTGCACCGCCCCGTTCTGCTCGAAGATCAGGCGGTAGTGGCCCTCTCGATCGAGAGCGGCAGGACCGTTGGGGGCCGAGTATGCAGTCACCTGCCGCCGGTCAACGCGGGAGAATTCATGAGGCACACCTCGCGCCCATATGCCGGGCGTTCCGCTGAATACATGGGCACACCATGCCCGAGCGGGTGCCGGAGGCGGGCTCGGACAGCCCTCCGGCCTGCGCGGGTAGCTAATATAGCGCGCCACGGAATTCTGCGAGGGAGGGATTTCGGTCAGGCGGGGCGAATCGAAACTCAGGAGTAGCAGGGGCGGGACTCGAACCCGCGACCTCAGCATTATGAGTGCTGCGCTCTAACCACCTGAGCTACCCTGCCGAGCGCCACATCCTACCCCAGGCGCGGCGCCGGCGTCAAGGACCGGCGGGCTCCGCGGGCAGGCGGATCAGGTATTCCCCGTCACGGATCAAGCCGAACGATTCCCGGGCAATGCGCTCTTGGGTTCGGGGGTCGGTGTCGACCGCACGCGCCAACGCTTCGAGGGAGTCGACGGCCCGGGTGAGCGAGTCGACGGCGGCCCGCTCCTCGGCCGCTTGCGCACGAAGTCTGAGCCAGGCTCGCGTGCTGTATTCCCCTCCCTGCACGGCGAAGACCAGCCCGACAACGACGGCACCGAGACCGATGGCGCGCGCCCGGCTCATAGACGGAAGAGGCTCCGTCCCGGGTAGTGGCCGACATCGCCCAACTCCTCTGCGATGCGAAGCAGTTGATTGTACTTCGCGATCCGGTCGGTCCGACTCGCGCTGCCGGTCTTGATCTGTGCGACACTCGTGGCGACGGCGAGATCGGCGATGAACGTGTCCTCCGTCTCGCCAGACCGGTGCGAGATGACCGCACCGTAGGCGCTGGCCTTGGCGAGTTCGATACACTGTAGCGTTTCGGTCAGGGTCCCGATTTGGTTCACCTTGATCAGAATAGAATTCGCGATCCCCCGCTCGATGCCGTCACCCAACCGCTCGACGTTGGTGCAGAACAGATCGTCTCCCACCAGCTGGACCCGGTCGCCGAGCCGCTCCGTGAGGGTAGCCCAGCCATCCCAATCATCCTCGGCCAGGCCGTCCTCGATGGACACAATGGGATAGGTGTCCACCCATGACGTGTAGAGATCGACCATCTCGGCCGAGGAGCGGCGGGTCCCATCGCCCTTGTGAAACACGTAGGACCCGTCCCGATAGAGCTCCGAGGCGGCAACGTCCAGCGCGATGGCGACATCAGTGCCGGCCTGGTATCCCGCGAGCGCAATGGCTTCCATCACGGCATCGAGCGCGGCCTCGTTCGACGGGAGCATTGGGGCAAACCCGCCCTCATCCCCGACTGCGGTAGACAGTTTTCTGCCACGCAAGACTTTCTTGAGCGAATGGAACACCTCGACGCCAATTTGGAGGCCCGTAGCGAAAGTGTCGGCTCCGAGCGGGACGATCATGAACTCTTGGACGTCCACGTTGTTGTCAGAGTGAGCGCCGCCATTCAAGATGTTCATGAGCGGCACGGGCAGGATGTGCGCCATGGGGCCGCCGAGGTAGCGGTACAGCGGCATGTCACAATCGACCGCGGCCGCTCGCGCCACCGCCAGCGATACGCTGAGGATCGCATTCGCGCCCAGCTTGCCTTTGTTGGGCGTGCCGTCCGCCTCCACCATCTCGGCATCGATCGCGATCTGATCCATCGCGAGCATCCCCTCGAGGCGGGGGCCAAGCACCTCGTTCACGTTCGTCACGGCGATGTGAACGCCCTTCCCGCCATACCGTGCCTCGTCGCCATCGCGCAGTTCCACCGCCTCATGGTCGCCGGTGGATGCACCGCTTGGCACCGCAGCCCGTCCGCGAGCGCCGCTGGCCAGAACGACCTCGGTTTCAACAGTAGGATTGCCGCGACTGTCCAGGATCTCACGCGCATGCACTTCAATGATGGTGCTCATGCTCTCATTGTCGGGATAAAGGTGGGAACGGTGCCTGCCGGGCGATGCCGCGGGGCAAGCTAGTGAGCCACTCCGAAGGGGTCAACGGACGCGAGTCCACGCCGAGAGGTCTCGGTCAGCCAAAGTGATCGAAGCCATCGAGCTTCTGCGGCGCGCCCGCGAGCGTACACCGCACTGCTCCGCCTGTGACGACGTCTCCGATTCGAGTGAGCACGGCCCCGCATTCACGCTGACACTCGTGCGCCTCCGCCGCGCCGAACTCCGGCGGCAAGGCCGCCAACAGCTCGTAGTCCTCACCGCCCTCGGCCGCATAGCATTGGGCCTGTGCGCCCCGCTCGACCACCTCGGCGACCACCGACGGATCGACCGGGATCTGCTCGAGGTGGATGCGGAGCCCCACCTCGGACGCTGCGGCCATGTGCCTCGCGTCTCCCACCAGCCCATCGCTCAGATCGATCATCGCTCGGGCGCCGTGCGCCGCGAGCCACCGGCCGGCAGCCAGGCGGGGCACGGGCCGGGCAAATCGCTCCCGCGCAACCGGCACAGGCTCCCTCCCGTCACGCCACGCATCGAGGGCCGCACGGGCCCCGCCGAGCGTGCCGGTCACCCACAGCCCGTCACCAGGCTTGGCACCCGCTCGCGTGATGGGGCGTGTGGTGTGCCCGACCGCCACGACGTCGACAATGATGGCGGGGCCGGCGCTCAGGTCGCCTCCCAGAACCATGGTGCCGGCATCAGCCGCGAGCGCGCCGACGCCTGCCATGATCCGCTCCGTCGCCCCCGCCTCGTCCTTCGGCACGGCTACGCTTGCCAACAATCCAAGAGGCTCGGCGCCTTCCGCCGCCAGGTCTGATAGACCACTTGCGGCGGCGCGCCACCCGATCTCCTCGAAACTGAGCCACTCGCGCTGGAAATGATACCGCTCGATCGAAAGGTCGGTGCTCAGCACCAGGAAGCCATCGGGTCGGCGTACGACGGCGCAGTCGTCACCCACTTGACCCACCCGATCACCCAAGAGCCCGACGATGGCGCGAATGTGATCGAATTCAGAGCCGGGTCCGAGGGCGAAGTGCCTCACGGCCGCACCGCCTCCAGTCGCCACCGCACCAGGCCCCGCATCGTAGCGACCCAGAGGAATTCATCGTCCACCGCAAGGTCGGTCACGTCGCCGGGAAGGTCGCGACCGACCAGGAGCGTCCGTGGAGACGGCGTCGCGAGCGTGGCAGCGCCCACGCCGCGGTCGCCGGCGATCCACAGGCCACCACGATCGGGAAGCAGGGTCCTGAGCCGTCCCAACTGAGGCGAAAGCAGCGGACCCAGAGTCCAGACGCCCGTGATGGGGTCGCGCCACATGAGGTGATCCGGGGTCAGCGCAACGAGCGTGTCGGCGAGCCAATCGAGGTCCACGACAGGCTGACGCAGGCTCGGCTCGGGCCCGAGCCCCACAGGCCGCTCCAGATCCGGAGACTCCGGCAGTGCCAGGAACACTCCGAGACCTGTCCCAACCCAGAGCGTGTCGCCCCCAATGGCAACGGCCAAGACTGCACCCGCGAAGTCAGGCGCTACCCGCCGGACCTCGAGCGAGTCGGTGATGACCGCGAGACCTCGTGCGGTGCCGACTGCGATCGTCCCGCGCCGGACCGCAAGGGACATGATGCGCCGATCGGGAATGCCGCGGCTTTCGTCGAACACATCAGCCGTACGACCATCGGTGCCAACCCGGACAACGCCGAGATCGCTCGCAACCCAGAGAAAGGCGTCGCGTCCCACCATGCGGGTTGCTTGGTTGAAGCGCACACCAAACACCGCCGATTCTTCGAGCGGTTTGAACTCGGTGAGGCGTCGATCGACAAAGGTGATGGTCGCCTCGGACGAGACCGTACGATCGGTGGCGACCCACACTCCGCCCGGCCCGTCAAACACAGCACCTACTCGTTCGCTGGGCAAGCCGAACGAAAGCGGTGTCGGGATTGCCGCCCCTTCCTCTGCGTAGAGCAACCCGGCCCCCGAGGTGCCGAGGTACCAGCCTTGCCGGTCGAAGGATCGCGCGGCCACCGTGAATCGTGCCGTCCCCAACCGTGCCGTTCGCAAGACGGCGGCCTGATTGGCCTCGAACCACGGGTTCTCCCGCAGAACATCCTGCACGGTCTTGGGAACCTCGGGGTCGAGTGGCCCCGAACTCGGTGAGGCGATCATGCTTCCACGCATCACCTCGAACCATCCGCTGGAGGTTCTGAAGAAGAGCCCGCGTCCGGGATTGGCACGATCGAACGCGATGGTCAGCACCCGGGCGGGGATGAGGCCGCGATCCCATGCGTCGATGTTGGTGTCGTAGCGGGTCCATCCGTTTTGGCTTGCCAGCCAGACCGAGTAATCGATGGGGTCGAGGAGTGACGCGAAGACCCCGCTGAGGTAGGACGGGTCCGGCGGGTCGAATGGCCCTTTCCACCGCCGCATGAGCGGTTCCCAAATGACCAGCGACGTGGGCGAAGTGACGACGACACGATCGGGACCGGCCGCGACCGACGTGATGGTGCTGAAATCGCTCAGGATCACGCGGTCGTCCACCGACCAGAGCCGCGGCAGCCCCTGCTGCGCCGCGCCGCGCAGGAAGGGAACGAGGAGCAACCCGAGAATGAGAGCGGATCGGAGCACGCTACGTCTGCTCCGGCCGCTCGAGCTCGAACAGCACGGGAGCCATCGACACCGAGTCTTGGGCCTGGCGCCAGGCACGCCAGACTCCCGGCACGGCGGCGATCACATCGAGCGGCCGGAGCGCTCGAGCGGTTTGGCTTCTCGCCGCAAGATCTGCGCTCCGCCCGAGTACTTGGGCACCGAGTGCCCCGGCGTGGTGTGGCTCCAGTCCCTGAGCGAGGAAGGTCGCGATGAGGCCGGCCAGCACGTCACCGCTCCCGCCAGTGGCCAGACCTGGGTTCCCGGCCACGATCGTCTCGACCGAGGTGCCTTCCCGGGCCACTACTGTGGGCACGCCCTTGAGGAGCACCGTGGCATTGACGCTTCGGGCGGCCTTGGCGGCCGCCGCCCAGGGATCGACCTCCATTTCAGGCGCCAATTCGGGAAAGACCGTCCGGAACTCTCCCGGGTGGGGAGTGAGCACGAAGTGCTTCCCGTTGCTCGCACGACGGAGGTCGGGCAGCGCTCCTGCGAAGGCCATCAGGGCGTCCGCATCGATCACGGCGGCGGACGCGGCATCGAGAATGGGCAGGAGAAATTCGCGGCGGCCCGGGGCTCGACCGAGCCCGGGGCCGACCACGACGGCGTTCGCGCTCCGGACCAAGGAGAGGAGCGCGTCACCGGGCTGGGCGTCGAAGTCGTGAACCAGCGTTTGCAGATCCGGGTCCGCCGTCCGCACGATTTGAATCGTGGCATCCGGAGCGACGACGTGAACCAATCCTGCTCCGCCCGCAAAGGCTGCCCGTCCGGCCATGCGAAGCGCGCCGGACATACCTTCCGCGCCACCGATCACCACGATCCGACCGCGGGTTCCCTTGTGTGCCTTGGCTTCGAGGCGCGGCAGCAGGCGGGCCGCCACGCGGTCGGTCATCACCGTGGGCCATTCTGCACGTGACGGTGGGTGACCGATGTCCACCACGACGACCGCGCCCACCTGATCCCTGGCAAGTGCATGCCCGCGCCTGAGTCCGCCGAAGGTGATCGACAGGTCGGCGCCGGCGCGCCCGTGGGTCGTGCCGTTGGCAAGATCGACGCCGGTTGGGCCATCGAGGGCCACGATCGGCACGCTCAGGTCGTGGAGTCGCGCGGCCAGGTCGGCCGCGGGTGGACGTGGGCTTCCCTTGGCTCCGGTTCCGAGGATGGCATCGATGGCGAGCCCGACCCCGGGCCAGGGACCCAGGGGATCGATGACCCTCACTCCGTCGGCCCGGGCCAAGCCTGCCATTCGAGTCTGGAGTTCGGATCCCTGCCCTGCCAGTGGCGCCACCCACACCGGGATCCCGACGCGATGGAGCGCTCGGGCGACGACCCAGCCGTCACCGCCGTTGTTTCCCGTGCCGGCGGCCACGATGACCCCGCCGGACATGATGGGGCCGAACCGTGCGCCGAGGACGGCGGCGGCGGCTCGACCTGCGCATTCCATCAGGGTGACGGGTTCGATGCCGGCGCGTTCGGCGTCACTGTCCCAGGCAGCGGACTCCGCGGGTGACAGAACGGGAATGGCGAGCATCGATTGGCGCCTGGGTGATCGGGCTCATGGTGGTCCGGCCGGCCATACGCCGGCGGGTCACCGTCGAGCTACTTGTAACTCTGTCCGATGACTCGGCCGAGGGAAATCTCGCCGTTATCGATTCGGAGGTTGAACCCGCAATCCGGATTGGTACAGACCCACGCCTTGTAGGTGATCGGTGCCCCATCGCGGCCATAATCCGACAGGGGAATCAACCTACCGTTCGAGCATTTCTGGCACGCCGGCCAGTCTCGTCCCTCCATACCTCCTCCCGGGCCCAGGCCGAGGCTGATGCTCAACCCCGCGGCACTTGCTGCCAGACGTGAGCCGAGCGGAACGCCTCGTCGAACTGGTACACATCAGTGAAGTCATCCATTTGATCTCCGGGCTGCGTGACCAGGAGACCGACCTCGACGAGGGTAAACACGATTTCACCAAAATCTACCGTCTTGTCGACGCCCCAGTATTCCAACACGTGTGGCGCCAGCAGCCCGAACTGCTCCAGGGCGAAGTCCCTGCAGGCCCAGGATAGCTCGGTCCCGCTCACGTGGCGCCGAGCGGGCAGCTGGTGCTGGAGGTATTCGATCGCCTCGAGCATGAAGAGATAGGCCTGCTCATGGAAGCGACCACCCCGTTCACGGATCTGGGTCAGGATGTCGTCGACCAATTGCAAACCGATCACAGGGCCTCCATGGGAAGCGACGTACTTGCAGCGAAGCTAGGGCGCTATGGCCACTGAGGTCAAGCGATGGCCTCGACGCGATTGCGGTAGAGCGGGAATGCCGCGGTGAGCGCGTGCACCTCGTCCCGCACCCGCGCGATCTGGGCGTCATCTGGAGTGACCAACGCCCGATCGATCAGATCTGCAACGCGAACCATTTCTTCGGTCCCCATTCCGCGCGTGGTCAGCGCCGGGGTGCCGAGCCTGATTCCGCTGGTGACAAACGGGGACTGAGGATCGTCGGGAATGGTGTTCTTGTTGACGGTGATCGCCGCTCGACCGAGGATGGCCTCCGCGTCTTTTCCGGTCAGTCCCTTCGGACGCAGGTCGACCAACATGAGGTGGGTGTCGGTGCCGCCCGACACAATCACATAGCCGCGGCCGGCCAGCTCGGCCGCGAGTTTCTGGGCGTTGGCCACGACGGCCCGGGCATACGCCGGGAAGTCGGGGGTCAGTGCCTCGGCAAACGCCACCGCCTTAGCGGCAATGACGTGCTGCATCGGGCCGCCCTGTGTGCCCGGAAACACCGATCGGTCGATTGCCTTGGCAAATTCCTTCCGGCAGAGAATGATGCCGGACCGAGGGCCGCGCAGTGTCTTGTGCGTCGTGCTGGTGACCACTTCGGCATGGGGAATGGGAGACGGGTGAGCGCCGCCGGCCACGAGTCCGGAGAAGTGGGCCATGTCGACCAACAGGACCGCCTCTATTTCATCCGCGATCTGCCGGAACACCTCGAAATCGATGATGCGCGAATAGGCGCTGCCTCCGGCGACGATCAACCGCGGCCGCTCGCGCCGGGCCAGATCTCGAACCTGGTCGTAATCAATCCGACCGGTGGCCGGGTTCACCCCATAGTGGACCGCGCGCCAGATCTTGCCGCTGTGGTTGACGGGATGCCCGTGGGACAAGTGCCCCCCGTGAGGCAGCGACATGGCCAGCAGCAACTCGCCGGGCTCGATGAGGGCCATGAAGGCGGCGAAGTTGGCCTGCGCGCCCGAGTGGGGTTGCACATTCGCATGCTCGGCGCCGAAGAGGCGCTTCACCCGATCGATGGCCAGCTGCTCGATCTGATCGACGATCTCGCAGCCGCCATAGTAGCGCTTCGAGGGGTATCCCTCGGCGTATTTGTTGGTGAGGAGAGTGCCCGAGGCTTCGAGCACAGCCCGGCTGGCGAAGTTCTCGCTGGCGATCAGCTCCAGGCCTTCTTGCTCCCGCCGAAGCTCGCGCTCGATCAAATCGGCGATGTCGGGATCGACATCCCTCAAGGGGGCGCTGTGGTCAAGGGTCATGGCTCAGCTCACTCCTGATCGATCTCGCGCACGCGGCGCTCGTGTCTGCCGCCTTCAAACGGCGTTGTTAGCCACGCGTGCAAGATCTCCACCCCTTCCTCCTCGCTGACGAACCGCGCCGGCAGGATCAAGACGTTGGCATCATTGTGCTGGCGGGCCAGCTTGGCAATGTCCGCATTCCATGTCACCGCGGCGCGGACCCCATGGTGGCGGTTGGCCGCGTAGGACATCCCGAGCCCGGTCCCGCAGAGGAGGACCCCCCGCTTTGCCTCTCCCCGTTCCACTCGGCTCGCGACCGCATGCGCGAACTCCGGGTAATCGGCCGGGGCGGCGTTGTAGACGCCGAGATCGAGCGGCTCGAACCCCATCGTGCGCAGCTCGGCCAGGAGCCTCTTCTTGAGCACGTACCCGGCATGATCCGCACCAATTGGAATCGTCTCACCCATGGATGGCAATATACGACAACGGTGCCGTTATCGTCGCGCGCGGGGCAGCCACATCTTCGACATGGCCCGGACGGAGAGGACGCGCTCCTCCGCCAATCGATCGGCGGCCTCGTTGGACGGGATACCTTCCCGCTCCGCGATCGCAAAGATCTTCAGGATCGCGTCGTAGATCTCGGCAGCTTTCTTTTTCGATCGCTCCGAGGACCACCCGTTGATCTCCCCCCATACATTGATCAACCCGCCACCGTTGATCACGTAGTCCGGGGCATAGGTAATGTTCCGCGCTTCCAGCTCGCTGCCGTGCCGCGCCTCGGCCAGTTGGTTGTTGGCACCGCCCGCGACGATCTCGACTTTGAACCGGGGAATCGTGTTGTCGTTGACGATGGCGCCGAGTGCGCAGGGGGCGAAGACATCGGCGTGCTGATCGTAAATTGCCTCGGGGGCGACCGCGGTTGCCCCGGTCGCATCGACCAGCCGTTTGACCTTGCTGTCATCGACATCGCTCACGATGAGCTTCGTTCCCTCTTCGTGAAGGTAGGACGCCAGCCACCGTCCGACGTTGCCGCACCCTTGAATGGCGACGACGCGCTTGGCGAGGCTGTCCGATCCCCAGTGTTTCTTGGCGGCGGCCTTGATTCCGACATAGACGCCGTAGGCCGTGACCGGGGAAGGATCGCCCGAGAGGCCTTGAAGGCCGGTCACGTGATTCGTCTCGAAGTGCACGAAGTCCATATCGGCCGGGCTCGTGCCGACATCCTCCGCAGTGATATAGCGGCCGCCCAGCGATTCGACGAAGCGGCCGTGGGTCCGGAATAGCGCCTCTCGGTCGTTGCGCTTGTTGTCGCCGATGATCACGGCTTTGCCCCCGCCCAACGACAGCCCGGCGACGGCAGCCTTGTACGTCATCCCTCGTGACAGCCGGAGGACGTCGACCAGCGCCTCATCGGTGCTTTTGTAGTTCCAGAACCGGGTGCCACCGAGCGCGGGCCCGAGCGTCGTGTCGTGGATGGCTATGATGCCCTTGTAGTTGCAGGACGGCTCGTAGCAAAACACAACCTGTTCATGGTTCCGGGTTTGGATGGATTCGAACATGTCCATAACAGTGTATGCTCCCCTGTGTCAGCCGGTTGCCGTGTATTCGTAAAATCCGCGGCCACTCTTTCGCCCGATAGCACCGGCCGCCACCATCCGCCGAAGCAACGGGCACGGTCGATACTTGTCATCCCCCAACCCACGGTGTAAGACCTCGAGAATCGCGAGGCACACATCAAGACCAATCAGGTCCGCCAATGCGAGTGGCCCCATCGGATGGGCCATGCCGAGCTTCATCACCGTGTCCACCGCCTCCGGTGCTGCAACGCCTTCCATTACACAGTACACCGCTTCGTTGATCATGGGCATCAACACGCGGTTCGACACGAAGCCTGGATAGTCGTTGACCTCGACCGGCGTCTTGCCCAGGTCGCGAGCCAAGTCCATCACCTGCGCGGCCGTGGCATCGCTGGTTGCGTGACCTCGAATCACCTCCACCAACTGCATGACCGGCACGGGGTTCATGAAATGCATGCCGATCACCTTGTCGGGGCGATGCGTTTGCGCCGCGATCTCGGTGATCGAAATGGAGCTGGTATTCGTCGCCAGCACCGCGTCCGGTCCTGCGTGGGCATCCATGGACGAAAAGAGCGAGAACTTGACGTCCGGATTCTCGCTCGCCGCTTCGATCACGATGGCGCTTCCCGCGACCGCGCCGATCTCGAGCGAAGGACTGATCCGGCCGAGGGCCGCTTTCGCATCCTCCGCGGCCACCTTCCCCTTCTGTACCTGCCGGTCCAGGTTCTTCCGAATCGTGGCGATCGCAGCGTCGAGAGCGCCTTGGGCAACGTCCACCAGCACCACGTCCCAGCCGCTCAATGCGAAGACGTGGGCGATGCCATTCCCCATGGTGCCGGCCCCCACCACCGCTGCCCGTGTCATACCGTATCCTTTCGTGCCCAGCGTACCGCGATCAGCGTCCCCGCCCCGAGGGCGAGGGTCGCCAGCAACCCGCCTTCCGGTCCGAAGCTCCCGCCGGTGAGCCAACCCGGCCCTCCCGGGTGGTAATCCACCGCAGGAATATCGAACGGCACCCCGCTCACCGCCGCCCCGGACACGGCTAAGGTAACATTCCACCCGAGGTGGGCCGCGAACGCCGTCCAGAGCCCGCCGGGACAATAAAAGGCCGTGCCGAGAAACAGACCGGCCAGCACCACGTTGGCCACTCCTTGGGGAGTGACGTTTGGGTTGAGGGCGTGGGCCAAGCCGAACACAATCGCCATCAGCATCACGGCCGGCGCGCGTCCGAGCAGTTTCGACGCCAGGACGAGCGGCACACCGCGGAAGATGAGCTCCTCGCTCAACGCGGCGGGAGCGAGCACCACGAGGGTCTCGATCGCGCGCGTCATGAACTGCATCAGCGTCCCGCCGTCTCCGACCCACCGCGCGCGTCCCACCGCGACCGCAAGCAGCACCGTCAGGGCCGCGGCGGCTACCCCTAGCGCGAGCCCCCACCGCACGGGCCGCGCACTCCAGTTGGTGCCCCGCCACCGCAGCGTCTCGAGATCCAGGCCGAGGACCCTGACCCCGATCACGTACGTGGCCAGCAGCGCGCCCGCGGTCAACGAAATGCCTTGCAGCAAGATCTGCGCGGGGCCCGAGACCCGAAGCCATTCAGACCCGGACTCGAGTCCGCCAATCATCGCGGTGGCGCTGACCCCCGCCAGGGCCATCGCAAGCACGAAGGCGAACACCAGAAACCCCACCGCCCACGCAAGCGCCTTCACGGGGTGCCTGTGGTTGGTCCCCACGCTCAGCTCCTCACCGAGCGGCAAGATACGAGCGGACCGAAGGCGTCACCCGGGCGATGAGAACGCCCGCGATCGCGATCTTGAGCACATCTCCGAGAAGAAACGGTAGTGAGCCCCACCGCCACGCCTGGGCCACATCGCCGCCGAGGATCGTCAGTTGGGCGATGCCGCCCAGGTGGATCGCGGCCATCCCGGCGGCCGCCGCAAGGGTCGAGCGCCCCAATCGGCCCGGCGCGGCGAGGGCCCCAACGATTGCCGCGGCGATCGGGAACGCAAGCACATACCCCCCGGTGGGTCCGAGGAGATAGGCCGCTCCGCCGCCGGCCGCGAACACGGGCAGACCGATCGCGCCCGCACCCACGTAGCCGGCAAGCGCGCCGGCCCCGCCACGTGCCCCGAGAATCCCGCCGACGACCAGGACCGCGAGCGGCGACAGCGCCATCGGGACCGGCGTTCCGGGCACCGGCACCGCGATGCGAGCGGCCAGGGCCACCACCACTGCCGCCACGACCAGGGCGAGGCCCCACCGTAGCGAGAGAGCCGGTGTCCGACCGGCCGTGTGACTAGCGCTTTCCAGGTATGCCATCGACTCCTCGGTCGGTTAAGATCGCTGAACGCTCAAGGCAACCGCGTTGCCGCCACCGAGACACAGGGTGGCCAGTCCCGTGGCCGCGCCGCGGTCCTGCATGGCGTACAAGAGAGTGGTCAGCACGCGCGCGCCGCTCGCCCCAATGGGATGGCCCAGGGCAACCGCGCCGCCGTGCACATTCACCCGGTCCCAATCCCATCCCAGCGCGCGACCGTCGGCCAGCGCCTGCACGGCGAACGCCTCGTTGGCTTCGATCAGGTCGTAATCAGAAATCGTGGTTTTCGACTTCGCCATCAGGTTCTTCACGGCCTCGATCGGCGCGAAAAAGAGGTCCTTGGGTTCCCCGCCACCCGTCGCGTATCCGGTCACCGTGGCGAGCGGAGTCAGACCGTGCGCCTTCGCAAATGCAAGCGAGGTCACGACCAGGGCGCTGGCACCGTCGTTTAGGCCCGGCGCGTTACCCGGAGTGACCGTGCCGTCCTTCTCAAAGGCCGGCTTGAGCTTGGCCAGCGCCTCGATCGACGTCTCTTTGCGCGGGCTTTCATCCGCGGACACCACCGTGGTGCCCTTCTTGCCCGCAATTTCCACTGGAAGGATTTCCGCCTCGAACTTCCCCGCTTCCATCGCGGCAATGGCTTTGCGATGGCTGTGGTGGGCGAACTCATCCTGGTCGGCGCGGCTGATCGAGGCCTTGCGGGCGGTGTATTCGGCGTAGGACCCCATGTGATTGTCGCCAAAGGAATCCCACAGCCCATCATGGATCATCCCATCCACGAGGGTCTGATTGCCGGCCTTGATGCCACCACGCATGCCGTAGAGGTAGTGGGGCGACGCCGACATGGCCTCTTGCCCTCCCGCGACGACGCATTGCGCGTCGCCCGCGCGGATTGCCTGTGCGGCCAGCATCACGGCCTTGAGTCCGGACCCGCAGACCTTGTTGATCGTGAGTGCCGGGATGGTGCCCGGCAGTCCGGCGTGAATCATGGCCTGCCGTGCAGGTGCCTGACCGCTGCCACCTTGCAGCACGTGGCCCATGATGACCTCGTCGATGACCGAGCCGTCGATGCCGGCCCGGGCCACTGCTTCCCGAATAACCATGCTGCCGAGTTGGGGTGCGCTGAATGAGGAGAGGCCGCCCAGATATCGTCCCACTGGGGTCCGAACGGCAGCCAGGAGAACCGCTGTTGTCGCGTCGCTCATGGGGACCTGCCTTCCACCGGGTTCACTATGTGCTGGGTCTGGGAACAGCCCGCCCCGGGGGGACGGCAGGCCCTGAATGGTAGCCCGCTCCGGGGCTCGGTTCAAGCAAGGCCGGCGGCGCTCGCTAGGGCGCCAAGGCGCGGGAGCGGACCTGGTCCGTCACCCGGGCGACGAAGGCGTCGAGCGCGATGATTTCCTGCTTCTTCCCGGCACCCCGGACGCGCACGGCCACGCTTCCGGCATCCAACTCCCGCTGGCCGATGACCGCCATGTAGGGCACCTTGGCGACTTCACCCTCGCGGATGCGGTAATTCAACGTCTCCGGCCGGTCGTCCAGATACACCCGGAGGCCGGCGGCACCGAGCGCCTCCGACAGGCGCCGAGCGCCGTCTGCCTGGCCATCCGAAATGGGGATCACCCGCACTTGTTCCGGCGCGAGCCAGACCGGAAATGCCCCGGCGAAGTGCTCGATCAGGGTTCCAATGAACCGCTCGAGCGTGCCGTAGATCGCGCGGTGGATCATGATGGGCCGGTGCGGCTGATTATCGGGCCCGATGTACTCCAGCTCGAACCGTTCGGGGAGCTGGAAGTCCAGCTGGATGGTCGGCCCCTGCCAGGCACGGCCGATGGCGTCCAGGAACTTGATATCGATTTTGGGGCCGTAGAAGGCACCGCCGCCTTGGTCGATCGTGTAGGGGATCTCCTTGCGCTCGAGCGCGCGCTTCAGGATGGCTTCCGCCTGGTCCCATGCGGCGTCCTCACCCAGCTTTTCGTCCGGCCGAGTCGACACCTCGAAATCGAGGGTGAACCCGAACGTGCGCCGGATCATGCGGTCGACCTGGTCGAGACAGAGGAAGATTTCGTCTTCCGCCTGCTCCGGCGTACAGAAAATGTGGGCATCGTCCATGCACAGGCCCCGCACGCGCAGGAGCCCGTGCAAGGTTCCCGACCGCTCGTTGCGATACACGTTGGCCACTTCCGACAGCCGCACGGGCAGATCGCGGTAGCTCCGCTGCTTCGACGCGTAAATGAGCGTGTGCATGGGGCAGTTCATGGGCTTGACCCGATAGTGCACATGCTCGGCTTCTTCGTGCCCGGCCCCCATTGCCGGATACTGCTGGGCCTCGTAGAGCGGCAGGTGGCCGGAGGTCCGGAACAAATCCTCGCGCGTGATGTTGGGCGTGTACACGAGCTCATAGCCCGCAGCAAGGTTGTCATCCTCAACCGCGCGCGACAGCAACCACTTCACCATCGCTCCCTTAGGGTGCCAGAACACGAGCCCCGGGCCAACCTCTTCCTGGATCGAATACAGGTCGAGCTGACGCCCGAGCACGCGGTGGTCCCGTTTCTTGGCCTCCTCCAAGCGGTGGAGATAGCCGTCGAGGTCGTCCTTGGTGAACCACGCGGTCCCATAGATGCGCTGGAGCGACTGGCGGCGCTCATCACCGCGCCAGTAGGCGGCGGCGGCATGGAGCAGCTTGAAATGCTTGACCCGGCCGGTACTCGGGATATGCGGGCCGCGGCACAGATCCATGAACGGACCATCGGTATAGATCGAGATCACCTCGTCGTCCCTGAGTTCCTCGATCCGCTCCAGTTTCAGGGGGTCGTCTGCGAATCGGGCGTTGGCCGTTTCCCGATCGACAACTTCGCGCAGGAAGGGGTCGTCGCGCGCGATCACCCCACGCATGCGTGATTCGATTTCGGTGAGATCTTCCGGTGTGAACGGACGCGGCACGTCGAAGTCGTAATAGAAGCCGTCCTCGATCGGCGGTCCGAACCCGATGCCGGCCTCCGGAAACATTTCGCGAACCGCGGTGGCCAGAATGTGGGCCGAAGAGTGACGCAGAACCTCGAGGGCAGCGGGATCACGATCCGTGAGGATGGCAAACTCCGCATCTCCCTCGAGTGGCCGATGGAGGTCCCACACCGTCCCATTGACTCGCGTCGCGATCGCGGCCTTGGCGAGCCCCGCGCCAATCTGCCGGGCAACCTCGGCCGGTGTCGTCCCCTCGGGCACCTCGCGCACGCTGCCGTCCGGAAGTGTCAACCGAATGCTCACGGCCGGCCTCCCACCCCACCCGGGACCGAGCCGCTCTGGGTCGAGCCAAGAAACCAGAAGAACAGCACGAGCCCAATCAGTACGATGGCCAGAACGGGCAGCCACCGAGCCCACTCCGTCGTTGTCACCCTCACCTTGTCCTCGGCCATCGTTCACCCCACGCCAGACTGGAAAACCGATCTCTCGATTCGGTGCAGAACCGTGTTAACTTAACCGCAGAACAAAATCATATGTAAGAGGAAAGCGTGCACCGGAAAGAGCAGCTGAGCCCGAGCCAAGCCGCCGGATGGTCCATCGCAGGATTTGCGGCGGGACTCATGGCCGGCCTCCTCCTCGGCGAGTGGTTTGGGCCGACCCCACCCCGCCGAGGCCGACGCGGCCCGTCCCGCATACCGAGCGGGCGCCGGGCAGCGCTTCCGAACGCCGGGAAGGTGGCCGCGGAGGCGCAGGCGGCATTGGCCGGAGATCCGGCGTTCGCGACCCTGTCCGCCCGTGCGGTAGGCCCGCACACGGTGGAAGTGACCGGCTGGGTGGCCGACCGCGCTGCCCGGACCCGAGCCGCCCGCCTGGTGCACAGCCTGCCCGCCGTCGACACCCTCATCAACAGCGTGCTGGTCCGGGGCGAGGATGACCAGCGTCGCATTCCCGACCTGAGGCTTACCGACCAAAGCGCATGAGCCACACGCTCCAGCGCGGTGCGACCATCGAGGGCGGGCCCCCCGGCATCGCGGGCAAGCTCTTGGGATCCGCCTCGCACTACGCACCAGGCGAGATCGAAGGCAGCCTCTACCGCTGGTGGTCGGCGGCTCACTTCTTTGCGGCCGACCGGACATCGCCACGACCCCGCTACGTGATCATGATGCCGCCGCCCAACGTGACGGCCAGCTTGCACATGGGGCACGGCCTCAACAACACCGTTCAAGATGTACTGGTCCGGTTCGAGCGGATGCGCGGCAAGGAAGTGTTGTGGCTTCCGGGCACGGACCACGCGGGGATCGCGACGCAAAACGTCGTGGAACGCCTGATGCTCCAGGAAGACACGACGCGCCACGACATCGGCCGGGCCAAGTTCGAAGCCCGGGTCTGGGCACACGTTCGCGAGACCGGGGCCACGATTCTCGACCAGCTCAAAGCCATCGGTGCGAGTTGTGATTGGTCCCGCACCTACTTCACCCTGGATCCGCAGCTGTCGCGCGCGGTCCGGGAAGCCTTTGTGCGCTTGTACGAGCGTGGCCTGATCTACCGCGGCAACTACATCATCAACTGGTGCCCTCGCTGCCACACGGCGCTCTCCAACGAAGAAGCGGAGAAGCGCGACGTGGACGGCTCCCTCTGGTATCTGCGCTATCCGCTCGCATCGGGCAGCGGGCACGTGGTCGTCGCGACCACGCGCCCTGAAACCATGTTGGGAGACACCGCGGTCGCCGTACATCCCGACGATGAGCGCTTTGCCGCGATGATCGGCAAGACCGTGCGTCTTCCCGTGGCCGACCGCGAGGTTCCCATCGTGGCCGATGCCGGGGTCGACCCGACGTTTGGCACCGGCGCCGTCAAAGTGACGCCGGCGCACGACCCCCTCGACTTCGAGATCGGTCTGCGCCACAACCTGCCCGTCATCGACATCCTCACCCCCGAGGCGCGCATCAGTGATGCTGCCCCGCCTCGCTTCCACGGCCTGGATCGCTTCGAAGCCCGGGCCCGTGTCGTGGCGGAGTTCGATGCAGCCGGATTGCTCGAAAAGGTCGAACCACACCGGCACGCGGTTGGGCACTGCTACCGGTGCCACACGGTCATCGAACCACGCTTGTCCGAGCAATGGTTCGTCAAGATGGCCCCGCTGGCCAAACCCGCGCTCGAGGCCTACCGCGACGGCCGACTGTCATTTATACCGGCACGCCGCGGCGACGACTACGCGCAGTGGATGGAGAACATCCGGGACTGGTGTATCTCGCGGCAGCTGTGGTGGGGCCACCGCATTCCGGTGTGGTACTGTGCCGATCCGGCCTGCGGAACGATGACGGTGAGCCGCACCGACGTGAGCGCCTGTTCCGCGTGCGGCGGCGACGTTCGGCAGGACGAGGACGTGCTCGATACGTGGTTTTCCTCGTGGCTCGTCCCGTTCAGCAGCTTGGGGTGGCCGGAGAAGACGCCCGATCTCGATGCCTTCTACCCCGGCAGCACGCTGGTGACCGCACCCGAGATCCTGTTCTTCTGGGTCGCACGAATGGTCATGGCCGGCATCGAATTCATGGGCGACGTGCCCTTCTCCACGGTGTATCTCCACGGCACCGTGCGCGACACGCAGCACCGCAAGATGTCCAAATCGCTGGGCAATGGAATCGATCCGCTCGAGGTCGTCGAACGTTACGGCGCCGATGCGCTCCGCTTCACGATGATCTCCGGCATGACGGTCGGCACCGACCTGATCCTCGATCCCAACGACCTCGAATCGTCGTTTGCCGCGGGCCGGAATTTTGCGAACAAGGTCTGGAACGCCGCCCGGTTCATCCTGACCAACGTCGACGGACCGACCCGGCCGCTCGCGGGGCCCGATCCCGCCGTGGTCCGGCCCGAGGAGCTCGCGCTGCCCGATCGGTGGATCATCGCCCGATGCCAGAGCACCGTCGTCACGGCAACGGAGGCGTACGAGCGGTTCAGGTTGAATGACGCGGCCAATGCCGTGTACCGCTTCCTCTGGTCGGACCTTGCCGACTGGTACCTCGAACAGGTCAAGCCGCGGCTCTATGGAGACGAGCCCGGCGGAGACATCGCACGTGCCGTCGTGGTGAAGACCTTTGAAGTGGCGCTCCGGCTGCTCCATCCCATCATGCCGTTCATTACGGAGACCCTGTGGCAGCAGCTGCCGGGACACGACGTAGGGGCGAGCATCATGCGCGCGCCGTGGCCACTGCCCGACCCGCGCGCCAGCGATCCGGAAGCGGAACGCGCCTTCTCACTGGTCCAGGAGTTGGTCGGCGCGATTCGGGCCATTCGAGCGGAGTATCACGTCGAGCCGGGACGCCAGGTGCAGGTCCGCCTCGCGTGGCAAAATCCGGTGTTCGAATCGGAGGGAGAGACGATTCGACGCCTCGCGAAGGTCGCAGACCTGAGCTTCGGAGAGCCGACCGACGAACCGGGCGCCCACGACGTACTGTCCGACGGCAACGGCATCTTCGTACCGCTGGGCGATGCGATCGACATCGCGCGCGAGTGCGCCAGGCTGGGCACGGAGATCGAGCGGCTCGGGAAACTGATTACCACCCAACACCGCAAGCTCGCCAATACGCAATTCGTCGATCGAGCTCCGGCCCTCGTCGTGGACAACGAGCGCCGCAAACTCAGCGCATGGGAAGAACAGTCGACGGTGCTGGCGGAGAAGCGACGGCTGCTCGGCTGCGCATGACCTCACGGGCCGTCGGCGCAACCCTGCTCTTGCTCCTCGCCTGCGCCAAGATGGAGCCGCCGCCAGGCGGCCCGTCCGATTCCCAACCTCCACGCGTCGTAGCCGTGCGCCCAGACTCCCTGAGAGTGCTGCCCGGCTTCGACGACGCTGCCGAGTTCCTCTTCGATGAGGTCATCTCCGAGGGAACGAGCCCGAATCAAGGGCTCGGCACCGGAGACCTCGAGCGTCTCATCATCCTGTCACCCTCGGACGAGATTCCACGCGTGGGCTGGAAGCGGAACCGGATCACGGTGAAGCCGAAAGAGGGATGGCAGCCGAATCGGGTCTACCGGGTCGAGCTCCTCCCGGGCATCGTCGACCTGCGACGCAACCGATCCGATACCTCCGTGGTCATCACCTTCACCACCGGAGCTGCCGCGCCCCAGCACCGTCTCGTGGGACGCGTGCTCGACTGGACCCGAGGCCAGGCTGCGCCACGGGCGCTGGTGCAGGCCGAATTGCTGCCCGACCGCCTCGCGTACCGGAGCCTCAGCGATTCAACCGGCGCGTTTGTCCTCGATCCGCTACCCGACGGGGACTACGTGGTCGTGGCCGTGGTGGATGGGAATCGGAACCAGCGGCGCGATCCGCGCGAGGCGTTCGACACTGTTCGCGTGGGACCCGGCCAGACCGAAGTGGGAGAAATCTGGACGTTCCCGCACGACACGATCGGTCCGCAGATGCAGAGCATCGCAGTCCGCGACAGCCTGAGCGCCACGATGACGTTCTCCCAGTTTCTGGACCCCGCCGCGCGCTACGACACGACGGCGGCTCGGGTCTGGCGGATGCCGGATTCGACCGCGATCGGCGTGACCGCCATTCGGACTCCGGCCGAGGACGACTCGGTCACCCGAGCACAAGCGGCCGTGGATACGCTCGCAGCAGTGGATACGCTCGCAGCAGTGGATACGCTCGAAGCCGCGGACAGCGCAGCCGGCCGGCCACTGGCACCCACACCGACGCCGCGGCGGGCGGAGTCGCGGCCGGCGCTGTCCGATCGACTGGTGGTGCGGGTCACCACCCCGTGGATCCCGGGTGGCGCCTATATGATTGAAATGCTTGGCGTGCGAAACGTGAATGGCGTCGCGGCCGATGCGTCGGCTGGCCTTCAAGTGCCGGAACCACCTCCCACTCCTCCGGCCCAGCCCGACTCACTGGCCCCAGCGCCGGCGCTGCCGGGTGATTCCCTGCCCCCGGCCCAGCCCGATTCCGGCGCATGACATCCGACGACGACCCTCGGCGGCGCCTTCCGTCGGTGGACGGGTTGCTCCGGGAACCATCGCTCCAGCCGATCTTAGCATCGGCTCCGAGGAGCGCGGTCGTTGCCGCCATCCGCGAGGCGGTGGACGAGGCCCGTCGCCGAGGCGGTCCGGACCCGGTGAGCTGGGCCGACGACATTCGGGCCCGGGTCCTCCACCGGACCGCGCCCTCTCTGGGCCCGGTGTACAACGCCACGGGAGTCGTGCTGCACACCAATCTCGGCCGTGCCCCACTGGCGCGCGTTGCGATCGACGCCATGGCACGGGTGTGCGCGGGCTATTCCACGCTGGAGTTCGATCTGGAGAGCGGCTCGCGCGGTAGCCGCAGCACCCACTGTCGAACCCTGTTGGCCGAAACCAGTGGGGCCGAGGCGGGCCTGGTTGTGAATAATGCCGCAGGGGCACTGGTCCTCGGGCTCAATGAGGTCGCGGCCGGCCGCGACGTCCTCCTGTCACGGGGGGAGCTCATCGAGATCGGTGGCAGCTTTCGGATTCCAGACATCCTCAGGAAGAGCGGAGCCCGGCTTCGCGAAGTCGGGACCACCAATCGCACCCATCTCGGGGACTACCGCGACGCGCTCAGCGATGCCACCGGTGCGATCCTCACCGTCCACCAATCCAATTTTGCCCAACAAGGATTCGTCGCGTCTCCGGCCCCGGCCGACTTGGCGCAACTCGCCCACGAGGCCGGCTTGCCTTACCTGTACGACGTCGGAAGCGGTCTTCTTGCCGACCTCACACCATGGGGGTTGCACCACGAGCCCAGGGTGCAAGAAGCTGTCGCCGTTGGAGCCGATCTCGTGATGTTCAGCGGCGACAAGTTGCTTGGCGGACCGCAGGCCGGGTGCCTGGTCGGGCGGCAAACGTTGATCGATCGCTGCCAGAAGAATCCGCTGGCTCGCGCCCTCCGGGCCGACAAGTCGACGCTGGCCGGACTCGAGGCCACGCTGGCCCTCTACCGCGACTCCGAATCGGCCATTGCAGAGATTCCGGTCCTCCGGATGCTCACGCTCGGTGCGGACACCCTCGAGGGCCGAGCGCTTGCCCTGTCGGGGGTATGCCCCAAATTGCTCCACCCGACTGTCGAGCCCGGAGAGTCCGTGGTCGGCGGCGGCGCCTTTCCGGGCGCGTTACTCCCGACCAGCCTCGTGGTCCTCGATCCCGGACCGGGGGCCGCCAGCCGCTTTGCACGCGCGCTCCGTCTTGGCACGCCGGCTATCGTGACGCGGGTGGCCGGCGACCGTGTCGTACTCGATCCCCGCACGTTGCCCGTCGAGTCATTCACCGAAGTCGGCGCCGCGTTGGCCCGGGCCTTGGAAGCATGAGCGCGGCCGCGGGGGTCTTTCTGGATCGCGACGGCACCCTCATCGACGATCCGGGGTTCTTGGCCGACCCGGCGCGGGTGCGGCCCCTGCCCGGGGCCGTGCAAGCGATAGCCCGCCTCACTCGGGCCGGCTTCCTGCCCATCATCGTCACCAATCAATCGGGCATCGGGCGCGGACTCATTTCGGAAGACCAGTATCACGCCGTCCGCGCCAAGGTGGAGACTGTGTTGTCCGGTGACGGCGGACGGATCGTCGCGTCACTGCATTGCCCTCACGCCCCAACCGTGACCGGCCAATGCGGTTGCCGCAAACCGGGCACCGATCTGTACCACGAAGCGGCCCGGCGCTTCGACCTCGATTTTGCGCGCTGCTGGTGGGTCGGGGACCGACTCACCGATGTGGAGCCGGCCCGGGTGCTCGGTGGCCAGGGTATTCTCATCATCGGTTCGGACGACGCCCTCCTCGCCGCCGCGGAGGCGAGCGGTTTTGAAACGGCCTCCGACATCCGAGCAGCGACGGATGCCATCCTCGCGCACCAGGTCGAGCATGACCAGGCGGTACCCGGGCGGCGTCCTTCTCCGGCGCGTTGGGTTCCTGTACCTTTCCCGGCGATGTCGTACCGGATAGCGGTGTGCGCGTCAGGCGGCGGCAGCAACCTGCAAGCGCTGCTCGACCGATTGGGGCCTGACGATCCGGCTGCCGTGGTACTGGTGGTGAGCGACCGCGCTGACGCCGGTGCACTCGACCGCGCGCGTGCAGCCGGCGTTGCCGCAGAGGTTTTCGACCGGCCAAGCGACGCGGCGGAATGGCTGGATCGGCTCGGCCGTCGAGAGATCGATCTCGTCGTGCTGGCGGGGTACCTGAAGTTGGTTCCAGCGCCCGTCGTGGCAGCGTATGCCGGCCGCATCATCAACATCCATCCGGCGCTCTTGCCGAAGTTCGGAGGGCGCGGCATGTATGGCCGGCGAGTTCACGAGGCGGTGCTGGCCAGTGGTGACGCCGAGTCGGGTGCCACCGTGCATCTCGTGGACGAAGAGTTCGACCACGGAACCGTGTTGGCCCAGGCGCGGGTTTCCGTCGAGCCCGACGACACGCCGGATTCGCTGGCGCGACGGGTCCTCGACCAGGAGCATCGCTTGCTGCCGGCCGTCGTGTTGGCCGCCGCCCGGGCCGGCCGGCCGGTCCCGCTCACCGAACCAGTGAACCCGCAGCCGTAGGCGAACGCATTATGCCGCGTGCACTCATTTCCGTCAGCGATAAGCGTGGGATCGTCCAGTTTGCCCGTGGCCTCGTCGATCTGGGCTGGGAGATCATCTCGACCGGGGGCACCGGCGCCGTCCTCCTCGCGGGTGACGTGCCCGTCACCTTCGTGGAAGAGGTGACGGGCTATCCGGAGATTCTGGACGGCCGGGTCAAGACGCTCCACCCAGCGATCCACGCTGCACTCTTGGCTCGCCGCGATCTCCACGAGCACACGCTGACCCTCGACAAGCATGCGATCACGCCGATCGATCTCGTGGCCGTCAATCTCTATCCCTTTCAAGCAACGATCGCCAAGCCCGATGTCCCGTTCGAGGACGCTTTGGAGAACATCGACATCGGCGGGCCGAGCATGCTTCGCTCCGCGGCGAAGAATCACGAGTTCGTGATCCCCGTGGTGGATCCGCAGGATTACACCAGAGTGCTCGCCATGCTCAAGCAAGGCGATGTACCCCAAAATTTCCGTCGGGAACTCGCCGCCAAGGTCTTCGCCCACACATCCGATTACGATTCGGCGATCGCGCGATACCTGCCCGTAGAGGAGAACGGCCTGCCCAGTCGATTGGTCGGCGCGTTCGAACGGATGACGGTGCTGCGATACGGTGAGAATCCGGGCCAACGTGCCGCGCTCTATACGTCGGAGGAGCCCCGCGGGATCCGAGACATGAGCCAACTCCACGGCAAGGAGCTGTCGTTCAATAACCTGCTCGACCTCGACGGCGCGGCGTGGGCCGCGTCCTCTTGGGCGGTTCGGCCAGCCTGCGTGATCGTGAAGCACACCACCCCCTGCGGCGTGGCGTTGGGAACGACCTCGGAGGACGCCTTCCGCAGGGCATTGGCGACCGATCCACAATCCGCCTTCGGCGGCGTGGCCGCATTCAACACCGTGGTCGACCGGGGAGCCGCGGCAGCCATGACCGAGCTGTTCCTCGAAGTCGTCTGCGCACCCTCCTTCCATGAGGACGCGGTCGAAATCCTGGCGACCAAGAAGAACCTCCGGGTCGTGGAGCTCCCAGTGAGCCGGGGCGAGCGGGGATTGGACGCGAAGCAGGTGCGCGGCGGCTTTCTGGTTCAGGATCGGTTCATTTTCGACCCGAGCGAGGACAACTGGCGCATTGCCACCACGCGCGAGCCCACCGACCAGGAATGGAACGACATCCGGTTTGCCTGGGCGGCCGTGGCACCGGTCAAGTCCAACGGGGTCCTGCTGGCCAAGAACGAGATGGCCATCGGGATCGGCGCCGGTCAAATGAGCCGGGTGGACGCGACCTACCTCGCCATCTACAAGGCGCAGCAGCAGCACCACGACGTCGCCGGCAGCGTCCTGGCCTCCGATGGCTTCTTTCCCTTTGCCGATAGCGTCGTGGAGGCCGCGAAAGCCGGCGTCACGGCCATCATTCAGCCGGGGGGCTCCATCCGGGACGCCGAAGTGGTGGCGGCGGCAAACGACAATGGCATGGCCATGATCGTCACCGGCCAGCGCCAGTTCCGCCATTGACGGTCGCGCCGTGAACGACACGAGGCCATTCCCTCCCTACGGGTGGGCCGCCGGCATGGCGCTGGCCATCTTCGCCATCTACCTGGCCACCTTGGCCCCGACAACCGCGTTCTGGGACACGAGCGAGTACATCGCCGCCGCGGCCGTGCTGGGCATTCCCCATCCGCCGGGAAACCCGCTCTTCACGCTGACCGCCCATGTGTTCGGGCTGTTGCCCCTTGCCGAGGCCTACGCGGTCCGCATCAATCTGTTCGCCGCCGTCACCAGCGCCGCGGCGGCCGGGCTGTGGTTCCTCGTCGCCGAGCGCTGGCTGCGTGAGATCGTGCCGGTCCGCTGGGCGCGGCTCGCCGCGGCCGCCGCGGGCACGCTCGTCGCCTCGACCTCCTGGACGGTCTGGAACCAGTCCACCGTGAACGAGAAGGTGTACACGCTGTCGTTGTTCTCGATGGCGCTCGTCATCTGGCTCGCGGTCCACTGGGGAGACGACACGCCGGGACCCCACCGGAATCGGTGGTTGGTGCTGATCGCCTATATCATCGCCCTGTCCTCCACCAACCACATGATGGGCGTCCTCGCCGTGCCGGCCGTGGCGGTCTACGTGCTCTGGACTGATTGGCGCGCGGCGACCGAGCCGTGGGTCGTGCTCATGGGAGTCGCGTTAGCGCTCGCCCTGACAGGTCAGTGGGCCACTGTGGTCGGGCACCCCCCAGGCCAGTGGGGTGTTCTGGTGTGGACCGTGCCGGTAGCGATCGGCTATGCCGTCTGGCGCGCGCCCGGAGACTTGAAGCGCCCGCTGTTGTACGTGGGCCTCGCCGCCGCTATTGTCGGCGTCTCGCTCAACTACCTCTACCTCCCAATCCGCGCCGGGCAGTTGCCCCCGATCAATGAAGGCGAGCCAACGACATGGTCGAGTCTGCTGGCCGTCCTCAACCGCGAGCAGTATGCCAAGCCGTCGGTCTTCCTCCGGCAGGCGGACTTCGTGGCTCAGCTGGCCAACTACGGCCAGTACTTCTCCTGGCAGTTCGCCCGGGACTGGGGCAGCGTCGCCCGCGTCGTGACCGCGCTCTTCACGTTCCTGGGGCTCGGAGGACTCATCAGCCTGCTGCGACGGGACCGCCGTGCCGGCTTGGCCGCGGCCGCCATGTTCGGCACCCTGACCCTCGCGCTCATCTTCTATCTCAATTTCAAGTACGGGTTCTCCATCTATCCGGACCGCACCGACTTGGTGCGCGAGGTCCGCGAACGAGACTACTTCTTCGTTGGTTCGTTCGCGTATTTCGGTGTGCTGGTGGCGCTGGGCTTCGGCGCGGCGCTCCGGAGCATCGCCGGGTTCCTGGAATCGCGCCTGGCGGAGCGCACGCGCTGGCTCGCCGCGAGCCCGATCCTGTTGTTCGCGATCGTGCCCCTGCTCGGCAATCGCCTCACGGCCAGCCGGGCGCATGAGACGCTGCCGCGCGACGTGGCTATCGATTTGCTGGAATCGGTTGAGCCCTACGGCATCCTCGTGACGGCCGGCGACAACGACACCTTCCCGCTCTGGTATGCCCAGGAGGTCGAGGGCGTCCGGCGCGATGTGACGCTCGCCAATCTGTCCCTCATGAATACCGAGTGGCACCTGCGGCAGCTGCGGCGGCGTCCGGAGGTGCCCTTCGACCCTGACCGCTCGGTCCCGCTGTGGCGGGACCGGTCGTGGACCCAGCCGACGCGTCCGGTGTTCAGCATGAGCGAGCAACAGCTCGATAGTCTCCCGCTCCTCCTCCCCGTTCAACGCGGGAACGTGATTCAATTCGACAGCGTGCGCATCCAGTTCGGCGACGATTACTTCGAGAAGCGCGACCTCGCGATGCTGGCGCTGATCCGGGACAACCTCGACCAACGGCCGATCTTTTTTTCGTGGAGTGCGGCGGGGTACCCCGATCAGACCTTTACCCTCACACCGTACCTCGTGACCCAGGGACTGGTGCGAAAGCTCATGCCGACCCGAGTGGCGCCCGGCGACTCGGTGGTCTGGAGCCAGGGTCTCGGGTTCATGGACGTGCCCCGCACCTACCAGCTGCTCTGGACCGTGTACCACTACCAGTCGGCCGCGCGCGAACGACCCCGCGGATGGATGGATCCACCCTCGGGGTCGATCTTGCAGCTCTATCAAGCCGTCTACGGCGGCTTCGCGGCCACCCTGCGCCAGCTGGGCGATTCGGCGGGCGCGGCACGGGCCGACTCGGTGGCAAGCGCCGTTCGGCGCGAGATCGGGGTCGGCAGCCCCTGACCGGCTACCGCACCGGTAGCCAGTAACTGATCTTCAGCGCCAGGAAGTTCTCGCCTTCGGCGCCGAAGGAGTCGAAGAACGTGCCGAGCCCGGCGCGTCTCCGCGGATCGCCGGAATCCGAACGGTTCTGCTGCCACACCAAGAACACCGTGCTGCCGGGCCGCCATTCCCACCGCACCACGAGATTGCTCCGGAACGACAGGACATTGAAATTCGGCGCCAGCGCGAAGGTGTCGGATCCATCGGTCACCTGGAAATAGGGATCGCCTTCGCCGTCCTCCAGCTCGGTAATCGTGGAGCCATCGGTGCCATACAGCCTGAGGTCGTTGGTCCGCGCCCGGGCCAGCTCGCCGATGTCCGAGTACTGGCCGCTCGAGGCGAACGGCTCGGCGTAGAGTTCGATGGTCAGGTCGGGCGTCAGCGTGTAGTTGAGCCGGAATTGCGCGGAGATGGTGCTTTGATCGATGGTGCCGAAGATGTAGCGTGTCCCGTACGTGGCGGCGCTTCCACCTGCCCGCTGACTCACGTACTGACGGGTGTCGTGCAGCCGGAAGTACTCGGGCTCGACCGAGAACTGCCATCGGCTGCTGGGCCGAAATGACAGCTCGGCGGAGGCTGCAAAGAACCAGCCCCCGATATCGTCCCAGAGGTAGTTGACGAATGCCTCCCACTGCGTGTTGGAGGAAAAACTGCTCGACAGCCCGCCGTTCACACCCACGTCGGTGGTTCGCTTCATGAGCGGGCCGCCCCGGGTCAACCGGTCACTCAGGGCCGAGGTCTGGAGCTCCACGCTCAAGTGGGCCTGCCAAAAATTGTGGAAGGTCAGGTTCGACTCGAGGTCGAACCCGGTGTATTGGCGAATGCCGCCAAAATTCCACCCAGCGAAATTGTAGAGCGAGACGTTGTACTCGCGGAATAGCCGACCGGGCGTGGTTTCCCGGTACCTCAGGAATCCGAACGCGTCGATATCATCGGTCGTCCCGAGCCTCCCAGCGTCGTTGATCTCGAAATCGGGAGATTCCGCCGAGGCCTCCACCCCGTAGAGCCAATGCTCGCCGCTGTTCTTATCGAACTCGAAGGACGCCTGGAATCCGGTCAGTGAGGTGCGCGTCGGATCGACCGACACATGATCCTGATCGGGCCGTTGGAAGAAGTGGACGCCGTTCCGTTGGATCCCGAGGATGGCCGCGGAGTCGCCCGCGACGTGGCTGAAGCCGACCGACCCCCTCAGCGTGTAGGCCCCACCCCGAAAGCGCAGGTTCCAATCCACCCCGCCGGCCACCGCCTGCCGGGTCATCAGATCCGCAAGCGGGCTTTCGTCATTGATATCGCGGGACACGCTCGTGAGGCTCATCCCAACGGTGGAGGCTGAAGGCCCAAACTCTTGCTGGGCGCGGAGGGCACCGTACCCGGAGAGCGGTGCGATCCTGGTCCGACCGAACGTGTCGGCGGCCTCGTCGTAGGTGTCAGCAAACTCATTGCCGGTCAACGCGGCCAACGTCGCGATTGAGAGCCCCGAGGCCAGTCGGCCGGTAATCTTGGCGGCGCCGAGAATCGTGGCCGCCGGCGGCCGATCGACGAAGTCGCCGCTTGCCCTGCCACGCGGCGCGGCGCCGATGCGACGTGAATAGAAGAAATTGGCGCCGTCGCCGTCGAGCAGCTGGCTGCCTTCGGTGAAGAATGGCCGCCGTTCGGAGAAGAAGGTCTCGACCGCGCTCAGGTTGACCTCGGCCGGATCGGCCTCGACCTGCCCGAAGTCCGGATTGATCGTAGCCTCCAACGTCAGGTTGGGCCCCAGTCCCATGCGAACGTCGCCGCCGACCCGTGCCGTGAAATTGAACCCGTCATCGAAGGGATCATCTCCGCCGCCCTGCCCCGTCAGCCGGGCGTCCGACGCCACATAGGGCATGAGTTCGAGCCGCCGGGATGGTTGGACCCCGTCGATACCGGTCAGTTGGCCGAAGCGGCTCGACCAGCCCGTCTCGTTTTTGGGGATCTGAATCCAGTACACGTCCTCGTTCCGGCTCGGGATATAGCGGTTCATGTTGAGGCCCCACACCTGCCGTTCGCGATCGGTGAACCTGAGCTGGGAAAACGGAATCCGCATTTCTGCGGTCCAGCCCGAGTCACTGACGTGGGTATGGGCCTGCCACACCGGATTCCAGTTGTAGTCGCGGTTGTGTTCGTTGTCGGCGCCGTGGTAGTAGTCGATGCGGACGCCGGTGGCGGTGATGCCAAATGTGTACGCGGTGCGGCGATCGTAGTAGCTGTCGATCGAAATGAGCAGCCGCTCCGAGTTGCCGGCGTTGTCCCGGCGGCTCATCACGGCGCGGATGTCGTCCCGGCCCAGGCTGTGCATGCGCGCGCCGATATAGATCGCGTTGTTATCGTACACGAACGCAACCTCCGTATCGGTGGTCGCGGGCGTGCCTTCGTCCGGGTCCTTCTGGATGAAGGCGTTGGTGTACGATGCCTGTTGCCAGATCGGCTCATCCAGTTGCCCGTCGAGTTCGATTCTGGCTCCGTTGAGGCGCGTGGCGGTGACCTCTCTCGATGATGCCGTGGTTCGAGCCGCCTGGGGAGCCTGTTGCGCGGCGAGGCCACCCGGCCGGGCAGCGGCGAGGGCAAGGGCGGCGAGGGCCGGCAGGAATGGCCTACGGGCCACCGCGATCTTCCGGCAGACCGGAGTCGCTCGCCTCATCAGTTGTGACAAGAATGGCATCACCGTCTCAGGAAGGGGTGAGCAGCCTACTGGGCCGGGACGCGTGCGACGTGGCCATGCATGCCCCTCGCGAACGGCGTAGTCGAAAGCCATGGCACCATTGAGCTTTCACCACTACGAGCGCGCTTCGCTTCGGTTTCACGGCGGAACACCGAGCCCGGCGGCTACTCCTCCTCCACGGACTCCGGATATTGACCGAGTACCCGGCACTTACGCTTCCTGAGCCTCCTCCGTCCCCAGGTATCGGGTGAACCACTCGGCGGCCACCTGGGCTACCCGCTCGAGGGCACCGGGTTCCTCGAACAAATGGGTCGCCCGAGGGACGACCTCCAATCGCTTGTGGCAGGTCAGCCGGTCGAACGCGCTCTGGTTGAGATCGAGCACCATGTCGTCCTTGGCCCCGACGATGAGAAGGGTTGGTGCCGCAACTGTGGGCAGTGCGTCCGCCGCGAGATCCGGACGGCCGCCACGGGACACGATTGCGCCGACCGGCGAATCGCGCTGGGCCGCCGCAACCAGCGCCGCCGCCGCCCCCGTGCTAGCGCCGAAGTAACCGACCCGTAACCCGCGAAGGTCGGGCTCGGCGAGTGTCCAGCGGGTAGCATACCACAGTCGCTCGGCCAAGAGCGGAATGTCGAACACCCGCGCCCGGTTGCCCGCCTCACGATCGGTAAGGAGATCGAACAGCAGGGTGCCAACCCCCGACCGCCTCAGCTCGGCGGCCACCATCCGATTGCGTGGGCTGAACCGACTGCTCCCACTTCCGTGCGCAAACAGCACCAGCCCCTGCGCCCCCGCGGGTACCGCCACATCGCCGCTCAAGCGAACTGGGCCCGCCGGGATGACGACGGGCCGTTCGAGCCGCTTTCGTTCGAGCGTCTTCATGATCCTTCTCTCTCCCAATGCTGTCCGCCCACCGGGGGGCGCGCCCTCGCGGCCCGGTTGAGGCAGTCGGTCACGTCCGCATCGGTAGTCGGGGTGAAGTCGCGATACCAGATGCTCACAGCGGCAAACTCACGCGGCCGGAGCACACACACGACGGCGTCCGTCTTGCAGGCGAGATCATTGGCGCTATCACAGGCGCACACGGGGGCACCGAAGATCACCCGGTCCGGCCCATGGGTTCGAATGGAGGCGACGGCCGCCGAAGCAGTCGCCCCGGTAGCCAAACCGTCGTCGATCACCAGCACCGTTCGCCCCGCGACCTGGATCGGATCACGCCCACTCCGGTATAGCCGCTCCTGACGCTCGAGTTCGGCCCCTTCCCGCCGGATCACGTCCTCGATGTACCGCTCGGGGATGCCGTACGTGTCGACCACCGAACGATTGACTTCCGTAATGCCCGGCGCGATAGCGCCGATGGCAAATTCCGGATTCCCCGGTGCCCCGAGTTTCCGGACCACGATGACGTCGAGGTCCGCGTCAAACGCGCGCGCCACCTCATACCCGACTGGCACCCCGCCCCGCGGCAAGGCGACGACAATCGGATGGAACTCGCGATACCCGCCGAGCGCACGCGCCAGCTGTTGCCCCCCATCCACCCGGTCCTGAAACATGTGACGCCTCCTGGCGGGGCCAATATTTAGAATGGGCCAGCTGGGATGAAAGGACCCTGAAGGCACCATGAGACGATCGCTCGCGCGCTGAGTGCGCGAAAGGGAAGGACGCAGCTCGACTCAATCGCCCTCAGCGGTGCTCCGGGTCTCGAGGGCCAGGGCTGATTCATCTCGGGCGAGAAAGGAACCTTGCCAGAAACCTTGGAGGCAGGCCGCCGCAATGGCCTGGGGTGCAATTCGGAAAGTGCATCATATGAGGATGATAGTATGCTGTCTTTCAACGACTTACACTGCTTACCTCAGGCGTTGCCTTACTTAGGGCGCAGGTGGCCCGGCTTATGCAAGTAAGACGATGTGAGCGAGCACACCGATGTCCGGATGCACTGCAGGAGTGACCCATGGACGCACGCAACATCGTCGAAACGGTCCAGGAAAAGCTCAGACAGGTCATCGTCGGCGCCGCGAGCGAGGGGGAGACCTACAAGTACGGGTTCCTGCTCCATCGGCGGGAGGACTTTGGGCAACTCCAGTTCGGGCTCATCACGCTGGGTGGCGAGAGCATGCCGCTCACCCATCGGATGCTGAACGCCCTGCAGGGCGTGGTGTGCTGGGTCTACGGTGAGGTGCCGGCCGGCATCGAGACGGCCGATCGTGACCGTCATGCCATGCACGTGGATGATGAAGGACGACCGGCCGACGCGATGGCGCGAACGCTGATGGTCACCCTGCTCACCCCGGACGGTGGCAGCCCGGATGCCTCGGCGCTCTGTCCTTCTCAGGGGACAATGACGCCCGTCACGCTTACGGAGCCGTTGCTTCTCTTGACCGCGACCCGGCCGGCCGGCTGGCCGCTGTAATGCCCGTGAGGTCTGGGCGACCCTTCCCACCCACCTTGAAGCAACTTTCATTGTAGGATCAAGCCTGCTTCCATCGCCGATCCCTATCTTTCAGACACGGCCGCAGTGTCGGCACCTCCTTGCCGTGATGTGACCGTCGTATTTTGAGGTCGAGGTGCGTGGGTCCCTGCTCCACCCGCGGTCCCGCTCGACGACGAGGTCATGTCAGAAGCGCCACAGCAACCCGTCCCCGCTCCAAACCGTGCCGCGCCGGGGCACCGATTCGTCGATCACCCTTCCGAAGCCCACCTGTTGGTCTACGGTGGTTCCATGGCCGACGTGGCCGGAGAAGCAGGGCGCGCGCTGGCCAGCCTCACCCTGGGTGAGCCGCTTCCGGAAGCGACCGGTCCCTGGCGCGAGATCGAAGTGTGCTCGCCGGACGCCGTGGCCCTCCTGGTCGACTGGCTCAACGAGTTGATTTGCCTGGCCGAGTCTGAGCAGTGGATGCCGCTCGAGTTCGATGTGATCGAGGCCACCCAGACCTATCTCCATGCCCGCGTGCGGGGCAGAGCGCTCGGCACTTCTCCGAGTCTCGTGAAAGCGGCCACGCATCACGGAGCAAGGCTCGAGGAGATGGACGGCGTATTCGAGGCCCATCTCCTCCTCGACGTCTGAAGCGGTAGGCTATGCCTGATTACCAGGCGGTGCGACAAAGCGGTTGGATGTTTGAAATCCCGCGGACGGCGCGAGCGGATATGCGGGTCCCGGCCCGGATTTATGCCGACTCCGCGCTGTGGGACCAGATCTCCAAGGATCAATCCATCGAGCAGCTGGTGAACGTCGCCACGTTGCCGGGCGTCACGGGCTATGTCTACGCCATGCCGGACGTCCACCAGGGCTATGGTTTCCCCGTGGGCGGGGTCGCGGCCACACGAGTACGCGATGGCGTCATCTCTCCCGGCGGGGTGGGCTATGACATCAATTGCGGCGTCCGGCTCCTCGCCACGGAACTCACCGTCGAGAGTGCCGGCGGGCGCCTGGAGGCCGCCGTTCACCAACTGAGCCGGCGCATCCCGTCGGGTCCGGGGCGAAATCCTCGATTCTCACTTGACCCGGATGAGCTGGACCGGGTGCTGACGGAGGGCTGCCGCTATCTGGTCGAGCGAGAGTTGGCCACGCCAGACGACCTGGCCGTCACCGAAGCGACGGGCTGCCTCGCGGCCGCTGATTCGGACGCGGTCTCCGCCAAGGCAAAGACGCGCGGGCACGATCAACTCGGGACGATCGGGTCGGGCAACCACTTCGTGGAAGTGCAGCAGGTCGACCAGGTATTCGACGACGCGGCCGCCGAGGCATACGGCCTGACTGATGGACGGCTCACCGTACTGATTCATACGGGCTCGCGAGGGTTGGGCCACCAAGTCTGCACGGACCACGTCCGGTTGATGGACCACGTGATGGAACGCTATGGCATCCACCTTCCCGACCGCCAGCTGGCATCGGCCCCACTCGGCTCGCCGGAGGGCGCCCGCTATTTCGGGGCGATGTGCGCCGCAGCCAACTTCGCCTGGGCCAACCGGCAAGTGATTACGCATTACGTGCGCGAGGTCTTTGCGCAGGTGTTTGGTGAGGCGCACCGTCCCCGCCTCGTGTACGATGTGGCCCACAACATCGCCAAGATCGAGGTCTACGACGGCGAGGAGTTGTGTGTGCATCGGAAGGGAGCGACGCGCGCGTTCGGGCCGGCCTCCCCCGAGACGCCCGACCGGTATCGCGCCCACGGGCAGCCGGTCTTCATTCCAGGGAGCATGGGCACGGCCTCCTACGTGCTTGCGGGTGCTGATACCTCCAGCGAACGGAGTTTCGGCAGCTGCTGCCATGGCGCCGGCCGTGCGATGAGCAGGGGCGCGGCCAAGCGCACGGTGACGGGGGCCCAAGTCCGCCGCGAGCTCGAGTCCCGCGGCATCGTCGTCCGTTGCGCCTCCAAGAGTGGGCTCGCCGAGGAGGCACCCTTGGCATACAAGGATGTGGATCGAGTGGTCGACGTAGTACACCGGGCTGGCCTAGCCCGGAAGGTGGCCAGGCTTACGCCACTTGGCGTGATCAAGGGGTGAGGCCCGCTGAAACGAGCCTTTCCTGACGACATCCAGCGAAGGAGTGACAGATGGAGCTTCCGCTGCAAGTCGCAACTCGCAACATCAGCCTCTCCAGTTCCGAAGAAGAGGCGATCCGAAGCGAAGCAATGAAGCTCGACAGTATGGCTGATCGTATCATGAGTTGCCGTGTCATGGTGGAGACACCGCACCGCCGGGGCACTGAGGGCATCCACTATCTCGTCCGCATCGACCTGACCTTGCCCGGGCGCGAGCTGGTGGTGAAGCGCCAGCCGCAGGCCGACCTGCGGACAGCACTCCAAGACGCGTTCGATGTGGCCAAGCGGCAAGTGCAGGACTACACCCGCCGCCGCCGAGGCTTGGGGAAGGCCCATCCCCCGCCCAACCGGGCGCGGGTCCTGACACTGTTCCCCTATGAAGGTTACGGATTTCTCCAGGATGATTTGGGTCGTGAGATCTACTTCCACCGCAACAGCGTGCTCAACGGACACTTCGAGAAGCTCGCCGAGGGCGCGGAGGTGCGTTTCGTCGAAGAAGAAGGCGACGAAGGACCTCAGGCCAGCACCGTGACGTTGGTCAGGATGCCGGCAGGGCGGGAGAACGCTGCCGGCTACGAGTAAAGGGACCCGGGGTCAGTGATTCTCGATCGCAATCGGACTATGCCCAGGGTCTCCAACGCCGACCTCGCGCGGCGGCTGGACGAGGTGGGGCATCTTCTGGCCGAGCAGGGTGCCAATCCGCATCGTATCCGCGCGTACCACGCGGCGGCCGCGACCCTGCGGCACATGGCGGAGCCGGCTGACGATCTGCTCCGTAACCAGGGACTGGACGGTCTGATCCGCCTTCCCACCATCGGCTCGAGCATTGCCCGGGCGCTTCGGGACATCATCACGACGGGCCAGTTGCCGATGCTCGAGCGGCTGCGCGGCCAAAGCGACCCCATGTCGCTCTTGGCCTCGGTTCCCGGCATCGGCGACGTGCTCGCCGAGCGCCTGCACCACGACCTAGGCATCGGGACGCTCGAGGAACTCGAGGTCGCGGCCCACGACGGGCGTCTCGAGCACATTGCGGGTTTCGGTCCGAAGCGGCTTTCGGGAATCGTGGAGTACTTGGCTGGACGCCTGGGCCGAATTCGAGCCCGGGCGATGCCGGTGGAGACCGATCCGCCGGTGGCTGAGATTCTCGACGTGGATCACGAATACCGCAGCAAGGCGGCGCAGGGAACGCTACGCAGCATAGCGCCGCGCCGGCTAAACCCAACGGGTGAGGCCTGGCTACCAGTGCTTCACACCCACCGCGGAGAACGCCACTACACGGCACTCTTCTCCAACACACCCCGGGCCCATCGCCTCCGGCGAACCCATGACTGGGTCGTGCTCTACTATGACGGCGACCACGGCGAACGGCAGTGCACCGTGGTGACCGAGTATCGCGGAGAGCTCAAGGGGCGCCGCACGGTGCGTGGGCGCGAAGCCGATTGCCTCGAGTTCTACCGCCATGCAGAAGGCGCCTCACCTGGACGCTCTGGCGAGCCTGCCTCGACGCACTCAGGCTCGGTCTGACGTCACTCCTCGTCCACATCCCGAGAAGCCGGTCGTTCGTCCTCCACCTTCATGGGCTCTTCAAACAGGCCGTAGCGGTAGACGAGCCCGCGGAGGGTGGGTTCATCCAGGTCACGGAACAGACGCATGGCCCACTCCAGCGCGTGGTCGTGCTTCGCGGGGGAGAAGCTGTTCTCGAGCGACGCGACGAGTGCCTGAACCAGCTCCTCGTGACTGGCCCCCGCAACCTCGGCCGACTTCGTGAGATGGCTCCGCTTGGTCCCGGATGCCGATTTGGCCGTCATGAGTCCCTCCTCGCTGAGGTGGAACCGAGTTGCTCGAACATACTCAAGATCGCCTGTGGGCCCTAAAGACGTCCTGAACCCAACCTAAAGACTCATTCAGACTGGGCAATCCTGGCCGCCACACCTTCAGGCATGCTTCACCGGGATTTCACTGGGCGCTTCCTAATCTCAAACTCGGACAGCCGGCGGCCCAGTCTGGATGTCCAACGAGGATGCCCTGCCCCACCGGCCGGCCGGCCGGCCGAGAGCTGTGCTACCGGCGACATTTCTGCGCGCGTCGGCGAGTGGCCCTCGAGGACCCGGAATCGGAGCTGACATGCCCGCTTGGTTGGTGTTCCTGATCAGCGCTGCCATCGTGGCCGCCGCCGGCTACCGGTCGATCACCGACGCCTGCGTGATGCACGCGACGGTCCCCAACGGGATCAATCGACACTACAACCGACACCATCCGGCGTTGTTGGCTGCGGCTGGGCCACCCTTGGCAGGCTCGTCACGCGTCGACGCACCTGCACACGCGGGTACCGCTCCTCGGCTGCTGCCCTAGCCGGACACGGTTGGCCAAGAGGTTCAGGATCCCTCACATCGGGCAGAGAATGCCGTTGCCTACCTTGGCCTTTTCGATGGCGGCTAGGATTTCCATAGGTGCTTCATGTAACCGGCCAGTGTAAGAAAGAAACTTCATCCTCCCGCCGCAGCTTGCTTTACACACTCAAGCTATTTGCCAAACCTACCGTGGGCGCTGAATACGAGTGTCTTGAGGCAGCTATGTTTTGATATCGGACGGCAATACCGTATGATCTCTCTATCATTGCCCGCCTAACTGTCGAGGACCAACGATGCGTATAGGGATTGCTTCTTGTGCGGTAAGCCTTGTCCTGTCAGCCATACTTGGCTGCCACAGCACGACGAGAACGCACTCCTCTTCCAACATTGGTGCGGCGCAGGAACCGGGTTCGGTGCAACTGCAGGTGATTGACTCGACCAACCTAATCGCGTCTTACGGACGGAGTGGGATTACTACAGTTGCGCGAATTGTCGTACGAGATAGCGCTACGTGGCGGCAGGTCTGGAGACGGGTGACTGAACGGTTTACACCTGCACCAACATTACCCCGTGTCGATTTTGACTCGAATATGGTCCTCCTCGCGGCTGCCGGGCAAATGCAGGCGGGGGACTATATCAGGGTGGATTTCGTTGGGATTGTTGGAAGCAGGATGTATTCAGTCGTGCGAACAGGGGGCGGATGCTTCCCGGTGGAGCAGTCTCGCTATCCAGTGGATATCGTTCGGGTGCCACGTGTGGAGGGAGAGGTTGTGTTCCTGGAGTATCGCGCCGGTGCAATCTCGTGTCTTCCATACGAACAGGCTCCCTCCCCGCGACCCTAAGGAACTGAGGTTCATCCCCAGAGCGGCATCTTCGGGGTAGCTTGGCCCACAACGACGCAACGCGTACCATCTCGATTCCTCTCCACTCCGAACCTTCTCCCGTACAGTATCGAGCTAGGGTTTTCCCTAGTACTACGTCAGTCTGTTCTCGTCAGACTTGCGTAGATGATCTGTTGGCATGTTGACAGTGTTTCGTTTGCGAGCTATACGAGTTGTACGGTAGCCTGAGGACCGTATCGTGGACA
>CAWFGG010000010.1:0-286692 GCA_963815325.1 uncultured Gemmatimonadales bacterium
CCAGCAACAGGGCCGTTCCCGACGCGTTGTCGTCGGCGCCGTTGTAGACCAGGACGGAGTCCGGTCCGACCTGGATGAATCCCACGTGATCGTAATGGGCGCCGATGACGATCCACTGCCGGGCGAGACTCCCGTGCCCGGGCAGGATCGCGAGCACGTTCTGCGACATCCGACCCTGCTGGAGTTGAAAGTGCTGGAGGTACCCGGGGGTACCCGGCCCGAGGCCGTATGCCATGAAATGGTCGCGCAGGTAGGCCGCAGCCTGGGTCTCCTGGGAGGATCCCGCCTGGCGCCCGGCCATGCTGTCGTCGGCCAGGGCGCCGAGGTGCTCGAGCAGATTGGCTTGGCTGAGTGACGGGGAGGGAGGGGTCGGAGTGGCGTCCCCAGGCGCTGCCGGGGAGCTGCAGGCGGCGAGCCCGAGGAGGGCCAGGACAACGAATCCCTTCATTAAGAAAGCCCTCCCAAGGGGGCGGCGGGGAAGCCCCCTGCCTGAATCCTATACCTGGGGTGCCCCCTGGTCGAGCCATCGTTTCCGGGCGGCCGCTGCCCACCCCCTTCTCCCCTCCTGGTTCTTCCCTTGACCGGGCCCCTGGACGGCTCTAGCTTACCGTGCTGTCGACTTTTAAGGCCTGTGTTCAGCTCGTAAAACGGAATGGTATGCCGACGATCAACCAGCTCATCCGCCATGGCCGACGACCGCTCCGCGCCAAGGACAAGGCGCCGGCGCTCAAGGCCAATCCTCAGAAGCGGGGAGTATGCACCCGCGTCTACACCACCACGCCGAAGAAGCCGAACTCGGCGCTTCGGAAGGTGGCGCGCGTGCGGCTGACCAACGGGTTCGAGGTTACGGCCTACATCCCGGGAGAGGGGCACAATCTCCAGGAGCACTCGATCGTGCTCATCCGGGGCGGCCGGGTGAAGGATCTGCCGGGGGTACGGTACCACATCATCCGGGGCACGCTCGACTCGGCCGGAGTCAACGACCGCAAGCAGAGTCGCTCGAAGTACGGGGCCAAGCGTCCGAAGGGCGGATCATGAGCCGTCGAACGAGGGCCACGAAGCGTCAGGTTCCGCCGGATCCGCGGTTCGACAGCCAGACGGTGTCGAAGTTCATCAACAACCTGATGTCGTGCGGCGAGAAGAGCACGGCCGAGGGCATCTTCTACCGCGCGATGGACTTGATCGAGCAGCGCACCGGGCAGGCAGGTGTGGCGGTGTTCAAGCAGGCGCTGTCCAACGCCAAGCCGGCCGTCGAGGTCAAGAGCCGGCGGGTGGGTGGTGCGTCGCTGCAGGTGCCGGTCGAGGTCCGTCCCGATCGTCGGACGGCGCTGGGCATGCGGTGGCTCATCAGCTTCAGCCGGGCGCGGAGCGAGCGCACCATGGAAGACCGGCTCGCGGCAGAGTTGGTCCTGGCCTCGAAGGGCGAGGGTAACACGATCAAGAAGAAGGAAGACACGCACCGGATGGCCGAGGCCAACCGCGCGTTTGCTCATTATCGCTGGTAAGCAACCCTGAGCCGGCGGGGGAGGCGAGCCCGTCGACGTAGTGACACATCGGGCTATGTGACGAGGAGCAGCGTCACCTCTGGTCTTCTGAAAGCACAACGCGTGGGGTCACGGCTGGCCCCTCATCGTCAGGCGAATGCCTGGATGACGCGCGGAGCGATACCACCCGGACTGCCGGGGCTCGGTCGCCCCGCTTTTTCGCTAGATAGAGTCGAGGATATGTCGCGCGAAACACCGCTCAGTCATTATCGGAATATCGGCATCATGGCGCACATCGATGCCGGGAAGACGACTACGACCGAGCGGATCCTGTATTACACGGGGAAGAGCTACAAGATGGGTGAAGTCCATGAGGGCGCGGCCACCATGGACTGGATGGAGCAGGAGCAGGAGCGCGGCATCACCATCACCAGCGCTGCGACCACCTGTTTCTGGGGTCGGCACGACGTGCAATACCGGATCAACATCATCGACACGCCCGGTCACGTCGACTTCACCGCCGAAGTGGAGCGGTCCCTCCGGGTGTTGGACGGGGCCGTCGCGATTCTCGATGCGGTGGGTGGGGTCGAGCCCCAGACCGAGACCGTGTGGCGGCAGGCCGACCGGTACGGCGTGCCCCGCGTCGTGTTCGTGAACAAGATGGACCGGGTGGGCGCCGACTTCGATCGCTGCCTTGCGATGGTGCGCGAGCGGTTGGGCGCCAGAGCTTTCCCGATCCAGTACCCGCTGGGCTCGGGTGAACTCTTCACCGGACAGATCGACCTCGTGCGTCGGGTAGAGCGGGTCTATGACGACGCCTCACTCGGTACCAAGTACGTCGAGGGACCGGTGCCGGACGCCCTGAAGGATAAAGTGGAAGCGCTGCGCCACGAACTGGTGGAAGCCGCCGTCGAGCACGACGACGAAGCGTTGGAGCGGTACCTCGCGGGCGAGGAACTTTCCGAGGAGGATATCCGCCGCGCCATCCGCAAGGCCACCGTGGCCGGCGGCATCGTGCCGGTGCTCTGCGGCGCGTCGTTCAAGAACAAGGGGGTGCAGGCCCTGCTCGACGCCGTGGTGGACTTCCTGCCCAATCCGCTCGACGTGCCCGCGATCAAGGGGCATCTCCCGCTGCACGACGAGACCTTGGCCGTGCGGATCACGTCGGATGACGAGCCGTTTGCGGGCCTGGCGTTCAAGGTGGCGACCGACCCCTACGTGGGGCGGCTCACCTTCTTCCGGGTCTATTCCGGCTCGCTGAAGTCGGGCAGCTACGTCTACAACAGCGTCAAAGACAAAATGGAGCGCGTCGGCCGGCTGCTGCAAATGCACGCGAACAAGCGGGAGGAGATCGACGAGGTCATGGCGGGCGACATCGCCGCGGCGATCGGCCTCAAGTCGACCGGCACCGGCGACACCCTCTGTGACAAGGACAAGCCGATCATTCTGGAGGCCATGCGCTTTCCGAATCCGGTCATCGACGTGGCGATCGAGCCCAAGAGCAAGGCCGATCAGGACAAGTTGGGCCAGGCGCTGCAGAAGCTGGCCGAGGAAGACCCGACATTCCGCGTGCGGACCGACACGGAAACGGGTCAAACCATCATCGCCGGGATGGGGGAGCTCCATCTCGAGATCCTGGTCGACCGGATGCGGCGCGAGTTCAAGGTCGATGCCAACGTCGGCAAGCCGCAGGTGGCGTTCCGCGAGACCATCACCAAGGCCGTTCGGGAAGTCGAAGGCAAGTTCGTGCGCCAGTCGGGCGGCAAGGGCCAATACGGCCACGTGGTGTTGAATGTCGAGCCGGCCGAGGCGGGCCAGGGCTTCGCGTTCGAGGACAAGATCGTCGGCGGCTCCATTCCGAGGGAATACATCAAGCCGGTCGAGGCCGGCATCAAGGAAGCCCTGGAGAGCGGGGTCCTGGCGGGTTACCCGATGGTGGATATCAAGGTCAGCCTGGTCGACGGCAGCTACCACGACGTCGACAGCTCGGAAATGGCGTTCAAGATTGCCGGGTCCATCGGGTTCAAGGAGGCCGCTCGAAGGGCCGGGCCGATCCTCCTCGAGCCGGTCATGGAGGTCGAGGTCGTGGCCCCGTCCGAGTATGTGGGCGACGTGATCGGGGATCTCGCGAGCCGCCGCGGGCGCGTGGGCGGGATGATCCAGCGTGGTGGCGCGCAGGTCGTGGCCGCACACGTTCCGCTGGCCGAGATGTTCGGCTACTCCACCACGCTGCGGAGCATGAGCCAGGGACGGGCGGTCTACACGATGGAATTCGATCACTACGCCCAGGTGCCGAAGAGCATTGCCGACGCCATCATCAGCAAGGGATAGGCTCTCGGTCGCGAGCTTGGAGGAATGAGGAGGAGGGGTAACAGCTAACAGCTAACAGCTAACAGCTAACAGCTAACAGCTAACAGCTAACAGCTAACAGCTACAGCCGATAGCCGATAGCCGATAGCCGATAGCCGATAGCCGATAGCCGATAGCCGATAGCCGATAGCCGATAGCCGAAGACTGACTCAAAGACGGACCGATTCGAGGAACGCACGCCATGGCCAAAGCCAAGTTTGAGCGCACGAAGCCGCATGTGAACGTGGGGACGATTGGGCACGTGGACCACGGGAAGACGACGTTGACGGCGGCGATCACGTTGATCCAGTCGAAGGCGGGGCTGGCGGACTTCATCGCGTTCGACCAGATCGACAAGGCGCCGGAGGAGCGGGAGCGGGGGATCACGATCGCGACGGCGCACGTGGAGTATCAGACGGCCAATCGGCACTATGCGCACGTGGACTGTCCGGGGCACGCCGACTACGTGAAGAACATGATCACGGGGGCGGCGCAGATGGACGGGGCGATCTTGGTGGTGAGTGCGGCGGACGGGCCGATGCCGCAGACGCGGGAGCACATTCTGCTGGCGAAGCAGGTGAACGTGCCGTACATGGTGGTGTTTTTGAACAAAGTGGACATGGTGGACGATCCGGAGCTGCTGGAGCTGGTGGAGCTGGAGGTGCGGGAGCTGTTGTCGAGCTACGACTTCCCGGGGGATGATCTGCCGATCATTCAGGGGAGCGCGCTGAAGGCGTTGGCGAGCGGGGACCCGGCGGCGCCGGAGGCGGCGTGCATCGCGGAGCTGCTGGCGGCGCTGGACAGCTACATCCCGCAGCCGAAGCGGGAGGTGGACAAGCCGTTCCTGATGCCGGTGGAGGACGTGTTCTCGATCACGGGGCGGGGGACGGTGGCGACGGGGCGGATCGAGCGGGGCAAGATCAAGGTGGGGGAGGAAGTGCAGATGGTGGGGTTTGGGGCGACGAAGAAGACGACGGTGACCGGGGTGGAGATGTTCCGGAAGCTGTTGGACGACGGGCAGGCGGGCGACAACGTGGGGTTGTTGCTGCGGGGGGTGGAGAAGACGGAGATCGAGCGGGGGATGGTGCTGGCCGCGCCGGGGTCGATCACGCCGCACACGCAGTTCGAGGCCGAGGTGTACGTGTTGACGAAGGAGGAGGGGGGCCGGCACACGCCGTTCTTCAAGGGCTATCGGCCGCAGTTTTACTTCCGGACGACGGACGTGACGGGGTCGGTGGAGTTGGGGACGGGGGTGGAGATGGTGATGCCGGGGGACAACGTGCAGATGACGATCGAGTTGATCACGCCGATCGCGATGGACGAGGGGTTGCGGTTCGCGATTCGGGAAGGCGGCCGGACGGTGGGCGCCGGGGTGGTCACCAAGATCTTGAAATAGGGAGTCGGGAGTAGGACGGCAGGGAGTAGGTGCCCGCCGTCCGTTGACCCAAGCCTAGGTATTCGAACATGGCAGGTAAAATCCGAATTCGTCTCAAGGCATTCGACCACGTGGTCCTGGACCAGGCGGCGGCCGATATCGTGCGCACCGCCGAGAAGACCGGGGCCACGGTATCGGGGCCCATCCCGCTGCCGATGAAAATCGAGCGCTGGACCGTGCTCCGGAGTCCCCACGTGGACAAGAAGAGTCGCGAGCAGTTCGAGCTCCGGACGCATAAGCGCCTGCTCGACATCCACGATTCCCGGCCGCAGACCATGGATGCGCTGACCAAGTTGGATCTGCCCGCCGGGGTCGACGTGGAAATCAAGGTCGGTTAGCGATGACGACAGGATTGATCGGCCGCAAGCTCGGCATGACGAGGATCTTCGCGGATGACGGCACCGTGACACCGGTGACGGTGATCGAGGCAGGTCCCTGTCCGGTGGTGCAGGTCCATCCCGACCGGGTGCAGCTCGGCTTCGGCCAGCGCAAGCCCACGCGCACGACGAAGCCAGAGCTCGGGCACGCCCAGAAGGCCAAGCTCGAGCGCGCGCCACGCGTGCTGAAGGAATTTCCGCTCGCGGGGAGCGAGGCGCCCGAGGTCGGCAGCCAGGTCACCGTCGAGCTGTTCGCTCCGGGCGACCTGGTCAAGGTGACTGGGACCACGAAGGGACGGGGGTTCCAGGGTGTGGTTCACCGCTACGGTTTCGCTGGCGGCCCGGCGTCGCACGGCAGCACACGGTACCGGCGAACCGGCTCCATCGGCCCGGGCACCAACCCGTCCCGCGTGCTCAAGGGGAAGCGGATGCCGGGGCATCAGGGCGCAGCGCGGCATACCGAACTGGGATTGACCGTCATGCGAGTCGATCCCGAGCAGAACCTGCTGTTCGTTCGGGGCGCGGTGCCCGGCGCACGCAACGGCATTTTGACCATCGCCAAGCAGGGAGGCAGGAGTCGTCATGATTGAGGCGCCACTCTACTCGGCGTCCGGCGAGAAGCGCCGCGAAGCGTTCGCCCTACCGGTCGAGTACTTCGACGGTCAGGTGAACCACGCCGTGCTGCATCAGTCGGTCCGCGCCTTCCGGAACAACCAGCGGCAAGGCACGCATCAGACCAAGACCCGGTCCATGGTCTCCGGCGGGGGGGCGAAGCCCTGGAAGCAGAAGGGGACGGGCCGTGCGCGACAAGGCAGCATTCGGTCGGCCCAGTGGCGGGGTGGTGGGACGGTCTTCGGACCCTCGCCGCGCGACTACACGACACCGGTGCCACGGAAGGTCCGTAGTCTGGCCCGCCGCTCCGCGCTCAACGCGCGTGCCGCCGAGGGGGCGCTCACGGTGGTCGAAGGGTGGGAACTGGCGGCGCCGAAGACCGCCGACTTTGTCGTGCTGCTCGATCGGTGGGGCGCGTCGGATAAGAAGCTCCTGGTGCTCACCCACGGCATGAACCGGCCGGTCTATCTGAGCGCGAGGAACCTCCCCTCGATCGAGGTCATGCCGTACACCGAGGCGACCGCGTATCACGTCTTGTGGGCGGACACCGTGGTCGTGGAACAGGCGGCGCTGCCCGAGGGCGGCGAAGCAGTGGAGCCGACGGCCGAGCCGAAGCCCAAGCCGACGCCGGCCAAGAAGGTCAAGCAGGCCGCCCGGCCCAGGACCGCCAAGCGGGCCACGGCAAAGAAGACCGCCAAGAAACGCGCTGGCGGAGCGGCGACGGCCAAGAAGAAGACTGCCAAGAAAGCGGCGAAGAAGACCGTCGCGAAGAAGAAGAAGAAGAAGGGGACCAGCTGATGCCCGCACTTCACGAGATCATCGTCAGGCCGCTTGTCACCGAGAAAAGCTCGGCCGCATTTCAGGCCCGGCGTGAATACACCTTCGAGGTGCATCCGGACGCCAACAAGTTCCAGATCCGCGATGCCTTGGAGAAGCTGTTCGACGTGACCGTGACTGACGTGCGCACCATGCAGGTACGGCGGAAGTCCGTCTTCCGCGCCCAGACCATTGGTGCCAAGCCTCGGTGGAAGAAGGCCGTGGTGACCCTCAAGGACGGCGACGAGATCGCCGTGTTCGAGAGCTGAGCATGAGCATTCGCAAGTTTCGTCCGGTGACGCCGGGTACGCGGTTCCGCTCGGTGTCGGGCTTTGACGAGATCACCCGGACCACGCCCGAGAAGTCGCTGGTCGAGCCGCTGCGAAAGACCGGCGGACGCAACAGCCGGGGCCACATGACCATGCGCCACCGCGGCGGTGGCCACAAGCGCCAATACCGCCGAATCGACTTCAAGCGGGACAAGTTCGGCGTCCCGGCCCGGGTGGCCGAGATCGAATACGATCCCAACCGAAGCGCTCGGATTGCGCTCCTGGTCTACGCCGACGGCGAGAAGCGCTACATCCTGCACCCCAAGGGCCTCGAGCAGGGTGCCACGATCGTGTCCGGGCCCGGATCCGACATCCGGATCGGCAACACGGTGCCGCTCGGCGAGATGCCCCTCGGGACGACGGTGCACAACGTGGAACTCAAGGTCGGCAAGGGCGGCCAAATGGCCCGCTCGGCCGGTGCCGGGGTGCAGGTCGTGGCCAAGGAAGGCAACTACGTGACGCTCCGCCTGCGCTCCACCGAGATGCGGCGGGTCCATGACCGGTGCCTGGCAACCATCGGCGAGGTGGGCAACGCGGAGCACGAACTCCTCAGCGTCGGGAAGGCCGGAAAGACGCGCTGGCGCGGACGCCGGCCGAAGGTTCGCGGTGTCGCGATGAACCCGGTGGACCACCCGCTCGGCGGTGGCGAGGGCAAGGCCTCCGGCGGCCGCCCACCGACCTCGCCGTGGGGCAAGGTCGAAGGGCGCAAGACGCGCAAGCATAAGAAGGCAAGCACCAAGCTCATCGTGCGCGGCCGCAAGCGCGGCAAGGCGACCAAGTAACCGGCAGGGAATGAGACTGAGACTATGTCGAGAAGCGTAAAGAAGGGACCCTACGTCGAGGCCTCGTTGGCGCGGAAGGTCGAGGCGCTCAACCAGCAGAACGACAAACGGGTGATCAAGACCTGGAGCCGGGCGAGCACCATCTTGCCGGAATTCGTGGGCCACACGTTTGCGGTGCACAACGGGAACAAGTTCATCCCGGTGTACGTGACCGAGAACATGGTGGGGCACAAGCTGGGCGAGTTCGCGCCCACGCGCCTGTTCCGCGGCCATAGCGGCAAGCTGGCCGCCGACAAGAAAGTGAAGCCGACCTGATGGCTGCCGGGCATGCGATTCAGCGGGAGGCGCGCCAGTCTCCCAGGAAGATGCGGCTCGTGGTCGACCTGATCCGCGGCAAGAACGTGAATGAGGCCTACGCGATCCTCAAGTTCAACAAGAAGCTCGCCGCGCATCAGATCGAGAAGACCCTGCGCTCCGCCGTGTCCAACGCGGAGCAAAAGGCGATCCGGGATAATGAGCCGTTCGATCTCGACCAGCTCTACGTGTCCTCGGCGTCGATCGACATGGGGCGAACCCTCAAGCGGTACAAGCCCGCGGCGCAGGGCCGGGCCACGCCTATTCGGAAGCGCACCAGTCACGTGGTGATCCGCGTGGCAACCAAGGAGACCGACTGATGGGCCAGAAGACGCATCCGCTCGGCATTCGGCTGGGCATCGTGAAGCCTTGGCGGTCGCGCTGGTACGCAGCAGCCCGGGACATGCCCGCGTTCCTCCGAGAGGACGAGCTGATCCGGAAATATCTCTGGACTCGACTCGGACACGCGGCCATCGCGGAGATCCACATCGAGCGCAAGCCGGGCAAGGTGACGGTTACCGTGCATACCGGCCGGCCCGGCGTGGTGATCGGGAAGCGCGGCGCCGAGGTCGACAAGCTGCGTGATGAGCTGGCCCAGCTGACCGGCAAGGAAGCCGCGATCAACGTCGAGGAGATCAAGCGTCCCGAGACGTCGGCCAAGCTGGTGGCGGAAAACATCTCGCACCAGCTCAAGATGCGGATCTCGTTCCGCCGGGCTATGAAGCGGGCCGTCCAATCGGCGCTGCGCATGGGGGCGCCGGGCATCAAGGTGCGGTGTTCCGGTCGGCTGGGTGGAGCGGAGATCGCCCGGACGGAAGGGTATCACGAGGGCCGGGTGCCGCTGCACACGCTGCGCGCGGACATCGATTACGCGACGGCGACGGCAAAGACCACCTACGGCACGGTCGGCGTCAAGGTATGGATCTTCAAGGGTGAGATCGTGGAAGACCTCCACGGGCGCACCTACAGCACAGGAGCCTGAGGCCGATGCTCGCGCCGAAGCGAGTCAAGTTCCGGAAGATGTTCAAAGGCCGTACGCGGGGCATCGCCCGTCGCGGCAACACGGTGACGTTCGGAGAATACGGGCTCATGTCGCTCGATCCGGGGTGGATTTCCAATCGCCAGATCGAGGCCTCCCGGGTGGCCATGAGCCGGGCCATGAAGCGCGGCGGGAAAGTCTGGATCCGCATTTTTCCGGACAAGCCCATTACCAAGAAGCCGGCGGAGACGCGGATGGGCAAAGGCAAGGGAAACCCCGAGGGCTGGGTGGCGGTGGTCAAGCCCGGCCGGGTGTTGTTCGAAGTGGAAGGGGTCACCGAGCCGGTGGCACGGCGTGCCATGGAGCTCGCCGCGGCCAAGCTGCCGGTCAAGACCCGCTTCGTGCGGCGCGAGGAGGGCTGACCGAGTGCAAGCCAGAGACCTTCGGGAACTGTCGACGGAAGAGCTCGGCCAAAAGCTGGCCGAGTTGATTGAGGAGCGCTTCCGGTTGCGATTCCGCTCGGCGACCGAGCAGATCGACAACCCACTCCAATTCCGGACCCTCAGGCGCGATATCGCGCGGATCAAGACCGTGCTCCGTGAACGAACGGGGCAAGTGGAAGGAACGACGCATGAGTGACGCAGCCAAGACATCCGCGCCCCGGACGCGACGCAAGGTCCGCACCGGTGTGGTAACCAGTGACAAGATGCAACAGACCGTGACGGTGGAGCTGACGCGGCAGTTTGCCCACCCGACCTACGGGAAGCAGATGACTCGCACCACTCGGATCAAGGCGCGCGATACGCAAGGCGCCAAGACGGGCGATACGGTTCGCGTCATGGAGACCCGGCCACTGTCGAAGACGGTGCGGTGGCGGGTGATTGACATCGTCCAGCGCGCCAAGTAGCGCGGAGCATCTCATGGTCCAGCAAGAGAGCATTATCAAGATTGCGGACAATTCCGGGGCCCGAAAAGCCCTGGTCATTCGGGTCTTGGGTGGAAGCAAGCGCCGCTACGCAGGCCTGGGCGACAAGGTGGTCGTGGCCATCAAGGACGCGATTCCGACCGGGCAGGTGAAGCGGGGCGACATCGCGAAAGCGGTCATCGTCCGTACCGCCAAAGAAACCCGCCGACGGGATGGATCGTACATCCGGTTCGACGATAACGCGGCGGTCCTCATCAACGATCAGGGAGAGCCGCGCGCGACCCGCATCTTCGGCCCGGTAGCCCGGGAACTGCGCGACAAGCGCTACATGAAGATCGTCTCCCTCGCTCCGGAGGTGCTGTAAGTGAATCGACTGGTCTATCGGAAGGGCAAGCGCAAGCGCCAACGCCCCGTGATCCGTGTAAAGATGTCGATCACCAAGGGCGACATGGTGCAGGTCATCTCGGGGGAAGACAAGGGGAAGCGCGGCCGCGTGATGCGCACCCATCCCAAGTCGGGCCGGATCACCATCGAAGGGGTGAACATCGTCAAACGGCACCGCGCGCCGACGGGAACGACCGAGGGCGGCATCATGGAGATGCCGGCGCCCATCCATCACTCGAAGGCGATGCTCATCGACCCCAAGACCAATGAGCCCACCCGGGTCCGTCGGCGTGTCAACAAGGACGGCACGGTCGAGCGCATTGCGATTAAGTCGGGCGACTCGATCCCGAGGAATAGATAGGTATGGCAACCCAGAGTCCGAAGGCGGAACAGGCCCCTCAGAGTGACAAGGCGGGAAAGCGCGGAAAGGCCAAGGAGGGCGGCGCCGGGCGCGAGGCCAAACCCAAGGCCCGCGAGGGCAAGCCCCGCCTCCAGGTCCACTACGAGACCATCGTGCGGGGGCGGTTGGCGCAGGCGTTCGGCCTCGGCAACCCGATGCAGGTGCCGCGGTTGGTCAAGATCGTGCTGAACGTGGGCATGGGAGAGGCGCCGAAGAACCCCAAACAGCTCGAGGCCGCGCTGGACGAGCTGGAGCGGATCACGGGGCAGAAGGCCGTCATCACCCGCGCCAAGAAGGCCATCTCGAATTTCGCCCTCCGGGCCGGGATGCCCATCGGGACCCGGGTAACGCTGCGCGGGGCGCGCATGTACGAGTTCCTCGATCGCTTCGTGACGCTCGCGGTGCCGCGGCTGCGCGACTTTCGCGGCCTGCCGACCAAGAGCTTTGACGGCCGGGGCAATTACACCATCGGGATCAAGGAACAGATGATCTTCCCCGAGGTGGACTTCGACAAGGTGGAGAAGATCCACGGGATGGATATCACGATCGTGACGACGGCCGGACGGGATGACATGGCGATGGCGCTGCTTCGGGAGTTCGGATGGCCGTTCCGCAGCGAGACGCCGATTCGCGTTGGATAACTCAGGATACGACACCGAGGACACATAGGGACATTATGGCCAAGACCTGTTGGATCGAGCGATCAAAACGTACGCCGAAGTACAAGGTCCGTGCAGTGAATCGCTGTGCACGTTGTGGGCGCGCACGCGCCTTTCTCCGCAGGTTCGGCCTGTGTCGTATCTGCTTCCGCCAGCTCGCCCTCCAGGGGGAAATTCCGGGCGTGCGGAAGGCTAGCTGGTAAGGGGGCAGTGATCGAATGACGATGACAGATCCAGTCGCGGACATGCTGACGCGCATTCGGAACGCATGTTCCGCAGGGCATCGCCGGGTGGATGTCCCGGCTTCGAAGCTCAAGGTGGAGTTGGCCCGGCTGCTCCGGGACAACCACTACGTGACCGATTTCAAGGTGCTGGAAGACGGGGGGCGGGGCTCGTTACGGCTCTACCTCAAGTACCACAACGAGGTGCCGGTGATCCGGGAACTGCGCAAGGTCTCGACCCCAGGGCTCAGGCGCTACGTCAAGAGCCGCGAAATCCCGCGGGTCAAGAACGGGCTGGGGATGGCCATCGTCTCCACGCCGAAGGGCCTCATGAGCGACCGGGATGCCCGGACCGCGAACCTGGGCGGCGAGCTCGTCGCTTACATCTGGTAGGTGCATCATGTCGCGAATTGGTAAGCGGCCAGTCCCGATCCCCAAGGGCGTCACGGTGGAGCTCTCGGGCTCGCACCTGGCGGTCAAAGGCCCCAAAGGCAAGCTGGAGCGGACGCTCCCAGGTGAGATGGCGCTCGAGTACGCGGACGACCACATCACCGTGACTCGGCCCTCGGAGGCGACTCGGCACCGGGCACTCCACGGGCTCACTCGCTCCCTGGTGAACAACATGGTAGAGGGTGTCGCGCGCGGGTTTTCGAAGCACCTCGAGATCCAGGGCGTCGGCTACCGCGCGGAGACCAAACCCTACGGCGTCGACCTCATCGTCGGATACTCGCACCCGGTGAAGTATCAGGCGCCCGCGGGGATCACCATCTCGGCTGAGGTCCCGACGATGCTGAAGATCGAGGGCGCCGACAAGGAACTCGTGGGTCAGGTGGCGGCGGAAATCCGTAAGGTCCGGCCGCCCGAGCCATACAAGGGCAAGGGAATCCGGTACCGCGGGGAACATGTCCGCCGCAAGGCCGGAAAGACAGGAGCGAAGTAATCATGCGATCGATTCACGCACCCAAGACGCGACAGGAACGGCGGTACCGCCGTCGGCTCCGCGTGCGGAAGCGGATCCAGGGGACGGCCGACCGGCCCCGCTTGGCAGTGTTTCGTTCACTGAAGCATATCTACGCCCAACTGGTCGACGACGATCGGGGCGTGACTCTGCTCGGCGTCGCAGACCAAAGCGAGGGCGTCACGGTGGATGGCTCCGGCAAGGTGGCCAGGGCCCGCGCCGTCGGCGAGGCGCTCGCCGCCAAAGCCCGTGCCGCCGGCCATAGCCGAGTAGTGTTCGATCGCGGAGGCTACAAGTATCATGGCCGAGTGCGCGCCGTTGCCGACGGCGCGCGGGCCGGAGGATTGGAGTTCTAATGGCTGACGAGCAGACGAAGCAGGACGCGGCAGCAGGCGAGCCCGCCAAGGAGGCGGCCGAGCAGCCCGTGCCAGCGACGGCGGAACAACCCGAAACGGCGCCGAAGGCAGAGGCGGAATCTCCCGCCGGGGCCGCGCCGCCCCAGAAGCGTCCGAGTCAGCGCAGGTCCCAGGAAGGACGCAGTGGACGCGGGGGCCGACGGGATCGCAGCGATCGGGACCGAGGCTCGGATCTCGTCGAGAACGTGATCACGATCAATCGGGTAGCCAAGGTCGTGAAGGGTGGCCGGCGCTTCTCCTTCAACGCGCTGGTGGCGGTTGGCGATGGCGATGGCAAGGTGGGTGTCGCCATGGGCAAGGCCAACGAAGTCTCCGAGGCGGTGCGCAAGGCCGTGGAGGCGGCACGGCGAAGCATGGAGACGATCCCACGCTCCGGGACCACGATCCCGCACGAGATCATCGGCGAGCATGGCGCCGGCCGCGTCCTCCTGAAGCCCGCAACGACCGGGACCGGCGTCATCGCTGGTGGGCCGGTCCGACAGGTGCTCGAGTGCGCGGGGATCAAAGACATTCTGACGAAGTCGCTCGGGTCGGCCAATCCGCACAACATGGTGCGAGCCACGATGGATGGCCTGGTTGGCTTGGTGACACGGGCGCAGGTCGCGCGCGAGCGCGGTGTCGATGCCGATCAAATCCACTACCGTCCCCGGCAGGAGGTCTAGGATGGCAAAGAAGACCGCTGCCAAGCTTGCGGTTAAACAGGTGCGGAGCGGGATCGGGCACGCGGAGACGTTCCGGCGAACGCTCCGCTCGCTTGGACTGCGGCATCATCAGGCGCAGGTCGTGGTCGATGACACGCCCTCCATTCAAGGCATGTTGTATAAGGTGCGGCACCTGGTCGAGGTGACGCCGATCGAGGAGACCTGATGGCCGAGGATACCAAAGCAGAGAAGCTGACGCTCTCCAACCTGCGTCCGCCCAAGGGTGCCACCCAGCCACGGCGGCGCGTCGGGCGGGGCCCAGGCTCGGGCCTGGGCAAGACTTCGGGGCGCGGCCACAAGGGCCACAAGGCCCGGACCGGCGGGTACACCAACCCCGGATTCGAAGGCGGGCAGATGCCGATCTACCGGCGCCTGCCGAAGCGGGGCTTCACCAACCCGTTCCGGGTCCCAGCCCAGCCGGTGAGTATCGCTCGGCTCGCCGGGCTCGAGGGGACGGAAGTGACGCCGGAGACGCTGCACGCCGCCGGGCTGATCGGGAAGCTGGGCGCTCCGGCCAAGATTCTCGCGACCGGGAACGCCGAGCGCGCCTACACGGTTCGCGGTGTCGCCCTCTCTCAATCGGCTCGCGCCAAGATCGAGGCTGCGGGCGGGACCGTCGAGGAGTAGGTGACCAGCCCGCGCATCCCAGCGATGTCGATCGATCCGGAGCTCAAGAAGAAGCTCCTGTTCACCTTTGCGGTGTTGCTCATCTACCGGGTCGGCGCGCACATCGCCGCTCCCGGCGTCAACGTGCAGGCCCTGGCGGACTTCATCCGGAACTCCGCGGCGGCGGGGTTCTTCGGATTGTACGACATGCTGGGCGGCGGGTTGTCCCGGGCCACGGTCTTTGCCTTGGGCATCATGCCCTACATCTCCGCATCCATCGTCTTCCAGTTGGCGGGCGGCGTCGTGCCGACCATCAGCAAGATGCAGAAGGAAGAGGAAGGGCGGAAAAAGATCACCCAGTGGACCCGGTATCTCACGGTGATCCTCTCGGCGTCGCAGGCCTACACCTTCGCGCTGTTCACCGAGTCGATTCCCGGCGCGATCCAGAACCCGGGCCTCGGGTTCCCGCATCGTGATGATGCTCATGCTCACGACCGGCGCCATCTTCGTCATGTGGCTGGGCGAGCAGATCACCGAGCACGGCATCGGCAACGGGATGAGCCTGCTCATCACGTTCTCGATTCTCGAGCGGGTGTGGCCCGGCGGACTCCAGCTGTTCGGGTTCGTGAGCGGACAAGTAGTGTCCATTGCGGCCGCGGTGACCTTCCTCCTGGTGTTGGTGGCGGTCGTCGCCTCGGTCACGGGGATGACGATCGCCGCGCGGCGGATTCCGATCCAGATCCCGCGCAAGGTGATGGGTCGAGGACGGATGCGCGAAGGGCAGAAGACCTTCATCCCGATCCGGCTGATCACCGCCGGCGTGATGCCGATCATCTTCGCCCAGACGATCATCATCGTGCCCGGCACCGCCGCGAGCTTCACCAAGAACGAGATGCTCCGTGAAGTGGCGAATTTCTTCGTCCCCGGCGGCATTCCCTACGCCATTCTGTTCGCCGTCATGATCATCTTGTTTACCTACTTCTACACGTCGATCATCTTCAACTCGGTGGATCTGGCCGAGAATCTGAAGAAGCAGGGCGGGTTCATTCCCGGCGTGAAGCCAGGAGCGGCCACGGCCGACTACATCGACGGCGTGCTGGGCAGGATCACCCTGCCCGGCGGCATCTTCCTCGCGGCCATCGCTCTGATCCCGATTTTCGTGTCGCAGCGGCTCGGCATCCAGGCGCAGTTCGCCGGCGCGTCGATCCTGATCGTGGTCGGCGTGCTGCTCGATACCATCGAGAAGATCGAGCAGCATCGTCAGTTGCGACGGTACGACGGCTTCATGCGCAGTGGACGCGTCCGCTTCCGCGGGGGCCGGCAGCCGCGCTACATCTAGCGATGCCGAGTATGACATGGCGGTGAGCGGGGCCCTGCGTGCGCGCGGCCCTGCTCACCGCCGCCGTTTGCCCTCGGCACACCAAATACGGGGATAGCACGCTCATGGACATTCTCTTGCTGGGCCCGCCCGGGGCGGGCAAAGGCACCCAGGGAGTCATCCTCGCAGACCGGTTGGGCATTCCGAAGTTCGCCACCGGCGACCTGCTGCGGGACGCTGTCCGTCAGGGCACCCCACTCGGGCGTGAGGCCAAGGCCGTCATGGAGGCGGGCCACCTGGTGAGCGACGACATCATCCTCGGCGTGATGCAGGACGAGCTGGCCAAGCCCGGCGCGCGACACGGGGTGATCTTCGACGGCGTGGTCCGAACCGTGCCCCAAGCGGAGGGGCTGGCTACGCTGCTCGCCTCGCTCGGCCGGCGGCTCGACTACGTGATCTTCTTCTCGGTAACCGACGAGGAGATCCTGGCGCGCCTGGCAAAACGCCGCGCGGTAGAACAACGGGCGGATGACGATCCCGATGCCATCCGGAACCGGCTGAGAGCGTACCGCGAGCTCACGGCGCCGGTGCTCGACTGGTACGAGGCCCGGGGCGTGGTGCACAGGATCCCGGCGGTCGGCGCGGTCGAGGTGATCGCCGAGCGGGTGCGCCAGGTCGTCGGCACGTAGATGATCACCATCAAGTCGCCGCGTGAAGTCGAGATCATGGCTCGGGCAGGCCGGATCGTTGCCGAGACGCTGCAGCTGGTCCGGGCCGAGTGCCGCCCCGGCCGGTCGACGGAGGATCTGGACCAGGTCGCCGAGGCCTTCATCCGAAGCCACCCTGGCGCGACACCGTCATTCAAGGGGCTCTACGGCTATCCCAAGACCCTCTGCACCTCCATCAACGAGGAGATCGTGCACGGGATTCCGTCGCCCGAGCGGGTGCTGCGGGAGGGCAACATCCTGAGCGTCGACGTGGGGGTCTATCTCGAGGGACTACACGCCGATTCCGCGACCACTATTGCCGTGGGCGAGGTGACCCCTGAAGCTGCTCGACTTCTCGACGTCACCCGGCACTGCCTGGAAGCCGGTGTCGTCGCAGGCACGGCATGGTAACTACGTCGGCGACATCGGATATGCGGTGCAGCAGGTGGCGGAGAACGCGGGCTTCGGGGTGGTGCGGGAGTTGGTGGGGCACGGCATCGGTACCGAGTTCCACGAAGAACCTCAGATCCCCAATTTCGGCGCCCCCAGACGCGGACGGCGGCTGCTCGAAGGCATGACCGTCGCCATCGAGCCGATGATCACCGCCGGCGATCCGGCCACCAAGACCCTGGCGGACAAGTGGACCGTGGTCACGGCAGACGGGAGCCTCTCAGCGCATTTCGAGCACACGGTAGCCATTACCCGCGACGGGCCGCGGATTCTTACGACGGTTTGAGGCCACTCCTGAGCTGGGCCACCAGCTGCCGTTCCTCCTCCCCGAGTTCGAGCATCAACTGCGCCGCTTGATTGAGGGTGGCGTCCACCCGCTCCGGTCTGACGCCGCCGTCGGCTACCGCCTCCGCCAGGCCGAATTCCGTGCCCCATCCCAGGCCGGCAAGGTTGGCTTCGACGTTGTACTGAGCCCCGCGGCCCGCCCCAACGGCCAGGAAGATCGCCGCCGCCGCGTCGGCCCGCACCGACGGGTTTCCGGCCTCGAAGACGCGCCGCGACGTAGCGGCCAGGTTCCGACAGAGCCTGAGGACCTCCAACTGGACGTCCGCCGCTCCCAGGAGGGCGTTATTGAGGTTGATCAGACGGAGGGATGATTCGTCCGGGTTGGCATGGGGCAGGGCTCGCGCCTCGATGACGGAGCCGTAGGCCACCACGTCCTCTTCCGCCAGGAGAATGAGGTTTTCACGGATCTCATCCGCCTCTTCCTTGAGCTTTGCGAACTCGGCTTCGACGTTCGCAAACCGTTTCCGGCCTACCGTGAGACCCAGACACATGACCAGAACTGCCGCGGCCAAGGGAGGCCGCAATGGCCGCGGCGGACCCGCCACCAGGGGCAGGGGTCGCCTGGGCAATCGCATCGCTCCATTGCCTGAGGGAGTGTTCTTGGGCCAGCACGTCGGAAGGATTCGGCGTCTCGGCGTCGGTCATGGCATGCTCACGTTGATGGTAAGTGGTGGGCCGTCTGGGCGAGCCGTTCCAGCAACCACGGATGGATGGCCGGGTTGCCGGCCACGACGGCGGTGTGCGCTACTGCAATATCGCTGCCTCGGAGGTCGGTAATATGGCCGCCTGCCTCCCTGATGAGGAGCGCCCCGGCGGCGATGTCCCACGGGGCGAGGGCCAGCTCCCAGAACCCGTCCAGGCTTCCCCGCGCAACGTCCGCCAGGTCGAGGGCCGCGGACCCGGCACGCCGGATGCCGCCTGATGCCGTCAGGATGTCGGCAAATTGCACGAGGTACTGCTCCAGAACGGTCGCGATGCTTGAAGGGAAACCCGGTTCCGATGAGCGCGTGCTCCGGGCGCGCGATGGCGGACGTGGTCAAGCGATGTTCCGTCGAGCCAGGCGCCCGCGCCGGCCTGTGCCTGGTAGAGCAGGTCTCGCACGACGTCGAGCACCACTCCGGCCACGACCTGACCGTCCTGGACTGCCGCGATCGACACCGCATACGCGGGATAGCCGTGCAGGAAGTTCGTGGTCCCGTCGAGCGGGTCGACCACCCAGGTAAGCGGTGCCGACAGCGCTTCGGGCGAGAGTTCCTCGCCCAGGATGGCCGCCTCGGGTGTCGAGGCGCGGAGCATCTCCGCAATCATGCGCTCGGCGGTCCGATCCACCTCGGTCACGAAATCGGACGGGCCCTTCGTGCCCCACGCCTTCGGGTCGCGCGGGCGAGACACGCTTTGGAGGTACTCCGCGGCATCGCGCGCCGCCCGGCAGGCGATGCCGAGTAAGTCTTTGGGTGATACCATCTTGCACGTCCACCGCGGGCTAGGTAGCTTGGCGTGATGCCCCGAATATTCTCAGGAATCCAACCTTCCGGTGAACTCCACATCGGTAACTGGCTCGGTGCGGTCCAGAACTGGGTCAATCTACAACAACAATACGACTGCTTCTACGCGATCGTGGACCTGCATGCACTGACCGGCGTCCACGAGGCGCGTGGGAACCTGCGTCAACGCACTCGTGAGATGGCGATCGGACTGCTCGCGTCCGGCATTGATACCGAGCGCGCGACCCTCTTCGTGCAGTCGCACGTGGCGGAGCACAGCGAGCTCATGTGGCTGTTGAATGCCGTCACCCCGGTTGGTGAATTAGAACGCATGACCCAGTATAAGGACAAGGCCGCCGGGCTCGAGAGCATTCCGGCGGGGCTCCTCAACTACCCGATTCTCATGTCGGCCGACATTCTGCTGTACCGCGCCGACCTCGTGCCGGTGGGTGAGGACCAGGTGCAGCACCTCGAGCTGGCGCGCGGGATCGCGCGGCGGTGGAATGCCGAGTATTCCCCTGACGAGCCGTACTTTCCGGAGCCGCAGCCATTGCTCACGAGGGCGAAGCGGATCATGGGGCTCGACGGCGGGAGCAAGATGTCGAAGAGCAAAGGCAACACCATCGGGATCCTCGACTCGCCGGACGTCATCTGGCAGCGGCTCCGGCCGGCCGTCACCGACCCGGCCAGAGTCACGCGGAAGGACCCTGGCACTCCTGAGATCTGCGGCCTGTATCACCTTCATCAGCATTTCTCGCCGCCGGAGACGGTCCAGGAGGTGGCGGAAAAGTGCCGCACGGCCGGATGGGGATGTCTCGACTGCAAGCGGGTCCTGGCGGACAACATGGCGGGTACCCTGGCGCCCATCCGGGCCAAGGCAGAAGAGCTCACCAACGCCCCCGACCAGGTGGATGATCTCCTTGCGACGGGCGCGGCGAAGGCCCGGGTCCTCGCCCGGCAGACGCTGGACCGGGCCCGCGCCCTGATCGGGCTCATGCCGCCGCACCCGGCCGCCGCATCCAACGATTCTTGACGCGATTGGAACCAGCCGCATGAAACAGGATCCTGTTCAGAAGATCATTCAAGTCGCCATCAAGCGAGGCGCCTCGGACCTGCACATCAAGGCAGGCGATGTCTTCCGGGCGCGCATCGACGGCAAACTGGTGCCGCTCACCAAGCAACGACTGACACCGGATCAGACGCGGGCCATCGCGCTCATGCTCATTCCGCACGAGGAAGACCGCCGCCGGATCGATCACCTCAAAGACTACGATTGCTCGTGGGGCATGCCCGGCGTTGGCCGATTCCGGGTCAACCTGCTCCGCCAGCGCTCTTCCTTCATGATCGTCATGCGGGTCATTCCCTTCGCCGTGCCGTCCCTGGAATCGCTTGGCGTCCCCGAGGTGCTGGCGACGTTGGTGGAGCGGCCCCATGGCTTCATTGCCATCAGCGGTGCCAGCGGCAGCGGCCGAAGTTCCACGATGGCGGCCATGATACACCACTTGAACAGCACCGTGGAAAAGCACATCGTCTCGATCGAGAATCCGATTGAATTCCTGCATCGCGATCTCAAGAGCAGCATCACCCAGCGCGATGTCGGGATCGACACAGGGTCGGTCTACGCGGGCCTGCAATCGGCCGTGCGCCAGGATCCGGACGTGATCGTCATCGGAGAACTGCGCGACGGCGACACGGCGGAGACCGCCATCAAGGCCGCGGAGATGGGTCACCTGGTGATCGGTGTGTTGTCGACGCCCAACGTGCCGAGCACCCTGTCCCGGCTGCTCGCCATGTTTCCTTCGGAAGACCGGGACATGGCGCGCACCCGGTTGGCGGATGTGCTGCTCGGCGTCAGTGCTCAGCAACTCGTTCCACGGAAAACGGGGGACGGGCGTGTCGCCGTATTCGAAGTGTTAGTGGCCACCGACGCGGTGCGGGACTGGCTCCGGACCCACGGCACGCTGCTCGAACTCCAAGAGCTGATGACCGCCGACGACGAAGAATCCGGCATGTGCACCTTCGATTCCGAGATCGCACGGTTGGTCGACGAGGAGATCATCACGGCCCAGACCGCCGAGGCGCTGTCGGCCCAGCAGCAGGCGCCGCCCAAGAAATCGAGCCGTCGGGCCAAGAGCAGTTCGCGCAAGTCTTCCTGATCGCGACGGAACATCATGTTCGACCCGAAGAGCCATTGCGTCGTGGTGGTCGGTGCCCAGTGGGGCGACGAGGGGAAGGGCAAGGTGGTGGACGTCCTCACCGAGCAAGCCGACCTCGTCGTCCGCTACCAGGGTGGGGCCAATGCCGGCCATACGGTTGTAATCGACGACACCGAGTTCATCCTCCACCAGATTCCATCGGGCATCCTGCGCCCGAAGGCGCGCTGCCTCGTGGGCAACGGGGTGGTCCTCGATCCGGACACCTTTTTCACCGAACTGGACGCGCTCACGGCGCGCGGCATCGAGACCACGGGGCGCCTCTTCATTTCCGACCGGGCCCACTTGGTGCTGCCCTATCACAAGCTGCTCGATGCGGCCAGCGAAAAGCGGCAGCAAATCGGCACCACCGGCCGCGGGATCGGCCCGGCCTACGAAGACAAGACCGGCCGGCGCGGCATCCGCGTGGGCGACGTGATTCACCCGGCCGGGCTGCTCCAGCGTCTGACGGCGCAGGTTGAGCGCTCCAACATGCTGCTCGAGTCGATGGGGAGCGCGGAGCGGGCGTCGCTCGAGCACCATCTTGCGCTACTCGAGCGAATCGGACCGCGGCTCGAGCCGCTGACCGCCGACACGGGCCTCCTGGTCCACCGTTCGCTCCAGGCCGGGGAACGAGTGCTGCTCGAGGGCGCCCAGGGCGCGTTGCTCGACGTCGACCACGGGACCTATCCGTTCGTCACCTCATCCAATACCACGGCGGGTGGCGCGGCCGTGGGCGCGGGCATCGGGCCCACGGCCATCGATCAGGTGTTGGGGGTGGTCAAGGCCTATACCACCCGGGTCGGGAACGGCCCCCTCCCGACCGAAGCCGAGGCTCCGGAGGGAGACCGGTTGCGAGCGGAAGGCGACGAGTTTGGCGCTACCACGGGTCGGCCTCGGCGCTGCGGCTGGTTCGACGCCTCGGTGGTGCGGTACTCGGTCAGGGTCAACGGCCTGACCGGCTTGGCGGTAACCAAGCTGGACGTGCTCGACGGCTTTGCGGAGATTCCGGTTGGGGTGGGATATGATGTGGGCGCGGCAGCGTCGGACGAGCTGCCGGGTCAGGTCGAAGCGCTCGAACTGGTGCGGCCGCGCTACGAGATCCTGCCCGGCTGGGAAAGGCCTACCGGCGGCGCCCGCCGCATGGCCGACCTGCCCGCCCAAGCCCGGGCCTATCTCGATCGAATCCAGGACCTGGCCGGCGCTCCGATCCGCTACGTGAGCGTGGGCACGCGGCGGGATCAGATCATTGAAGTCTGAAGGCCCGGCTCCCCGAGGGAGCCGGGCCTTCAAGTTGGTGCAGGGGTGTAGGGTTGTAGGACCACTATCCACTACTACCTACCTACCTCCTACCCACTACTACCTACCTACCTCCTACCCACTACTACCCTCCTCACGGCACCTGATAGGTCTGATACCAGCTCGCCACATTGAATCCGACCGGATTGATGCGGTAGATCCGGTTCTTGGCGAAGTGCCCCGTGGTCGGGAAGTAGGGCGGGGGGTTGGTGAACGCGCAGGTGTTGTACGAGTACCGCTTGAGGTATCCCGTGCCGCTCGTGGTGCCGACGGCGCCGCGGGTCTTCTGGATGATCCCGCCGGTCAGGTAGAGGCAGCCGCGCCCCCAGTTGGTGGTCTCACACTTCTCCTTGGTGGTCGGGCCGCTCGCGTAGTCCTGCACCCAGAACTGGTCCAGGGCCATGACCACGGCCTGGATGACCTCGTCGCGGCCGCCATCGGGGTCGAGCGTTTGCCAGGTGGACGTCGACGGATAGTTGATCGGCGTGTTGATGGTGTTGTCCGACACGATGACGTCCTGGCCCGCCACCAGGCCCACGATATCCTCGCACCGGTTGGGGACGGCTGCCGGGTCGGTCTCCTGACTCAGATCATCCATGATGATGATGTCTTGAGGGGACAGGATCGTGATACGACCACGTACCCTCCCACTGATCCCTACCTTGCCGTCGGCGAAGATGACGCCCTTGAAACTCGGGTTATAGGGCCGGTTGATGGGCCAGAGGTAGTTGGCCATCGCGCCGACGGTGCTATTGGGGAAGAGGCCAGCGGGAAGGTCACCGGCGGCAACGGCGGCTGGCGGCGCCCCGCCCCACCCGGCCCACGGGAGCCATGCCCCGTCGGCGTTGTTGGGCACGAAGACGTTGGTCAGCCACGGATCCCCACCCAGGTAGCACGCCGCGTTGGCGGCGGTAAAGGCATCGTACTTGTCGTCGCTCCCGCTAGTGGGATGATCCATGATCGACATGAACAGGCCGGGGTGGCTGCCGCCCACGTGGCCGCAATTCTCGGAGTTCTTGATTCTGGAACTCCCACCTGGCTCCATGGCGGCCACCAGCTTGGTGTCGTTGCCGCGGTAGACCATCATGAAGCCCTCGTTCTCGTCCTTGAAGTCGCCGTCGAGGTTGATGTCGACCGGTACGAATTGAATGCGCAGGCTGGCCTCGCCGGTGCCGCCGGCATTGTCGCCGAGCACGTAGGTGTTCCCGGCCATGGCCTGGGTCTTGAGCTTGTTGATGTCCGTGATGGTCGGCATTTCGATCCGCGGGACGTGCTCATTGAATCCGCGATCGAACTGGCCGTAGGATGGTTGGTTGACGACCTTCGCCGTTCGCACTTCGGCCTTGAAGGTGGCTTTGCTACCCCCGCAGGGGGCGTACATCTTCAAGTTGTCGTTGGTATGCACCGGGCCGAACAGGACGTCGTTGCATCCGAACGAGATGTTGGACGGCTCGATGTCGGTGAAGTAGGCGAACTTGGCGAAGCTCTCCTGGTTGACCTCCAGCCGCTGCACCGAGCGGTTGCCGAAGCTGTCCTCCGCCACGGCCAGGATGCTGCCGAAGATGCCATACTGGCCCGACGTAATACCGGCCGGCCCGACATAGGCTGAGCGTTTCACGTTGGGAATGACCATGCCATCGGCGTCGATGGCCGGCGCGCTGGAGAACACGGTGGTATAGCCGCTATCCACCGGGTAGAGCGACGTGTTTCCGTTCAGCTCGCTCCGCACTTCCTCGAGGCTCTGCAGGGCGACACCGTCGAGCACGCTGGTCCGGGCGCTGTTCTTTTGGACCAGGGTCGTGTTGATGGCGAGCATCGCCGCCCCAACCGCGATCGCGCTGACGGCGAGCGCCACCAGCAGGGCCGCGACCAGGGCGATGCCCCGCTCGTCACGATGGAGTGTGGTGTAGTGCGTTGTCATCGATCCTTCTCCTCCTCGATTGTTCACGGCACGACCACAGGCAGCGACACGCTGAATGTCGAGCTGCTCGGCGAGCAGTCCTGTGCCGTGACGGCGTATTCATATACGTTGCCCGGGACGACCCCACCATCGGTAAATCCGTAGCTCGCGTTCCCGGCCGGAATGGCAATGATCGGGTCACCCCAGAGCGTGTCTCCCACCACCCGGCGGAAGACGCCATAGCGGATCACGTCGTTCTCGCCGCCACCTTCGTCCACGGCCGGCATCCAATTCAGGTCCACATCGACGCCGGTCATGGCGAGCGAGGCCAACACCGGCTGGCTGAAGAGCGGCTGGCTGCCGCAGATAGCCAGCTTGGCGACGCCCATATTGGGGAGTGGCACGGCCAGAGAAATCGGCTTGGTGCGTTCCTTGGGCCCCACTTCGCCGTTGGTGACCACATAGCGGACCTCGACCAGCCGGAGGCTGTCGACGCGGGCGGCGGCCCCGGTGTCCGCCACGTCGCCGTGGAGCGGCACGCCGTGAGAGAGCGGGAGCCATGCTGTGGGAACCGTATCGACGGTCGATCGTCCGGCTGGCGGTACGTTCAGGTAGTGATACCGGAAGAACGGCCTGGCCGAGTCCGGCAAAATGTTCCGGACCACGACCTCCGGAGTGTTGTTGTTGACCTGACGCTGCAGCACGTAGTCATCGGTCCGCGGGGTCGCGGCATTCAAGCTGAAGAAGTAGGTGATGGTCTCGGCCGTACTCGGATTGGCCGCGGCATCGTTGTAGTTGACACTGGGGTACACGAAAGCCGGCAACGAGCCGGGAATCGTGGTCTGCTGCGCCGTAGTCATGGCGCTCACATGTCCGCTGGGCGCGTCTGGGTCGATGAATACGGCCGACACGTCGGCTGCGTTATTGGAGATGTAGTCGGCGGAGAAGGCGAAGGCGTCGGCGCCCGCATACACGACGACCGGCTGCTGGTCCGGCACGTTGCCGCCGGCGGCGGACAACTCCCGCCGGATGAAATCGTTGGCGAACCGGTAGTTCTGGAGCAGCGCCAGCTCGTCCGAAGCCTTGGAGAATCCGCGTGACTGGGACAAGAGCATGTTCATCGTCGCCCCGAGCACGATGGCGAAGATCACCAGGGCCACCAGCATTTCGATCAGGGTAATGCCCCGGTTCGAGCGGATCATCATCCGATTCTCCTTCATGGCGCCGCGATGGTGACGGAGCGCTCCACCGGGTGTGGCAGGTTCGGCGCGGTCACCTTGACGGTGACGCGCTTATAGTCGAGCGGCTGGCCGGTTCCACCTGTCTGCACGATCGTCGTCATCTGGGTCCATCCCGCATACGGCTGGCCGGTGGTGGTATCCGCAAAGGCCGAGTCGAGGGTCACGTAGGTGGGCCAGGAGCGCACCAGGCCGATCCTGGCATCGGCGATCGCATCGGCCTGGGCCCGGATCTTGTCGATCGAGACCGAGTGCATGAAGCGGGCGGTCGCCGAGGTGATCCCAAGGACCACTGAGGTCAGGATGACCAGGGCCAGCATGACCTCGATCAGAGTGAATCCGTTCGCCGGTCGTCGCATCAGAATCCCCGCCTCCACTGGCTGCCGTTGTAGGACCACCATTCGGCTCGTCCGGTGGCCCGGACCACCTCGACGGCTCTGGTATCGTTCTCGTGGCCGGCCTGCCCGGCCACGGCCCGCGAGGAACTGATGTAGAGCCCGCTCTCCTCGCTGGCGCTGCCGTTGGCGTGGAACACGACCGCCGGCAGGCCGGCCACGACGCGGGTGAAGTTGACGGGCGCGCCGCCAAAGGCACGCGCCGGCGCATTAGCGCGCGCGAACACCGCGTTCTCGTCCAGCGCCTCGCCCTTCCGCCGCTCACCGGCGTCGAGGATGCCGTTCGAGTTCCGGTCGTAGAGGATGATGATGGCGTTGTTGGGGACGTCGAACTGCACGATCATGTCGTGCTGCTTCGACATCGCCTCGCGCTGGGCGGCCATGAGGGTGGTGCCGACGGCGCGCATTGCGCCGTCGATTTGGTACTTGGCGAAGTCGATTTGGGGGAGCGCGATCGCAGCCGTGGCTCCGATGATCGTGACCACGACCACCAGCTCGGTCAGGGTGAATCCGCGTCGGTTGTCTATTGAGGCAAATCGGTGCATCGGCTCTCCAGGCGGCCGGGGCGATCTCAGGGAGATCCCGGGCTTTGCGTCCCGCCGTCGCCGGCGGTTTGCCTTCTTCTGGAGCCGGTCAAGCGAACGCGGCCCCGCGCGGTGAAGGGCCGAGTCTATTGGCCCTGCCATAACCTCTCGTAAACGCCCGTGGCTGTCAACCATCCGGGCGACCGAAGGTGGTGCTTCCCGATCATTCTTGAAGCAATGACCATGCCGCGGGGACAATGTGTTTATTAAATTGCTGTAGAATGACTTGGGAGTTTCTCGGCCGAGGTAACCCAAGTGTTAGAGGCGCGATACGCGACACAGTGTTGCTTTGATGCAACGTTTTGCACAGAGCTAGGGAATACCCTAGCCAGGGCTGGATCGGACAACTCGGAATGGGGAGGCTCAGACCTCGTGTCGCCAGGCCGACCGCTACTCGCCCACCGCCAACAATCGCAACGGCTTAGGTTGCCCCCCCGCGGCCGGTCCGGGTATCTTGACCCGCCGACGGCTGGCAGTCTCCCACGACCCACCACTCGAGACCAGGACCCATGGCCGAACAAGGACTCATGGACAAGCTCGTGTCCCTCTCCAAGCGGCGCGGCTTCGTCTTCCAATCATCCGAGATCTACGGCGGGCTGGGTTCCGTCTGGGACTACGGCCCCCTGGGCGTCGAGCTCAAGCGGACGTCAAGGAGCGCTGGTGGCAGGCCATGGTCCACGCCCGGGACGACATCGAAGGACTCGACGCCGCCATCCTCATGCACCCCAAGGTCTGGGAGGCCTCGGGCCACGTGTCGGGATTCACCGACCCGCTGGTCGACTGCAAGCAGTGCAAGAACCGCTTCCGGGCCGACGATCCCGCCATCAAGGGAACCCCAGGGACGCCGGATGCCCAGTGCCCGGTGTGCGGCACCAAAGGGTCGCTCACCGAGCCGCGGCTGTTCAACCTCATGTTCAAGACGTTCATGGGCCCGGTCGAGGAATCGGCGGCCGTGGTGTACCTCCGGCCGGAGACGGCCCAGGGCATCTACGTCAACTACCTCAACGTGCTCCAGGCCTCGCGGCAGAAGGTGCCCTTCGGCATCGCCCAGATCGGCAAGGCGTTCCGCAACGAGATCACGCCCGGCAACTTCATCTTCCGGACCCGCGAGTTCGAGCAGATGGAGATGCAGTTCTTCGTGAAGCCCGGCACCGACGCAGGAATGGTTCGAGCACTGGCGCGATTGGCGCATGGCCTGGTACCACGACCTCGGCCTCACGCCCGACAAGCTCCGCTGGCACGAGCATACGGCCAGAAGAGCTGGCCCACTACGCCCGGGCCGCGCTACGACATCGAGTACGAGTTCCCATTCGGCTGGAAGGAGATCGAAGGCATCCACAACCGCACCGACTTCGACCTGAAGGCGCACCAGGAGCACTCGGGCAAGAAGCTCGAGTACTTCGACCAGGCGGCCAACGAACGCTACATCCCCTACATCATCGAGACGTCGGCCGGGGCCGACCGCGTCGCGCTCACCGTCATGGTCGACGCGTATCGCGAAGAAGAAGTGAAGGGCGAGAAGCGCGTGGTCCTGGGACTCCACCCCGGCGCTCGCACCGATCAAGGCCGCCGTGTTCCCGCTGGTCAAGAAGGACGGGATGCCCGAGCTCGCGGAACGGCTCTACCACGATCTCCAGCGGACGCTGCCCGCATTCTACGACGCCAGCGGGGCCGTCGGCCGGCGCTACCGGCGAATGGATGAGGCGGGAACCCCGTATTGCATCACCATCGACGGGCAAACCACGGACGACCAGACCGTCACCATCCGTGACCGGGACACCATGGAACAGGAGCGGGTCGGGATCGATCGGGTGGTGGAGTGGGTTCGAGAGAAGGTAGGTGGCTAACAGCTAACAGCTAACAGCTAACAGCCAACAGCTAACAGCAGAACTCAGGCGGAAGCTCCTACTCGCGGCTGAAGCCGCGGCTCGGCACTTCTGTCGCTGAAGCGACGGGGATGTCGGCGATGGCCCGTTCTGGATGGTGCTGAGGTTGATTCTGGATGTAGGCTCGGACCCGAGGGACGCTCTTCGGGCTCACCGTCTCGACGTTGTAACCCTTCGCCCAATGAAGCGGATGACCTCGACGTGCATGTCCCTCTCTGTTGGCGAGGACAGCGCTTCCTCCCTTTAGCCGTTGCACCAAGCGGGGAAGCGATGTTGCCGGATCCAATAGCACCAAAAGATGGACGTGGTCGTTCACGATGCCGAGTTCCAGTATCGAAGCACGTTCCTGCCGGGCGACAGCTGGAAGGAAGGCAACAAGGAACCGAGCAGCGCGCCCGTCAATAAGCGGCTCACGATGTCGGGTTGTCCAAACGATGTGCACATAGAGACGATGCCGCATGTCGTCAGATTAGTGGTGCGCCTCGCAGTCTCAGGTATCACTCTACCGCGACGACCGTCACTTTAGTGACAGCTGCCGAGTCTCGGCTTTTAGCCGAGGACAGGGGTAGGCTTTTAGCTAACGACTACGAGTCGAGAGGAGTTATCTTTGGAGGACGATAGCCGATAGCCAATAGCCCGTACCGGAGATTCGTCCGTGCGCAACCCAAAACAGAAATCCATCGGCTCGCGATCGCTGAGGCCCGAGAGCCTCATGATGAGCTATGGATTCGATCCGCGTCTATCCGAAGGGGCACTCAAGTGCCCCATTTTTCAAAACTCCACCTTCGTGTTCGAGTCGGCCGAGGAAGGAAAGGCCTTCTTCGAGCTGGCCTACGGGTTACGCGAGGCAGGACCGGGCGAGGAGCCGGGTCTCATCTACAGCCGGCTCAACAATCCGGATCTCGAGATCCTGGAAGACCGGCTCACGCTATGGGACGATGCAGAGGCCGCGATCACGTTCGAGAGCGGTATGGCCGCCATCGCGACCAGCCTCCTCGCCTATTGCCGCCCGGGCGACGTGTTGGTCCACAGTGAACCGCTCTACGGCGGGAGCGAGTATCTGATCACCCAGGTCTTGCCCGAGTTCGGAATCGAACCGGTCGGGTTTCAGGCCGGCATTCCCGCTGCGGCCTTGGCAGCCAAGATCACCAAACGCGTCGCCGGTCGCACGGTGGCGGCAGCCCTGATCGAGACACCAGCCAATCCGACCAACGCCCTCGTCGACATCCAGGGCATGTCCGACCTGATCCACAGCATGGGCACCGGAGACCGGCGCCCCGTGGTCATGCTCGACAACACCTTCCTGGGCCCACTTTGGCAGCACCCGCTCGAGCACGGCGCCGACGTGGTGATCTACTCCGCCACCAAGTTCATCGGCGGCCACAGCGACCTGATCGCCGGCGCGTGCCTGGGCTCGACGGAGACTCTCCAGCCGATCCGCGTGCTCCGGACCTTCATGGGCACCATGGCCGGACCGTGGACCGGCTGGCTCCTCATGCGGAGCCTCGAGACGCTCAAGATGCGGATGACCGCGGCCATGAAGAACGCGCGCTACGTGGCCGACTTCCTGGACGATCACCCGAAGGTGACCTCGGTGCACTACCTCGGCCTCCTCCGGGAGAGTGACCCGATGTTCGAGGTGTACCGGCGCCAGTGCGTCGGGCCCGGGTCGCTGATCGCCTTCGAGGTGAAGGACGGCGAGGCCGGCGCCTTCCGCTTCTTGAACGCGCTCCAGCTGGTGAAGCTGGCCGTGAGCCTGGGCGGCACCGAGTCGCTGGCGGAACACCCCGGCACCATGACCCACGCCGATGTGCCGCCGGAGGATCAGCTGCGAATGGGCGTCACACCCTCGATGGTCCGCATCTCAGTGGGGGTGGAGCACTACAGCGATATCTTGGCAGATTTGGAGCAAGCGCTAGAAACAGTATGAGAGTGAGGAGTGAGGAGTGAGGAGGGTTGCATGGCTCCACTCCTTACTCCTTACTCCTCACTGTTGGCCACGCCCCGTGACATACCAAGACTTCGAAGCCCTCATCACCCGTCTCACCGACAGTATCCCTGCCGAGCATCTCCAGGGCGTGGCCGCCATCTCTGTCTCACCCCGGGCCGTCCCTCATCCGGAGAGCCCCGACGTGTTCACCATGGGCGAGTGCGTGCCGCTGCTGGTGGTGATGGAGGATGACGAAGACGCGGACAGCAGCAGGATTGTGCTGTACCACGGTTCGTTTGCGGCCCTGGCCCAGCTGAACCCGGAATTCGATTGGGAAGAAGAGGCGTGGGAGACGCTGACCCACGAGCTGCGCCATCATCTGGAACGGCGCGCCGGAGAATACGGCCTCGAGACGTATGACTGGGCCGCGGACCAGAATTTCGCCCGGCGCGACGGCGAGCCGTTCGATCCGGGATTCTACTTCGACGGTGAGCAACTTGCGCCCGGGGTGTACGAAGTCGAGGGCGACATATTCGTCGACCGCCGCGTGTCCGACGTGCCGGATGAGATCGCACTTGAGTGGCAGGGAAGGAAGTACCGTGTCGTGCCACCCGCCGATATCACACTGCCCGCCTTCCTTACGATAGTGCGCGCAGATGCCAGGGCGGAGGATGGCGACCTGATCCTGGTGCTTCGCCGACGTCCGGGGCTCCGGTCGTTGCTCAAGCCGAGCGAGCCGTACGAGGCGGAGAGTGAGGAGTGGGTGGTGAGGAGTAAGGAGTGGCGGTTCGGCGGACGGCGGCTCGGCGGACCGTGAGTGGCATCTCTCGCGAGACCGCCAGATCCGCCCAACCACCGCCGTCCCCGTCGCTTTAGCGACAGCAGCCGAGTCTCGGCTTTAGCCGAGGACCGAGCAACGGCTATCGGCTCTCGCCGACAGCCATTAGCTTCTGCCTAGCCAATAGCCAATAGCCAATAGCCAATAGCCAATAGCCAATAGCCAATAGCCAATAGCCCCATGCCCGCCTCACGTCCCATCATCGAATGCGTCCCCAACTTCTCCGAGGGGCGCGACCTGGACCTGATCCGCCAGATCACCGACCAAGTGGAGACGGTCGATGGCGCGAGACTCCTCGACGTGGACCCCGGCGCCGCCACCAACCGGACGGTGGTCACTATCGCGGGGCCGCCGGATGCGGTGGTCGAGGCGGCCTTCCGCGCCGTGGCCCGGGCCACCGAGCTGATCGACATGACGAAGCACAAAGGTGAGCACCCACGCTTCGGCGCGACGGATGTGTGCCCGCTGGTACCGGTGTCGGGGATCTCCATGGAAGAGACGGTTCCGTATGCGCATGCACTGGCCAAGCGGCTCGGCGCGGAGCTGGGGCTCACCATCTACTGCTACGAGCACGCGGCACTCGAGCCGGAGCGGAGAAACCTGGCCACGGTGCGCGCCGGCGAGTACGAGGGCCTGCCCCAGAAGCTCGCGGACCCGGCATGGAAGCCCGATTTCGGCCCCGCGAGGTTCGATCCCAAGTCCGGCGCCACCGCCGTCGGGGCGCGGAATTTCCTGATCGCCTACAACGTGAACCTGAACACCACGTCCGCCCGGCGGGCCAACGCGGTCGCGTTCGACGTGCGCGAGAAGGGGCGGGTCAAGACGGCGGACGGCAAGCCGGGCTCGGCTCCGGTACACGATGCCAAGGGCGAGAAGGTCTGGACGCCCGGGACGCTCGAGGGGGTCAAGGCCATCGGTTGGTACATCGAGGAGTACGGCATCGCCCAGATCTCGATGAACCTGACCGATATCGAAACGACGCCCATGCACGTGGCCTTCGACGAGGCCAGTGCGAAGGCCGCCGGGCGGGGGCTCCGGGTCACGGGCTCGGAGATCGTGGGCCTGGTGCCGCTCCGTGCCATGCTCGATGCCGGGAGGTATTTTCTCAGGAAGCAGCACCGCACGCTGGGTGTCTCGGACGGCGAGCTGATCAAGATCGCCGTCAAGTCGCTCGGCCTCGACGACCTGGGGCCCTTCAATCCGGAGGAGAAGATCATCGAATACGTGCTCGCCGATTCGGACCGGAAGCTGCTGGTGGATCTGTCGGTCAAAGGCTTCGTGGAGGAAACCGCCTCGGAGTCACCCGCCCCCGGCGGCGGCTCGGTCTCGGCCACCGTCGGAGCGCTCGCCGCGGCCCTCGGCACCATGGTGGCCAATCTGTCGTCGCATAAGCGCGGCTGGGACGAGCGCTGGGAGGAATTCTCCGACTGGGCGGTCAAGGGAAAAGCACTCCACGAAGAGCTGACCCGGCTGGTCGACCGGGACACCGAAGCGTTCAACGCGGTCCTGGCAGCCATGCGCCTGCCCAAGACCACGGACGCGGAACGGGCCGAGCGAAGCGCCGCTATCCGGGATGCCACCGTGGGTGCCATTCGAGTGCCGTTCCGCATCATGGAGCAGGCGCTCGAGTCGATGAATCTGCTCGAGGCCATGGCACGCGAGGGCCTGCCCGCATCGGTTTCGGATGCCGGCGTCGGCGCCATTTGCGCCCGGGCCGCGGTGATGGGCGCCTTCCTGAATGTCCGCATCAACGCCAAGGACTTGGCAGACCACGAGACAATCAAGGATCTCCTCGCGCGCGGCCAGCGGATCCAGGCGGAAGCCATCGAGCGAGAGGCGAAGATCCTGGAGTTGGTAGAGGGGAAGATTGGGGAGTAAGGAGTAGGGAGCTGGGAAGGCGGAAAGGCGGAAAGGCGGGAAGGCGGAAAGGCTGGCCGACTGACCGACTGACCAACTTCCCGCCCATCACACTGGAGCGCTGATGAACCGACTGTTGGCATGTGGCGTGATGTTCCTCGGGGCTGCGGCTTCGCTCCGCGCCCAGACCCCCGACCCTGGCTACCTGGTTGGCGTCGTCAGCGAGTCGGGTGACAAGGTCACCTGGATTCGGCCCGGCCTGGACGCGCTCACGCTGGATCGGACCGTGCCGCTCGGTATCATGCCGGCCGACATTGACGGGCCACACAACCTGGCCGTCTCGCCGGACAACCGATTCTACTACGTGACCATCGCCCACGGGCAGCCCTTCGGCACCCTCTGGAAGATGGACGCGACGACGGACACGCTGATCGGGCGGGCCACGGTCGAGATGTTCCCGACGACCATCGCCCTGACCCCGGACGGCGGCTTTGCCTTCGTGGCCAACTCCGATTTTCATGGTGATCACCCACGCCTGAACGCCGTCTCGGTCGTGTACACGCCGTCGATGACCAAGATCACCGACCTCATGCTCTGCGACATGCCGCACGGGGTCAAGGCCAATCACGCGGGCACACGAGTATACGTCTCATGCATGCATTCGGACGAAATCGTCGAGCTCGACGTCTCGACTTTCGACGTGCTCCGACGTGCGAAGGTGGGCGGGGGCCATGCGATGCCGAGCGGAGCCGGTGGACACACCGGGCTCGAGGACGAATGCGCCGCCACGTTCGTCTCGGTGTCCCCCGATGACGCGACACTCTACGTGGCCTGCAACAAGAAGAGCACGCTCCAGGTGTGGGACGCCGCCTCGCTCACGCTGAAGCGGGAGATCCACGTAGGGAAGGGGGCCTACAACGTCGAGCCCTCGCCCGACGGGCGCTACGTCATCGTCACCAACAAGAAGGAACAGAGCGTGAGCATGCTCGATGCGCGACGCTGGAGGAGCTGGCCCGGATCCCGACCTCCAAGCCGATCGTGCATGGAGTCGCGTACGCGCCCGACCATCGCTACGCCTATATTTCGTGCGAGTCGATCGGGTCCGATCCCGGAGCGGTCGACATGATCGATCTGGCATCGCGCACCGTGGTCGCGAGCATTGCAGTGCCGGCCCAGCCCACCGGCATCGCCGTCTGGCGGCGCTGACACCCACCAGGGAACGACATCATGGTCTACGAGAGACATACGCCGTTGAGCGGCGCCCAAGTGATAGAGCGGGCCAAGGAGTTCTTCGCCGAGAGAGTGCCGCACAACGCTGCCTATCCGGAAGAGGAAGGGCCGACCTACTTGACGCTTCGCGGCCAGGGTGGCGAGGAGATCGCCATCGCGGCGATAGAGGACGAGGCCCGGGGCGAGACCTACGTTCGCGCATCGACCCTCCTGTTCGACCAGGCCCTCGACCGGTTCCTATCGACGCTGCCCGCGGCCGGGGAAACGGTCCAATGAGCGGCGACACGATGCTGGTCCGCATCATGGTCCATGAGGCATGGGACGAGGTCGAGCTCGATCTCTCGGCCGCGACCTCGGTGGCGGCGGCAAAGCAGCGGGCGCTCGAGCTGACTCATGTGGACCAGCCGGCCGACATTTTCGAGGTCAAGTATCGCGGCGGCTCGATCCTGGACGAGAGCATCTCCCTTCGCGACGCGGGTGTGGTCCCGAATGCGGGGTTGATCGTGTTACGCCGGCGCCGGAGTCCGGTCCGTTAACCACTGATGTTTGTATGACGCGCGCTCATCCCGCCTCCCGGCCGCTCACTCTCCTGGCCTTCGGTTTCCTGCTGATCGACGCCGTTCTGCTCACGCTGGCAGGGCTCTGGAGCCACCGCGGAGCGCTCCTGGTGTTGGGCGCCGTGTTCGGCCTGGCGGCCGCTGGTGTCCTCGTCTATTGGCGCGCCCACCAGAAGCGTCTGGCGGAAATCGCCGAGGCGCGTCGAGAATTGAAGGCGGAAGCGGAGGCGCTCCGCGACCTGGTCAAAGACGAGTGACACCGTGAGCCCTTCACCCGTTCCGGTCTACACCCACACCGACTGCCTCCGGCACGATCCCGGGCCCGACCAGCCCGAGACCCCGACCCGCCTGGCCACCATCCTGCGGCGCCTCGAATCCGATCCCGCGGCCGACATACGCCATGCGGCGCCGGCCGGACTGGAACCACTCCTCGCCGTGCACCCCCGGGACTACCTCGAGCGGCTCCGCACGCTGAGCGCGGAGGGCGGGGCTATGCTTACGTGGGACACCTTCGTCGATTCGGCCAGCTGGGACGCCGTCCTGGGCGCGACCGGCTGTGTCATGGCCGCGGTGGACCATGCCCAGAAGGGCCTCGGCCATGCGTTTTGCGCCATCCGGCCGCCGGGCCATCATGCCCTGGCCACGACCGCGATGGGTTTCTGTCTGGTGAACAACGTGGTGGTCGGCGCGCGCCGAGCCCAGGCCGCCGGCTGCGAGCGGGCGTTGATCATCGATTGGGACGTGCATCACGGCAACGGAACTCAGGCGCTGGTGGAGCGGGACGAGACTGTCCGCTACATCTCGCTCCATCAACATCCGCTCTATCCCGGCACCGGGATGGCTGAGGAACGCGGTGTCGGCAACATCTTCAACTTGCCGCGCCCGCCCGGCTTGTCTGCCGACCAGTATGTGGACGACCTGTGGGACGCGATCGTCCGCGCCACCGACGGCTGGGACCCGGACATGCTGTTCATCAGCGCCGGATTCGACGCCATGGAAGGCGATCCGCTGGGCGGATTCACCCTGAGACCGCAGAACTACGCCGACCTGACAACCCGCCTCCGCGAACGGCTCCCCAACGTCCCAATCGTGAGCCTGCTCGAAGGCGGGTACAACCCGGCGGTGATGGCGGAGGGGGTAGCGGCGCATGTGGGGGCGCTCGGCTAGATAGGGGCGTTGCAGTTTCGGCTCGGCCGCCCCATTTGTATGCAGGGGAACCCGCTATCGGCTATCGGCTATCAGTCGATTGCGGTACATTCTCCGTTAGCTGTTAGCCGATAGCGGGGATGTGGGGACGTGGGGCGGTAGCCGATAGCACTCACCCTGGTGTCATCTTCCCATGCGACTAGAAGCCGAAATCCTCAATCTCCGCACCAAGCATCCCTTCGTCATCGCCCGCGGGGGGAAGAGCGACTATCCCAATGTCTGGATCCGCCTGATCGACGACGACGGCGTCGAGGGCTGGGGCGAGGCGACGCCCAGCGCCTATTACGGCGAGACGGCCGCAGACGGTGCTTGCGGCGCTCGAGAAGTACGCGACCGCGCTGCCCAAGGACCCGATGAACCTCGAAGAGGCCGAGCGGGCCATCGAGGCCGTGCAACGGCACAACCCCTCCGCCCGGGCCGGCATTTCGGGGGCGTTACACGATCTGGTGGGCAAGCGGCTGGGCATTCCGGTGTATCAGTTGTGGGGTCTCGACCCCGCGAAGGCGCCGCAATCGACCTTCACCATCGGGATCGATACGACCGACATGATGCGGCAGAAGGTTCTCGAGGCCGAGCAATATCCCATCCTCAAGATCAAACTCGGGGCGGGGAAGGCGCGCGATATCGAGATCCTCGAGACCATCCGGAGCGCGACCGACAAGGAACTCCGGGTCGACGCCAACGCCGCCTGGACCGTCAAGAATGCGATCCAGATGCTGCCGGTGTTGGAGGAGTTTGGTGTGACCGTGTTGGAGCAGCCCCTGGCACCGTACGATCTCGATGGCTTCTCGCTGCTGCGCCATCACTCGACCATCCCGATCTTTGCCGACGAGAGCTGCCTGGTAGCGACTGACGTACCCAAGTTGGTTGGCCGGGTGGACGGCGTGAACATCAAGTTGGCCAAGTGCGGCAGCCTGCGCGAGGCCATCCGCATCATTCATGTGGCGCGGGCCAACGCGATGATGGTGATGGTCGGCTGCATGATGGAGAGCTCGATCGGCATCACCTCGGCGGCGCACTTCACCCCGCTGGTCGACATCGTCGATCTGGACGGCGCGGCACTGCTCGATCACGATCCCTTCGTCGGCGCCAACATCGACGGTGGGCAGGTCACGCTTCCCACCGGACCGGGGCTCGGCCTCTCGCGGCGATGACCCGACCGGAGCGGTATGCCGACGTAGCGCTTCCGCTTCCGATACCAGAGCCCTACACCTATCGCATTCCCGAGACCCTGGCCGACCGGGTGACACCCGGCGCCAGGGTCGTGGTTCCGGTTCGGAGCCGCGAGGTGATCGGCGTCGTGGTGAAGGTCGATGTCGCAGAGCCCGAGGGCCGACTCGATCTGAAGCAGATCCTGGGGACGCCCGACCCGGAGCCGGCGCTCACGGCCGAGCTGCTCGAGGTCGCCACGTGGATGGCCGGCTACTACGCGGCACCCATCGGGTTGGCGCTCAAGGCCGTCTTGCCGGGCGGCATGTGGGGCACGTCGAAAGTGATGCTCCGCGTGATCGATTCCTCGAGGGTGCCGGGCGGCTTCGCCGCCGAGTTGCTCAGGTGGGTGGAAGGCCGCGGCGGCGAGGCCTCGGTCAGTGCCGCGTCCAAGAAGTTCAGGAAGCCGGTGTGGGACGCGGCTGACCGGCTGGCGCGGGTGGGTGCGGCTGAGCTTCGGGTCGAGCCGCCCAAGATCGGCGTCCGGCCGCAGACCGAGCGGGTGCTGGTGCTCGCGCCCGAGCAGCCGACACTCGTTGAGCGCCAGACGCTGTTCAAGGGGCGTCCCCGCCAGCGCCAGCTGTACGAGGCGCTCGAGGAGTTGGGCGGCTCCGCTCCCATCTCTCATTTGAAGGAACGCCTCGGCTTCAGCGACTCCGTGATCCGGGCCCTGATGGGCCATGGGCTGAGTAAGGTCGAAGAGGTCGAGACCCTGCGTGATCCCTTTGCCGGCCAGGCCGGCGTCCCGCCGCCGCCCGAGCCCACCGCGGCACAAGTCGACGCGATCGAGAAGCTCGAGGCACTCGATGCGGGCGAAGGTGCGCTCCTATTTGGGGTGACCGGGAGCGGCAAGACCTTGGTCTATCTGGAGGTGATCCGCCGCGCGCTCGAGCGGGGGCGGGGAGCCATCGTGCTGGTGCCCGAGATCGGGTTGACGCCGCAGACCGTGAGCCGAGTGCGCGGCGTCTTCGGCGATCGGGTGGCGGTGCTCCATAGCGGGCTCTCCGAGGGCGAGCGGGCCGACGCCTGGCGGGCGCTCCGCCAGGGCGACCGGATGGTGGCGGTGGGTGCGAGGTCGGCGGTGTTTGCGCCCGTCAGAAACCTGGGTGTGATCGTGATCGACGAGGAGCACGAGGCCACCTACAAGAACGGCGAGACGCCGCGCTACGATGCTCGTCAGGTCGCGACCGTCCGCGCTCGGCTCGAGGGCGCGCGTTTGATCTATGGCAGTGCAACGCCATCGCTCGACACGGCAGCCCGGCTCGACAAAGACCTGATACGACTGAGCCTGCCCGACCGGGTCGGCATGCGGCCCATGCCCGAGGTCAAGCTGGTGGACCTCAAGCACGAGCCGCTGGTAACCGAGGCCCGTCCCATCCCTTGGAGTGAGGAACTGGACCGGGCCGTTGTCCAGACCCTCGAGCGGGGCGAGCAGACCATGCTGCTGCTCAACCGGCGCGGCTTCGCCTCGTTCTTGATTTGTCCCGAGTGCGGCGAGGTGTGGATGTGCGGCCGCTGCAGCATCTCGCTCACCGTCCACACCGCACCATCCACGCTTCGGTGTCACTACTGCGGACGAGAGGAGCCGTTACCGAGCGAGTGCCCCCAGTGTAGCCACGCCATTCATCACATGCGCGGCATCGGCACCCAACAGCTCGAGCGCATGGTGACCGAGCGCTTCCCCAAGGCTCGCCTCGCGCGAATGGACTTGGACACCACCAGCACCAAGTGGTCGCATCACAAGATCCTGGGTGCCGTTGAGCGCGGCGAGGTCGACATCCTGCTCGGCACTCAGATGATCGCCAAGGGATTGGACTTCCCGAACGTGACACTGGTTGGCGTAGTGGATGCCGACACCGCCTTGTACCTCCCCGACTTTCGATCGGCTGAACGCACCTTTCAATTGTTGGCGCAAGTGGCGGGGCGGACCGGACGGGGGCCCAAGGGCGGGCGGGTGCTGGTTCAGACCCGGCGGCCCGATCATCATGCGTTGAGATACACGGTCGACCACGACGTCGAGGGCTTCCTGGCCGAGGAGTTGGAGACCCGGAAGAGCCCACCGTATCCGCCGATGGTGGCGCTGGCCAACGTGCTTGTATCAGGCACCAAGGACGTGGCGGTGGGGCGGGAGGCGGCCCGCGTGGCCGAATGGTCCGATGCGCTGGTGCAGCAGCAGGACTTGCCCGTCACGGTGCTGGGCCCGGCGCCGGCGCCGTTGGCCAAGATCAAGGACCGGTGGCGGTGGCATGTGGTGTGGAAGGGTGAGTCTCAGGCGATCGGGCGGGTGGTGCGGTATGCGGCGGAGCGGCTGGTGGGGAAGGGTGGGGTGCGGGTGGTGATTGATCGGGATCCGGTGAGTTTGTTGTAGGGAACGCGGAACTGAGACAGCAGCCGTCCCTCGGCTTTTGCCGAGGACCATTGCGAGTGATGGAGGAGTGAGAAGTGAGGAGGTCCCTGTCGCTTCAGCGACAGCAGGCGAGTAGCACCAGCCGAGGGCCGCGGGATGACCGCGCCGAAGTCCGCCGCTCCTTTCCCTGACACCCAACTCGGAATTCACGCTCGCCCCCCTTGACCCAGCTCCTCGATCGGTGCATTACCAAGCACAATCTCGATGTCATGGGTTTGCCGAGGGGGTCCGCGTGAAGTTCCCGTCCATGTTCGCCGTCCTCGCCTTTGTTCTCTTCTCCTTCTCTACTCCAACCATCACCCACGCACAGTCTTCCGCTTGCCGCGACTGTCACGGGCAGGGCACGCCCGGCATCGTGGCCGATTGGGAAGCCAGCAAGCACGGCGCCCGCGGGGTCGATTGTGCCGTCTGCCACGGCGAGCGACCACAATTCGGCCGAGACGTCGCGCTGGCCAAGATCCCGACGCCGGAGACCTGCGCCCTCTGCCACGCCGATCGGGTCGCCCAGTTCAAGAGCGGCAAGCACGCCGCCGCCTGGGCGGCCATGAAGGCGATGCCCACCACCCACTGGCTGCCGATGGCGCTGAGCCGAGGGCATGAAGGGCTGCGGCGGCTGCCACAAGATCGGGACTGAAGACCGAGGCGGAGATCGCGAGCTCAAGAAGAGGGCGGCGGCTTCGGCGTGGCCTCCTGCGACGCCTGCCACACCCGGCACCTCTTCTCGGTGAAGGAGGCGCGCCAGCCCCAGGCCTGCCAGACCTGCCACATGGGCTTCGACCACCCGCAGTGGGAGATGTACTCGGCCTCGAAGCACGGCGTGCGGCACTCCTGAAGCAGACCGGCATCCTGCCCGAGACCGCCGCGGCCCCGACCTGCCAGACCTGCCACATGCAGGAGGGCAACCACGAGGTGCGCACCGCCTGGGGCTTCCTGGCCGTGCGGCTGCCGATGCCCGAGGACGAAGCAGTGGACGGCCGACCGCGTCACGATCCTGCAGGCGCTGGGCGTGCTCGACCCCGAGGGCAACCCGACCGCCCGGCTCGACGTGGTGAAGGCGGCCGACGTGGCGCGGCTCACCCAGGAGGACTGCGACGCGAGCGCGACAAGATGCTCGCGATCTGCGGCGAGTGCCACTCGGCGAACTTCGCCAAGGGCGAGCTGGACGAAGGGCGACGACATGATCCGCGAGGCCGATCACCTGATGGCCGAGGCGATCCGGATCGTCGCCGGTCTGTACGAGGACGGCATGCTCGCAGAAGCCCGAGGCCTACGCCTACGCCTTCCCCGACCTGCTGACCTTCCACGACGCGCCGACGCGCGATCGAGCAGACAGCTGTTCGTGATGTTCCTCGAGCACCGCATGCGCGCCTTCCAGGGGACGTTCCACGCCAACCCCGACTACGCGCTGTGGTACGGCTGGAGCGAGATGGTGCGCGACCTGACGGAGATCAAGCAGCTGGCGAAGGAGATGCGGGAGCGTGAGGAGTGAGGAGTAGGGAGTGAGGAGCGAGGAGGAGGTAGTGGGTAGGAAGTAGGTCGGTAGGCCCCCGTCGCTTCAGCGACAGCAGCCGAGTCTCGGCTTCAGCCGAGGACCGGGCTGACGATGACTGGCCGCTATTGGCTATCAGTCGATTGCTGTACCTTGTCCGCTTAGCTGATAGCTGATAGCTGATAGCTGATGGCTGATAGCCGATAGCCGATAGCAGGGGGTCGGGAGGGAGGGCGGAGAGCCATTAGCCAATAGCCAAAGGCCATCCCCCATGCCCGACAGCCTGCGCAGCATTTTCCTCGGCCTCATCCCGCTCCAGATCATAGTGGTGGTGGCACTCGGGCTCACGCTCGTGCGACGCACTCGCGCCGACGCCGCTGCGCGCGACCGGCTGATCTCGCTCTTCCTGATCGGGATCGCGGCCCAATCATTCCACTTCATCGAGGAGTTCGTCACCGGCTTCCACTGCCGATGGCCCGAGCTGTTGGGCCTGAGCCCCTGGTCGGCCGAGTTCTTCGTCGGCTTCAACGTGAGCTGGATCGCCGTGTGGGCATTATCGGCTGCCGGCCTTCGGGCCGGCATCCGAGCGGCCATCTTCCCGACCTGGTTCTTCGCCATTGGCATGACCGCGAACCTCGTGGCGCCATCCGCTCCTGGCGCTCAACGCCGGCGGCTACTTCCCGGGACTCTGGACGTCTCCGGTGGTCGGGGTGATTGGGGTGATGATGCTCGGGCGGCTGGCGGGCTATACGACGGGAGGTCATCTTGAGCCTATCGGAGTTGTGCCGTCCGATTCGTGAGTCACGGTTCGATTGCGTCCCATGGAGCAGCCCATGACCTCCATCAAGCGTGCCCTTCTATTTGGCCTCCTCGATTTGGCTCATTCCCTTTGCGGTCGCGTTCGTGATCTTCCCGCTGCGCGAGTCGTCGCGGCCGTTGTTCGAGTCGATCATGCCCGTTGCGATCGCCGTCGCCACGGTCATGTTCGGGGTGCTCTACTTCCGCCGGGTGACTCGGCAGCACCTGCGTGAGGGCATCCTGATCGGCCTCATCTGGCTGGTCATGTGCCTGCTCATCGACATGCCGCTCATGCTGTTGGGTGGGCCCATGCAGATGACGCTCTCGGAGTACATCTCCGATATCGGGGTCACCTATCTCATGATTCCGGTGATCACGATCGGGATGGGGGCGGTGGTGGGGCAGCGGGAAAGAACTGGGACTTGAGAGAGGGCGGCGGAAAGGCGGACTGACGGGAAGACGAGGTGGAGCCTATCGCAAACCACTCTCACTTACCGACTGGCCGCCTGACAATCTTCCCGCCTGTGAGTCAACAGCCAAACGTCGTGGCCCTCTCCTACTCGCGGCTAAAGCCGCGGCTCGGCACATCTGTCGCTGAAGCGACGGGGGTTTCGGCGAGGGCCCGTTCTGGTGGTGCCTTGATTGTGTTCGGTTGCAATTCTCGGACCCGACATTAGTGGGAAGTTTCACACCGTCAGGATCACTTCAACGCGATAACGGTCACTTTACTGACAGTGGCCGAGTCTCGACTTTGGCCGAGGACAGAGGGACGATGCCTGTTAGTAGCTATCAGCCAACATCAGCCGGTAGAGACTCGGTCGTTGAGCGGGCTGGCGGGTGCAGCACATGACCTCCTCTCGCCCATCCACCCATCCGGCAATCGACTGGCGGTTCATCGCTCTCCTGACGGGCGTGACGCTCTCGATCCACGTCGTCACCAATCTCATCACGCCGTATGAATTCCACCGCGACGAGTTCCTGTACTTCGCGATGGGCAGCCACCTTCGCCTGTTCCACATGGACTTCCCACCGTTGATCGCGCTCCTGTCCGAAACGGTGCGAGCGGTGGCCGGAACGTCACTTGTCGCATTTCGCATGGTTCCGGCAATCGCTGGAAGCATCGTACTGCTCCTCACCCTGCTCATCGTGAGGGAGTTCGGTGGCGGCCGGTTGGCTCACGTCCTCACCGCGCTCGCTATCATCTTCAATCCGCTCTTTCTCCGTACCGCAAACCTGTTCCAGCCGGTCGTGCTCGATCAGCTCTGGTGGATGCTCGGCTTCTACGCCTTGGCGCGACTCGAGACCACCGACGAGCCCAAGTGGTGGCTCCTGCTCGGGGCGGCAGGCGGGCTCGGGCTCCTGAGCAAGTTCTCGATCCTGTTCTTCGGGCTCGCCGTGCTCATCGGCCTCCTGCTCACTCGCCGCCGCCGAGCGTTCCTGGGCCCCTGGCCCTGGGCCGCGGCCGGCATCGCGCTGTTGGTCGGAGCCCCGAGCGTTATTGGTCAGATCGCCCTTGGATTTCCGATCGCCCAACAGATGGAGGGGCTCCACCAAATGCAGCTGGCCCGCATGACCTTCGGAGAGTTCGTCATGGGCCAGGTCCTGTGGGGCCCCACCGGCTTTCTGCTTGCCGTGGCGGGCCTGATCGCGTTCATGGTGCACCCGACTCTCCGCCGGTACCGCCTCCTGGGCTTCATTGCCGCGGCGGCGTTCGTGCTTTTTACGCTCGCCAAGGGGAAGCCTTACTACGTCGGCCCGATCTATCCCGCGCTCTACGCAGCCGGCGCCGTGTGGGTAGACCGCCTGTCGCAACCTCGAGTCAGGACGGCTCTTGCCTGGACGATCTCCTTGCTCATGGTCGGGTACGGTCTCGGCACGCTGCCGTTCGGTCTGCCGGTGCTGCCGCCGGAGCCGATGGCGCGTTACGCCAAGGCCACTGGCATTACTGCAGGCGTCACCACCAATAGGGGTGAGATCCTTCCGCTGCCCCAGGACTACGCCGACATGCTTGGCTGGAAGGAGCAGGCGGAGGCGGTCGCTCGGGTGTTCCAGACCCTGACGCCGGCCGAGCAAGCGGATGCCGTCCTCTATGGCAGAAACTACGGTGAAGCGGGTGCACTCGATCTTTACGGCCGCCGACTGGGCCTGCCCCCGGTCATCAGCCTGGCCGGAAGCTTTTTCAACTTCGGCCCCGGCACCCGATCTGGCCGCGTACTCATCCTCCTCGGCGTGGAGCCTGAGGAGGTCGACATAATCACCTGCCTATCGCTCGAAGTCGCGGCACGGGTGAGCAACCCCTGGGGCGTGCCGGAAGAGCAGGATGTGCCGGTGCTCGTCTGCCGCGGGCCCAGCCTGACGCCCCAAGAGTTGTGGCTCAGAGTGGGGGAGGCTCATTGGGGGTGAGCGAGGGAGTGGGGAGTAGGGAGTGGGGAGTAGGGAGTGAGGAACAAGGAGTAGGGTGCGAGAAGAAACCGATAGCTGATAGCAAATAGCCTTCTCTCACTCGCGGCTGAAGCCGCGGCTCGGCACAGCTGTCGCTGAAGCGACGGGGGTGTCGGAGATGGCTCGTTCGGGATGGTGCTTGGGTTGGCTCCGGATGTACTCGCGGACCCGACGCAGACCCGTGGGGCTGACCGTCTCGACATTGTAACCCTTAGCCTGGTGTAGCGGATGACCTCGACGTGCATGCCCCTCGCGGTTCGCTAGAACCGCGCTCCCTCCTTTCAACCGTTGCACCAAGCGGGGGAGTGATGTGGATGGGTGTAACCGAATCAAGAGATGGACGTGATCGCTGACGACACCCAGCTCCAATATCGCGGCACGTTCCTGTTGGGCGACCGCTGAAAGGAAGGGCGTGAGAAATCGGGCAACGCGTGCGTCGATCGAGGGCTCACGGTGTCGGGTCGTCCAGACGATGTGCACATAGAGACGATGCCGCATGTGGTCCAGATTACCAGGCGCTATCGCAACGCCAGTATCAGTTCGACGCGATACCCGTCACTTTAGTGACAGCCGCCGAGTCTCGGCTTTAGCCGAGGACCAGGCGGGAATGCCGACTACCAGGTGTCAGCCAACCGCACTGGCTTCTCGGCAAGCCAATAGCCAACAGCCAAGTAAGGAGTGAGGAGTAAGGAGTAAGGAGAAAGAAGTAAGCAGTGAGGAGAGACAGATAGCTGATAGCCTTCCAGCCAACAGCCCCCTACCGCGCCAGCCCAACCCGCCAACTCACCCCCAGCGTGAAATCGGGAGCCGACTCGGTTAGTCCGACACTCGCGTGGAGGCCGACCGTCCCGGCTCCACTTACGCGCGTAATCGTGGCGCCGGCGTATGCCGGAGCCGCGAATTCGGGGATCGCGGACGTCGCCCCGGACAGCGAGAGCAGTCCGCCCCATCCACTCGGCGAGAGGTACGCGAAGCTGACCGATCCCATCAGGGGGTCGTTCAGCTCGAGGTTGGGAAGGTCGCCCAGGTGCCAGTAGCCGAGATTGACCCCGAGCGAGCTGGTGTAGCCTAGGCGGTAGGACAGTGACGCAGAGCCGCCGTAGTCCCACTCGCCGGTCCCGAAGCTAGTCGTGTCGGTGAAGGGGAGTTTGACCCCGGCACCGAGCGTGAGGCTCACGGGAGATGTTCCGGTCAGGGCGATGCTCATGCTGACGAGCGGATCGCCCGCGGCCAATTCGTAACCGGTCACGGCCGTGCTCGGCACCTCGACGGAGTGACTCGAGAGGAGCGCAGGTGTCGCGGCGATACCTTGCCGCATACCCCCCTGGTGGTTTCCCCCCCGCGCCGCCACCGAATCGGCCACGGCGCCACTCGATGATCCTCCGGTAGGGACTGGACCGGTGCCGGTTCCCGCGATCAACGTGGTGTTCTGACTGTAGAGCGGGACCGTCGCGCGAAAGGTGAATGGCCCCGCGCCGAGCGCGAGGCCATTCGTGAACGTCCAACTGGTGGTCCGTTCGGTGAAGATGTAGTTGCCGCTGGAGACCGACACGCCGCCCTCATAGTGGACGGTCTGAGCCCGTGCCACCTGCCACGCAGAGATAGACAGACACGCCGCGACCGCCGCCGATCCCCACACGCGGGTCCTCATGTCCCGGCCAGTTGCTTCAGGGCCTTGTGGGCCTCTTCCATTTCACGGGCCATGTTGTGGATCCGGTCCTGCAGGTGCTCCATCTCACCGAGCCGGTTCTTGTCGCCAGCCAACGCGGGATCCTTGTGCAGCTGCTCCATGTTCCGGAGCATCGACTGCACCTGGTCGCAGGCCTGCTCCATCTGCCGTCCCATGTCCTGGAATTCTTGCCGCACATGCCGCTGGGTCATCAATTGGTTGGTCTGATGCACCTGGGTCATGAGCCGCTCCATATGCTGTTGCATGTCGCCCAGGCGCTGTTGCTGCTGAAGCTGCTGCTGGTGTTGGAGGTGCTGTTGTTGTTGCATCTGCTCCTGCTGCTTCTGGTGTTGCTGCTGTCCCTGTTGGGCCATGGCAAACGTCGGCGCGCCGGCGATCAACGCTGCTGCGATCAAGGTCGTGATTCTCATGGTTCGTCCTCTCATCTTCATGGAGTCTTCTTCATGGAGTCTTCATTGAGAGCACACTGAACTCTCGCTATACAGACACCGGATGGGCCGCGGAGGTAACGGTGCGAATATCACGGAGCCGTCGTTACCTTTTGACTCTGGCAGGAGTCTCTACTTGAGAGATGGGTGCATGAGCGATGCAGAGCTGGTCCGCCGGGTCCTCGCGGGGGAGGTCGAGCTCTATCGGGTCCTGGTGGAGCGCTATCGCGCAGAATTTGGGCGGTACGCCACGGCCCTGCTGGGAGGAGATGTGGATGAGGCGGCCGACGCCCTGCAGGAGGCCTTCATCAAGGCCTATGACTCGTTGGCCTCCTGCCGGCAGCCGGACAAATTCAAGGCCTGGGTGTTCCGCATCGTGACCAACCAGTGCCACAACGCCCGCCGTCACCGCCGGCCGCCATGTGCCACTCGAGACGATCTCGAATCCGGCGAGCGAGGCTGGCGGACGAGAGACTGAGCAGGGGAGAGATCAAGACGGCGATCGGAGCCGCACTCGAGGCACTCACCGAGGAGCAACGGATCGCCTTCGTGATGAAGCACATCGAAGGACGTTCGTATGCTGAGATGGCGGAGTTGCTCAATGTGGGACAGGATGCGCTCAAGATGCGGGTGCACCGCGCGCGTGATGAGATGAAGCGACGGCTGGAGGGAGTGGTATGACGGGCAGGGATCGATTCCATCCTGATGTTCAGCGCTACCTCGACGGCGAGCACGTCGAGGGGCTGGCGCAGCCCGACATCGAGGAAGCCGATCAGTTCGCGAAGGCGGTGTTCGAGTACGGGGCCGGTGTCGAGGTCCCGGATGCCCGTGTCGATGCCGCCGTCATGGAGGTAGTCCGGGCTCACGCGTTGTCCCACGAGGAGAAATCGTTCTGGCAGTGGCTGGTCCAGCCCAATCAGATCCGCATCCGGCCGGCACTCTTGGCCGCGGCGTCGATCGCTCTCGTGGCCTTGGGTGCCGCCATGGTGTTCCTCCTGCCGCGGAGCGCCGGCCCTGTCGTTGCCGATGCACCGTCGACGGTGCTGGTGCGATTCGAGCTCCGCGCGCCCGACGCCACCAGGGTGACCCTGACCGGGTCGTTCAATGAGTGGAGCGCCGATCGCATCGAGCTGCAGCAGAACACGGCCACCGGCGTGTGGAGCGGGACCATACCGCTCACACCGGGCCGGCACGAATACTCGTTCGTCATCGACAGGGAACGCTGGCTGCCGGATCCGATGGCCCACGCGCAGGTGGACGACGGCTTCGGGCAGGTGAACAGTGTCATCGTCGTAGGATCAAGAGGAGTGGTGCGCTCATGAAGTGGAGAACCTGCATTGTGGCCATCCTCGGTCTGGGGGGTGTGCTCGCTACCGCGGCGGGCCCGGCCGCCGCCCAAGAGCCGGGGATCGGCGAGCAGCTCGTCGCTCGCGGTGCCCCCACCGACTTCGCCAATCAGGTCGCCCGGATCGTGGCGTCCGCCGGGGCCGACGCCCTGCCGACCGCGCCGCTCGAGTCAAAGGCCCTCGAAGGCTGGGCGAAACGCGACCGGGTTCCTCCGGAACGGGTGCTTGCCGTGTTGCAGCAGCTCGTGGGGCGGCTCGAGCAGGGACGGAACGTGGTGCGAGACGCTGGACTCGATGCCTCCGCCCCGGTGGTTGCGGGTGCGGCCGAAGCCCTGGGCCGGGGCCTCACCGCCGAGCAGATTCGCGAGGTGGTTCGGTCGGCGCCCGATCCGGCTGCCGCAGGAACGGGACTCACCGTTGCCGCGTCGCTCGCGGCGCAGGGGCTTCCCGCAGCCGCCGCGGTGCGGGCCGTGAGCGACGCCTATCGGAGCGGCCGCGGGCCCGAAGAAGTCCTCGAGTTTCCCTCCACCGTGGCCGATGCAACGGCACGCGGGGAACGCATGGCGGACATCGGGCAGCGCATCATGCAGGGAGGCATGCTTGCTCCACCTGGCGGAGGCGCCGGTGGGGCCGGGAGCGGCGGGCAAGGCGGCCGCCCGCCGGGCATGCCGGGCTCCAAGCAAGGCATCAAGACACAAGCCAGCAGGCCGTGAACCGCGGCGTCTTTCTCATCCTCATGCTCGGGGGAGCGGCCGGCTCCAGGCCATTCTCCCTCCTCGCCCAAGATCTCACCGTCGAGGCAGGCGGCCTCCACGCTCGCTACGCCGATTCCGTGTCGGGCACGGCAGGTCACGTTGGCATGCGGCTCGACCTGGCGTCGCGGCGAGCGTCGGCGACTCTCGATGCCGGGCTTTCCCACTTCACCTCAGGCGAGACGGTGTCTCAGATCGTGGGTCGCGGCTCGGTCTTCGCATCGTCGACTCGGCGCTTCGCCCTCGGCCTTCAGTGGGGAGGTGAATGGGACCAGCTTGGAAGCGCCACATGGGTCGGCACTGCATCGGTTGGTCCGCTGGTCGGCTTCGGCACCGGTGCATTCACCGCGGCGGCCGGTGGCACGGTAGGCAGGTTGCGACGACTCGATGGATCGTCATTAACTATCGGGTCAGTCGGCCTCATGTTGGAAGCACGAGTGACCGAGGCCCTGTCCGTCCAGGCCGCCGGCAATGCGACCATGAGCGACACGGCGGATTACGCCGACTTCACGGCCACGCTCCAGGCACGCCATCGAGGCCTGTCTCTCTTTCTCTTTGGCGGCGCTCGCGCGGGCGACCTGTCGGATGACCCCTGGGGACAAGTCCGCATGCACTACGTCTTCGCACCGTGGGTGGCGGTTGAAGGCGCCGTGGGTCGCTACCCGCGGGACTTGATGGGATTCACCGACGGTACCTTTGGAACTCTGGGCATCCGCTTGTCGCTTCTGGGGAGTGTCCGGCCTCCCGGTGTGACGAGAGCCCGCCCGGCCTCCTCGACCTCTGGTCAGGGTCGACGCGCTGCCGGGCGGCCAACGTCGCATCACCGTCCGATATGCGAATGCTGTCCGTCAGCAGCTGGAGATCGCGGGCAACTGGAACGGCTGGCTCCCGGTCCCACTCGAACGGGTTGGCCGGGACACGTGGTCGGTCGTTCTGCGCCTGGCCCCGGGGCTCCATCAGTACCAGCTGATCGTCGACGGTGAGACCTGGACCATTCCCGACGGGGCGCCCTGGGTCCCGGACGAATTCGGTGGGCGGGTAGGATTGATGGTGGTAGGGCAGGGAGTAGGGAGTAGGGAGTAGGGAGACAAGGGAGTGAGGAGCAGGAAGCAATGGTGACCGATAGCTGATAGCTGATAGCTGATAGCTGATAGCGGGGAGTGGGGGGCTTGGCGTAGCCGTTAGCAAGCTTGGCCGGAGCGCCGGACCCACTGGCTTCCTGCCGACTCCCCCCACCTTTTTTTTGATGCTCAGCACCCCCGGGTGGTGTCCCCCGGCTGCCGCACCCAGGTATAGACTCGCCGCGCCTCCCACTCGCCTTCCACCCAGTCGAAGCTCTCGGTCTTCAACGTGTCGGCGCTGACCTTGGTGGTCAGGTGTTTGATCCGGAACAGTTCCTGGCCCGTGCTGTCCGTCGCGAAGAAGCGCTGCTCGGCTACGTCCGGCTGGCCGTCGACGCCAAGTTCTTCGTATCCCATGCCGGTGACGCCGTTGCCGCCGGTTTGATAGACCATCACTTTCTGGAGTACCGGGTCCCAGCCACTGAAGAAGTTCCAATACGTGCCGACTCGCTTCCCATTGTGCTCGCCCCACAGACACCCGGTCATGGATACTCCGCCGAGCGCTCGTTGATACGTGGTGCCGTAATGGTTCGGCTCCTGATTTGCGGCTGTGCGGTAATTGGCGTTCGACGTGAGCCAAACACCGCCGTCACGGGTCCAGTACTCGAAATGGGCCCGAACATCGTCCGCCGGGCTTGCTCCTCGATGCCTCGTTGGCAGAGCTGCGGCAAGAGCCAGCGAGGCTCCAGCAAGAGCGATTGCGGGGAAGGACCATCTGAGACGCTTCATTGAACCTCCGTGGATACTAGGAAACCGCCGCAGGATGGATCGCCAGGATGTAGATCCGTCCAACGCCGTGTCAAGTGTCATGCTGCTTGTTCGATACGTCTTGGTAGGGACCCCTTCGCCGTCTTCGTCCTTCTGGGGACGTATCTCTCGCCGCCGGTTGCACGAAGGCGGGACGTGACCCGGTGGGTCGGACCTGGCTTCGCCGAAGGCCGAATCATAGCCCGCCCGGGGCCTAGGTGGTGAGTGATCGAATTGCGAGGTACCTTATCGGCTCCCGGGCACTGATGTTCCCCCTCTGTGCGTGGAGTTCGTATGATAACCATCGTCCCAGTGCTGTCACTGTGGCTCCCGATCCTGGTTGCGGCCGTGATCGTGTTTGTGGTCAGCTCCATTTTCCATACCGTCCTTCCCTTTCACGAGAAGGACTACGACAAGATGCCGGCGGAAGACGAGGTCATGGACGCGATCCGCAAGGCCAACGTGCCTCCCGGCGACTACGTGATGCCGTGTCCGGGCTCGCAGCAAGAGAGAAAGGCGCCGGAATTCATCGAGAAGATGAACCGAGGGCCCATTGCCTTTGTCACGGTCTTCCCGAGCGGACCGCCGGCCATGGGGAAAAGCCTGGTGCTCTGGTTCGTCTACTGCGTCGTGGTGGGAATCTTTGCTGCCTATGTCGCCGGCCGCGCGCTTGGACCGGGCGCACACTACCTGGCGGTGTTCCGTTTCGTCGGCGTGTCGGCCTTCCTGGGCTACGCGGTGGCACTCTGGCAGAACACGATCTGGTTCAAGCGTAAGTGGAGTACGACGCTCAAGTCGACGGTTGATGGACTGATCTACGCGCTGCTGACTGCGGGGGCGTTCGGCTGGCTCTGGCCCAGCTAGGAGGTAGGGTAGTAGGATCGGAGGATCGTAGGCGACACCCGTGCATAGGTTGTCTTTCGTGCTACTTTCCGACTGCCTACATTCCTACATCCCTACATCCCTACATCCCCTTCACTTAGCCACTAGCCACTAGCCACTAGCCCCATGTATCTCCGCTCCGCTCTGATCTGGCTCTCGTTCGGCGTCGTGGCGTTCGCCCTGGGTGCACTCCGGCAGGTCGTGATCGCTCCCTGGCTGGGTGAGCAGCTGGCCCACCAGATCGGGAGCGTGGCCGTGGCCGCTCTCATCGGGGCCATTGCGGTCCGGTTCACCCGAAGCCTCGGCCCCACCCTGAGGCAGGCGCTCACCATCGGCTCGCTCTGGGTGGCCATGAGTGTCGCGTTCGAGGTCGGCTACTTCCGGTTCGGAGCGGGTGCGTCGTGGGGCCGCCTGATTCACGACTACAATGTCTTCCAGGGGCGGCTCTGGCTCCTGGTCCTGATCGTCCAGCTGGTCACGCCGTATCTGGTGGTGCGGCGCCGAGGGTTAGGAGCCGCCACCTGAAGGTGGTACCTGGATATGGAGGTTTGGATGACGACCAAGCTCGAGCACGCGAACATGGCCGTGCGCGACATCGACGGCATGATCCGGTTCCTGCAGACCGCGTGTCCGGATTTCCGGATCCGCGGCGGGAGCGACAACCCGAAAGACCGGTGGGTCCACGTCGGGAATGACGATGCCTACATCGCGCTCAACCAGGCGAAGTCAGGCAAGGGATGGAAGCCCTACACCGGGAAGGCCGGGGTGAACCATCTGGGCTTCGAAGTGGACGATGCCCGGGCACTTCGCGCGCGGCTCCTTGCGGCCGACTATCGCGAGTCGACCGTGCCTAACGCTCATCCGCATCGGATTCGGGTCTACTTCTACGATCCCGAGGGCAACGACTGGGAGTTTGTGCAGTACCTGACGGATGACCCCGCCCAACGGAACGACTATGAACTGCCGGACCGGTAGGCCCGCGTTCCCAATGGACCCATCGTGACGGAGCGGCTCGAGCAAGATGTCGCCGCGGCCCTCGAAACGACGCCCGAGCTGTTGCCCTTTATCCCCGAGCTCCTGGCCGATCTGTGGGTCTTGGGTGCTTCCCTCGATATCATCGTGGAGCTGCTCGGTCAGCTCGGCCTTCCACGGCCGACCCGGGTACTGGATGCGGGAGCCGGCAAGGGAGCCGTCGCCATCACCCTGGCCGAGCAATTTGGGTTCCAGGTCCTTGGTATCGACGGATTCCAGCCATTCGTGGACGAGGCGACAAGGCAGGCGGAGGCCCGTGGCGTCTCCCACCTGTGCCGGTTCGAAGTCGGGGACCTCCGCGATGCGCTTCCGACATTGCAGGATTTCGATGCCGTGATCTACGCGGCGCTCGGCGGAATCCTCGGCACCGTGGATCAGTGTGTGGGACTCCTGCGCCGGCCGATTCGCCCTGGCGGCTATCTGGTCATCGACGACGGCTTCCTCGCCGGAGAGGCACGAATGAGAGATCGGGGCTACGAGAGCTACGCCCCCCACGAGGAGACCCTCGCGTTGCTTACGGCGCACGGCGACGAGGTCCTCCGCGAGGTGATCATTCCGGTCGAGGACATCCGGGACACCAATCAGCAGCAGACGGCACTCATCCGGAAGCGAGCCGAAGGCCTGGCAAGTCGCCACCCGGATGCCGCCGACTCGCTCGCCCAGTATGTGGAGCGGCAGGAACGGGAGTGTGCACTGCTGGAAACGGATGTCGTGGGCGCCGTGTGGTTGTTGCGGCGACGCTGAGAGATCACAGCCTCACACGAGCCTAGTGTTGAAGTGCCCGGGCCAGGCGGCGATGTTACTTGAAGAAGGTTGTATGCGGCACTCGTCGCCTCGGGTGGTTCGACTCATAGAACGCGTGATACCATGGTTCTCCTCCGAAAGATTGTGGCAATCCTCGCCCTCGTAGCGCTCGGCGGGCTCATCGTGACCCTCGAGCGTGGAGCCTACGGGGTCAATCCACGGCTCGTGATCGTCACGCGGGTGCTGCTGGCGCCGCTGGTCATCACCGCGATCGGGCTCGTGCTCGAGACGTTCTGGAGCCGCTGGCTTGCGCTGGCTGGCGCCGTCGCCGTACTGCCCTGGGCCGTGGTGCTGACCTTCGGGTTGCCGAAGGGCGCACCGCTCACCCAGCAGAGCATCGCGTTGGGCGCCGCCCTCCTCCTGCTCGCGAGCCTGACCGGCCGCGCCATGTTCGAGCGGTACGAGGGGAAGTCGAAGATGGACTGGAGCGGGCCGCGGATGGGACTGGTGCGCTGGACCATCATCCTGAACATCGCGTCGGTCTTGGGCCTGTCACTCTTTGTCGCCCTCTACCAGTACACCATCGAGTGGCATGTGGCCATTCCCGCGGTCCTCCTCCTGAGCCTCCTCCTCGGTGTCCTCTTGCTCGCCACGCAGAAGACCGTCGGCCTCTTGCTGGTTGCCGTCAGTTGCGTGCTGTTCGTGCCGGCCGGGACCTACTTCGTGTGGCGGGAGGCCAGCCACACCGGAGAGATGTACTTGTTCGCCGCGGCCTTTTTGCCCGGTGTGATCGCGGGCTGGGCTTGCTTGGTAGCGTTTGGCAAACCGATCTGGCGGGCGCTTCGGGGAGGGTAGGGACAAGAGAGCTAACAGCTATATCATCTCGGAAGCCGATAGCCGATAGCCGATAGCCTCTCTGCTCGCGGCTGAAGCCGCGGCTCGGCACAGCTGTCGCTGAAGCGACGGGGGTGTCGGCGATGGCTCGGTCTGGATGGTGCGTGGGCTGGCTGCGAAAAAACGCTGGAGCCGGTGGCCCAGTGGACCGAATGACCGTCCCCTGCATGGCCCTTGCGGTTGGCAAGCACAGCGCTCGCGATACCCGTCACTTTAGTGACAGCCGCCGAGTCTCGGCTTTAGCCGAGGACCAGGCGGGAATGCCGACTACCAGGTGTCAGCCAACCGCACTGGCTTCTCGGCTATATAGCCAATAGCCAATAGCCACTCCCCAGGTCACGCTCAGGGGACGCCCTGAAGCGAGTTTCCCGGTTAAGAAACCGTCGGCCACACCTCCCTTGGAGACTCGCTATGAACCACCCCGTGGCCTGGCCTGGACTCGCTCTATTCGCAGGCCTCCTCCTCACTCCGTCGATTTCGTTGACTGCCCAGGATTCAGCAGGAGTCTCGGTGGAGCGCCGGGCGGTGATTCGGGCTCTTCATGTGGGCCAACGGCTCCGGATCGAGCAGCCCGGCGGCGCGAGGCTCGAGGGGGCCTTCTCCTCGGTCACGAGAGACAGCGTGGTGGTGGCGGGCGATCTGGGGCTCGCCCAATTGAGTGACTCGGATATCGACAAGCTGTGGGTTCGCGGGCACGCCACCAAGACCGGAGCCATCATCGGGGGCATCGTCGGCCTTCTGGCCGGTGTCGGGTACGGGCTCCTGATCGGCGAAGTCATCTGCAACAACGAGGACTGCAACGCCGACACCGGTGTGGTGGTGGCGGTCCTCGGATTGGGTGGCGCAGCCGTCGGGGCGGGCGGAGGTGCCGTCATCGGGGCGGCCATCCCGAAGTGGCATCTGCGATTTCCATAGACAGGGTGTGCTGGACAGCTAGCAGGTGACGTAGGAGGTAGGACGTAGGAGGTAGGGTAGTAGGATTGGAGGCGACGCCGCCGATCGGTTGTCTTTCTTCCTACTCTCCGACTTCCTACATTCCTACTCCCCTTCACTTAGCCGATAGCCGAAAGCCAGCCGATAGCCCATGTGCCTCGTCATCTACCTGGCCGCCGACCGCCCGCTGCCTTTGATCCCATGGAACGAGCACGCCCGGGGCTTCCACGTGACGGAGCTCGCCGGCGAGAAAGACGAGGGAGTACGTGATCAGTTTAGCAAGCCGTATGTCTATTTTGCCGGGTCGCACACGATCTGCGGCTGTGGCTTCAACTACGGGCAGTACCCCGACGCCGAAGATGACCCAGAGGAGCTGGTGCTCAAGACCAAGACGCTGAACGACATGAGCGAGTACCTGGCGGGCGCGGTGGAGGATGGCGGGACCATCGAGCTGTTCGCGTGTTGGGATGGGGATCAGGCGGCTGCGGTGGAGTACCGGCGGGAGATCGTGCCCGATACCATCCGGTTGGAGGGCTTTGGGTTTCGCGAAAAGGAACTGACCGTCGTTCGACGCTCGGCCGGGTAACGAGGGCTACTCTCCGGCGACGACTACGGCACGGCGCTCACGACTGCCTCGACATATGTGAGCAGTCGCTCGGGATCGGCCAGGTCGAAGTGCCCGGCTCCGTTCTCGATCACGATCGAGCCTTCCCGGTAGCGCGGGCCGAAGATGCCTCGGTCGAGGTTCTGAAGCTTGAGATCCTGCACGACGGGGTTGCTCGACTCGGAGTCGGAGAAGACACAGGCGAGGTGCCGCACGCGCTCGGCCGCGGCCCGATACCATTCGATGAAGCGAGCGGGATCCTTGCCGGGGAAGGGCCGCACGACCTCTTGGGCATACCCCGTCAGCACCTCGATGTCGTCGTGGAACTTGCGGAAGATCTCCACGAGATATGAGTGGATATCGATCCACTCCTGCAGGGTGCGCGCCTGGGTGCCCATGGCCTGGAGCTCATCGATGATGTGGGCCGGCTCATCGGTGGACAGGTTTGCCAGCACCCGCGACACGAAACAGGTGTCGTGGTTCAGGTTGCAGTCGAGGGAGAGGAACGCATCCACCGTGACGGGCGGGTCCGGCCGGGCCGACAGGATCTCGAAGCCCAAATCGGCTCCCGATGAGTGCCCCACCAGGACTGTCACGGCGGGGCGGAGCCGCTCGATCGCGTTGCGCAGGAATTCCCACATCAGGGTGACGTGGTCCTCCATCGCCAGCGGAATCCGGTGCGGGGCCTGACGGTCGAAGCCGTATTGGGTGGGGGCAATGCCGCGATAGGGTAAGCGCTCGAGAATGCCGGCATACGCATGCTGGTCGCGGCACATACCGTGGAGGAAGCACACCAGCACGCCCGACTCGACCTGATTATCCAGATAGTGCATCCGGTCGCCGATCATGCGCGGGTCGAGCCGCTCACGGGAAAGCTTCCGGCAGACCTCCTCCCGCAGGACGAAGCTCGCGTTCACCGGCGGATTCAATCGGCGTCCACCGACGCTCGTTCCGGCTGGGACAGCCGCCGCCAGCACCCGGTCGAGCGGCGGGAGCATGTCCTCGGCCCGCTGCCAACGGTCGGCCGGGTTCTTCTCCAGGCATTTCATCACCACTTGCTCGAGACCGGCGGGCACCGTCATCCGCACTTTGGCCAGCGGCTCCGGGATCTTCTTGAAGTGACTCGCGATCACCTGCATCACGGTGGCGCCGGTGAAGGGCGGCGCGCCGGCAAACATTTCATAGGCCACAACACCGAGGGCATAGATGTCGGCCCGGTTATCGATGTCGACCTCGCCCGCAGCCTGTTCCGGCGCCATGTAGGCCGGCGTGCCGAGAGCGGTGCCGACGGTGGTAAGCCGCGACGTGTCGCCGGCGGCAGTAACCGCTTTGCCAACGCCGAAGTCGGTGATTACCGCGTGGCGGCCGGTGAGCATGATGTTTTCCGGCTTGATGTCGCGATGCACGAAGCCCTGCGCATGGGCATACGCGAGCGCATCGATCACCTCGTGCAGCATCCTGACGCCCTCCGGAATCGGTAGGCTCTTGTCGCGTTCGAGTCGCTGGCGCAGCGTCTCGCCCTCGACGTAGGGCATGGTGTAGAACAGATGCCCGTCGGCCTCGCCCGAGTCGTGGAGCGGGAGGATGTTGGGGTGCATCAGTTGGGCGGCGATGGCGATTTCCCGGAGGAACCGCTCCTTTCCCACCGCTGCCGCCAGCTCCGGCAGCAGCACCTTGAGCGCCACCTGGCGGCCATGCTTCACGTCGTGGGCCAGATAGACAGTAGCCATGCCACCGCGTCCGATTTCGCGCTCGATGGTGTAATTGGCGGCCAGAGCAGGGGTGATCCGTTCGATGGTCTTTCGCATAGGGAAGCAAAGATACCGGAGCACTAGGCCTCCCGCGAGGGGACGAAAGACGCTCCTTCCGTTTGAAAAGGTGGCTGCTGGGGGGGTGGGGCCCATCACCGGAATTGGTGAACCGGTCAATTCCACCCGGGAGTAGGCGGTACGCGCCACGCTGGCCTGAGTGGCATTGTCGCCTTTGGCCCGGTCCGCTGGTGTCTCCGGAGAAAAGTCGGCATCTTGCATTGTGGAATTGCGAACCTTGGAGGCAATGCAGGTGCTCAACCTCGAGATGCGCGACGACGTCGATCCCGTCTGCCCCCATTGTGATGATACGCTCAGGAAAGTGCATTACCGGGAGCTGAAGGAGTTCTTCGGAAGGCGGACCGTCTATTTCTGCCCGGCCTGCCGGAAGACGCTGGGCTTCTCGCATCGCAAGGGCTTCTGGATGGGATGAGGGTGGGGAGTGGGGAGTGAGGAGGAGATCACTGGCTCGTTGCGAGCCTGAAGACCGGAGCGACCATGACCGAAAACCTCCCGGTGAGGTACACGCGGACCGATCTCGACAACGCCAAGACCAAGGGCCAACTGATTGGCTGGGTGCAGGCAGGCGCCGTAATCATAGGTGGGGCGCTTCTGCTCAAGGCGATCAGTTGGATTTGGATTCCATTGCTTGTGGGCGGTGCCGCCTTTGTTGGGTACAAGATGATCTCGAGAAAGAAGACCGGGGGTGGGTAGTGAGTGGGAGAGCAGGAAGGAGGAGGCCCGGCTGCCCTTCGCCCCTCAGTGTCCCTACTCTCCTACCTTCCTACCTTCCTACTTCCTGAAAAACGGAATCTCACTGCGCCGGATGAGCGCTACAGTGACTGCGGCGATGAGGGTAACGATGCCCATCCCGAAGAGGAGGCCGCCGTCGCCCTGCACGTTGATGCCCAATACGGTGAGGTGACTCCCCAGGGCACCGATCATGAGCCCGATCGCCAAGAGCGCTCCCACGCCCGCCGTGCGCGGGATGAGAAGCAACACGACGGCCGCCAGCTCGACGATGCCGGTGGCGTAGCGTCCCCACGGCTCGACCCCCAAGCGCTCGAAGATGTAGATGGCTTCCGGCGCGCCGGTGAACTTGAAGAAGAGGCTCTGGCCGAGGATCACGGCCGCGATGATCTGGGCGACCCAACTCAGTCGAAGGGCGTTGCGCGATGGACGGTCATCTGGCATGGGTGTTCGCTCCGTAAGTTGAAGGACTCGAGGGACTGCCGCACCGACCGGGCTGCCGCCGCGGCAAGCAGCCGTCTCAACCAATGAACACGGGAACCTTCGGTTAGGTTCCCGGTCGTTTCCTACCTTCCCTACAGCCTACGCCCTATTCCTCATGCCCATCATCTCCATCGACCTGGCCTACAAGCACTATGATGACTTCGGTGTCGCCGTGCTGGATGAGCGAGACGACATGATCGACGTCACGTTCGTCTCCTTGCGAGATGCCGGCCTGGCCGACCCGCCGTCGCCCGATGCGTGTGCCATGTTCATCGCCGAGTTCGCCGCCGAGCTGGGCGCCCGGGTGGTGCTGCTGGACGGACCGCAGGGATGGAAGGCGCCGGACAATGGTCTCGAGCACTCCAGGGTGTGTGAGCGGGAGCTGCACACACCGGCCAAGACCGGGCTTCCCGGGCAGGTGAAGCCAGCGCCGTACCGCCCGTTCGTAGAGTTCTCGATCGCGGTGTTCGATTATCTCGACGGGCTCTCGTGGCCCCGTCTCCAGCAGCTGGCACTGGCAGGGGCATCCCAGGGCGTTGCGGTCGAGTCGTTTCCCTTTGCCGCCTGGCGGGCACTCGGCATCGATCCCCTGCCGTCCAAGACCAAGGCGACCGCGTACGATGTGTCCAGCCGTGCCTCCCTCCTCGCGGATCGATTCGGGCTCCGGCTCGCCGCAATGCCAACGCATGACCAGCTTCAGGCCCTGGTAAGCGGACTCGGCGGCCTAGGCGTCGACCTCGAGGACGGCACGCGCGCGGCCGCCGCAGGCCTTGCACCGGCGCTCGTCGATGGGACCTGGCGGGAGGGATACATCGTGACCCCGCGGCTCGATGGCTGGACCCGCTAACCGAGCCCTGACAGCAGCATGCCCTGGATCCCGTTCTACGCGAGCGAACGCGACCTCGCCGAGGTCGTTCGCCGGCTGTCCGAGGACCCGGAGATCGCGTTCATCGTCTCGGGCGGCCCCAAGCGGTGGGTTGCGCGTTCGTCGCTCGACGGGGTGCACTTCGACCGGATCGCCCTTTGGCACAAACCATCCGGGCCGTTGCCGCTGGTACCCGGCCGGGCCTGGCAACGCGAACGGTGGATCGAGCATCCGGAGCTGGGCTGGAAAGAGCGGAGCACCGCGCTGGACCCCACCGTTCCGTTCTTCGGGGCGGGGCACCCGGGGGTCATCTGGCTCAACGCCGTGACCGCCGGTCCCCATGGCGAGGAGATCGGTTTGTCGAGCTTCGAGTGGATCGGGAATCGTTACCGGAGTGAGGGGTCAGCTGCGCACCCAGCGACGGAACGATGGTGGAGCAGGCTCCGCGAGTACTTCCGGTCGATAGCGGTTCAGGTTCCGCGGACGGGTCCTCTCGACGGGCCGGACCCCGAGATCTGGGCCTTGCCCGAGGCGCGCTCTCTCATCGTCAGCGGAGCGACCAGGGCCATCAATCCATGATTCAGCGGCGTCGGGTCCTCAACCGACTCGGCCAAACAGCTGCTCGAGCCGATTCAGGCAACTGGTCCATCCCTGCTCGTGGCCGGCCTTCGCCTCGGCGGTCGGGAACAGCTCGTGGGTCAGGACGACTTCGGTGGTCCCGCCGAGGTCGGTGAACTCCACCGTGACGAGCGTTTCCCCGACGCGGGAGTCCTCTTCTTCCCAGTCCCAGGTGTACACCAAGCGGCGTGGGCGATCGATCTCCCGATAGCGTCCGGCCGCCGTGTGCGCGGTGCCGTCTCCGCCCTGCATGCGGAGCCGGTAATGCCCGCCGACGGTAAGATCCACCTGGGCGTCCACTATCGTGACGCTCTCGGGGCAGGACCACTGCTTGAGGTATTCCGGTTCGGTCCATGCTCGGAACACGGTGTTGGGATCGCCATTGATCAGCCTGCCCGTCTGCAGGAACGTCCTCGTGTCGGTGCTCATGTGTCCCGCTCCGTCCCTCGTGGTGGATCGTTTCTGCCCGAGATATCGTGACAGCGAGTCGAGCCGCCCCTCCCAAAACGGGCGGTAGCGATCGACCCAACATGCGGCCTCCCCCATGGGGGTCGCGTCCAGCTTGCAGCGGCTGATTCGTCCTTCGCTGGCCCGCCGCACCAGCCCGGCGCGCTCGAGCACCCGCAGGTGCTTGGAGATGGCCGGACGCGACACCGCGAACGGCCGCGCCAACTCTCCGACCGTGGCGTCCCCTTCCGCGAGCCGACCCAGGATGGCCCGCCGCGTCGGGTCGGCCAAGGCGCCGAAGGTGCGATCGAGGCGCCGGGAAGTGGTAACCATATGGTTACCACTATGGCCTACCCGGCGCGGGCGGTCAAGCCCTGCTCCTCATCCGTACGTCACGCCAGGGTAGAGCAGATTCACCGCAAGCAGGAAGACGGGCTGGAACACGGAGTCGAACACTTGCCAGGCGACGAGGATTCCGACCCAGCCGAGGTACGGGTGGCGCCAGAGCAATTCCTGGTAGCGGGGAACCACGCGATCGGGTAGCAGCAACACCAGCGCCCCGCTGCCGTCGAGTGGCGGAAACGGCAACATGTTGAGAATAAAGAGCACCAGATTCAGCGAGAAGAAGGCGCCAATCACGAAGGCCACCGCGTCCATGCTGCCTTGAGTGGTGGCGGCGGTCACGTGCCCGAACGAAACCGACTCCGGTGAATGGAAGACGCTCGGCGGCGGCACCGGCCTTGATGAGCAGGGCGGCGAGCAGGACCAGTATCAGGTTTCCGGCCGGTCCGGCCAGCGCCATCCAGGCGGCCCGCCGGGGATGCTGCCGGGCCCAGTTGGCATCATACGGCGCGCTGGCGAATCCGAAGGGCCAGCCGGAGACCAGCACCGAGAGAATCGGCAGGCCCACCATGCCCAACGGCTCGCGTCGAATGTGTGGGCGTGGGTCGAGCGAGACCTGACCGCCGTGGTATGCCGTGAGATCGCCGCCGCGCTTGGCGGCCCACGCATGTGCCGCCTCGTGGAGCGTGGTGGAGAAGAGGAAGACGATGTAGTAGACGATGCCGTCCGCGAGATTAGGCATACTGCGTGTGACGCTCCTTCGAGGTGGCGCTCGATTTCTTGGACTCCCATGGGTGCCGCCGGCCGCGAGAGCGGATCACGCCGGAACTCGGCCTTTTCGCTGAAGCCACCATCGCATGCAGCGGTGACCCAGGTCGACCGGTTCACAGAACATGAGCGGGCAGCCGCCGACGATGCACTCGACGCCAAGTTCTCTGCACGCGGCCACCGCCTCATCCGACACGCTGCCCTGACCGAAGGAGCGGTGAAGCCACACCCGGCCCACCTCGCGTTCGGCACACTGCCGGACCAGGTCGACCGCGACACTCGGATGGGTCGCGATGACCACACCATCGACTGACCCCCGCACGGACATGAGATCGGGGTGGCACCGATCGCCCTCGACCTCGGATGCCTTGGGGTTGATGGGGAACACGTCGTAGCCGGACTGCTTCAGTTTTCGGTAGACCGCGTTGGCGGCCTGACCTCGATTCCGGGAAACGCCGGCGACCGCAATGCGGGTTCCGGCCAGAAACTGAGCGACCGACTCTGGGACCGGCGTCATGGTCGGTTCCTCCGTGATATTCGGCTAGTGAGTCTCCTCCACCCACACCTCGGCCGCTCCGTCGACGTCGTACGCCACCCGCAGCCGCCACGGCCGGCAGCAGACCGGGCAATCCTCTACATACTGCTGCGTGGGACCGCCTCCCGGATCGATACCTACGGAGACGGTCTCGCCGCAGTAGGGGCACTCGACCTCGGCCTCGGTCTCGAGGTCCGCATCCTCGATCCCTTCGACCTCGTCGTCCCATTGGCCGGCCATCTCGTCCATGGGCTCGGAAAGCATCGTCGCCTCTCTGGTTGCGTACGACCCCAGTGTTGGATGGGACCGCCGAATAATGAGGGTATCCCCAAAGATGCGCCATGTTTGCCTCGTCGAGCGTGAAGCGACAGATTCCCTTTCGGATCCGCCTGTCGCCGGTCCCCGCGCACGGAGCCTCAATGCGAATCGTCTCTCTGGTGGTTCTCGGTCTCTTCATCCTTTGTGACTCAGCGGTCACGGCCCAGGACGCTCGCCCGTACAGTGCACGAGTTGAAATCCGGCGCACCACGTTCGGCGTCCCGCATATCCTGGCGGAAGACCTCGCGGCGCTCGGTTTCGGGATGGCCTGGGTCCAGCTCGAGGACTACGGGGCGCGGGTGGCGGTCAATCTGCTTCGCGGGCGCGGCGAGCTGGCACGCTACTTCGGCCGGGACTCGCTCGAGTCCGACTTCGCGTTCCGCGAGAGCCATGCGAGAGCAGTCGAGACCTTTCAGTTGCTGGAGCCGGCCACGCGCGAGCTGTGTCAGGGATTCGCCGCCGGTGCAAACCGCTATGTCGAGACCCACCCCGATGAATTCCCGGCGTGGATGCCTCACGACTTCACGCCGCACGATGTCGCGGCACTCTGGGTGGATGAGACCATGGCGCCGGCCGCCGCTCGATTCCTGCGGGCGCGCCGTGCTCGGCTCCGCGCCGCGGACTCGCTGCGCGCGCTTGGAGCAGGATCCAACGCCTGGGCCTTCGCCCCCAGCCGGACCACCTCTGGCCGTTCGATCCTGCTCCGGAACCCGCATCTCAACTGGGACGCCGGATATTACGAGGCCCAGATCACCGTCCCCGGCGTGATCAACTTCTACGGCGACTTCCGGATCGGGTACCCGCTCTATTTCGACGGGGGGTTCAACGAGCACCTCGGTTGGGCGACGACCAACAACAATCCCGATCTCGAGGAGGTCTATGCCCTCGATGTCGATCCCGACCGGGCCGACCACTACCTGTTCGATGGCGGGTCGGTGCCGCTCGAGCACGAGTTGATCACCGTCGAGTGGAAGAATGGGGACGGACTGTCGAGCGAGTCCCGAGAGGTGTGGCGCTCGCCTCTGGGTCCCGTCATCGCGCGCGGGCAGGGCAAGGTTTATGTCCTGCGCTCGCCGGCCTGGGGTGAGTATCGAAAGACCGAGCAGTTCCTTCGCATGATGCGGGCCCGGAACCTCGAGGAGTGGAAGGCGGCGGTCCGGATGCGCGCCCACACCGAGTCGAACCTGACCTTCGCCGACCGCGACGGGAACATCTTCTACGTCTGGAATGCGACGCTACCGCGGCGGCCGCTTCCATCGGGAAACGACACGGCAGCCGTTCCTGTGCGCACGACGAGCCAGATCTGGACTCGTATCGTTCCGTTCGACTCGTTGCCGCAGGTGCTGAATCCGCGGAGCGGCTACATCCAGAACGCCAATGATCCCTTTCACTTTACCAACCTCGAGGCGCCGCTCGACTCGACCCGGTTCCCTCCGCCCGACTTTCCCGGCCCCGACCTCGGCCTTCGAAGCCAGTTGAGCCTGATGCTGGTCTCCCAACAGCGGAAGGTGAGCCTCGAAGACGTCGTGCGGCTCAAGCATTCGTATCGCATGCTGGCCGCGGAACGATACAAGGGGGACCTCCTGGCCGCGGTGCGAGCGTCGAAACCGACTGCCGAGGTGGGTGAGGCAGCTGCACTGCTCGAGCGCTGGGACAACACGGTCTCACCAGAGTCACGCGGCTCGACCCTGTTCGAGACGTGGGTGTACCGATACATGACTCCGGATTCCGGCGATACCCGCCCGCGCCGGGAACGCGAGCGTGAGTTGATTACCACGCCGTGGAGCGCCGCCAAGCCACTCCAAACACCGGCCGGGCTGACCCAGCCGGAGCGGGCGGCCCGGAGCTTTGCGTGGGCGGTGGAGGAGACCACGCGGCGATACGGGAGCTACGACGTCGCTTGGGGCGAGGTGCACCGGGTCCGCCTAGGCGACCTCGATCTGCCGGTGGGTGGGTGCTCCGGGAGCCTGGGGTGTTTCCGGGTGCTCTGGTTCGAGGACGCTCCGGACGGGAAGCAGCAAGTGGCCGGCGGTGACGGCTGGGTGCTGGCGGTCGAGTTCGGCCGCGACGGCCCGCGCGCTTACTCTATCCTGGCGTACGGCGAGAGCTCGAACCCCGACTCGCCGCATCACACCGATCAGGCGGAGATGTACACGCGGGGTCAGCTGAAGCGGGTTGCGTTTACCGAAGCGGAGATCGCGGCCCAGTTGGTTCGGTCCTACCGTCCCGGGCAGTGAGCCCGCGGCCGAATCGACGGCCGAACGAACGGTAAGTCGGTCTCGGAGAATTCTCGCGACGTATTCAGTCCGTCGAGCAACAGAGAGTAGCCGTCCGTATCCAGCGTGTGTCCGGCAGTCTGGACACGGAGTCGGATTGACCCGGTGACCGGCTCTTGCGGTGCGCCAGGGCCATCAGAGCATGCCCAGAATCCGAGCAACGCGAGAAACGCAACATTCCGGATAACGATGGGCATACGCCTCCCTCTCTATCGACCGAACGCCATCAGTCGCCGGTGGGGGGGCACCTCGCTCCCCTGCTGGCACCCCGACAGGCCGATGCCTCAAGATATCGAGATACCAGTTCACCTCTCTCGGTGAAGGAAGCCTGAATTCTAGATGAGATTCGGAATACCCACCGGCCGCGGCTCAATTCGGGCGAGGGGGCGGATGGATCAGAGTCGCTCTCGAACACTGCACCGTTGGGTGCGAGTCCGATTCCGTGTACCGTATCGGATCCGTCCACGAAGTAGAGTTCAGTCGTACCCTCGACGGATGCCGATCCGTCGTCGCCGGCCACGTCGACTTGGGTGGCGTAGAACCAGATCTCGACCTCGCTCCCCATTGATACTTCCGACCAGAACGACTCGATGGCCCCCCAGACGGACTCGTCGGTCTTTTGCAGGGTGTCCTTCCGCTCCGGCTCACCGAACCGCCCGATGACCTCCGCCCGAGTCATGCCGACCGTAAACTCGGCGTGATGCGGTGGGGAGTAGCAGGCCACGGCCCCGACCATCAACAGAGCGTACCTGAGACTCCACCGACTCATGGTCATTCCTCGTTTCGCGCCTACCGGTCCCGCCACCCAACCTCCATTCCCACATACACGTTTCGCCCCGGTGAAGGTTCGAGCACCCGGCCGCCGAACCCATTGATGGTTACCGAGCCGACGTACGCGCGGTCGAACATGTTGTTGACCCCGATGAACGGGGCGAGGGCGATGTCGCCGACGGTGCGAGACAGGCTCGCGCGCAGGTTGGTGACGCCCACACCCCAGTCATCGACTTCGATGCTGTTGTCGTCATCGGCGAACAGCGACGAACTCAACGTATGATCAATATCGAGCGCGAGACCTTGGACGGGAGAGGCCCGGATGCCAAGCCGTAGGGAGTGCCGCGGAATGCCCGGGAGGCGGTTGCCGTCGAGCGTGTCGATAGTCGCCTGATCCACCAGGCGATACTCCAGAAACTGATATGACGCGAAGGTGTAGGAGCCGAACAGCCTGAGACCCGGCAGGGCCACGGCGCCGATCCCGATCTCGATGCCTCGATGCCGCGTCTTGCCGGCATTCTGGAAGAAGGTGCGGCCCAGCACTTCTCGGAACGGAACGATGGCGTCCCGGATGGTGCTCTGAAACACGGCCGCCTCGTAGGTGCAGCACGAGGCGATCCGGCCGCGTGCGCCAAGCTCCACGGTCACCGCGCGTTCCGGATCGAGGTCGGGGTTGAGCCCGCCGCTTCCATCGGGACGATTGACCAGTTCAGTGGTCGTTGGTGTCTGGAATGAGCTGGAGATGTTGGCGTAGGGTGTGACCTTTGATTGCAGCGGCACACTTACCCCGGCGTGCCAGCTCCAGGCCGACATGCGCCGCCGGTCGCTCTGGTCCTCGCCGTCGGTCAAGTGCCGGTCGGCGACATCGAAGGTCACGTCGTCGTATCGGAGTCCGGTCGAGAAATGGAGCGCGGGTACCGGGTCCCAGCCGACTTGGACGAAGGGTCCGATCTCGGTCACCGTCTCGATCTCGTTCACGGTCACACTGTCGGTCGGCGCGCCCATGCCGTCGCCCAGGAAATTCACTCGATCGTCCTGCATGCGCTGGACATCGAGCCCGGCGGACACGGTGGCGAGGCCGATCCGGCGGCTGCCGTCCAGGCGGACACCGCCCGCCCAGCGGCCCAGGTCGATCACCACGTTGGTGGCCAGCGGATTGAACAGCGCGCGGTGGATGCCGTACAGGGTGGCGGCATATTGGCCGGCGTCGTCGAAATGTCTCACCGTCAGGGCGAGTTGCTGTTGGCTCACATCTTTTCGCGCGTCACGCACGATGCTGTTCACGCCCGTGGAATCCCGATTGGCGGCGTACTCGGCCTGGGTCAGCGCGCCCGGGTTCTGGGCCTCGGGGCTGTCGCTTAGCGCAAGGGTGAGTCCGAAGGCGGTGCGGGCTGACGCGATCAACTCGAACGTGGCATTGGCCTTCCGGATGTCCGCTCGGCTGTGTTGGCGAGTACCGTCGGTGGTGAGCCGGGACAGTGACAGGGTGCCGCTCGCAGGCCCCGACCGGAACGTCGTCCTGGACTGCCACTTCCAGGTGTCGAACGCCCCGCCAACGAGTCGAAAGGCCTGGGAGACCGGAACGACTGGGGCAGGGCGCGAGGAGAACGCGATCACACCTCCGGCGGCGTTGCCGTAGCGCGACGAGGCCGAACCGCGGATCACTTCCACCCGGTCGATGGCGCCGAGCTCGAGGTTCGACAGCTGGCTCTGCCCGTCCGGCAGGGTCTGGGGTACGCCGTCCAGCACGATCTTGATGCCGCGAACGCCGAAACTGGCCCGGCTCCCGAAGCCGCGGATCGAAATGCGCTCGTCGAGCGCGAAGTTGTAGCGATTGGCCACGGAGACGCCGGGTATCTCGGGTAAGGCCTCGTCCAGTGTGACGGTGAATTGGCCACGGGACAGGGCATCGCGGCCTAGCCGCGCAACCGCCAGCGGAGCACGAGCAATACGCTCGGGCGCGCGGGTGACGGTGAGGTCGGGGAGGGAGACGGCCGAATCGGCTCGCGCGGAATCGGGCGCTGTGGGCTCCTGGGCCGTGAGCGGCGGAGCGGCGAGGAACGCGGCAATCAGGAGCCAGAGCACGGCCAATCGGCTGAGGCTCTGTCCTTGAATACCGATCCGCCCAGCCATACCTTCCCCTGCCGTATGATGACGGCCTTTCGAGTTCATTCGCGATTTCCCCGCTCAGGATGCGATTCTCTCATGCTCACCAAGTATGCAGCACACGACCACAGCTGACGAGCCCGGCGTTGGAGAGGGCTGGATGCGTTTGGCGGCATCGGTGGCCGAACAGGTGCCGGTCGCCGAGGTGGACGGGCTGTGGGTGTTCCGGCCGATGATGCACGAGGGTCGGCAATGGGGCACGGCGGTCTTCACCCGGGTCGACGGCGACCGCCGTAGAATCTACACCGCACGCTACATGCACCAACTCAAGGGCAAGGAGCGCGGTATCTATTCGGCCGAGGTCACGGAGGTTGGCTCCGGTGTGGTCGAGACCCTGGACGACATCCTTGCCCTAGCCGAGCACCGTCTCGAGGAGGAGCCGCCGGTGCGAATTCCGATCGAGCGCTGGTTCCCGCCCCAGGAACATGGCCCCGCCGACGCCGACTGAGCGCGCGACCCCGCGTGCGCGCGCCCTGGTTTCCGCGACCGTTCGCCTGTACGGATCACCTTTGGTGAAAGCGGCGGCGGCGTGAGCGAGCCCGGCAACCTCGGTATCCTGGTGGCGTTTGTCGCGGGGCTGTTGAGTTTCCTGTCGCCCTGCGTGCTGCCCCTGGTCCCGTCGTACCTCGGCTTCATCACGGGCCTCAGCCTGAACGAGATGACTTCCCGGCGGCGGGTCGCCTTGATCCACTCGCTGCTCTTCGTCAGCGGATTCTCGCTCGTCTTCATCCTGCTGGGCATGGGCGCCACGGCCCTGGGCCGCGCGCTCAATTACCACCAGGTCTGGCTGCAGCGGGTGGGCGGCGTGCTCATCATCCTGTTCGGGATCTATCTCCTGGGCATCTTCCGCCTGGGCTTCCTCGAGCGCGAGAGTCGCCTCCACATCGAACAGAAGCCGCTGGGGTACTTCGGAACGCTGCTGGTGGGCATGGCCTTCGCCGCCGGGTGGACGCCCTGCATCGGTCCGATCCTCGGCGGAATCCTCACCCTGGCCGGGACCCAGGCCGACCTGAGCCGTGGCACTCTGCTCCTGGCCGTCTACTCGGCGGGGCTAGCCCTGCCGTTCTTGATCGCCGCCTGGGCGGTCGAGGCGTTTCTCGATTGGTTCCAACGATTCCGGAAGTACCTGCCGTGGGTGCAGCGCGCCAGCGGAGTCCTGCTGATTGTTGTGGGAGTGCTGCTCGTGTCGGGCGAGTTCACCCGGCTGGCAGGCTGGCTCCAAGGATTGACTCCGGAGTTCTTGCGGGAGCAGCTATAGGCAGGAGGTAGGACGGTAGGATTGTAGGTGGGTAGTGAGATGTGCCCCTACTTCCTACTTCCTTCGTTCCTACTTCCTACTTCCTACTTCCTACTTCCTACACTCCTACTTCCCTGCTTCTTCCAGCTCCTCCTCCAGCTGCTGCTTGCGGAGCAGGCTCCAGTAGCGCCCGCCGCGCGCAATCAGGTCTTCGTGCCTTCCTTGCTCGACGATCGAGCCGCTTTCCAGCACCAAGATCCAGTCCGCTTCGCGCACTGCGGCGAGCCGGTGTGACACGACAATGCTGGTCCGTTCTGCCAGGGCGCCGCGCAGGGCTGTCAGGATCTTGGCCTCGGTATGGGCATCGACGGCGCTCAGCGCATCGTCGAGGACGAAGACCGGCGGGTCGATCGCGAGGGCACGGGCGATGGCGGTGCGCTGTTTCTGCCCGCCGGACAGGTTGACGCCCCGCTCGCCGAGCATCGTGTCGAGCCCGTCGCGCAGGCCCGCGATCGTTTCACCGAGTTGAGCCGTCTCGATCACGTCGGTCAGGCGGCTCGCATCGTCGGTGCCCATGAGGATGTTCTCGCGAAGCGTCTGGCTGAAGAGAAACGTTTCCTGGGGCACGAACCCGATAGCGCTATGCAGGTCCTCGAGCGCGAGATCGCGGGTTGCGACGTCGTCCAGCAGGATCCTTCCCTTGTCGGGATCGTAGGTGCGCACCAGCAGGTCGACCAGCGTCGATTTGCCCGCGCCGGTCTGGCCGACGATGGCGAGCGAGCGGCCAGCCGGCACGTGGAACGAGATATCCCGCAGCACCCAGCCGCGTTCGTGGGCGTTGGGATAGCGAAACCACACCCCGTCGAAGGTGATGGCGCGCCCGCCGCGTGCAATGGCAAGCGGCACCGGGTGGGGCGGGGAGACGATCACCGGTTGCTGCTGGAAGAGGACGTTGATGCGGCCCATGGACGCGGCACCGCGCTGCACCAGGTTCACTACCCAGCCGAGCGCAATGAGCGGCCAGATGAGCATGGCGAGGTATACGTCGAAGGCGATGAAGGACGCCACCGTCACGCTGCCGCCGATGACCAGCCCCCCGCCAACCGCCAGCACCACCACGGCGCTCACTCCTCCGAGGAAGGTGAATAGCGGTCGGAACGCCCCCTGGACCGATGCCAAGGCCATGTTGTGCCCCACGTACTCCTCATTCAGCCGCCCCAAGTGCGCGATCTCGGCCGCCTCCTGCCGATAGGCCCGAACGACCCGCACCCCGGTCAAATTCTCGCGGATATGGTCGGTGAGGGTAGCGAACTGGGACTGGACCTTCATGCTGCGGTCGTGAATCAGCCGGCCGAGCACGATCATTGCGGCGGGCAGGACGGCCAGGGGGAGGATGGCCAGCAGGGTGAGGTGGGGGCTGATCGCGATCATGCGCGGCCCGATGAGCGCACCCCGGGTGATGGTATCGACCAGGTACATCATGGCCGGGCCGATCACCATGCGGACAGCGAGGAGATCATTGGTTGTGCGGGCCATCACATCGCCCGTGGCGAACCGGTCGCTAAACTCGCTGGATAGGCGCTGGAGATGTTCGAACAGGGCATTGCGAATGCGGTATTCGACTTTCCGGCTGCCGCTATTGAGCAGCTCCCGCATGCCGTACCGGGCAACGCCTCCCAGGAGTGCGACAGCGATCAGGAGCAGGCTCGCTCGGCGGACCTCGGCGAACGGATTGCCCTGTTCCAGCGCATCGATTCCCAATTCTAGGTATTTTGGACCTAGTGTGAGGAAGTAGTTGGAGACCAGGACGAGCGCGAGCCCCCCGGCGAAGGTCCACCGGTAGGGACGGAGGTAGGGAAGGACAGTTCGTAATTCGCGCATGGCACTGGATATGTGGGCTTTAGGCCCAGTGATTATACACGCACCTGATGGAGGAAGGCATGATGAAACGAATGCTGCTCATGGTGGCGCTCATCGCCGTGGCGGCGTGCGGCCGAGCCGACAAAGATAGCGACATGGCGCTGGCCGATAGCCTGAGCCGGGATCTGGAGCTGGCTCCGGTCGATACCACCGCCCAGTTGGCCGATGTCCCAACCGAGACTCCTGCCGCCCAGCCGGCGCCCGCGCCGAAGCGGAAGGCCGTCACTCCGACGCCCTCTCCGACGCCGCCGCCGGCCCGAGAGCCCGCGCCGGCCCCGACGCGCTCAGCCGCGACCATCCCGGCCGGCGCGGTGGTCAACGCCACGGCGATCGATACCCTCACGTCCCGGACCCATAAGCCCGGCTACGTGTTCGTGGCTCGGACGTCGAACGATCTCAAGGACGAGCGAGGCCGAATCGTGGTGCCGGCCGGCGCCGAGATCAGCTTCACGGTCAAGGCCATCGCACCGTCGGAAAACAAGGGCGATAGCGCCGGCGTGTTGGTGCTCGAGCCGACGCAGTTGATGTTCGACGGCCGGGCCTACACCGTGCATGGGAGCGTCGACTACGTGGAGAAGTACCTCAAGGGTCGGGGCGTCCAGGCGGGTGACGTCGTCAAGGTCGGCGCGGGTACGGCCATCGGGGCTGTGGCCGGACGCATAATCGGGGGCAAGAAGGGCACCGTCATCGGTGGCGCCGTGGGAGCCGCCGCAGGCACCGCCCGCGCTCTTGAGACGTACGACCGCGACGTGGTGGTGCCGCCAGGCGCGGCAATCACCGTGACCCTGACCTCGGACGTGGTGGTGAACTAAATAGTGGGGTGTGGGAGTGTAGGATGTAGGAAGTAGGCCACAAACCCCGGAGCGGTAGAAGAAGGGGCAGGACGCGAGCCGTCCTGCCCCTTCTTCGTTCCGTCTCCCGCTCCTGCCACCCACTCACCGACCTCCTCTCTCCTCCGTCCTACCTTCCTACCTCCTACCTTCCTACCTCCTTGTTCAGTATCCCGCTCCCCCTCCGCCCAGTCTCGGATCACTCACCCCCTGCCAGCCTCGCGCCGTTCGGATGATGGCTTCGACGTCCCCGGAGTAGCCCCCGATGGTTACCGCGTGGCCCATGCGCTCGAGCGCGGCGATGGTGCCTGGCGTGAACCCGTTGCGCTCGATCCGGGTGGAATCCGGCAGTCCCTGATGGTGGGTACGCGGTGCCGTGACCGCTTCCGACAGGGACATCCCGTGATCGATCACGTTAGAGATCACATGGTACACCATGGTGATGATGCGCGGGCCCCCGGGCGTGCCAACCACCATGAAGAGCTCGCCGTCGGGATCGAGCACGATGCTCGGTGTCATGGCGGAGAGCATCCGCTTGCCCGGCATGATCGCGTTGGCTTCGCCCTGGACCAGACCGAACATGTTGGGGCGGCCCGGGGCCGTCGCAAAGTCGTCCATCTCGTCGTTCAAGAGAAAGCCGGCCCCCGTTACCGTGACGGCGCTGCCGTAGCTGTTGTTGAGCGTCGTGGTACAGCTCACCGCATTGCCGTCGGCATCGACCACTGAGTAGTGGGTCGTGCTCTCGCCCGTTCGAAGCGACGGATCGAACTTTCCCGTGGGCGTCGCGCGACGCGGCACAATCTCGGCACGCAGCGACGCCGCATAGGATTTTGAGAGGAGACGCTCGAGCGGCATCTCGACGAAATCCGGATCGCCCAAATACGTGTTGCGATCGGTAAATGCCCGGCGCATCGCCTCGGTTTCGAGATGGACGAGCTCGGGAGATCCGAAGGGAGGCAGCCGCTCATATCCCTCCAGGATGTTGAGAATCTGGCCCAGCGTCACCCCGCCCGAGGAGGCCGGCGGCATGGAATAGATGGTATGGCCGCGGTACGTGATCCGAACCGGTTCGCGCCAAATCGCGCGGTAGCCGGCCAGGTCCTCATGCGTGATGAGGCCGCCCCCGCGCCGCATTTCCTCGACGATCAGGTCCGCCACCCGCCCCCGATAAAAGCCGTCGTGGCCACGCGCGCGGATGTCCTCCAACGTGCGGGCCAAGTCCGGCTGCCGAAATCTCATCCCGCGAGGCGGTGCGCGGCCATCGGGCAGGAACGCCAGTCGCGAGCTGGGAAACAAGAACAGCCGGTCTCGGTTGGAGTCGATCGAATGGCTGCGGAAGCTGTCGATCTCGAACCCGCCGGCCGCGAGCTCGATGGCCGGTGCGATGACCTGGCTGAACGGCAACTGCCCATAGGCGCGATGTGCCTCCACCATGCCCGCCACCGAGCCCGGCACCCCCGCCGCGAGATGGCCGGTGATGCTCAGGTCCGTGGGGTCGCCGTCCTGATCGAGGTACATGTCCCGCGTGGCCGCGAGCGGGGCGGTCTCGCGATAGTCGAGCGCCCGCACCGTCCCGTCGGCCATCCGGATTACCATGAACCCTCCGCCGCCCAGGTTGCCGGCCGAGGGATGGGCCACCGCCAGCGCGAGGCCCACGGCCACGGCGGCATCCACCGCGTTGCCGCCGGCCGCGAGAATGTCGCGGCCCACCGCACTCGCGATCGGGCTGCCCGACACCACCATGCCACGGGGCGCGTCCGTGACCCGGGCCGTGCCCGCCAGGGGCCACGCCCGATCGACCCCGGTCGAGAGCGGGGCGGCACAGGCGGTCGCGAGGAGAAGGACCAAAGAGAAGCGAGCGATCGAAGGGAGGTGCACGGCGCTCTCCGCCTTGAGTACGGGGTACGGTTGCGCGAGAATGCGAGAGGTTGATCCTGGCGTCCAACGCCGTCTAATTTAGCCCACCCTCACGGAGATGGCCTCTCCTCACCAACTGTGACAGAAGCTAACCACGATCCGCGACTGACCGAGCGCCGGAATCCTCGCACGCCTGGGATCGATACCGCGTCCCCGCTCGAAATCGTCGACCTGATTGCCGCCGAGGACGCCACCGTGCCCGGCATCGTCGCGGCGGCGCGCCAAGAACTGGCGCGGGCCATCGAGTCGATCGAAACGTCATTCCGGAGCGGCGGCCGGCTCGTCTACCTCGGCGCGGGCACCAGCGGGAGGCTCGGCGTGCTCGACGCCGCGGAGTGTCCGCCGACGTTCGGTACCGACCCGGCAATGGTGCTGGGAGTGATTGCCGGCGGCCCACCGGCCCTGGTGCGATCGGCCGAAGGCGCGGAAGACGATCGAGCGGCCGGCCGCTCCGCGATGGACGAACGGCAGGTGTCGGCGCGGGACACGGTGGTTGGCATCGCGGCCAGCGGCACGACGCCCTATGTCGGCGCGGGGCTCGCGCGCGCCAAGGAACTCGGCGCGACGACCATCCTCGTCACGTCGAGCGCCGCACCTGACGCCGTCGCGCGGACCTGCGATCTCATCATCCCGATTCCCGTCGGCCCGGAAGTGGTAACGGGCTCCACCCGGATGAAGGCGGGCACGGCGACCAAGCTGGTGCTCAACACGCTGAGCACCGGTGCCATGATCCGCCTGGGCAAGGTCTATGGCAACCTGATGGTCGACCTCCAGGCCTGGAGCGGCAAGCTGATCGATCGCGGCGAGCGCATCGTCATGGAGACGACCGGGGTGGATCGGGCCGCCGCGCGGCAGGCGATCGAGGCCGCCGGCGGGAGCGTCAAGACGGCGATTGTCATGGTGCGGCTCACGGTGGCCCGGGACGAGGCCGAGAGCCTGCTGGCCGCACACGATGGGCGGCTCCGACCGTTATTGGGCGATCCGCCTCCCGTTCGACCGGCGGCATTGCCGTGACCAGTCTCCCCACCTTCGCCGTCGGACTCATGTCGGGCACGTCGTTGGACGGCGTCGATGCCGCCCTGGTCAGGATCGCCGACACGACCGATGTGTCACTCGTGAACTTCAGAAGCCACCCGTACGATGATGCCGCCCGGGCTTCGCTCGAACGCGCCTTTTGCCAAGCCACGGCGCGCGAGCTGGCACACCTGCACGTGCAGACGGCGGAGTGGGCGGCCGACGCCGTCGAGGCACTGCTCGCCGACAGTGGGCGGACCGGGGCGGAACTCGGCTTCATTGCCTTTCACGGACAGACCATATGGCACGAGCCGCCCACGGTCAGCTGGCAGCTCGGCGAGCCCGCGGTGCTCGCGGAGCGATTCGGCACGACCGTGGTGCACAACTTCCGCGCGCGCGATGTTGCCGCCGGCGGCGAGGGTGCGCCCTTGGTGCCCGTCGCGGACGTGCTCTTGTTCGGCAGTGAGACCCATCCGCGCGTGTTGCTGAATATTGGAGGCATGGCCAATCTGACGTTCGTTCCACGCCGCGGAATGACGGAGGGCGCATTCGCATTCGACACCGGACCCGGTATGGCGGTCATCGATGCCGCCTCACGGCTGGTGGACCCGAGCCTACCCTACGACCGGGACGCCATCCTAGCCAACCGAGGGGCCGTGCACGCCGCGGTGCTCGACGAGCTGCTGCTCGATCCCTACTTCGAGCGCCGACCGCCCAAGAGCACCGGACGCGAGCGCTTCGGCGCGGAGTACGTGGCGGCGCTCATCGAGCGCGTGCCGGGTCCGGACGCGGTGCGCACCGCGGTCGAGCTGACGGCGCAGTCGATCGCTCGCGCCGTCGCGCGCTGGGTGCCGGATGCGGGTGAAGTGGTCGTGTCGGGAGGCGGATCGCGCCACCCGGTTCTCATGCAGCAGTTGGCGCACCACCTACGGCACGTGACCGGTCGTCCGATTACCATGCTGCGCTTCGACGATCTCTTCTTTACCGGCGACGCCAAGGAAGCCGTGGCGTTCGCCTTGCTTGGTTATCTCACGCTCGCGGGTGCGGCGGGGAACTTGCCGGCCGCGACTGGGGCCAAGGGCCGCCGCGTGCTGGGCGCGATCACTCCACGATGATTCCCGGCCGCCTCATCGTTCCCGCGCTCCGCTGGAGCTCCGCTACCGGCTTTGCCCATGAGCGCTCGACCATTGCCGAGGCGATTTCGCTCGGCGTGGGTGGTTTCATGGTCTTCGGCGGCACCGTGCCGGCAGTGCGTGCCTTGGTTCAGGAGCTGCGCGAGCGCGCCGGGCGCCGGCTCCTGATCGGCGCCGACCTCGAACGCGGCGCCGGGCAGCAGGTGGAAGGTCTCACGGAGCTCCCGCCGCCCGCGGCACTCGCGTCGCTCGGCAAACATGAGGTGTGCCGGTGGGCCGGCGCGCTCACCGCGGCGGAAGCCCGTTCCGTGGGCATCAACTGGGTCTTCGCGCCCGTCGGCGATCTCGACCTGGCCGCGGAAAACCCCATCGTGCAAACCCGCTCGTTTGGGCAGGATCCCCAGCGCGTGGCCGCCTGTGTCCGCGAGTGGATCGACGGGTGCCAAGGGGTCGGTGCGTTGGCCTGCATCAAACACTACCCGGGGCACGGCCGCACCCTGTCCGATTCGCACGACACGCTGCCGGTGGTGCCCGTCGATCTGGCGCATATGCGCACCGCGGACCTCGTGCCCTTCCGCGCTGCGGTGGAAGCCAATGTTGCCTCGGTCATGACCGCCCACGTGAGCTATCCCGCGATCGATCCGAGCGGGCGCGCCGCGACCTTCTCCAAATTGATTCTCGACGGCCTCCGGCATGAGCTGGGCTTCGATGGGCTCATCGTAACCGATGCCCTCATCATGGAGGGTGCCTGTCGTGCCGAAGGCGAGGCCGGCGCAGCCGTCGAGGCCGTCCGCGCCGGGTGCGATCTCGTGTTGCACCCGCGCGACCTCTCCGCGGTGTCCAACGCCATTCATCAGGCGCAGTCGCGGGGTGAGATTCCCGAACGGCGGTTGCACGACGCCTATGCTCGCTACGAGCGTGCGCTCGAGCGGTCGGCGCGATCGGTTACGTCGCGGCCCGCGGGTCCGTTCAGCGACGTGCAGGACATGGCGGCCGCGATCCTCGAGCGGCCGATGCTGCGTGGCGCCCCGCCGGCGCTCACCGAGCCGCTCGAGCTCGTCGTGGTCGACGATGATGCCGATGGGCCGGTGGAAGTCTCGCCCTGCGATGTGGTCGAAAAGTTCCTTCAGGCCGAGGGCATGAGAATAAAGCCGGGAGGCGATCGCGTCGTGCTCGCCTTCGCGGAGCCGCGGGGATGGAAAGGCCGAGCGGGGTTTGGCCCGGCCGCGCAGGAGGCACTCCGTGCTGCCGTGCCGGCCGCGGCCTTGGTGGTTCTCTTCGGACACCCCCGGCTCGCGGCGCACGTTCCGGAAGGTCCGCCCATCCTGCTCGCGTGGCATCGCCAGCGGCCGCTGCAGAAGGCCGTCGGCCGCTGGATCCGCGAGCGGGTTCGGTGACGGTACTCGATTGGAGCGTGGTTGCCGCCTACCTGGGCGGCACGTTGTTCCTCGGGCTCTGGCTCGCCCGGCGCGGCACCAAGAGCATGGTCGATTTCTTCGTCGGTGGGCGGGCCATTCCCTGGTGGCTCGCGGCCACGTCCATGGCGGCGACGACCTTCAATGTCGATACCCCGCTGTATGTGGCGGGCGTGGTTGCCCGACGTGGTGTCGCCGGCAACTGGGAGTGGTGGAGCTTCGCCTTCGCGCACGTTCTCCTTGCCGTCCTGCTCAGCAAGCTCTGGCGACGGGCCAACGTGCTCACCGACATGGAGCTCACGGAACTCCGCTACGGCGGCAAGCCGGCAGCGGCACTCCGTGCGACCCGTGCATTCCTGTTTGCCGTCCCTTTCAATTGCCTCTCGATTGGCTACGGCATGTTGGCCATGCGCAAGGTCATGGTCGGATTGGGAGTGTTCGATCATTTGCCGAACCTCCCGGGCGACGACCGTCTCTGGGCCATCATGCCGATTGTGCTCGTCGTCCTGATCTACACGGCCGCATCGGGGCTCTGGGGTGTAGTCGCGACCGATTTTCTCCAGTTCTTCCTGGCGCTGGGTGGCGCGCTGTTGGTCATGGGTTTCGCGCTGGTTGAGGTGGGAGGACTCGGAGGATTGACCGACAGCCTGCGCGCCATGGGCGAGGGCGAGAAACTCGCACTCATCCCCGTTGGTCAGGACGCATTGCTCCCGATCTCGACATTCGTAGGCTATCTGTGCATCCAGTGGTGGTCGTTTCGAAACGCGGATGGCGGCGGGATGTTCGTCCAACGGCTATCCGCGACGGCCAACGAACGTGAAGCGACCAAGGCGGCCCATGCCTTCAACATCCTGAATTACCTGATCCGAACCTGGCCCTGGGTCTTGGTGGGGTTGGCGGCGCTGGTCGTGCTTCCCGGTCTCGAGGATCCCGAGCTCGCCTATCCGCTCCTGATGGTCCGTTACCTCCCGGCCGGCGTGCTGGGTCTGGTACTGGCGAGCCTCGTGGCCGCGTTCATGTCTACGGTTTCCACGCAGGTCAATTGGGGTGCGAGCTATCTGGTCCACGACCTCTATGCGCGATTCAGCGGCCAACGCGACGAGGCGAAGCTGATTCGGAAGGCGCGGCTGGCCACCGTCCTGCTCACCATCACCGCAGCTGCCATCTCCTTCTTCATGGACAGCGTGGGCACGGTGTTCCGGTTCGTGATCCTCATCGGCACCGGGCCGGGGACGGTCCTCCTCCTCAGATGGTTCTGGTGGCGGGTCAATGCGTGGACCGAGATATCGGCCATGGTTGCAGGGCTCGCGGTAGCAATCAGCTCGTTGTTCGTTACCCTGACGTTCGGGCAGCGACTCATGATCACGACCTTCGGGTCCATGGCCGTTTGGATTCCGGTGATGTTCCTCACCCGGCCTGAGCCGGCCGAGGTGCTCGACCGGTTCTATGCCCGGGTACGGCCGGCCGGCGCCTGGGGGCCCGTCCGGACACGCACGGGCCTCACGGCGCTCGACGACCTCACCCGCGACGCCGGACGCTGGGTGGTGTGGGTGACCGTGATATTGGGTGGGACGCTGGCATTGGGCTGGCTGCTCCTGGGGTAGCCGGAGCTGCCGGACGCGCTCGGGTCAGGGCATCCTGTCGAGGAGCTCGAGGGCATACACGATCGGGACGCTGTAGACAATCCGCCCTCGCCCGCCCGCCTGGCTCCCGTAGACGAGACCCACCACACTCCCGTTGCGATCGAACACCGGACTCCCACTTGATCCTTCGACGCCAAACCCGTCGAATTGGATGAGAGTGGGGAGAACCCGCGTCACGGACCCGGGTGACGCCGTCGCGGTGATGCCGACTTGTTCCCAGTCGCCCCCCATCGGGAGGTCGAAGCCCAACGGGTAGCCGATAGTCGCCACCGCGTCCCCGACCGCCACCGGCGGCTCGCGCCACTGGAGCGATGCGACCGCCGGAACGGCACCCCGCGCACGCGTCCGAAGCAGGGCGATATCGACGTCGGGGTGGACCGACACCACTTCGAGATTCAGGGCACGGGTCGAGCCCTCGAACACAATGTCCAAGGTTTCCGCCGGTAAGCCATCGATTCCGAGGACCACGTGTTTGGTGGTCAATACCAGACCCTCGATCCGGTCCGACCTGATGCCGAACCCCGTGCCCGTGACCCGTGTGCCATCGGGGAACGCGGCGAGCACGATCCCAACCGCCGCCTGGTTGGCCTTCGCGATCGCTTCCAGGTCCAGCGCGGCGGCCAGCGTAAGCTGCCGCTGGAGCGCGAGAGCATCCTCGAGCCGGCGACGGAGCAGCATGACATCTTCCGGGTCCTGGTCCGGCCGGCTCACGGAGTCGCGCAGCCGAGCGGCCTCCGTCTGGACCGAGTCGAATCGGCCGCGGAGCGTTTCCATGGTGATCGACAGCGATCCCATCTCCTCCATGAGGCTATCGGCGCGGGTCAAGAAGGTCTGGCGATCGGCCTCGAAGCGCGCATTCTGGCTGACGCGCTGCCATACCAAGGCGGACACCGACAACGCCGCAACGGCGGCGGCCGCATACGTCACGCGGCGCAGCGGGGCCGTCTGGCGCGCGACTTCGGCACGAATGCGCGTTTGCGTTCCCGGGGTCGGGCGCCACCGGGGGAGCGGGTATGATGGTGCCGCGTGTCCCGGGCGCGTGGGTGAGCGCGGGCGCATTCGCACCGGAGGGACGGCTAGTCGGACGCTTCCAGGGTGGTGGTCCGCGGGCTCTCGCACGATCTCGAAGCTGACGCGCGGGCCTCTCGCGCCGAATTGGATGACGTCCTCGTCGGCCAGCAAGTGGTCGGCCGTGAGACGGACACCATTGACGAACGTTCCGTTGGCGCTACCCGCGTCCCGTAAGACGAAAAAGCTGCCTCGTTGAAAGATGGTCGCGTGATGACTCGAGACCTGGAGCTCCGATTCGAAATGGAAGCGGAGATCGGAAGACGGCTGGCGGCCCACGCTGAGATATGCACCGTCCAACGTCGTGCTCTCGCCCGAGTGGCCACCGGAGAGAAACGTGAAGCGGGCGCGCATTATCGGAGAACCAGCAGCACGATGGCGATCAGGGCCAAGATGAGACCGACCCACATAAACGAAATCGCCGAACGACGCGGGCTGAGCACCGGCTCGGGCTCGTCGATCACGGCGGGATGCTCCTCGGTCTCGATGTCGTCCTCGCCTTCCAGCTCGAAGACTTTTCGCCCCGCTGGGGATCCCTCATCCGCCGCGGGCAGACCCTCCCCGCTCAAACGCGCCACGACGACCGTGATGTTGTCGGGCCCGCCGCGCTCGTTGGCTCGCTCGATCAGGGTTGTGCACGCCTGGGCCAGGTCAGGATGCACTGCGATGACTTCCGCTATCTCTTCAGGCTTGACTTGTCCGCTCAACCCGTCGGAGCACAACACGAGCGTGTCCTCGCGCCGCAGGTCCTGATACGTGAGGTCGACCGTGATGCGAGGCTCCGGTCCGAGCGCCTGAAGAATGATGTTCTTGCGCTGACTGTCTTCCGCTTCCTGCTCGGTGAGCTCGCCGGCGTCGACCAATCGCTGCATCAGGGACTGGTCCTTGGTGAGTTGGGTGGTCTGGCCACGACGGATCAGATAGGCACGGCTGTCGCCCACCTGGGCCAGATACAGGCTCTGGCCCAGAATACCGACCACCGTGGCGGTGGTGCCCATGCCACGCACGTCGGGATTCTCGCGCGCATGCGCGTGGATGCGGTGATTCGCGAGCTCCAGCGCCTCTCGCATGCGGTACGCGAAACGTTGGGCCGAGGCCTCGTTGTCCGTGGGCCACACGCTCGACATGTGCTCGTAGATGGCCTCCGCGGCCATCGCGCTCGCGAGTTCGCCTGCCGCTGCCCCGCCCATGCCGTCGGCCACGACGCAGAGCGAGCCGCGGGGACCGAGCTCATGCTCGCGAACCTCGGGTTTGAGGCTCGCTGACGGGGCGCTCAGGTTGGCTACGAGAAACGTGTCTTCGTTATGGTCGCGCGTGCGGCCCAAGTCGGTCTTGCCGAAGACCGAAACATGGACCGCCCCCGGTGTGGGCCCAGGATCGGGATCGCGTTGGCGGGACACGACCTCAGCGCCTTCCGTGACCGGGAGAGTTGATTCGCATCGGAACAGCTACGCGAGTAGCGTCGGGCGCGACGGGTGGGAACTCGGCACGGAACGGAAGACCCGCCTGGTGGTCTGCGATGGTGGTGGGGACGCTATTCGATTGCACAGCCGTAGCGTAGCGACTGAGCCACCGCGAGGCTAGGCCCCGACTTCGGCCGTCCCGACCCTGCGGGTCGCCGACCGGTGGTTCCGTCCCTGTGGCTCGATTGCGCTGCACATGACCTCCGGGGCCTCGGGAGCCCGCGGCCGCTCTGGGACGGCGACCCCTGCGCCGGCGCGACAATTTAGAGCTCGCACGCCGGAGCGTCAACCTATCACGTAGCGTAAGTCCTAGTCCTTGCTTACCTTGTGGACTCATGACCCGATCGCGTGCACTGGCGGCCCTGACTATTGTACTAGCGGGTTGCGCTTCCTCGCAATCCAAGCTGACCCCGCCTCCCGCGCTGCCGCCACTGCCGCAGGCGTCGGCGGGCCTCGCACCGGTGAGCCTGGCAGCGTCGGAGGACCGGCTCCCGCGAGTGCCGGTCGTACAGGGTCCGATTGCGCTCAGCGTGGTCTATCCCACGCTCCAGGACCGGGTGGTCGCCGGCGACTCCAGTTTCATCTTTGGCTCGACCGGCACCGGCGACGCATCGCTGACCATCAACGGGAATCCGGTGCCGGTCTGGCCGAACGGCGCCTGGCTCGCGTGGATTCCCTTTCCGCCCGACAGTGTGATGCGGTTCGAGCTCTTCGCCAAGACAGCGAATGACTCCGCCCGCCTCGAGTATGTCGCGCGCCGGAGGCCCGCCTTCATTCCTCCCCGAACGGCGCCCTGGATCGATTCCGGTTCGATCACGCCGCAGGGCGCCGTGTGGTGGCCGACCCACGAGCCGCTCCTCGTCTCGGTACGCGCGTCCGAAGGATCGGCTGTCGCCGTCAGGCTGGCGGACGGTCGACGCATTCCCCTGATGCCGGATCCCAGACTGGCCGACCTTGCCTGGGGTATCCGAGCGTTCGATCGCGACACCATGAACCTGCGGCCGCGCCTCGAGGCCGACCGCTACGTCGGATCGATCACCGGGGAGACGATCGGTGGAGACCCGGGACCGATGGTGGGTCCGGCCTCGGCTACCGGCCGTTGTCCGCATCATCCCCCGGGGCGCGCGTGCCCGATGGCACGGCGTGATACCGCGACGCCCGTCATGCCCGTGATCGAAGTCATTCACGGTAGCGATACCGTGTCGGTCCCCTGGCCGGTGCAGATCAGGCCGCTCGATGATGCAGTGCTGGTGGAGTTCGACGACGACACCGCCAGGGTTGGCGACACCGATAGCCTGACGGTCGGGCGCGCGGCGCCCAGTGCCACGTACCACTGGTTCTTCCCGACCGGGACGCGTGCGGCCGCCGTGGGCCGGATCAATGGCATGCTGCGCCTACGTCTTTCGCGCGGCGCCGAAGCCTGGGTTCCCGTGGAGGACGCACAGCCGCTGCCCCCGGGCCGGACCTCGCTCCACGCTCGTGTCGGGTCCATGACACTGTTTCCGGAAGCGAGTAAGGTGACCGCCCGCATCCCGCTCAGCGATCGGGTCCCGTTTCGGGTCAGTGAGACCGAATCGGACATCATCATCAAGTTCTATGGCGCGTACGGCGACATCGACTGGATACGCTACGGTGGAACCGATCCGCTAGTCGCACGCGTCGATTGGGAGCAATCGGCGGCGGACGAGGTCACGATCGCATTTCGGCTGGTGCAGCCGGTCTGGGGCTATCGGGCCCGATGGAACGGCAACGACCTGCTGCTCGAGATACGCCGCCCTCCCGCGATCGATCCGTCGCACCCGTTGCGCGGGCGGCTCGTGCTGGTCGACCCGGGGCATCCGCCCGCCGGGGCGACGGGCCCGACGGGGTTTCGGGAGGCCGAAGCCAATCTCTCCGTCGCGCGCCACCTGAAGGCGCTGTTGGAAGAGGACGGGGCGACGGTGGTCATGTCGCGGACCACCGATAGCGCCGCCAGCCTGTGGGAGCGGGTAGCGCTCGCCGATGCCATCGACGCCGAGCTTCTCATTTCCATCCACAACAACGCGCTGCCCGACGGGGTGAACCCGTTCACCAACAATGGCACGAGCGTATTCTACAACCACCCGCAAAGCATCCCGCTCGCATTCGCAATCCAGCGCGAGCTGGTCAGCGAGCTTGGACTGCCCAACCTCGGCGTCGGCCGTGGAGACTTGGCGCTGGTGCGACCAACCTGGATGCCGGCCGTCTTGACCGAGGGGCTCTTCATGATGCTTCCGCGACAGGAAGCCGCGCTCAGGTCCGACGAAGGACAGCGGCTCTATGCGCGGGGCGTGTTCGAGGGGATCAAAGATTTTCTGAAGGAGCGGGCCAAGGCGAACAGGCCACCCGACTAACCCCGGGGTACGTGGAGATCTCTCTCGCTGTATCGTCTCCATACCGGATGATGTTCACAACGCTCCATCCTAGTTTGCTCCGCCGGATCGTGCGCTGATCGAATTGTCGCCGGCTCCCAGTATCAAACGGACATCGATCTGGTACCCATGGAAAGCGGCGATGATGAAACGGCGCTCGAACGCCGGGTTCCGGACATCACATTGAGCTTCAGCGAACTGACCGACGCGCCCATCGTTCGGGTAACCCGCCGAGTGGACCTGGGTGTGCTCCGAGCGGGCCAGTATCGTCTCAGGCTCCGGGTGACCGACCCATCAGCCGGTACGAGTCGGCGTCAGGACGCCACAATTGCCGTGGTCGACTGACCGGAGGGCACACGGCCCGCTGCATGTGCGGCGGCGATTGTCTCAGGCGTCCCTAGTCGTGGACCCGCGAGGATCTTGGTGCTATACCTTATAGGGGTCGAACGCACGGGGCGGCCGGGTTTGCCGCTGTGGCCGAGCCCGCCAACCGTTCTGACGCGCCGCGAGAAATGCCGGTACGCATGATTCATTCGAACCATCGTCACAGAATTGGCCAAGGCCTGTGTCGGGCTATTCTGCCGGGCTTCGCCGCGTTCGTGGTCGTGCTGTCCCCCGTCACGGCGCGGCCCTGCGCCGCCCAACTCCCGGACCAGCGCGAAGCGCTCGAGCAGTTCCGTGATTCCCTTGCCGCCGTGCGCGACACGACCCAGCTTCTCGCGCTGAAGCAGGCGATGGTCCAGGTGGCCACTGACGACCGCAACAACACGCTGCTTCACCTGAAGCTCGGGTTTCTGAACCTTCGGCTGGCCAATCTCGGGGTCGCCCTGCAATACGACGATGCCGCCGCCGAGTTCGAATGGGCCACAGAGCTCGAGCCCACATGGCCCTACGGGTGGTATGGGCTGGGCCTGGCCGAGTACGGCGTTGGCGATTCTCAGATTTCGTTCGTGACCGGCATCAAGACGATGTTCGGCAAGGACGCACTGTCGCGGTCCGCCGACGCCTTTGCGAAGTCGGCCGAAGTCGATCCCGCGTTCTCGCTCGGCCTGGTGGAGCTGGCCCGGACCGCGCTCAAGCAGCGGGTCAACATCAAGTTGGACGTCGCCCTCGCGGCGCTCAGGAATTCGGCTGCGACTTCCGCGGGGGCCGCGCCCCAGGTCTTGCTGGAGCGTGGCCGAGTGGAGCGGGAGGCGGGCAGTCTCGATTCTGCACTCGCCGCCTTCAATGCCTATCTCCGCGTCGGCGGCAAGCCCGGGCTCGGGCTCCTCGAAGGGGCCCGCACCAAGTGCCTGCTCGGCGCGCCGGATTGTTTCCGCGACTACCTGCATGGCGCAGCCTATGACGATCCGCCATCGGTGAGCGAGTATCGCAAAGATCTGGACTTCATCGCGACGGACGAGGATCTCAATCGGTTCGATCGGACCTGGGGCAGCCAGCGTGCCGAGTTTCTCAAGGAGTTCTGGACGACCCGGGACCGGCACGATCTGCGGCGCGACGGCGAGCGGTTGCGGGAGCATTACCGCCGCTACTTCTACGCCAGGCAGAATTTCGCGCTTGCCAGTACCAACCGGCATTACGACATCGTCGAACGCTATCGGTCCGAGAGCGAAGCCTTCGACGACCGCGGCATCATCTATATCCGCCACGGCGAACCCACGGATCGCGCATCGTATCGGGGCCGTGACGTCGAGCCGAACGAATCGTGGCGGTACGAGCGGGCCGATGGCGACCTCATTTTCCACTTCATCGCACGTGAAGACGTGCAAGACTACAAGTTGGTCGAGAGCCTGTTCGATGTGTTGGGCAATGCGGCAACGGTGACGCTGCGTGGTACGGGTGTTTCTGGCGACCCGGTGGCGACCGAACTCCTGCTGTCGCGCGAGCGACTCTCGCCGATCTATGGCCGGATTCAATCGTCGGGATTTGCCGGGACCAACCGGTACCAGGCCGAAGAGCGGTCACTCGGGCGAACCAGTATCGAGGTCGGGACCTCGACCGATAGCTACGAGCTCACGTTCGCCCGGCCGCTCCGGGCCGAGACCCAGGTGCTCGCCGTCGGCCACGACGAGAACGGGCCCCAGCTGCAGCTCACGTTTGCCATTCCGGGATCGGCACTCGAGGGAACGAAGGTCCAGCGCGGGACCCTCTATCCGGTACGGGTGCTCTTCGTTGCGCAGGACTCGGCGGGGAACGTCGTCAGCTCATGCGATACGACGCGCTTCTTCCTGGCGGGCAATCCCGTGCCCCAGCACGAGTACCTGGTCGGACGGGTGGCGGTCGATGCCCCGGCCGGCAAGCTCCGCTATCGGCTCGCGGTCCAGCACGGAGAGCATGCGGGCCTCGTGACACCGACCGATACGATCGATGTCGTGCGGGCGGACGGGACCACCTTTGCACTGAGCGACCCCGTGCTCGGAGCCAAATGGAGCACCCTCCTCTGGCTCCCGACCCCCGTAGACTCGGTGTACTTCAACCCGCAAGCGGTGTTTGCCTCGAACGACCTTCTCGAACTCTACTACGAAGTTTATGGCCTTCCGGCGACGTCTACGTACAAGACGCAGTTGACCGTCAAGAAAGGAAGCGGAGGAGGTGGCTTTCTGGGAATCGGCAAGCTGTTCGGCGGCGGCGGCTCGGAGATCAGCATCAAGTTCGAGGAGCAGGCACCCGGCCCGATCGTGCGGAGCCGCCGCACCATCGAACTCGGCAAGCTCAAGGCAGGGCAGTATACCCTCGAAGTCGCGGTGACCGATGCCCAGGGTCGCACCGAACGCCGGCAGCAAGCGTTCCGGGTCGTCGCCGCGCCCTAGGCGGCGGGTCGCCGTTCTCGCGTGCGCGCTCGCCGTAGGCGCGCTCTGGTGGCCAGATGGCACCGCTGCCGCACAAGCTCCCGAAGATCGCCAGGCTCTCGAGCAGTTCCGTGACTCTCTCGCGACTGCCTCCGATACCGTCTCCCTGCTTCGGCTCGAGGCGAGCCTGATCGAACACGCCAAGCTCGATCGTCAGAACCCCATCCTCCACCTTCGGCTCGGCTTCCTGGCGCTCAGGCTCGGGACGCTCGGAGGGAAATCCCACTTCGAAGATGCGGGCTCCGAGTTCGAATGGGCCGCCGAGCTCGAGCCCGATTGGCCGTACCCACTGCTCGGTCTCGGCGTCGCGGAGCGCGAGCTGGGCCGGGGCGTCGGCTCGCTCCTGTTCGGCGTGAAGGCAATGCTCGGCAAGGATCAAGACACCAAGGCCGTGACCGCCTTTGCAGGCGCCGCCCAGGTCGACCCGGGATTCGTGCCCGCGCTTACCGAGCTGGCGCAGACTACCGACAGCATGCGGTTGAACCGGCGGCCCGACCTTACCCTTGCCGCCTTCCGACGCGCCGCGACCACCGGCGAGATCGCCGATCCGGAATATCATCTCTATCGCGGCCGGGTCGAACGTGCCTTCGGCGATCTCGATTCGGCGCTGGCGGCGTTCCAGCGGTATCTGTCGCTCGGGGGTACCCGGGGGCTTGCCTTGCTCGAGATCGCCCGATCCAGGCTTGCCCTGGGCCAGACCGAGGCGCTGGAGCCGTACCTCGAAGGGGCGGCCTGGGAGGGCCCCGAACTGGCCGCGCTCTACCGAAGCGATATCGCACCGATCGCGACCGACGGTGAATTGGCTGACTTCGATTCCCTCGATGCGGCGGGGCGTGCACGCTTTCTCCGGAGATTCTGGCTCAAGCGCGACGCGGCCGACCTTCGGTCCGACGGCGAGCGGGTGACGGAGCACTACCGGCGGCTGGTCTACGCCAGGCGCCACTTCCGGCTTGGGCCGTTCAGGCGGGTCTATGACTACGGCGAGCGCTATCACAGCGGAAGCAGGGAGTTCGACGACCGTGGCATCATCTACGTTCGACACGGACCACCGCTCACGCGGCAAGTTCATGTCACGCCGGCCGCGGCAACGTACGGTGCGGAGTCGTGGACCTACGTGATCGCAGAGCAAATGCGAGCGTTCCATTTCGTGGGGCGCGATGATCCAAGTGATTACCGGTTGGTGGACAGCCCGCTCCGCATGCCCGTGGCCGCGCGTGAGGAGTTTCTGCTCACGTGGGCCCCGAGGGCTCTCTCGGCAGGCGTGAGCGCACCGATGTACGCTACCAATCTGCGCGCGCAGACGCTCAAGGACATCGACGTCGCCACCACGACGGATTCGTATGAGCTCCGGTTCGCGAAGCCGATCGAGGCCTTCGCACAAGTCCTGGTCACCGGCGCCCGGGAGGGACGAAACACGCTCCATCTCGCCTATGCCATCACGGCGGGGGATCTCGTCCCCACCCAGTTGGTAAGCGGGTGGCTCTACCCCGTTCATCTCAGGCTCGCCGTTCTCGATAGCGCCGGTGCTCCGGTTGCCCGGGTGGACACGACCTCGCTCATGGTGGCATCGCGTGCCCTGGGTCCGGACGACCACTTGCTGGGACACCTGGCTCTTCCGCTGCCGGCCGGCGCGTACACCCTTCGGTTCGCGCTGAGCCAGGGCGATGTGGGCGGCATCTTTCCACTTGAAGCGATCGATGTCCGCATTCCTGGCGAGGCGCTCGACCTGAGCGACCTGGTGGTGGGCACTCGCAAGATGGGTCTCTCCTGGGTGAGCCCTGGTCGCGACACCCTCTTCTTCGATCCGTTTCGCGTCGTGAGTGAAGGCGCTGTAATGGAGCTCTACTACGAGGTGTACGGTCTCACGCCTGAGGAGCCCTACGAGACGGAGATCAAGGTCGAGAAGCAAGGGGGAGGGCTGTTCCGCAAAGTGTTCGGTGGGGGCGGCAAGAAAATCCGTCTGGGGTTCTCAGAGACGGCCCCGGGTCGGCTCGCGCGCTCGCGGCGCACGATCGATCTGGAGGGTCTGAAACCAGGCGAGTACGTCCTCACCATCACCGCCAGGAAACCAAGCGGCGGCGCGGCCGAACGGCAACATTTCTTCGTCATCGAAGAGCGCTAAGTCCGTTCCTGCCTTGACTCTGGCACGCGCCTTGCCCTAGGTTCGCCCCATGAACTGTTCTCGCTGCGGCGCCGAGGTCCAGCGCGAATGGAAGGCCTGTCCCGAGTGCGGACTCTCGCTTGCTGCAACGACCCCGATCCAGGCCATCCTCCAATACGACATCGCGGAAATCGACCTGGTCCGCGAGGCCCTGGCTGAAGAATACGAGCTGATCTCGGAGTTGGGCCGCGGTGGGATGGCTGTCGTGTATCGCGCCAAGGAGACGCGCCTGGAGCGCGAGGTCGCGATCAAGGTGCTGCCCTTTTCGCTCTCGTTCGATCCGGAATTCGTTGAGCGGTTCGAACGCGAGGCGCGCACATCCGCCGGGCTCGAGCACCCCAACATCATCCCGATCTACCGCGTCGGCCACTCCGGGAAGGTGGCCTACTTCGTCATGAAGCTGCTGCGCGGCCAATCGCTCTCGGGACTCCTGGCCGAGCGCGGTCGGCTCGAACCCGATGAGATCCGCCACTTGCTGATCCAGACGGCCGGCGCGCTCGGCTATGCCCACGGGCGCGGCATCGTCCATCGCGACGTCAAACCCGACAACGTCATGTTCGACGACTTCGGCGCCGCAATCATGACGGACTTCGGGATTGCCAAAGCCGTGAGCGGACAGCGGCTGACCGGCACCGGGATGTCGATCGGCACGCCGCATTACATGAGTCCGGAGCAGGCGCGGGCCCAGGACCTCGATGGTCGGTCCGACATCTACAGTCTGGGGGTGGTGGCCTATCAATGTCTGGCCGGCCGGGTGCCGTTCGATGGGGAAGATGCCTTTGCCATCGGGTACCGTCACATCATGGATCCGGTTCCGAAGCCCACCCTGTCCTCTCCGGACGAGCGGCGGCTCTACGAGATCATCTGGCGCATGCTCCAAAAAGAGCCGGGCGAACGATACCAGAGCTGCGAAAAGCTGATCGCTGAGCTGGGGGGAACGGTTGCGGCGGGCACCGGTGGGATGGCGGGGATGGGGGCCGCGACCAGCGCCTCCGCGGCTCAATCCAGCGGCCCGCTCGCGGCCCGTTCGGGGCCATCGGCCACTATCCGGTCTGCCCCCACCACGCCATTACCGAACGTGGCAGCACTCGGCGGGCTGTCACCGGCGCGGCCCTCGGGCCCGGTGGCACGACCGGTGGCGTCGCGCTCGCCGGTCGCGATGGCCGAGCGCCGCTCGTCTGGTCTGGGCTGGGTGTGGCTCGCGATAGTGGCACTCCTCGGTGGAAGCGGTGCCGCGGCCTATCATTTCAAGGTGGGTCCGTTCGCCGAGCCGGCCTCCCGGGCCTCGCTCGCTGAGCCGGTGGCAGCGGATTCTTCCCAGGTTGCGGGTGGGCCGATCGTGGATTCCGCCGCTGCCAAGGTGGACAGCCCCCTGTCCCAGGTTTCGGCTCCCACGGCTCAACCCGTGGCTCGTCGGCCATCTCCACCGCCCGCGCAACGTTCGGCGCCTACGCCACGCGACAGCGGTGCGATTCGCATCCGGAATCTTCCAGCCGGGAGCCAGGTCCTCATCGATGAGCGCGAGGCAATGACGGCGACGACCAAGTTACCGGTCGGCGCCCACGTGATCGCCGTGATCGCACCACGGCACAATTTCTACACCGACACGGTGACCATCCGGCCCAACGAGCTGGTGCTGTACGAGCCTCAACTCTCCGCATTCGGCCAGCCGGTGCGTGACAGATCCAAGGCGATCTCGACCCGGGCCGCGCCGCACTGCACCGGTCCCACCCTCGGTTACAACGTCGACAACGTCTGCTTCGATGCAGGCCCCCGTCCCCTGTCCGCGACCGAGATCCCCATCCCCGCCTCCACGGCGAGGACCCCCCGGGCGACGCGGCTCCTGGTTCATGTGAAGAAGGACGGCAGTGTGGCCGAGGTGCGAGGGCTGCGGCCATCAGACGTGCGGGTGTTCGAGGCCGCAGCCCGTGGGTTTGCCCAAAGCCTCTCCTGGCAGCCGGCCACCAAGGGCGGCGTGCCGGTCGATGCCTGGACGCCGTGGGAGTTCACTGCGGTACGGCGTTAAGCGCGGCTAGACAGCTAACAGCTAACAGCTAACAGCTAACAGCTAACAGCTATTAGATTCGGCCAGCGATAGCCGATAGCCGATAGCCGATAGCCGATAGCCGATAGCCGATAGCCGATAGCTCTAGCCTCACCCACATGCCTACTGTCCATCCCACCGCCTTCATCGCACCCGGCGCGGTCGTCGTCGGTGACGTCTCCCTGGGTGAAGAGGCGTCCGTCTGGTACAACGCCGTGGTCCGGGGCGACATGGAGCCCATCGTGATCGGCGAGCGGAGCAACATCCAGGACGGCGCTGTCATCCACGTGGACGAGGGTCTGCCGTGCACGGTGGGCCGGCGGGTGGTGGTGGGGCACCGGGTGATCCTGCATGGCTGCAGCGTCGAGGACGACTGCCTGATCGGCATGGGCAGCGTGGTCCTCAATCGGGCCACGATCGGGGCCGGAAGCCTGGTGGCCGCCGGCGCGGTGGTGCCCGAAGGCATGGTCGTGCCGCCGCGCTCCGTAGTGATGGGTGTTCCCGGCCGGATCGTCCGTCAGGTGGACGATCAGATGGCCCAGCGCATGGCGGAAGGGTGGCAGCACTATGTGAAGCTGGCCCGCGCCCACGCGAGAGGAGAGTTCGAGAGAGTAAGGAGTAAGGAGTAAGGAGTGTAGTGGGCATGGCCTGGAGCCACTCCTTACTCCTCACTGACTGCCTCCTCACTCGTTCACGACATTTTTGTGATGTGGACACTGTTGCGGCCTGTCTGGTAGGACCATTCGCACGCTATTGTATTGTCGGCATTCTTACCCTAGTTTGCCAATCCGTCTTTCTGGTAACAGTGACGTATATTTCTCCAACAATTGAAGTTGGCGGGATTCAACGAACACCGTCTTTTTGGGCGGGAACCCCCTTCTTCGCCGATCTCTGAGGCTCTTCAATGGACCACGGTAGCTCTTCCGCCCCGGCTCAGCTCTCCGCCAACGCGATCACCGTGCTCGAGAAGCGGTATCTCATCAAGGACGAGCAGGGGCAGCCTACTGAGCAGCCGGAAGACCTCTTTGGCCGGGTGGCGAGGACCATCGCCGCCCCGGACCGCCTCTACGGGGCCAGCGCCGGTGCGGTGGAGGAGCTGGGGCACGCCTTCTATCGGCTGATGGCCGAGCGGCTGTTCATGCCCAACTCGCCCACCCTGATGAATGCCGGGCGGCCGCTGGGGCAGCTCTCGGCCTGTTTCGTCCTTCCGGTCGAGGACACCCTGGCGAATGGCAAGAACGGCATCTACGACACCCTGAAGGCCATGGCTCTGGTACACCAGTCGGGCGGCGGGACCGGATTCAGCTTCTCCCGGCTTCGGCCCAAGAACGCCATCGTGCGCTCCACCATGGGTGTCGCCTCCGGCCCGGTCTCGTTCATGACGCTGTACGACTCCTCCACCGATGTCGTGAAGCAGGGTGGAACCCGTCGTGGCGCCAACATGGGCATCCTCCGGGTCGATCATCCCGACATCCTCGACTTCATCAGCTGTAAGTCCGATACCACTAAGATCACCAACTTCAACATCTCGGTCGGCGTCACCGATGCCTTCATGGATGCTGTGGATAACGACCTGGAGTACGACCTCCTCCACCCGAAGACCAAGGCGGTGGTGGGCCAGCTGAAGGCTCGTGAGGTGTGGCGTCAGATCGTGCACGGGGCGTGGAAGACGGGTGAACCCGGAGTCTTCTTCATCGACCGGGCCAATTACTACAACCCCGTGCCGCATCTCGGGGAATACGAAGCCACCAACCCTTGTGGCGAGCAGCCGCTTTTGCCCTACGATGTCTGTAACCTCGGGTCGATCAACCTCGGGTTGTTCGTTGCCGACGGGAAGTTCGACTGGGACCGCCTCGCCCGACGGTGCATCTCTCGACCCATTTCCTCGAGAACGTGATCGACGCCAACAGCTACCCGCTGCCCGAAATCACCGACCTGGCCAAGCGGATTCGGCGTATTGGGCTCGGGATCATGGGCTGGGCCGACGTGCTGGTCCGCCTCGCCATTCCGTATGACTCGGAAGAGGCCGTCGATCTGGCGCGCCAGGTGCAGAAGTTCGTGGACGATGAGGCCAAGAAGGAGTCGGAGCGGCTGGCCTCGATGCGCGGCGTCTTCCCCGAGTGGGAGAACTCGATCTGGGGCCCGGACGCTACGTGCGCCCGCGGGCCGGCCGGCGAACGGATCCGCCCGATGCGGCGGCTCAGGAACTGCAACGTGACCACCGTGGCGCCCACCGGTACCATCTCGATCATCGCCGGGTGCAGCTCGGGCATCGAGCCGCTGTTTGCCGTGGCATTCATGCGGAACCAGGCCGGCGTCCTGATGCCGGACGTGAATGAGGACTTCGTCCGGATCGCCGAGGACGAAGGCTGGTACTCGGACGAGTTGATGCGGAAGATCGCCGAGAGCGGCCACATCGACTACGACGAGGTGCCGGGCAAGTGGAAGCGGGTGTTCGTGACCGCGAACCACATCGCACCCGAGTGGCACATTCGGATGCAGGCCGCGTTCCAGGAGTACAACGACTCCGCCATTAGCAAGACCTGTAACTTCGCCCGCGATGCCAGCGAAGACTACGTCGAGGAAATCTACCGGCTGGCCTTCCGGCTCAACTGCAAGGGTGTGACGGTCTATCGTGACGGGAGCCGCGACCTGCAGGTCCTCTCGACCGGCGCCACGGCCCAGCAGGTCAAGGCCAAAGCCCGGGAGACCGGCCATGCCGAGGCGCGTCACGACCTCGAGGCGGTGGTGAAGGGTGGGGAGGAGGCGCAGCACGTGGTGGCCGACCTCCTGGGCGAATTGGCCGAGGTCCGCACCGAGAACGAGCGGCTCCGCAAGCTGGTGCACGATCTCGAGGCCGAGAACCTGCAGCGCCGGCAGAAGCGGTCCCGGCCGGACCTGTTGCGCGGCACCACGCGCCGTGTCGAGAGCCCGCTTGGCACCCTCTACGTCACCATCACCGAAGACGACAAGGGGCAGCCATTCGAGGTCTTCATGTCGCTCGGCAAGGCCGGCGGGGCCTTGATGGCCGATGTCGAGGCGATTGGCCGGCTCCTGAGCCTGGCACTCCGCTCCGGTATCCCGATGGCGGAACTCCACCGCCAGCTCCGCGGGATCAGCTCCGACCGCGCCATCGGCCTCGGGCCGGCCAAGGTGCTCTCGGTGCCCGACGCGGTGGGCATCGCCGTCGAGAAGTGGATGCAGGAGAAGCATGAGGGCATTCAGCAGGAGCTGCTGGCCGACGAAGACCCTGCGGTGACGGCCGAGATACCGATCGTGGAGAAAGTGGTCTCGGAAGGCTTCGAGCAGATGGCCTTGAGCCGGATGCAGGAGTTCCTGCCGGGCGCTTGCCCCGACTGCGGCAGCCAGTTGGAGTTTGCCGAGGGCTGCGTCAAGTGCATCGTGTGCGGCTACTCGGAGTGCGGCTAACGATCGACCGGGACTGAGTTCCGGGGGCGGGTCAGGGACCGTCCCCCAAGCCTTGTGACCGGATCGGTCGGGGGGGGCGCCTCGGGAGGCGTCCCCTTTTCTTGGTCCTCACGCAGAATCTCAGGCGCTCAACCTCCTCGCCGAACGGCTCCGATCCCCTTACGCCACCGTCTCTCCGCCCCTACCTTGAAAATGTAGCCCTCGCGCGGCAGCCGACCCCTCCGAGCCGGCACGCGGGGGCAGCGAAGGGGAGGTCTACGCTCTCATGCAGAGGCGGCGCTACTCACTTCATGCCCTGAAGCATCTGATCGAGCCCAAAGGCGACTGCATTCCCGAGACCAGACTTCCCGGTCCCGGCTGTGTTCCAGAGGGCGGGCTCCCCGGTCCCGGCTGCATCCCGGAGCCGGATGTTCATGAGAAGCACCGCGGCTCGAGGCGTCGGCCTTCGAGAATGACCAATGGCCAATAGCCAATAGCCGCTACCCCCAACCGCCCCATCCCAAAGGCCCCCGCGTGCGACTGCTCCTCATCAATCCCAAGTTCCCGGAAAGCTTCTGGAGCTTCAAGTGGGCACTCGACACGGTGCTCCGCGAGCAGAAGGCCCCGACCCCGCCGCTCGGCCTCGCGACGCTCGCCGCCCTCTGCCCCGAGGATTGGGACATCAGGATCGTCGACGAGAACGTGGAATCCATCCCGCTCGACCCCAAGGCCGACCTGATCGGGATCTGCGGCATGGGAGTCCAGTTCCCGCGCCAGCGGGAGCTCCTCACCTTCTATCGCAGCAAGGGCTACCACGTGGTGGCCGGCGGCAGCTTCGCCTCGCTCTGTCCCGAGCGCTACGAGACGCTGGCCGACACGGTGGTGGCGGGGGAAGCCGAGTACATCTGGCCTGAGTTCTGCCAGGATTTCGCCGCCGGCAAGCCAAAGCCGCTGTATCACGAAACCGGCGCCGTCGCGCTCTCGGATACCCCGGCTCCGCGGTTCGATCTCCTGAACCTGCGGCTCTACCAATCGGTGACTCTCCAGTTCTCGCGAGGGTGTCCGTTCCGCTGCGAGTTCTGCGACATCATCGTGATGTTCGGACGCCGTCCACGCACCAAGCCCCTCGAACAGGTGGGGCGCGAGCTCGACCTGCTGCGCCAACAGCACGTTCGGAACGTCTTTTTCGTGGACGACAACCTGATCGGAGACAAGCCGGCGGCCAAGAAACTCCTGGCGTTCCTGGCCGCCTATCAGGAGGAGCACGACTATCGATTCCAGTTCGGCACCGAGGCCTCGCTCAACATGGCCCAGGACGACGAGCTGCTCGCGCTGTTCCGGCAGGCGAACTTCAAGTGGGTATTCATCGGCATCGAATCGCCCGATGTCGAAAGCTTGAAGGAGACCAAGAAGTATCAGAACACGCGGCAGGAGATCCTACCTGCGGTACAACGGGTCTACGGCGCTGGCCTCGACGTACTCGGAGGGTTCATCGTGGGCTTCGACCACGACACGCTCGAGACCTTCGACAAGCAATTCGAGTTCATCACCGAGTCGGGTATCCAGGCTGCCATGATCGGGCTCCTGACCGCCGCGCCCAAGACGCCGCTCTACGAGCGGCTGGAGCGGGAGGGGCGGCTCATTCACGATGCCAACGACTCCGACAACACTAAGCTCAGCACCAACGTCATCCCGAAGCGGATGGCATATGCCGAGATGATCGAGGCGTATAGGACGCTGTACGGGCGGCTGCTCAGCAACCGCGGGATCGCAACCCGGATCAGAAACAAGGTGCGCCACCTCACCCGGCCGGTCGGGGGCAGCGTCGAGCCGATGCGCGAGCAGTTGGCCAAGCTCGAGCGTATCGTGATACACGGGGTGCTGGCCGGCGGCGTCTCGCGGATCGTTCATTTCCTGCGATCCCTGCCGTACCTGCGCCCGCGCCTCCTGCCGCTCGTGATCGAGGATTGGGTCGTCGGCCTCTCGATGCGGGACTACGTGGATCGGCATCTGAATCCGGAAGTGGGACGAGTCAGCGAGCGGGCCCGGGCCTATCTCGAGTCGATCCAGCGTGCCTTCCAGCGCCAGGTTCAGCTGGGAGCGGTGGAAGTGTCGCTGGACGAGGTCCGACACCGAGCCGCCAACCTGTCGGTCCACGTGAAAGGCTGGCTCGACCGGGGCTTCTTCGACCAGGCTGGTCGCCACCTCGAGGCGGTGTTGAAGCGCACCACGGCGTCCATTACGCTTCGAATCGATACCCTGCACGAGTCCGAGGTCCAGCACCTCAGGCGGCTCCTCCGGCGGCTGGCCCGCCACGGCGATCGGGTTTCGATCGCGCTGCGGGAGGAACTTCGGTCCCTCATCGAGATCGACTCGTCGGTGTTCAATCTGGTGTTGGAAGGAGCAGGAGGTAGGAAGTAGGAAATCAGGAAGGTGGGAGGTAGGGAGGCAGGGGCGACTGGAGCCCCGAATGCTCTGAACCCAGGCGGTCAATTCCACGATGGCTCTTCGTGTTTCCACCACGCCGGTCGAACTCCTGATTGACGCGAGCGTCGTCGCCGCACTCGATCAGGAGATGCGGAGTGCCGCGCCGCGCCGCGCCGCAGGGTTCCTGTTGGGGCACTCGAGCGGTGTGATCCTGTCCGCTCGGGCGCTGTGCTCCGTACGCCCGGGCACCGACGATGGCGGCGGGCAGTTCTCTTCTGTCCTCACCAGCTCCGACTATCGCCGGGCGCTTCGGAAGGCTCGGGGCCTCGGGCTCAAGGTCGTGGCCAGCTACTCCACTCATCCAGACGGTGACCCGCATGTAAGCCTGAGGGAAATCGCCAGCTTCAGGCGCTCACCCCTCGCCTCGCTGGTGGTGACGGCGCGACCCAACAGCGCTGCGCCACGGCTCGAGGCCTACGGCCCACCAACCGGTGGGGCCATCACCGTGGCCGTCGGACGTGGCGCGGATCGCGATCCGGCGTAACCTCGGTCGGATGAAGTGGCCTATATGCGTCCAACCGGATACATGAATATACTCTGTCATCGAAAGATAGGCGTTTTTGACCGGTGTTCGGGTCCGATTCGGTCAATAATGTGCGATTCCGCTGCGGAATCCGGTGATCTCGGTCGAATCACAGACGGTCCGCCGAAGCCCCGCGGGAGCTAGCCGGGATGGTGTGAGGTCCGGTTTGAGGCCGCCAACGGAGGATCACGGGGCTTGCGGTCCGGCGGACAATTGACTGGACTAATCAATTTCTTGGGGATTTCGAGCTGTTTTCGGGTGCGATTCGGGCTGTGAAATGCCTTTGTTGGCTTGGGAGGTGCAGAGTTCGGTACGTTGACGGGGGTGTTCAGGCGCACCCAAGGCCTCAACCATCACGCGGGACTGCCCGTGGCTATTGAAGTCCGTCTCAGCCGCGAGATGCGCCTCCTCGACATCACGATGATCGGTGTCGGGGCCATGATCGGTGCCGGCATCTTCGTGCTGACCGGTATTGCGGCGGGCGTGGCCGGCCCGGCGTTGCTGCTCGTCTTCGGATTGAACGCGTTCGTGGCGCTCCTCACCGCGATGGCCTACGCGGAGCTCGGAAGCGCGTTTCACGACGCGGGCGGCGGGTACTTGTGGGTCAAGACCGCCTTGCCCGATCCCAACGGCTTCTTGAGCGGGTGGATGTCGTGGTTCGCCCACGCGGTCGCCTGTTCGCTCTACGCCCTCGGCTTCGGGGCCTATTTCAAGCTCGTGCTCGACGCGTTGGGCACCCCGGAGATCCACTTCGGTTTCATGGCAATCGAGAAGTGGCTGGCCATCTCCACCGTCGTCCTCTTCTCGTACATCAACTACCGGGGCGCCTCGGAAACCGGCAAGGCCGGAAACGTGGTGACGGTCGGGAAGGTCCTGATCATCCTGGCATTCGTCGCCGCGGGACTGGTGGTCATGTTCGGGCAGGGCGGCGTCAAGATCGCGTTTACCCCGTTCCTCTCGGAAGGTTGGGGCGGTGTGTTCGCTGCCATGGGCCTCACCTTCATCGCGTTCGAGGGCTACGAGATCATCGCCCAGACGAGCGAGGAGGTGGAGAACCCAAAACGGAACGTGCCCCGGGCGGTGTTTCTCTCGCTCCTGATCGTGGTGCCGATCTACCTCTTGGTCGCCCTGGTGGCCGTTGGGGCCGTGCGAGCCCCGGCCGGGCTGGGAGTCACGGAGTACTTGGGCCAAGAAGGAGAGGTGGCACTGGTACGGGCCGCCGACCAGTTCCTCGTGGGGGGAGGAATCCTCATCCTGATCGGTGGCCTCCTCTCCACCCTGTCCGCCCTGAACGCGACCATCTACTCGTCCTCGCGCGTCGCGTTTGCGATGGCCCGCGATGCAAACCTCCCGCCGGTGTTGGGCCGGGTGCATGTCCGTCGCGCGACGCCCGCACGTGGCAATTCTGTTTTCCGCCATCCTCATCATGGTCATGGCCGCAACCCTGCCCATCGAGGAAGTGGCGGCTGCGGCCGACGTGATGTTTCTGCTCCTTTTCGTCCAGGTGAACCTGGCGGTCATCAAGCTCCGAAAGTCCCGGCCGGACCTCGACCGCGGGTTCAAGGTTCCGTTCATGCCGTTCATCCCGATCCTGGCCATCGGGACCATGCTGTTTCTCGCGTTCTTCCTGTTTACTCGCTACCCGATGGCGTGGCTCGCCGTCGGCGGGTGGATCGTGGCGGGCAGCGGCGTGTACTACAAGTACAGCCGCAAGCGGGAGGAGGCGTTCGTCGAGCGCACCCAGTGGATGGAGCGCATTGAGCGCCACGAATACAGCGTCTTGGTCGCGTTGTCCAATCCTCGGACCGTGGAATCGCTGATGGAAGTCGGCTTGGCCATCGCCAAGCGGCATGGCGGAGAGATCGTTGTTCTGTCGGTGGCGGAGGTGCCGGAAGGACAGAGCCTCTTGTCGGGGCGAAAGACGGCGCGGAAGCTCGAGTCATTGCTGGACCGAGCGGTAGCCTACGCCGACGCGCGGCACGTCGTGGCTCGGCCGGTCGTGACAATCTCGCGGCGGGTGAGCCACGGCATTCTGGAGACGGCGAGGTCGGAGAGCTGCAATTTCCTGGTGATGGGACAGCCGGAGACGCAGTCGGTGTTCGAGCGGATCGTCGCGACGGTGGTCGACCGCGTTTTCCAGGACGCCCCTTGCCAGGTAGGCGTCGTCTACGGAACCGTGCAGCCGGACGGAATTCGCGAGGTTCTCCTCCCGGTTACCTCGGGGCCCAATTCGCGATTGGCCGCCAAACTCGCGCCGATTTTCGCCGAGCAGTTCGGCGCCACGGTTCGGGCAGTGACCGTGGTCGAGCCGCACATCGACAAGGCAGAAGTTGAGAAACATGTCACGGCGGCGCAGGAAACCCTGGCAGCCGCCGGGTTCGAGGGCGACCTCGAGGTGCGCCGCCGCCGCGACGTTGCACGGGCGCTGCGCAACGTCACCAAGCGAGGGACGCTCGTGGCGATCGGTGCGCCGAGCGCGGGATCGCTGCAGGCCATCATGGGCGAGACGGTGCCGGCCCAGATCGCCGAGTCGAAGAAGGCTCCCATCATCGTTGTGCGTAACGTGGCCGAGCACCGGGTCCGCCGCTTCGAGCGCATTTTCTTTGGGAAGGAGTAGGTGACCATGCAGGCACAGCAACTGCCGCAGCCGCAGAGCCCGGTGTCGGACTTTCTTCAGGGCATCTCGGACTACCTGCCCACGCTTGCGGCGGGCCTCTTGGTGTTCGCGCTCGGGATTGGGGTCGGCTGGCTGGTCAAGCGCGCCGTGGTCCGGGTGCTGATCTGGCTCCGGCTCGACCGGCTCGGAGCGAAACTCGGCTGGCGGGCGGCCTTTGCCAAGGGCGACGTGCGGGCGGCCCTCTACGACATGGTCGGCAACGTGGCGATGTTGCTCATCGTCCTCATCTTCCTCGATAACGCGCTCACGATCTGGGGTCTCACCGTGCTGTCGCGGGCGCTCGAAGGCCTGGTCTTCATCCTACCCAATTTGGCCGCGGTCGCGGTCATCGTCGGTGTGGGCATGTTTCTGTCGAGTCTTCTGGCCGATCGTGCGGAGCGGGCGCTCGAAGATGAGGAGTTTGCCCACGCGCGGCTGGTTGGGAAGATGTTGAAGGGCATTCTGCTCTCGATCGTCGCGGCACTCGCGCTCTGGCAGCTGGGGTTTGCCCGGCAGATCGTGCTCGTCCGGCTTTCTCATCGCCTTCGGTGCCATCGGCGTCTCGTTCGCGATGGCAGTCGGCCTCGGCTCGGCCAAGGCGATCCAACAAGGGTGGCAGGAGTTGTTCGAGAGGCGGAAAGGCGGACGGGAGGGCGGAGGGAGTAAGGAGTGAGGAGTAAGGAGTGAGGAGTGAGGAGTGAGGAGTGCGGAGGGTTGTGTGAGGAAGTGCCGAATAGCAGAGCTAATGGCCGACTGCCCTGCTCGCCGATGGTTCGAAGCTTTCCCAACAACGCAGTGCCCGTTCTTGGGTCCACGGGTTGGCCACTTCGATGCGGCGCAACCTTTCGATCATCTGGTCCGCGGTCTGAATGCGGTCCGCCGGGTCTTTCACGAGACAGTCGAGGACCAGGTGATCCAGCGCTGGCGGGATGGCGTGCTCGGCACGCGCGCTGGGCGGGACCGGCTCCTTGCTGGCATGGGCGGTGAGCGTGGCGAGGGCGGTCGGCTCCTCGAACACCAATCGTCCGGTCAGGAGCCAATAGGCCACGCACCCGAGCCCGTAGATGTCCGCCCGGCCATCCACCGCCTTGCCGAGAATCATCTCAGGCGCAACATAGGACGGCGTCCCGGGAACCATGTCGGCCTGGGTCAGATGGTCTGCCGTGGTCCTGCGCTCCATGGCCGCCACGTGTTTCACCAGGCCGAAATCCAGCACCTTGACGAAATCACATTCCAATCCGAGCCGACAGAGATAGATGTTGGCAGGCTTGATGTCTCGATGCACCAGGCCTTGGTGATGGGCTTCGGCCAGTGACGCGCAGACCTGCGTCAAGACGTGGATGACCCGTTCCGGGGGGAGTGGCCCTTCCTGCTCCACCAGGCGCTGGAGATCGATCCCATCGAGCAGCTCCATCACATAGTACAGGGTTCCGTCCTGAGCCACGCCATAGTCGTACAGCTCCACGGTGTGCGGGGAACGCAAGTTTGCCGTGGCCCGCGCCTCCCGCTCGAACCGTGCGATCGAGGCCTTCGCGAGCCCGGGATCTGAGGTCAGCGCGTCTCGGGCGATCAGTTTGATGGCGGCCGGGCGGGCGAGCAGGCGGTGCGTTCCGCGCCACACGTCGCCCATGCCGCCGTGTCCCAACAGTGCATCAAGGCGATACGCGCCGAGTTGCTTGGCCCGGATCGCGTCGATCCGGAGCCGGTAGAGCGCTCGAGAGGCGAGATACGCCACGACCGTGGCCAGGAGATACGGCAGGACCAACACCAGGAAGAAGTTGGTGACGGAGACCGACTCCATTCCTACCGCCGCCAAGACCAGCAGATACGTCAGCGGCACCGCAGCCGCGGAACTGAGCAGGGCGATCAACACGAGTCGCGGGCGTGCCGGCACCATCACCGCGAAGGCCACCATCCAGATGCCGATACCCGACATCCCGAACTGATCGACGTTGATCTGTTCCGGAGGAACCCAGTCGAAGACACCCAGGTACTGGCTGAGCGACCAACTGAAACTCACCGCGACGTGATAGGCCCAGCCAATGCCGAGCAGGGTAGGGGCCGGAAGACGTCGGAGGAAGGTGAGACCGAAAACCAGCGCGGAACTCGCCAGCATGAAGGTGGGCGGTCCCCATTGTGCCAGATTCTCGAATTCCTCGCCGACCTTCCCGCGGAGGCCGATCGACAGGCTCCAGCTCACCAGGCCAAGCAAGAAGAAGAGGCCGCTCACGATCCGGATGCGCGATACGGAGAGCTGAAGCAACTCGTCCGGTAGCGACTGCGATGTGCCCGGCGTCGACGGACCGCGCGGGTCGAAAGTCTGCTGGGGATCGGGAGAGCGGTCGTTCGGATCCGACATGAGGGACAAGATGGAGGACTGGCGGGGGGCTGGCTAGGGATCCGCCTTATTGTCCCTCCACCGGCGCGGTTTCTCCCCTGAGCGCCGCGACGGCCTTCCGGGCGCGATCGACCTGCGGCTGCAGGATCGCGTCGGCATTGGCCCAGGCGCGGATGAACCGATCGTAGTTCTCGATCGCCTTGGCGCTGTCGCCGAGCTGCTGATAGAGCGCCCCCCGCTCGGCCCATGAGCGCACATGGAGAGCAGGGCACTTGATACCGGACGCCTCGGTGTCGAACAGCGCGTAGGCGTCCGACGCCGCCCGCGCGTTCCCCACGCGCGCCTGAAGATCGGCCCAGGCAAAGAGGCGGGCACAGCCGAAGTCGTTCCGGAGCTCGGTGTCATCCCTGCGAACGAAATTCTGATCGTATCGCGCCAGTGCCGATGCCGTGTCGCCGCGCGCGAGTTCGAGGTGGGCCACCATGGCCTTCCAGGTGCGAGAGCCGGTCGTGTCGATCAGGCCGATGTAGCGCGCGAGCAATGTCGTATCCCGCTCGACGAGATACCCGCCGAGGATGCCGCGCCTGCCTGGGCAGTCGGTGGACGAATTCGGCAGTCCTAGGCGGATAGTGCGCCGCCAGGCTGTCGATGTAGCGCATCCCGGCCCGAGTCGTGTTGGGACCGCCGCCGTCCGAGGAGAGGGCACCGAGACGCGAGGAACTGTAAGCATCAATGGCTTAGGGTAGACCCGATTGTCGGGCCCGGGAATCGAGTCTCCCGGCACCAAGGCAAACAACTCATTGGTCATGGCCAGGGCTCGGGCTCTCATGCCGGCGCCTAGGAGTGGAAAGAGGATTTCCTCCGGATCAACCACACCACCGCCCAGCAGTTCGCGCAGTGCCGTCGGCCGAGCGTCTAGAGGCCTCTCGCATTTCGAGGCCCGCGCTCCCGTAGTCGCCCCGCAGAAAGATCAATCTGGCCATCCAATGCCCCGGCCGCGAGTTCCTGGCCGGCCGCTCGCAGCCCCTCGATCTGCCCCTCGGCTTCCGTGTATCGCTGGCCCGACATCAGGAGGTCGATCAACTGGGTTCGGGCGTTGATCGAGGACGGCACGGCGGCCACCCAGGCGTACGCGGTCGCGAGTCGGTCGTTCCGCGCATCCTGCCGCAATCGGGTAACAGCCTCCTGGCCGAATTGTCTGACGAGTTGCTCCGGCCGGGCGTACACGGTCGAATCGCGCAGACAGATCCAGGGAGCGTCGGCCGCGCAGTTTCCCAGGACGTCGATGATGTGCCGGTAGGCCACGGTGTAACCCGAGTCGAGCGCCAGGGCGTGCTGGAAGGCGTACAGCGCCTTGCCCCAGTTGCCCAGGCTGTCGGAATGCGGGAAGCTGCCCGGGGTGTCGTGGAAATGGGCCTCGCCCAGCTGGTACCACGCCTCCACGTCACTCGAGTCCCGGGCGATCATCTGCCCGGCGATTTCGCGTGCGCGGCCGAGCAGGCCGTTCTCGTACGCCTGATAGTACTGGACCAAGAGCCGGAATCTGAGTGGGAGTTTCTCGCTGTAGGCGTGGGCCTTGGCGATCAGGGCGCGCCTGTTCGCCGGACTCCCCTCGAGCCCGGCCCAGCCGTCCGCGTCGCGCAGCCGGAGATACGCGAGCGCGAAAGTCGAGTCGAGCATCACGGCCCGGTTCAGGTGCGCCTTGGCTGAGTCGATCTGCATCCGCTGGATCGCCTGGGTTCCCGCCAGGTACTCGCGGTAGGCCTCGAGCGAACCCGTGGTCTGGCTCACCAGATCGGGGCGCTCGCTCGCAGGAGCGCCGCTCACCTGGAGGATGCGGGCGGCCAAGGAGTCGAACAGGGGGCGCGGGTCGACCGCGAAGCCGGCGCGGACGATCTCGGTCGAGAGCCGGTTGCCGGTCTTGACGTCGTGGACCTTGGCCTCGATGGCGAGTGAATCGCCCTCACGGCGGATATCGCCCAGCACCAGGGTGCCCACCTTCGCGTCGCGGGCCATGGCCTGGGCCGCGTCGAAGTCGATGTCACGTGGGGAACCGATCTGGCGCCGGCGGAGCAGCGAGCCGGTGCGCTCGTCGTCGAACACCCGCATGTCTTCCCAGTGTCCCACCGCGAGGCCGAGGAGGTTCATCGACGCCTCCTCGAGATAGTCCTTGGAGGCGTCACCCGTCTTGTTCTCGAAGGGGAACACGATGAGGCTCTGCCTGGGGTCGCCCTCCACGCGGTAGCCCTTGGGCCTGAGCGCCCACGCCAACGAACCCAGCACGACCAGGACGACCATGGCCGTGATGATCCTGCCCAGCGACATGCGTCTGGGTCCGGTCGTCACGGTGTACCCGGATCTCAGGGCCTCGCGGAAATCGGCCGCGGTCTGGAAGCGCTGGTCGGGGTCCTTGGCCAGTCCCCTCGCGATGGCGGTGCTTACGGCGGGCGGGGTTCGTGGCTCCAGCTCGAGGACCGATCGGGGCACTTGGGTCAGGTGGGCTGCCAGGACCGCCTGTGGCGTCGCACCTCCGAATGGCGGTCCACCAGTGAGCATCTCATACCCGACCACGGCCAGGGCATAGACGTCGGCCCGGGCATCGACGTTGCGTTCGCCGGCCGCCTGTTCGGGCGACATGTAGCCCGGCGTGCCCACCGCCATCCCGAGCTCGGTGAGACGGGCCCCTCCTTCGCCGCGCGCCTCCTCGACCGCCCGGGCCACGCCGAAATCGGTCAGGACTGCATGACCCTGCTGGAGCAGGATGTTGTCGGGCTTGACGTCGCGGTGGACGATGCCGCGCTCATGCGCGTAGGCCAGTGCGTCGGACACCTCCGTCAGGATCATCACGGCGTCCTCTACCGGCAGCTTGCCCTGAGCGAGCCGGTGCCGGAGAGACTCGCCCGACACGTACGGCATCACGTAGTAGATCAGGTCGTCCTGGGCGCCGGCCGCGAGAACGGGGAGCACGTGCGGGTGCTGGAGCTGCGCCGCCACGCTGACTTCCTGCTGGAACCGCGCGGCACTCACGGCACTCGCCATTTCGGGCGGGAGCAGCTTGATCACCACCTGGCGGCTGAGCGAGACCTCCGTGGCAAGGAACAGTCGGCTCATGCCGCCGCGGGCGAGCTCGCGGTCGATCTGATAGGCGTCGCCGAGGGCAGCTTGGAGGCGGTGCTGGAGGTCGGTCACGGGCACGGGTCCTAAGACGTGGAATCGAAGGAAGATAGGGTGGTAGGAGAGTAGGGGGTAGGAAGTGGCAGGTAGGATGCAGGGAAGTAGGAAGTAGGAAGTAGGAAGTAGGAGGTAGGAAGTAGGAGGTGGGAAGTAGGAGGTAGAATCCTACCTACCTACCTACTACCTACCCCCCAACTGCCTACCCACTCACCTACCGCCTTCCTACCTTACTGGAGTGGCGCCTCGGAGTGCTCTCGAAGGAGGCACGGTGAGAATCGACAAAGAAGATATCGACCCAATCTGCCCGCATTGCCAGATGCTGCTGCAACGGCTGATCCAGGTGAAGCGCGGGTTCTTCGCGGTCAATCGGGTGTTTTGCTGTCCCCATTGCCGGAAAGTCCTGGGCATCAGCGCCGGGGCCCAGTGACTGCCGGCGTTCCGCCGGCGGACTGGCTCGCCTTCCTCGAGCGGATGGCGGATCAGGCCGATGACATTGCGCTGACATTCTTCCGCTCGGTGACGCTTCGCGTCGAGGCCAAGCCGGACCGAAGCCCTGTGAGCGAGGCGGATCGCGCGATCGAGTCGATGGCCCGAGCGTATGCTCAGCAGCATCATCCCGGCCTCGGCATCTTGGGCGAGGAAGAAGGCGAGACGGTTTCCTCCGGCGACACTCGCCTGATCATCGACCCGATCGACGCGACGCAGAACTTCGTGCGTGGAATTCCGATCTTCGCCACCTTGCTCGCCATCGAGGACGGAGGCCATGTTGTGGCAGGGGTCGTGTCCGCGCCCGCGTTGCGCGCTCGGTGGACCGCCGCTCGAGGGCTCGGCGCCTCCTCGGCAGGGCGGCGGCTCGCAGTGTCGAACGTCCGCGCGCTGTCGGAAGCCCATCTGCTCCACGCCGGACTCGGAGGGTCGAGCGAAACGCTTCCGCCGCCCGGCATGCGCGACCTCCTCGCTCGAGCGGTGCGGAGCCGTGGCTTCGGCGATTTCTACCAGCACATGCTGGTGGCCGAAGGCGCCGGCGACGTGGCCATCGACCCTGGGGTACACCCGTGGGACGTGGCCGCGATTCAGGTGATCGTGGAGGAAGCCGGAGGGAAGGCGACAACACTGGGCGGCACGCGTGATGTCTATGGCGGGAGCCTCGTGACGTCGAATGGCCTGCTGCACCAGGAGGTGCTGGGACTGCTGGGAGGAAGTGAAGTTGGGAAGTAGGAGGTAGGGGAGTAAGGAGTGAGGAGTAAGGAGTGAGGAGTAAGGAGTAAGAAGTGAGGAGTGAGGAATGAGGAGGAATCCTACTGCCTACTCCCTACTCCCTACTCCCTACTCCCTCAAACAGCCACTAGCCACCATTACCGGAGACCCGATGCGTCCGTCTCGCCTAATTCTCGTCGTCGTTTTCGCCCTGCTCGGTCCGACGTCCGCCCTGGCCCAATCGACATCCGACGCGCTCCCTCCTGGGCTCGATGACTATGTCGCCCAGGTCATGAACGCCTACGAGGTTCCCGGCGTGAGCCTGGCCATCGTCAAAGACGGGAAGCCGGTCTTGACCAAAGGCTACGGGGTCAGACGCCTGGGCGACGAGACCCCGGTCGACGCGCGGACGCTGTTTGGGATTGCCTCCAACACCAAGGCCTTCACGGCGACGGCGATCGGGCTCTTGGTGGAGGAGGGGAAGGTGGAGTGGGACGCTCCGGTGCGGCGCTATCTGCCGTGGTTCCAACTCTCCGACCCGTACGTGACGCGCGAGCTGACGGTGCGCGACCTCCTGGTGCACCGGAGCGGCCTCGGCCTCGGCGCCGGCGACCTGTTGTGGTGGCCGCCGTCAACATATAACCGCAAGGAAATCGCGCGTCGGCTGCAGTACATCCCACTCGCCACCAGCTTCCGCAGCGCGTACGCCTACGACAATGTGCTGTATTTGATAGCGGGTGAGCTCATCGAGGAGGTGAGCGGACTCACTTGGGAAGAGTTCGTTGCCTCACGGATTCTCCAACCAATCGGCATGACCGGCAGCAACGTGCGGCATGCCGAGGCGTCGGGCGGCGGCAACATCGCAACACCGCACGCCCGCGTCGAGGGGGTGGTTCGGCCGGTCAAACCTTTCGCGAGCGACAACACCAATCCGGCCGGCGGCATCAACGCCAGCGCGATCGACATGGCGAAAGTGGCTGATCGTACAGTTGGACTCAGGACGGGTCGCCAAAGACAAACGGCTGTTCTCTCGATTCACTACGTCACCAGCTGTGGTCCATGGTCACGCCGATTCCGATTCGGAATCAGCCGCCGGAGTTGGCGGCGCTCAGACCGAACTTCGAGGGCTACGCCCTGGGATTCCGGATACACGACTATCGCGGCCGGAAGCTCGTCACCCACACTGGAGGACTGCCCGGTTACGTGTCGAAGGTGACCATGGTACCGGAACTGAGACTCGGAATCTCCGTGCTCACCAACCAGGAATCCGGGTCGGCGTTCCAAGCGATCACCTACCGCATTCTGGATCACTACCTCGCAGCACCGCCCACCGATTGGCTCGCAGCGTATCGGACCGTGTCGGCCCGGAGCGACTTTCTAATCAAGGCGGCCGAGCAGCGCGCGGCATCTGCACGCGACTCGACCTCACGCCCGTCCCTCCCGCTGGCCGGGTACACCGGGACCTACACCGATCCGTGGTATGGGGATGTGGAGATCAGCCAGCAGGACGGAAAGCTGGTGATCCGCTTCGGTCACACGCCATCGTTGGTGGGCGATCTGGTGCACTACCAGTACGACACCTTCCTGGCCCGGTGGTGGGATCGCGAACTGCGTGCGGACGCCTACGTGACCTTCGCGCTCAAACCCGACGGATCGATCGACCAGGTCAAGATGGTGCCCGCGTCGCCGGCCGTGGACTTCAGCTTTGATTTCCAGGATCTGTTGCTGTCGCCGGTTAGTCGGTAGGGAGGGGCCGATAGACGCGATACCCGTCACTTTAGTGACAGCCGCCGAGTCTCGGCTTTAGCCGAGGACCAAGCGCGGATGCCGACTACCACTGTCAGCCGACCGCACTGGCTTCTCGGCCTGGCCGATAGCCGATAGCCAACTGCGCGCGGCCAGCTGTCGCTGAAGCGACGGGGGTGTCGGCGATGGCTCGTTCTGGATGGTGCTTGGGTTGGCTCCGGATGTACTCGCGGACCCGACGCAGACTCGTGGGGCTAACCGTCTCGACATTGTAACCCTTGGCCCAGTGTAACGGATGACCGCGACGTGCATGCCCCTCGCGGTTGGCTAGAACCGCGCTCCCTCCCTTCAATCGTTGCACCAAGCGGGGGAGTGATGTGGACGGGTGTACCCGAACCAAGAGATGGACGTGATCGCTGACGACACCCAGCTCCAATATCGCGGCACGTTCCTGTTGGGCGACTGCTGGAAGGAAGGGCGTGAGAAACCGGGCCACGCGTCCGTCGATCGAGGGCTCCCGGTGTCGGGTTGTCCAGACGATGTGCACATAGAGACGATGCCGCATGTGGTCCAGATTACTCGGTGCTATCCCACCGCCAGTATCACTTCGACGCGATACCCGTCACTTTAGTGACAGCCGCCGAGTCTCGGCTAGCCGAGGATCAAATATGAATGCCGACTACCAGGTGCCAGCCACCCGCACTAGCTTCTCGGCTAGCCAATAGCCAATAGCCAATAGCCAATAGCCAATAGCCAATAGCCAATAGCCAATAGCCAATAGCCAATTGGACACCACGCCAATGAAATACCATCACATCGGAATCCCGACGACGGTCCCGCGCGACGGCGAGACATATCTCGACGCGTACAAGGTGCGTGTCTCGGGGTTCGACACGAGCGAATATGGCATCGAATGGATGCGGTTCGAGTCTGATTGCCCGTTGCCGGAGTTGGTGAAGACGTGCCGCACGTCGCATTTCGTGTTATGACCTGGATGGGGCGTTGGTCACAAGGAGATCTTGATAGCCCCGAACAGCCCCTCGCCGGGGGTCCGGGTGGCATTCATAGTCGAGAACGGGGCTCCGGTCGAGTTCCTGGAGCTGGCGGAGGACGGAACCGGCTGACGCGCCAGTGATTGACCCAATCGAGCAATTCGACGGGATCGACATCTACTTGTTCGATCAGCTGCAGCGGAGACGGATCGCGCCTGGGATGACCGTCTTCGATGCGGGCTCAGGCTCGGGCCGAAACCTCATCTACTTCATGCGGGCCGGCTACCGGGTGCTGGCCACCGACGCGAGCGCCGACTCGATTGGCGCGCTTCGGGCGTCGGCGGGCAAGTACGCACCTGAGTTACCGCCGGAGAATTTCCGGGTCGAGCCCATCGAAGCCATGAGCTTTCCGGACCACATCGCCGACGTGGTGATCAGCAACGCCGTGCTTCACTTTGCGCGCGATGATGAGCACTTCTGGACCATGCTCCGAGGGAGTTGGCGCGTGCTCCGACCGGGTGGGCTCTTCTTTTGCCGGCTCGCGTCCACGATCGGGTCTGAGCACCTGCTGCATCCGATTGGAGGGCGGCGCTACAGGTTGCCCGATGGGAGCGAGCGCTATCTGGTGGACGAGGCCCTGCTGCTCGACGCGACCGAACGGCTGGGTGGAGAGCTCGTGGACCCGCTCAAGACCACCCTGGTGCATCACCAGCGATCCATGACGACCTGGGTCCTGCGGAAACAGACAGCCGGTTGACCTGAGGCAGCCATGCATACGACCGTGCGCCGATACATCAAGACGGGCGTCGCTTTTCTCGCCGCCGGGTTGCTCTCGGGGCTCTACATGGTGGTGCGGCGAGAAGTGACCGGACGCTGGCCCTCGCCCTATCTGGTTGCGGCGCACACCCACGTTCTGTTGGTCGGGTTCATGATGTTCATGATTCTGGGCGTGGCGCTCTGGATCTTTCCACGGCCGGAAGGGACGACACCCGCTATCGGCCGGGCCTGGTCGATCTGGCCTACTGGTTGCTCTTGGGCGGGACGGCAGGGCGGTTCCTCGGTGAGGTGGCCAGGGTGTCCGTTGAAGCGGTCGTGCTCAGATGGGTGGTCGTGATCGCGAGCCTGGCCCAGGTCGCAGGCATTCTCCTCTTCATGTGGACCATCTGGTCGCGTATTCGTGCAGTCGGAAGCAAGGTTCGAGAGGCCCGCGGGGAGCGCTTCTAGGGCATCCCGATTCGAGCCTCGGCGCTGCGGGTGCCTGCGTATCTGTCCGCCTCATGCCCGAACATTACCCACCGTCCCTGTCCTCATTCTCGCTCTAAAGAAAGTTTCGCGCGGACTTCACGCTGGCTTCAACGATGGGGTGCGGGAGTACTAGCGTATTCTCACGTGCAGGAGGACCCCATGCGAAGAATCTCTGCATTCATGACCGCGTTCAGCCTGGTTGTCGTGGCAGCATGTTCCGACAACTCGGCCTTCGAGCCCTCGCAGCAGAATCAAGTTGTCGACACCAAGTCCGGTGCGGCGTCGGATGGCGCGTTTCGCGTAACCGTGATGACACGGAATCTGTACGTTGGTGCCGACGTCGATGCCGTGATTGCCGCCCTCGCCAGCACCGATCCAGCCGACGACCTGCCGGCGCTTTTCACGGCGATCGAGATCATCCAGCGAACCGACTTTCCGACCCGGGCCCGCGCCATCGCCGAAGAAATCGATCGGGTACGCCCTCATGTCGTCGGACTTCAAGAGGTGTCGGAGATCGACATCGATCTGACAGGCCTTGGTCTTCCCATCGTAATCCACCAGGACTTTCTCGCCAGCCTCGACGCCGCGCTGAGCGATCGAGGTCTCAACTATGTGCCGGCGGCCACGATCAAGAACATCGAGGCCGTGCCGTTTCCCGGCATCAGTCTGGTGGATTTCGATGTGATGTTGGTGGACCCAGCTCGCGTCGCGGTCACATCGGTGGTCGAGCAGAATTTCGCGGCCAACCTCGGGGTCGTCGCTCCGGGATTGGATATCAAGCGCGGGTGGGTAACCGTCACGGGCTTGGTTGATGGTGCCACGTACACCTTTGCCAGTACCCACCTGGAGTCCGGCTCCTTGCCCGGGTTCCCCGAATTGCGGGCCCTACAGGTCGGTGAGCTGGTTGCCTCGTTGGGCCCGAGTTCGCCGGCCGTGCTGATGGGTGACCTGAACGATATGCCGGGCTCGCCTATGTATCAGGTGTTGACTGGCGCGGGTCTCACCGATGTCTGGCGAGCCCTGAGGCCCGGTGTCGTGGGCTACACGTGCTGTCACGCTGATGACCTGTCCAACCATAACCCGGCGTTCGACCAGCGGCTGGACTACGTCTTCGTTCGCGGAGTCGGGCACGCCAACAAGGCGGTCATGGGACAGATCACGTTGGTGGGCCTGGTGCCAGCGGCGCGACTCCCGGGACCATTGGGTACGATCTGGCCATCGGATCATGCCGGCATCGGGGTTGACTTTCTGATGCCGGCGGCCGGCGGTCGGCCGTGACTTAGGCATCTCGAAAGGCCGGGCCGCTTGCCCTTGCTGCTTTCGGGCGTAACATAGGTACGTCGTCATGCCTGCGACGCACCAAATATCACCGCATGGAGGACCTATGAAGTCCGCACTGACAGCCGCGTTCGCACTCGGCGTTCTTGCCGGCCCCGCGATCGCTCAAGAGATGCCCACACCCGGGGCCGAGCAGGCCCGGATCGGGTACTACGAGGGGACCTGGAACTACCAAGGCGAGGCCATGCCGTCGCAGATGGGGCCGGGTGGCAAGATTGCGATGACCGAGACCTGCCGCTGGTTCGAGGGTGGGTTCCATATGATCTGCGACTCGAAGGGCACCTCGCCGACGGGGCCGGTGTCCTGGCCATTCCGTCATGGGATACGATCGGGCCGAGCAGATCTACATCATGTATGGGCTGAACAGCCGGGGCGAAGGGTATTACGTCAGGGGCGGCGTAGCCGGCGCCGTCTGGACCTGGACGGCCGAGATGATGATGGAGGGCATGCCCGTCAAGTTCCGGGCGACCATGACGGAGGAATCACCGACCTCCTATGATTTCCGGCTGGAGGCCGCGATGGGCGACGCGGACTGGGCGGTGCTCGAAGAGGGTAAGGCCACGAAGCAGTAGCGCGCACGGTTTCCCCGCTGGTTGAGCCCGGCTCTGTTTCTTCCGGGGATGTCGGTGTAATCTCCCCTCATGAAGCGGAAACACCGCCGGATCCTCCAGGCCGTCATCGCGACCATTGGCGCGGTGATCGGCCTGGTGCTCTGGCTCGGCGGATTGGGGTACCTCCGGGGCGTACGCGAGTTGCGGCTGCCGCGGACCAGCCTCCTCGCCACCACCATGTCTGACCCGGACTACCTCGACTCCTATCATGTCGCGGTGCGGACCACGTCATTCAAGGACGCCGACGATCTTCGTGCGGCGGCCTTCCAGAAGGGTGAGGAGATTGCCCGGAGCCGGTGGGAGGTCGTGTACGCCGGTTCGTCGCCGGGACTGGATTATCACGTCTCCTACATTCTCGAAGGCGGGCTTCCGGCGACCGGCCTCCGGGTGTCGACCGCGGTGAAGTATCGTAGCGGCATCGGGCGGTTCTACTTTGCGATCATTCGTCCCGTTTCACCGCCGGCTCGCGCCCTTCATGCTCAGCCGAATGGCGAGGTGGCACCCGAAGGCGAACCTCATCGATTAGGACATGCGAGTGGTCGGCGAGAAGGCCCGAGCGCTCTGGCACGCGCCCGAGAGGAGGATCCCGTGTGCCGTTTCACGTTCTATCGCGGTACACCGATTGCGCTCAGCTCGCTCATTACCGAGCCCACCAACTCGCTCATCCATCAGAGTTTTCACTCACACGAGCGGGAAGAGCCCCTCAACGGCGACGGGTTCGGCGTCGCTTGGTATGCCGATGGCCGCCCCGAGCCGGCCCTGTTCCGGTCGATCACACCGGCGTGGAGCAACCGGAACCTGCGCGAGCTTGCTGCAGTGGTGCGGAGCTCCTGCATTCTGGCGCACGTACGCGCCGCCACCCAGCAAACCGACGTCATGGAACCCAACTGCCATCCCTTCAAGCGGGGCGGCATCGCGTTCATGCACAACGGCGATATCGGCGGATTCCGGAAACTGCGGCGCCCCCTGATCGACAGCCTGAGCGACGCAGCGTATCAGGGCATTGCCGGTTCAACGGACTCGGAGCACTTCTTTGCACGTCTTGCAGGACGAACTTTGGAAGGGCGGGGACCAAGGACCAGAGGCCAGGTTGGAGGCAGCCCTGGAAGGCGCGATCGGGCGCACTCTCGCAGCTCCGGGCGCGTCACGCCCCGGAAGAGCACTGCTATCTCAACATGGTCGTCACCGACGGCCACTCGGCCGTGGCTTGTCGTTTCACCACGGATGATCCGGACAACGCGGATAGCCTGTACGTGAATCATGGGCGCCGGTACGTGTGCGAGAATAACGTCTGCCGCATGTTGGATCCCGAGGAAGGCGGGGCCGCGGTGTTGATCAGCTCGGAATCCCTGAGCGAGGATCCCGGGCTGGACTCCGGTGCCGGTGAACAGCATGGTGGCGATCGGTCCGACGTTGAGCCTCACGTCGCGCGCCATGCGCGTCTGATTGGCAACGTCCGCCATGGCAGCCACTTCCGCTTCGTGCAGCGCCTCTCGCCCGCCGCTGGGCCGGGGCCTGGCTGACCCTGACCGCCGCATTCGGCTTACACGTGAGTCGATGAGGCGGCCCACGAGTTTCCTGCGGTGGTACAACCCCGCGGTTCTGAACCTGCGCGATCGCCTCGGTTGGTTTCCCATGCCGACGTTCGAGCGCACTGTGTGGCTCGCCGGCCTGATCACTGCGGTGGCTCGTGCTCTTCGCGCTCACACCTGTGGTTAGCAGTGGGCGGCGATGGATGGTCCCGGTGGCGTATATCTACGCCTGTGTGCACATCGTCAACGGGTTGGGTCACCTCGGGCTGTCCGTCGCTTCGCAACAGTGGATTCCCGGCGTGCTTTCCTCTCCGCTACTCTTCGCCGCCGGCGTGTGGCTGCTCATCGAGACAGGGCGGGTGCGACGCTTCGTGCATAGTCCCCGTCGACCCAACACCCTCATGGATGGGATCCGCTGAGGGGTTGCACGCCTCTCACTAGCGTTTCATTCTTCCTTCAGGCGGCCCTGGCTATTGATTGCAGGATTGTTCAACGGTACCAATCGTCAAGGAAAGCGCAGGAGCCCATGTCCAGCTCTATTCGTCGTGCCGATTACTTCTACGCCACCGTGACCGACCGTCCCGGCGAGGCCTACAAATTCCTCTCTACCTTGGCGGATCTGGGAATCAGTCTCCTGGCCTTCACGGCGGTGCCGACGGGACCGAATCAGACCCAACTCGCCCTCTTTCCGGCCGATACCCTGAAGATGCAAGATGCCGCCAAGAAGGCCGGGCTCAAGCTCGACGGGCCGCATCGTGCCTTGTTGGTTCAGGGTGATGACGAACTCGGTGCCCTGGCAGGCGTTCACGCCCGATTGTATGAGGCCAACGTCAACGTCTACGCGTCGAGCGGCGTGGCGGACGGCCATGGCTAGCTACGGCTACGTCGTCTATGTCCGGCCGGACGAATACGAGCGCGCCGCATCCGCGCTCGGCGTCTAATCGGCTGTCTTTGTCCCACTACGGGTCGAGGACCGAGGAGGAGTCTTGGCATTCGTGCCCGTTCCGCCGACCGATCGCGAGGTGTCGATCCGGGCCAGGGACCTGAGCCAGCGCTTGACGCAAGCGATTCGTGAGTTCCAGCAAAATCATCCCGGCACAACGTCGGAGGATGTGCGCCAGGCGGTACGCATGGCGGCGGAAGGATCCGGGGTGAGCCGCGGCGGCACCGGCCAACAACGCGCGGCGATCGCGGTGGTGCTGGGGATTCTCTTTGCCGGCCTTGGGGCGTTTGCCTTCCTGCAACGGGCCGGAGGAGGAGGGGCGGGAGAGGGAGGGGGAGGGGGAGGGGGAGCTTCGGTTTCGTGGATGCTCGTCGGCATCGGCATCCTGACGGTGGTTCTCGCCCTCGTCGCCGTGCTCCGGCAGAATCGGGATCGGTAGCCGATGGAAGGGGTGCTCGCTCTCCTGATTCCGCTGATTCCGGTCACGGTGTTCGGTGTCTGGATCCTGGGGAAGACCGACATCGGCCGCGCCATCGCGAGGCGAATCGAGGGAAGGGCAGGGATCGGCCGGGATCAGCTGACGGCCGTGCAGGAGGAACTCGACGCGCTCCACGACGAGATACTGCGACTCCAGCAGGATCAGGCCGAAACCCACGAGCGGCTGGATTTCACCGAGCGGCTGCTGGCTCGGAAGTCCGACGCGACACCCACCTAGCGCCGCCAAGCTGGCCACTGGATCCTCCCAACCCGCATTGTAGGACTCGCCTCGTACTGGCCGAGTGCCATTCGTCGCGATCCGGTCGATGCTGCATCGTGTTCAAGAGCATGTGACCTTCTCACTTGACGAACGACTGTCAGGGCTGAGAGTTGGTGGGGTGATTTTTTCGGAACGGGCGCCATGAATCCGGACAGACAACTGCTCAAGCACTTCCTCGCGGCCCTGGCCTACCGGACCCAGAAGGCCCTGAAGGGCGCCCCGGCAGATTTCTCAGATTTCCGGGCCGCCCCGGGCCTCCGGACCCCGCACGAGCTCCTGCGTCACATGACCAGCGTCCTGGGCTACGCCCGCACGACCCTGATCGGTGGAACCTACCGGCCAAACCGCTTGCCCCGGTTCGAAGACGAGGTGGCTCGCTTCCACGAGATGTTGCAGGCACTCGGGGTTGAGTTGGAACGAGGGACACCGTTCCGGGACACCACATCGGAGCGGATGCTCCAGGGTCCCTTGTCCGATGCCATGACCCACGCTGGGCAGCTCGCGATGCTGCGCCGCCTGGCGGGATCGCCCATCCCGCCCGAGAACTTCATCGAGGCCGATATCGACTCCCAGAACCTCGGTCCGGACCAGCCGAAGCCGGTGAGCCCCGACGAGCACTGGTACCCGGCGGAAAAGGAGCCTGGATAGTCCTCATGCCCCCTCGGACGAAGCGATACGATCGCCGCTACTTCGACAAGTGGTACCGCGACCCCCGCCACCGGATCAGCTCCCCAGCAGGTCTGAGACGCAAGGTGCAGCTCATCGTGAGTCTCACCGAGTTCGTCCTCGAGCGCCCGATCCGGACGGTGCTCGACGTCGGGTGCGGCGAAGCTCCGTGGCAACGCGTCCTCGCCAAGCTCCGTCCCACGGCGGCGTACACCGGGATCGACCGGAGCCCGTATGTGGTTCAGCGCTATGGACGGCGCCGAAACATTCGTCTCGGAAGCTTCGAACAGCTCGAGACCTGTGGACTCGATCGTCCGTTCGACCTGGTGGTATGCTCCGATGTGCTGCATTACTTGAGCCGACCCCAGCTGGTTCGCGGGCTCGACACCGTGGTGAAGTTGGTCGGCGGCGTCGCGTGCCTCGAGGCCTATACCAGCGCGGACGACATCGAGGGCGATCGCCAGGGGTTCCACCGCCGCACCGCTTCCGCGTACCGCCGGATCTTTCGGGACGCCGGATTGGTCCCGTGCGGCATGCAGTGTTACGTGCACAGGGATCGAGCCCGGGAAATGGTTGCGCTGGAGGTCTTCCCGGAATAGGAGGGGTGTCGTGGATTTGAGATGGTACGCATCGGCGGGTGGATTCCTCGCCCTAGCCATGTTTGGGAACCGGGTGCATCTTGCGTCCGCCGATCCACAGCCTCGACTGGAGCGGAGGTCTCATGGGTGGACGAGTTCGCCGATTGCTCGACAGGCTCAAGGGCACGCCTCCGGCACTCACCACCGAGGAGCTCGTCCGGTTGGTGCTCGACCGCGCCGCCCGGCCCAGCGATCGCGACGACGCGGCCATCGAACTCGGCCGTCATGACGACCCCGCCGTCGAGGACGCCTTGCTTCGCATCGTCCACGATCCGCTGTCCAGTGCGGTGCTCCAGGAAGACTGCGGGCTCTCACTCGCCGAGATTTGGAGTCGGCGGGACCGGCTCGACGTGCCGCTGGCCGCGACCCTCCCTCCGCCGGTCCTGCGCATCGCGCTCTCGGTCCTCAAGGACCGCCGCCCCGAGTGGAAGGGCTCCCTGGCCGCGCTCGATTCCTCGGCGAACTGACCAGGGCGCGAGCCGCCCCGCGATATCGTTCCGACATCATTGATCGTGTCGCCTCGGAGGCACCGGTGCCGAAGAGCGATTGGTCGTATCTACCCCTCGTTGCTGGAGTGTTTTTATGGGCGCGCCCAGTAGGCAGTGTTGGTGGGGCAGTGGGAAGTTCGTACTCATCGTGGCACTCGCCGTCATGGCATCACCCGGGTTCGTGAGAGCGCAGGAAGCCGACCGGAAGACCGCGAAGGAGCAGGCACAAATCCAGGCGCAAATGGAGCAGATGGCTCCGTTACTGCGGCAGATGTCGCTAGGGGCGATGGACCTGACCCTGGAGGTGCTCAGCCAGAAGGAAACGGCTGACCGCCTGGCCGAGTTCACGCGGAATTTCTACGAGGCCCTGCTTGCCAGACGCTTCACCAAGGTGGAGGCCCTCGATATCGTGAAGGCGGTCGGTATACCGGCCCTCCCGGCGCTTCGGTAGGGCGCCTGGCCAAGCCCGCGGCCGACGGGCCGCCATGCAGGGCGGGGCCTTTGTCGCACCCTAGCGCCGGATCGGGTTTGGGCGCATTGTAGTTGGCCCGGCTCATTCGACTCACATCCAGGAGGCCTTTATCTCGAGCTTGCCATGGTGGGCCTCGATGTACCTTGGCGCCCTCGCCACGGTCGCCGTGCTCTCGTCGATTCTCGATCTGGGCCGGCGGCGGCCATGGTGGCATCTGCTGGCGAGCCTCACGGCCATCGCCGCGGTGGCGCTGATGGTGGTGACGTTCTGGTCGGAGCCGACCTTCGCCTTCTTTGGTCGCTGGATCGTGGTGGTATTTCTTGGCGCCAGCGCCTGGCTCATGCTGTCATTCGCGCAACGCATCGGCGAGCTCCTCCCGAAAGTGCGCTCCGGTGACAGCCCTGCGGCGTCGGCCGAGTATGTCTGGTTCCTGGTCGAGGCGCTACTCCTCGTTCCGGGGGTCGTCATGGGCATCATCCAGGTGGTTCGCGTATGGCTCTAGGACCCAAGACGTTGCTCAACGACGCGGCCGTCGGGCTCGCCGATGGTGACCTGCGGCGGCTCGCTATCGTCGCGCAGATGGATCGGGAGCAGTTCTTCGCGGCGTATGCCCGGTGGCGGCAGCTCTATGGGGACCGCCATATCTGCACGGTGCTGTGTGACGAAGGCCCCGACGCCCGAGGCTACAGCGTGTGGAGTTTCTTCCGCGAGCACCCCGATGCCCCGCTGCCCTATCGCCGAAAACGCGTTTGGCCGGTCGAGGATGCACGCTTCGGCCGGTGCCTGGACCACCCGGCCTTCGCGGAAAGATCGGTCGCGGTAATCAGCCGCAGCATTCCCGCCGGCCTGTTGGATGAAGCCGGCGAGACACTCAGGCGCTATGTGCAGGCCGGTAGGTCGGCCAGCGCTCGGCTCCTTCAGGACCGTCGGCTGGTGCAACTCGAGCCCGCCGAGGGTCGCGGGGAGGCCGTCTGGCCCGAACCCGAGTCCCGTGGGCCGGTGCCTGCACCCACGGCCGGCTATCCACGCAGTCGCTGGCGGAGGCCGTAGCGGGTCCGCGTCCGCGAGCCGCCCCTTGAGTTGAGGCTCGACTCGCCCTACTGTTTCGGAGGATCGGCGCCCGTAGCTCAATTGGATAGAGCATCGGACTTCGGATCCGAGGGTTGGGGGTTCGAGTCCCTCCGGGCGCGCTGGCTCGCGCTGGCTCTCGAGGCCAGCACGAGCCTTTCTTCTTCCATATTGAAGGGTAGATCGGGGGAGTGGTGACGCCCTCCGGTCCTTGCCGTCGGGCCGCTCTCACGAAATCTTCCAGGGCAGAAGCATCCCGACTCCCGATGCCGAGCAGGAGCACGGTCATGTACCCGAGGAGCCGCCGTGAGCAGCACTGAGACCCCAGCCAGCACCACGTTGCGCAGCCGCATTCTCGGGGTCGAGCAGGAAGTCCCGTTGCTCGACGGGCGGATGGGGCCGTACGTCAACTTCGACAACGCCGCGAGCACCCCGCCGCTGGTGGACGTCATGGATGCGCTGACGCGGTTCCTGCCCTTCTATTCCAGCGTGCACCGGGGGACCGGTTTCAAGTCCCGCTTGAGCAGCGAAGCCTACGATGACGCGCACAGGATCCTCACCAGGTTCGTCGGGGCCGACCCGGCCAGCAACACCGTCATCTTTGGCAAGAACACCACCGAAGCGATCAACAAGCTGTCCTACCGGCTGGCGCTGTCCTCCGACGCGATCGTGCTTTCGTCGCAGCTCGAGCACCACTCCAACGATCTCCCGTGGCGGCGCACGGCCCGTGTCGTCCACGTCCGGGCCACCCCGGATGGCCGATTCGACGAGGACGACTTCGACCGGCAATTGGCGCAGTACGGGAACCGCGTCGCCCTGGTATCGGTGACCGGGGCCTCGAACGTGAGCGGCCTCATCCCGCCCATTCATCGACTGGCCCGGAAAGCCCATGCGGCGGGCGCACGCATTCTGGTGGATGCCGCTCAGCTCGCGCCCCATCGGCGGATCGACATGAAGCCCGACAACGATCCGGAGCATCTCGATTTTGTCGTCTTGTCGGCCCACAAGATGTACGCGCCGTTCGGGACCGGGGCGTTGGTGGGGCCGAAAGAGGTGTTCCTCAGGAGCGCGCCCGAATACCAGGGCGGGGGAACGGTCGATGTGGTGACCCTCGACGAGGTGCATTGGGCGGATGTCCCCGACCGCGAGGAAGCCGGGAGCCCCAATGTGGTCGGTGCGGTGGCCATGGCCGCGGCTGCGGCGGCCCTGATGGATGTCGGGATGGACGTGATCGCCGAGCATGAGGCCCGACTGGTGAGCCATTGTCTCGAGCGGCTTCGCCAGGTACCAGGGGCGGTGGTCTACGGGGACCGAGATCCGGCGCTGGCACACACCCGGGTGGGCGCCATTCCGTTCAATCTCGAGGGCGTGTCGCACGCACTCCTCGCGGCCATCCTTGGCTACGAGGCCGGGATCGGCGTCCGGCACGGATGCTTCTGCGCCCACCCCTACGTGGTGCATCTGCTGCAGCTCAGTGAAGCGGACGCGGCATCGTGGCGCGGACAGGTGCTGACCGGCGACAAGTCCAACATGCCCGGGATGGTTCGCGTGAGCTTCGGGTGCTACAACACCACCGAGGAGATCGATCGCTTGATCGACATGCTGGGCCGGATTTCCCGCGGCCAATACCAGGGGCGCTACCGGCAACTGCCCGGCAACGGCGAGTACGTGCCGGAAGGACATCCCATGCGATTCGATGAATATTTCTCACTCGACCCCGGCGCGGTCGGATCGGGCGGGCTTCCAGAGCGTCTCTGCGGCGGCTAAGCCTCGCGGCATGCCCGTCTCGAGTCCTCAGCCGGGTGACAACCCCACAATGACGAAACCCCTGCTCGTGATCGGCGGAGCCTCGCTCGATATCCTCCACTTTCGAGGACGAACCGCGCGCTCCGCCGGTGGGGCGGGGCTCTATACCTCACTCGCGGCTCACCGGGCGGGAGTGCGGGTCACCATGGTCGGTCCCCGGCCCGATCCGATGCCGCGAGAGCTCGCACCCGCGGCCGAACGGATTCGGTGGATCGGGCCCCAGGTGACGCCGGAAGAGTTGCCCACGTTCGAAATCGCGCACCACGGGGCCGGACACTCCAAGATCGAGAACATCTATTGGCGATCGGAGGCGGCGCTCTCGCCGTCGGATCTACCCCGCCTCGAGCCTGGCCCCCATCTGGTCTATTGCATCGGGTTGACCGACCCCCACAGCCAACTCGCCTTCGTTACCCACCTGCGGTCCGTTGGTCGGACGGTGGCGTGCGGGACCTATGGTTGCGCCGTGACCGATCATGCGCCTGTCGTTCGCGAAATCATGGAACTGGCGGACTTCTTCTTCTGCAATGAATCGGAAGCCGCCGGTCTCTTTGGATCCGTCAAGCGGGCCCGCACCCAGACCGGCAAAGTCCTGTTCATCACGCGTGGGCCGAAGGGCGCCAGGGTCGTTCTTGGCGACTACGCGACCGACATACCGGCGATCCCGGTGCGCGAGTTGGATCCGACCGGCGCCGGCGACACGTTCTGCGGGACGGTGCTCGCCTTCCTGGCGCAGGGTGCTCATCCGGTCATCGCGGCGGAGTACGGGGTCGCCGCCGCGGCGGAGATGATCACCGGCGTCGGGCCCGAGACGCTGTTTCGCGACGTGCCGCCGCCGCTTCCCCCGGACGATCCGCGAGTTCGCGTGGATGATGGGCAGGTCGAGCGGATCGGCCACCTGATCGGTTCGCTCCCGGAGGTCGAACCGTTCGACTTCACAGGCGAGATGTTCCCGCCGCCCGACCATCCGGCTGCGCTGGATTTCTTCTTTGCCGCAACAGTCCAACAATTTGGATTCTGGGACGAGCAGGCCGGGCGTTACACCGCTCCGATGGTTGCGCCCTTGGATGGGATCGACCGCAAGGGAAGTGACTATCTCTGGGCAGCGTATCGCCGCTGGATGGATGACCAACCGGAGGGCCTGACCCCCGCCGCGCAGGCGGCGCTCGATCGGGCCGCGCTCGCCGCCCGTACTCGGTCGGACTCGGGGTCGAGCCCGCTTCCCGTTCCTGACCTTCGAGTAGAGGTTGCCCGCTCCTTCGGGCGCGACATGACGGCGCTTGGGTGGACCCCGGCCTCGCTCCTTCAGCAAGCGAACGCGAGCCCCGCGCCGCTCGAGACCTTCCTGTCCTCACTCGATCGTGTGAGTGGATACAAGGAGGATCCACTCCGGAAGAAGTCCGCGCTGCTCGCGGTCATTCTCGAGCAACGGCCGGAGCGCTTTTTGAGACGGCCCCCTGGCGGGCCCATGCCGCCAATCGTGGATTACCACGTGATGCGGAGCTCTCTTCGTATGGGACTGGTCCGGATCGACGATGAGGATCTACTACGGAAGCTCGAGGCCAGGGAAACGATATCGGCCCCGGACGAGCGGGCCGTTCGTTACGCCGTGTACCGCGGAATGGCCTTGCTGCAGGCAGTAAGTGGCCGGTCGATGGGGGCAGTCGACTACTTCTTCTTTCAGAACCGGCGGCGCTGCCCGGAAATGACGGCTCCGGATTGCGGCCGCTGTCCGGTCGATCCAGCCTGTGCCCACGCCATCGGTCTGTTTCAGCCGGTATATCGCACCACATTCTACTAGCCTTCCTTTCAGGAAGGCTCGGCGGCCAATGGGCACGGATCTTGATTAGCTTTCCACCATCATGCCGTTCACCCTTGCACACCCCGCTGCCGCCATCCCGCTCCGCCGCCTGCTCGGCGGGTCCGGGGTCCTCTCGGCCCTGATCATCGGAAGCCTGACTCCCGATTTTGCCTACTTCGTGCCGTGGACCGTGAGCGTGATGGAAGCCCGCGGTGGAACGCACAGTCTTCTGGGGCTGCTCTGGTTCTGCCTGCCGGTTGGGCTCGTCACCTACGTGGCCTTTCACGTCCTCGCGAAAGAGCCCGCCGTCGCCCTGTTGCCCGAACGGATCGCTCAGCGTCTCTGGCCGTTGGTGGACCGTGAGCCGGGCCTGCCGCGTGCCTCCGTCTGGGCCGTCGCCCTGTCGCTCATGGTCGGCGCCCTGACCCACCCGCTGTGGGATGCCTTTACCCACTTCGGCGGTCCGGCCATGGAGATCTTTCCCTTCTTCAACACGGCGGTCGGCCAGGTCTTCGGGCAGACGGTCCGGGTGTACAACGTGTTGCAGCATGCCAGCACAATCGGCGGGCTAGGCCTGTTGGCCTGGTGGACGATGCGCTGGATTCGGGCCGCGCCGGCTCCCGGAACTGACCCGACCCCGGCTCGCTCCGCGCATCCGGACCGTCCTGCTGCTCACGCTCATGATGGCTGACGGCCGCCGGAGCAGTTCTTGGTGGGTGGCGAGCGGCTCGCGTGGGGCAAGGGTGGTGGGCGGTCGAGACCTTCGTGTGGCATGGCGCCGTGTGGGGGATGGGCGCATTCGGCCTGTCGTTGGTGCTGCTCGGCATCGTCTGGCGAGGGACGGGGTGGCGCGCACTCGCGGAAACGTGAAACATTCCCCTACTATTCCAATGGGTCATATGCCACCCTGTGCCGCACCAATTGGAGGAGATCCGTGCAACTCAGCTTGACACCCGAAGAGGCCTCGATGCTCCACGACGTCCTGGCGAACTACGTGTCGGAGCTCCGGATGGAAATCTCCAACACCGACTCCATGGACTTCCGAGAACGGCTCAAAGCCAAAGAGGTGTTCCTCAAGCGTCTGCTCAACGACCTCGGTGCCTGAGTCACTGGAACTCGATCCCGAGGCGTCGTCCTGTGGTCATCGCGACGGCTGAGCCGGCAGCGGGCCGCACGGTTGTTCTCCAACTCACGGAATGGGGCAGCGGGCCGGTCGGTCCGGCCGAGGCCCGTGTCGGTCACGTCAGCCTCGGCCGTCGGCTGATGCGAGGGGCCATCCCCGTGGCCATCGCTCTGGTGCTCGCGCTCCTGATTCTGCCGATACCGCTGATGCACTTGGCGGGCATCCCGCTTCTTGCCTTGGGCGTATACTTCGGTGTTCGGAATGCCAGGGCGCGTGAAGTGTTTCTCGGCGCCTCCGGCACCTGTCCGAGTTGCCACAGCCAGACGAAACTCTTCGTGGGCTTCGGGAAGCCGCCATTCAAGCTGCCGGTCAAGACGTCGTGCGGCTCCTGCGGGAGGAACCTGATGTTGAAGCAGGGTAGTGAGTAGAAGTAGGTAGTAGGTGGTGGGGTGTAGGTGTTGCAGGCGTGTCGCTCCGAATGTTCTGAGGGGCAGGGGGTCTGGTGGGCAGATTGACCGCTCTTCTGTACGATCGCATGTGCCGGCGGTTGGAAGAGGTGACGCTCAGCGAGTGGCGGCGCGACCTGCTTGCTCCGCTGTCCGGAGAAGTGCTGGAGATCGGCGCGGGGACCGGGCTCAACATTCCCTGGTACCCGACCACGGTGACGCACCTCATTCTCACGGAGCCCGATCCTCACATGGGTGTCAGGCTCCGTTCCAAGATTCCCCTCGCGCGAGCGGACCGGATTACCACGCTCGACGCGGCGGTCGATGCCCTTCCCAATTGCCAGCGGCTCCATCGATGCCGTGGTTGGCACCCTGGTGCTGTGTTCCGTTCCGGACCAGCACTCGGCGCTCGCCGAGATTCACCGGGTACTCCGGCCCGGCGGGCGATTCGTCTTTCTCGAGCATGTGGCGGACGAGGATGATCCTCGTCGCCTCAAGTGGCAGCAGCGAGTCGAGCCGATCTGGAAACGACTCGCAGGGAACTGCCATTTGACACGGCAGGACAGCCCAGGCCATCGTGGAGACGGGGTTCTCCGTGGAACAGATGATTCGAGCCGAATTCCGTCCCGCGCCCGCCCTGGTGCGGGCCAGCGTCCGCGGAGTCGCCCGGAAGGCAGGCACACCGTTCGGCGGTTGACGAGGCGCTCCGACTCGCGCCCACGGCTCCAAGGGCCGTATAATTAGCCGATGCCCGACAACCCGGCCGACAACGATCTCCTCGCACGCCTCCGCACGGCGCTGGCCGACCGGTACGAGGTGCTCGACCAGATCGGGCAAGGTGGCATGGCCACCGTGTATCTGGCGCGCGACGTCAAGCACGCGCGGAACGTCGCTCTCAAGGTCCTTCGGCCCGAACTCAGCGCCTCCCTCGGCGCGGAGCGCTTTCTGCGTGAGATCCGGGTCGCGGCGAACCTCCAACATCCCAACATCCTGGCCCTGTACGACTCGGGCGATGCGGACGGCTCCCTCTACTACGTCATGCCGTTTGTGGAGGGCGAATCACTGCGGGACCGGCTCGAACGTGAGACCCAACTCACCATTCCCGACGCGCTCAGGATCATCCGGGAGGTGTCGGAGGCGTTGAGCTATGCCCATTCCCAGGGTGTGATCCACCGGGACATCAAGCCCGAGAACATCATGCTCATGGGCGATCATGCGCTGGTGGCCGACTTCGGCATCGCGCGCGCGGTCGAGGAGGCCGGCGAGGACAAGCTGACCCAATCGGGCATGGCCATCGGGACGCCCCTCTACATGAGTCCGGAGCAGGCCACCGGGGTCGAGCGGCTCGACGGCAGGAGCGACATCTACAGTCTGGGGTGCATGCTGTACGAGTTGCTGACCGGCGAGCCGCCCTACCAGGGGGCAACGCCGATTGCGCTCCTGGCCAAACACTCCATGGAGGCCATCCCGAGCAGCAAGATCCTCCGGAATACCATTCCGGATGAGGTCGACGCCGCAATCGGGAAGGCCATGGCCAAGGTCCCGGCCGACCGGTTCCAAACCGCGCTCCAACTCGCCGAGGCGTTGGGATCGGTCGAACACCGGCTGAGCATGGGCGTTGCTCTTCCGGTCACGGCACCAACATCGGCCCGGACTACGACAGTGGAATTGCCGGCCAAGAAGGCGAGGCCGTCGAAGCTTGCGTTGGCCATGGGTGGCGGAGGGCTCCTCGTGATTTTGGGCGCCGTCGCCGCCTGGCAACTCGGCCTCTTCGGCGGTGGCGGCGGCACGCTGCTCAAGGAGACCGGTCCCGATCCACGCAACATCGCGGTGCTCTACTTCGACGATCAAAGCGCCGAGCGCAATCTGGGGTATCTCGCAGACGGGTTCACCGAGGCGTTGATCGGCGAGCTGAGTCGTGTCCAGGGGCTCAAGGTGATCTCGCGCAATGGTGTGCTGCCCTACCAGGGCCAGCGGGTGTCTCCCGACAGCATCTCCCGCGCACTCGGCGTCGGAACATTGGTCGAGGGGACCATTCAACAATCAGGCGATCGTCTCCGCATCAACGTGTCGCTAGTCAATGCGGCGGACGGAGCGAGATCGGGAAGACGACCCTCGAACGGACCAAGGACGAGACCTTCGCGCTCCAGGATGACGTGAGCCGAGAGGTGTCGGCGTTTCTCCGTCGCCGGCTGGGTGAAGAGGTCCAGCTTCGCGAAAGCCGGCGCGGCACTGGCAATCTCGCCGCCTGGCAGAGGGCCCAGGAGGCCGAGCGGCTGGAGCGGGGGGTACAGGCTTTTCTGGATGCCGGAGACGTCGATGCCGCGGCGCAGGAATTTTCCCGCGCCGACACGCTCTTTGCGGAAGCTGCGGCGCTGGACGACAAGTGGGCGAGTCCGGAGATCGCGCGGGGCTGGATCGACTATCGGCGGGCCCGAGAGCTGGCGCGGGGGTTCGACAAGGCGCACTACGCCGAGTGGATCGAGAAGGGTCTGGTTCACGCCGACCGCGCGCTTGCGCTGGCACCGAACGACCCCGACGCCCTCGAGCTTCGAGGCACGTTCCGGTATTTGAACTATCTCCTGAATCTCGTGCCCGATGCCGAGCAGGAGTTGTCCCTGGCGGAGCAAGATCTCGTGGCGTCGGTGCGGGCCAATCCACAGCAGGCGTCGGCGCTGACCACCTTGAGCCATCTGCTCATGAACCAGGGCAAGACCGCCCAGGCCAAGGTCCAGGCCCAGCGTGCCTACGAAGCGGATCCCTACCTGAGCAATGTCGATCGCACCATCTGGCGGCTGTTCACCAGCTCGCTCGATCTTGCTGAGGCCGTGGAGGCGACGCGGTGGTGCGAGGAAGGGGCGCCGCCGCTTTCCCGAGGATGCTCGGTTCGTCGAGTGCCAGATCCGGGTGCCGGCCCTCCGGGGTCAGTCGCCCGATGTCCCCAAGCTCTGGCGATTGGTCGATGAGTACGTCGAGAAGAGCCCCGAGAACCTCCGCGAGTTCCGGCGCAAGCGGGCCGGAATGTTCGTGGCGATGGCGCTGGTGCGCGCCGGTCTCCCGGATAGCGCGCGGGCGGTTGCGGTCCGGTCACGGGCCGACGCGGAAATCGATACGGCTCGTGAGCTGGCCTGGTTCGAGGCCATCGTCCGGACGTTCCTGGGCGAGAAAGACCAGGCCATCGACCTGCTCAGCGTGTACCTGGCATCCAATCCGGGGCAGCGGGCCTCCTGGGCCCGTGACTCGACCTGGTGGTTCAAGGATCTTCGCTCCGACCCTCGCTATCGGGATCTGGTTGGATCCTAGCTGCTCTAGCAAAACTGGGTCGACAGCATACATTAGTAGGCGATAGCCCCGCATACTAGGGAATACCCCACGTACAACCTGCGTCTACCTGGAGGGCCGCATGCGACGCGGAATGCAATTTGTTGCAGCTGTACTCGTAGCGGGGGCAGTCGCTGCTTGTAGCGACGAGAGCCCGACGGTTCCACAGTTGTTGGAGCCACAGTTCGTCATTGCGCCCGGCACCGCCGTGGCGTGTGACTTCAAGGATCTCCGCACCAAGGCGGCGCCGGCCTACTTCAAGAACGGATCGACCACGCTCCGGACGGTGAAGAGCCTCATCCAAGACATGGAGAGCGCCGGGCCGGGATCGGCCGGGGCCAGCGCGATCGGCTTCCAGATCTTCGAGATCATCGAAGGCCAGATCGAGGCCAAGGTTGCCGGGAGCCCCTCTCATATCGATGGGGGAGCGGCGAATGGGTCGGATTTCATGAACAAGACCCTGGCCTGCATGGAGCCGCGCACCCTTCAAAGCGGTCGACTTCACCGCGGCGCTCGATGACGTCGGGGGCGGCGGCGCACTGTGCGTCCGCGGCGGGCCGAACGACGACACGTCCGCCTGCGTGACCTTCAATGGCTTCTCCGGACTCTCGCCGAATGCCGACAGCAGCTTCACGACTTGGTTCGGAGGTCGGAGGCTGGTCTATGCCGCGCCGCTCAACATCTTCACCAGCAACGAGGTCGTCGTCGGCGGCGGAATACGAGTGGTCGACGGTGCCGCATGCTGCGCTCGACAACACCAACGGCAAGGGCGTCGTTGGGATGTGCGTGCCCAATCCGGTGACCGCCCCGGTCAATCGGGTGCAGCACCGTGAGCAGGGCTAATACGCCGACGATCCTGCTTTTGGCTGACTCCGTTCTTCTTGGACAGCTTCCTTCCCTGCGATAACTTCGCCGCGCTCGACCGTGGCTCGACTTCTCCCCTGTTCGAGTTTGCGCGCAACGCGTTCGACTGGGCCAGCCCGCCGGCCGCTCTACGCCTCGGCGCTCAGAGTCGGTGGCGGCACCGGCGGCTCGCTCGGCGACCTGAGCAAGTTCGCGGTGGTCAACGCGCAGGCAGTGAACCTGGCCTTCACGACGCAGCCGGTCGACGGGTTCCTGAATCAGCCGCTCGGCGACGTCGTGGTTCGGGCCGTCCGGCAATGGGAACACCCCGTTCATCGATCTCGAGCGTCACGATCCAGATCAACGTGAACAACGCACCAACGCCACCTTGAGCGGATCGTCGTGCACCGGCGGCGGACAGATTGGCAACGTGCACGGACACCACCGATGTGAATGGCGAGGTGACCTTCTCCGGCCTCACGATCGACAAGACCGGGCGGTTATCGGTTGTTGGCAACCACCACCGACCTGCCGCTCGAGCTCGCCCGATGCGGCCCAGGCGGTGTCCAAACGGGTTCAACATCCGCCCGTAACGCCACTGGAGTTCGAGAGCGAATGAACGAAGGAGGGCTCTCTCAGAGCCCTCCTTCGTTTTGTGACCATGTCTTGCGCGGTCTCGCGTCTCGATGAGATTGTCTCTAGGAGGCGCACACGATCATGGCCCTGACCAGAGAAGACCTGACTACCAGGATCGAAGTGCTGGAGGCCAAGCTTCGCGGCGTGGAGCAGGCCAACCCACTGCTCTCGCACTCCGGCCATCTCGCCATCAGCCGGAAATGGCTCGAGGAGTTGTCCCGACTGAAGGCCCAGCTCGCGAAGCTGAACGATGAGACTTGAGGACTGACGAGTGGAGCCTCGGCTTTTCGTCGTCCTCTTCATCATCTTCACCGTGCTGTCGGTCGAGGTGGTGCGTCGAGGCTACCAACGCTGGAAGAAGGAGCGGGACGTGCTGGCGGAGCTGGGTGGAGGTGCCCCGCCGGAGGCCGTACGGCGCCACCGCCAGGCAGGCCGGCGCCTGGTGAGCCTCGCCGTGGCCCTGGTCGCGATGATCGCGCTCGCGTTCCTGGCCCCGCTCGGCGCGCCGCGCGCGGCCATCGTCGCGTTCCAAGTCGTAGCGATTGCCGCCCTCGGATTGGGTGTGTACTGGTCCGTGCGATCGTAGCGATCCGGCGAGTTCGAGACCTCGAGGAGAACGTATGAAGACGATCCGCTTTGGACGCACCGGCCTCGACCTTCCTGCGATCGGGGTGGGCACATGGCCCCACGGCGGGCCGCTCAGCCGCGACGGAATCCCGGTCGGTTGGGGCGGCAACGACGACACGTTGGCGCGCCAGGCGTTGCTTCGCGCCCATGAACATGGGCTCTTGGCATTGGGACACGGCCGACGTGTATGGTGACGGACACTCCGAAACGCTCATCGGAGCGCTCTGGGGCGAGGTGCCGCGCTCGGACATCTTCCTGGCCTCGAAGGTGGGGTGGGACGCCGGACCGTACGGTCATTACTACCATCCCGAACACATCCGGGCCCAGTTCGAGCGCTCGCTCCGGAACCTTCGGGTCGACGTGATCGACCTCTATTACCTGCATCATTGTGACTTCGGACCCAAAGACCGGTACCTGGACGACGCCATCGACCTGGTGCGGCGCTTTCGGGATGAGGGAAAGATTCGCTTCATCGGGCTCTCCGACCGCGACAACGCCAAAGTGGCCCGGCTCGCCGACCGGGTGGATCCGGACGCCGTCCAGGTTTACCGGAACGTGGTGGACGACAGCTATCACAGCTCCGGACTCGCCGCCTGGGTGGATAAGCACGACGCGGGGGTCGCCTTCTTTTCACCCCTCAAGCTCGGGCTCTTGCTCGGGAAGTATCGGTCACCCACGACGTTCGAGACGGGGGACGTCCGGAACCGGGTGGACGGATTCAATGATGCGGGCGTCATCGAGGCACTGATCGCCACCAGGGCGGCGGTGGAACAGCGGTTCGGCACCATAGCGGAGCCGGTGGAAAGTGCGGTCATCGCATCGATTCTCAGCGACACCACGACCGCGTGTGCATTGGTCGGTCTCAGGAATCCGGAACAGGTCGATGCGGCCGCCCGACTGACCCTTGATCTGAGCGCCAACGACCTCGAGTGGGTGCGCCGGCAGTTCCAACGCGTACCCCACGTCGGGGGAGGCGAGTAAGGAGCCGATGCGCTTGCCCGAAGGTTCGCAACGCGACAAAATGCAGTGTCGACTTTCGCCAGGATGAACAATGAGTCGAAAGATCCGGGATTACTCGACCGAACACATCAAGGTGACCTACGACCCGCGGCGCTGCATTCATGCCGCCGAGTGCGTCAGGCGCCTCGGCACCGTTTTCGACCCGGACAAGCGGCCGTGGATCCAGCCTGAACATGCGTCTCCGGCGGAGGTGTCGGAGACCGTGTCTCATTGCCCAACCGGCGCGCTCCACTTCGAGCGTCTGGATGGAGGCCAAGACGAATGGCCCGATGCCCGGAACACCATCTCGCTGGCGCCCGACGGGCCGCTGTATGCCCGCGGTCAGATTCAGATCGTGCGGCCGGACGGGAGCGTCATTCTCGAGGACACCCGTGTCGCGCTCTGTCGCTGCGGCGCATCGAAAGAGAAGCCGCTCTGCGATGGGTCGCATGCCGCGGCCGGATTCCACGACGAGGGAGAGCTCGGCCGCACGCTGAAGGTCGCCGAGGAAGTCGAGCACGCCCCGCTCACCGTGACCGTCAGCCCCAACGGCCCGCTGATCCTGCGGGGGCCCCATCACATGGTTCCGCATGGGGCGGCCGCGATCGGGCTCGAAAAATGTGCCCTCTGCCGCTGCGGCCATTCCGCCAACAAGCCATTTTGTGACGGGATGCACAATACGGTAGGATTCAGCGACGCATGAGCATGCACTGGTGGCCGACAAGGGTACTGGTCCTTGGTGCGTTGGCCTGCGCCCCCCCGGCGCAGACCGACCACGTTTCGGATGTACCGGACGCGGTAGCTGCTCCGTCCTGGCTCAAGGCGAGGATCGCGGCGATTGCATCGCGCCCACCGGAGAACCCTCCGATCAGGATCACACGCTGGCGCTACCAGGACCAGGTGGTCTACTTCATACCCGCGTACTGCTGCGACGTGATGAGCGAGTTGCTCGATGAAGACGGGCGGGCTCTCTGCGCTCCAGACGGCGGCATGACCGGCGAAGGCGACGGACGCTGCCATGATTTCTATCGGGCCCGGACTGGGGAAGAGGTGATCTGGGCCGACCAACGGAGTCAGAATCCATGACCGATTTCGCTCATACGTTCATTGCCCGCTCACGGTATTACCTGAGTGAAGACTTCTTCCCGAAGATCGAACGCTGCCTCGACGAACTGTCGGAAGAAGACGTGTGGTGGCGACCCAACGAAGCCTCGAACAGCGTCGGGAATCTGGTCCTCCATTTGGCGGGGAACGTGCGCCAGTGGATCATCAGCGGCATCGGCGGGGCGCCCGACCTGCGCGACCGCGACCAGGAGTTTGCGCAGCGGGCTCCGATAGCCGTCGAGCGGTTGCTCGAGCGGCTGTCGGCCACGGTACGGGAGGCGGATGCGGTCCTGGCCGTGCTGGACACGTCGAGGCTGGTCGAGCCCCGGCGGATTCAGGGGTTCGACATGACCGTGGGGTCGGCCATCTATCACGTGGTAGAACACTTCGGCATGCACACCGGGCAGATCGTGCTCCTGAGCAAACATCGACTGGGCAAGGACCTGAAGTTGACCCGCTTACCTGCGTCTGACGCGCCCGAAGAATGAAACTCGCACGAGGGGATCGGTGACACGAGTCGCCTTCATCTGCGTCGAGAACTCCAACCGGAGCCAGATGGCCGAAGCCTTTGCCCGGATGCACGGGGTGGGGGTCATCGAGCCCTACAGCGCCGGCTCCCGACCGTCGGGCCGGGTGAATCCGCGCGCCATCGCGGCAATGCGGGAGGTCGGGTACGACCTCTCAACGCACCGCTCGACCAGTGCCCAAGACCTTCCGCCCGGCGAATTTGCCTACGCGATCACCATGGGGTGCGGCGACGACTGCGCCTGGATCCCGGCGAGACAGCGCGAGGACTGGCCGATTCCCGATCCCAAAGAGCTCGAGCCCGACGCATTCAACACCGTGCGCGACGAGATCGAACGGCGGGTGGTTGATTTGCTTGCGCGGATTGGCCGACGCGAGCGGCAGGACACCGGCTGATGTACAGCTACAAGGTGGTCGAGCAGAAACACAAGAGTATCCTCGGCGGGCGGTTCAAACCGGTCGACCTGGAGGACCTCTTGAACCAACACGCCATGGACGGCTGGGAGTTCGACCGCATCATCGACGGCGAGATCGTCTCGACCATGACCAGCGGGAAGGACGTGTTCTTGGTGGTGTTCAAACGAAGGGAGTAGGAGGTAGGGGTGTGGGTGGGTAGTGCGTGGAAAGTCGTCGGCGCCCCGGCGCCGACGACTTCGTTCCATTTCCTGCAATTGCTACGTCCTACTTCCTACCTACCTGCCCACTAGTTCTCGTCCACCGGCGGCGCCTGACTCAGTGGGCCCAGGCCCATGCCGAGATGCTTGCCTTCGGAGTAGATCCAGCGGACCAGGAACGGCTCGTCCATCCCGCTGAACTTGGCCGTCCGCCAGTACTGCGTCTGTCCGTTCCGCTTCTTCCAGGTCTCCTCGATCACTTCTGTTTCGAACCCGGCACGCTCGGCCACCATCAGAGAAATCTCGGCGTACCTGGCGCGCCGTTCCGCGGGGTCGTCATCGCCGCCGTAGTAGGCGACGAGACTATCCACGTCGCCGGCGTAGAACCACGTGGTCCATTGCCGGGCCAGCGCCAGCGAGTCGGGTGCTGTGTCCGCCTGAGCCGCCGCGGAGGTGGGGATGGCCGCCAGACAGAACGCGACCGCGGCCAGGATGAGCGACCTCATATTCATTCGAGTCCTCGGGATAGGGGATGCAGTGGGCCTACGCCAGGTTGGCCGTATTAGTTTCAAGCTGTAACGGGAATGACCTTGCCACGGCCGGAGGAGCGGGTCAACGTTCTCCCTGGCGTGATGCGGGCGTCGTGCCGCGTCCCGTCCACCGTCGAACTCACCCGGCGCTACCACCACGAGGCTCAATGAAAACTCAACGGATTCCACTGGCGCTCCGCTCCCTGGGGCCTGACGCTCCCGATGTCACATCGGTGGCATTCGGCGGCATGCCCCTCTCGACCGAGGGCCGCCCGGAGGAGCCTACCTCCCTGTCCGTGATTCGGGCCGTGCTCGATGCGGGGGTGACCCTGATCGACACCGCCGATGTGTACTGCACCAGCCACAAGGACATCGGACACAACGAGCGGCTCATCGCGAAGGCCCTCGCCTCGTGGCGGGGTCCGGCTGAGTCGGTGATCGTCGCAACCAAGGGCGGCCTCACCAGGCCCGGGGGCCGCTGGGAGCGAAACGGCCGGCCCAAGCACCTGCGCCGGGCATGCGACCAGTCACTCCAGGCCCTGGGCGTCGAGCGGATCGATCTCTATCAGTTGCATGCCCCGGATCCCGATGTGCCGTTCGCGGAAAGCGTCGAGGCCATCGCCGAGCTCCGGCGGGAAGGGAAGATCCGGTGGGTGGGCCTCTCCAACGTGTCGGTGGCCGAGATCGAACAGGCGCGGGGCATCGTGCCGATCCAGACGGTTCAGAACCGGCTGAATCCGTTCTTTCGCGAGGCGTTGCGCGATGGGGTGGTGGAGTACTGCGGGAAGAACGGCATCGGGTTCCTGGCCTACAGCCCGGTCGGCGGCGGGCGCCTCAACAAGAAGCTGCCGAGCCATCCCGTGCTGACGCCCATCGCGGCGCGCCACGGTGTGTCCGCCCACGTGGTGACGCTGGCGTGGGTGCTGGCTCAGGGCAGTTCGGTGATCGTGATTCCAGCAGGCCGTACGGCGGAGCATGCGCTCGACAGCCTGGCCGCCTCGACGCTCGAGCTCGACCCGGACGACCTCGCCGCGATCGACCGGGCGGAGTTCTCAATCGCCTGAGCCGTTCGATTCCCGCTTCTGGCGTACGCTGAGCTCGTGCTCGAGCAGAAACCGCTTACGCCAGAGACCCCCGCCGTAGCCGTGCAGCTTCCCCTGGCTGTTGATCACCCGGTGGCAGGGTATGACGACGGCCAGCCGGTTGTCGCCGTTGGCCTTGCCGACGGCACGCTGAGCTCCCGGACGCCCGATGTCCGCCGCAACCGCTGCGTAGGTCGTGGTCTCGCCAAAGGGAATGGCGAGGAGACGCTCCCACACCGCTTGCTGGAACGGTGTCCCCGCAATCGCGATGGGCACGGTGAACCGTGTTCGCCGACCGGCGAAGTACTCGTCCAATTCCTGACGGAGCCGCTCGAGCGGGTCGTTGGTTCCGGGAACGACCGGCAGGTCGAACCAACGCGTGAGCGTCGCCGCCTGGGTCTTGAGCGCGGGCCGATCGCCGAATTCCAGCATGCAGACGGCTTCCGGCGTTGCCGCCGCGATGAATGGACCAATGGGCGTCGTGACTAGGGAGGCGGAGATATGGCGTGCGCCCCGGGCCCGGCCCGGCGGCTGGCCGAACAGCTGACGGAACGCTTCACGGAACCCGCTGTTGGATTCGAACCCCGAGTTGAACGCGACATGCATGAGATCGCCGCCCTGGTTGATGGAGTCGAGCGCCATGCCCAGCCGGCGCGAACGTTGATACGCGTGGAACGTCATGCCAAAATGGTGGCGGAAGTAACGGCGCGTCTTGACCGGATCGATGCCCATCGCCCGCAGATTGCGGTCGGTGATCCGCTCGGCCGGGGTCCGTTCGAGCCGCTCGAGCAGCCCGGTGACCCAGGCTGGATGATCACCCGACGGCTCCGTTGGCCGGCAGCGTTTGCACGGGCGATACCCTGCGGCCTGAGCGTCCTCTGCATGTCGGAAGTACTCCACATTGGTTCGGAGCGGGGTGCGCGCAGGGCAGGTGGGCCGGCAGAAGATGCCGGTCGTTCGCACGGCAACCACGAACAACCCCTCAAAGGAGCCATCCCGCTCGGCCACCGCGCGGTATAAGGTCTGGGGCGAGGGAAGCGCTGTCATGGCGTCAAACTAGAGTCCCGGCCCGGCTCGCGCTACCGAAAACCGGACACCGATATTTCTCGTGGCCGGGGTATATTTCCCGCCATGCCTGCCATCACACGGCGTCAGACCGTGACCACCAGGGTCGGGGACGTGCCCATCGGGTCCGACCACCCGGTGGTGGTCCAGTCGATGACCAACACCGATACCGCCGACGTGGCGGCCACCGCCGGCCAGGTGGCGGCCTTGGCCGAAGCCGGCAGTGAGCTGGTGCGCGTAACGGTGAACACCGATGCGGCCGCCCAGGCGGTGCCGGCAATCGTCGGCACACTGGCCCAGCAGGGGGTTTCGGTTCCCATCATCGGCGACTTCCACTACAACGGGCATCTCCTTCTGGCCAAGTATCCGGACTGCGCCCGGGCGCTCGCGAAGTACCGGATCAATCCGGGCAATGTCGGGGGCAAACGCCGTGATGAGAATTTCCGGACCATCATCGAGGTGGCGCTCGCCAATGACAAGCCGATCCGAATTGGAGTGAACTGGGGATCGCTCAACCAGGAGCTCCTGACTGAGCTCATGGACGAGAACGCCCGGCGGCCGGAGCCGCGCGACGCCCGGGCCGTCACCATGGATGCGATGAGCTTGAGCGCGCTCCGGTCGGCCGAGTTCGCCGAGGCGCTCGGCCTGCCACACGATCGGATCATCTTGAGCGCCAAGGTATCCGGCGTCCAGGACCTCATCAGCGTCTACCGCATCCTGGCGGGGCAATGCGACTATCCGCTCCATCTCGGCTTGACCGAGGCAGGGCTGGGCGCCAAGGGTGTCGTGGCCAGCACGGCCGCGCTGGCGGTGCTGCTCCAAGAGGGCATCGGCGATACGATCCGGATCTCGCTCACTCCCGCGCCGGGTGGCGATCGGACCGAAGAAGTGCGAGTGGGCCAGCAGATCCTGCAGTCATTGGGGCTCAGAAGCTTCACGCCACAGGTCACGGCCTGTCCGGGGTGCGGCCGAACGACCAGCACGTTCTTCCAGAAGATGGCCCAGGACATTCAGGAATATCTGCGCCGCAAGATGCCGGTGTGGCGGAGCGAGCGACCGGGCGTCGAAGCGATGACGGTTGCCGTGATGGGATGCGTGGTGAATGGCCCCGGAGAATCGAAGCATGCCGATATCGGCATTTCGCTTCCGGGAACCTTCGAGGACCCCAAGGCGCCGGTTTACGTGGACGGCGCGCTCACGGTCACGCTCAAGGGAGACAATATCGTTCCCGAGTTTCTGGCGATCCTCGATGACTACGTGGCGACTCGGTACGCTTCCGCCGCCGAGCCGGCTTCTGTGGCCCGGCCGCGCGAGCGGGCCGACGCCCGCGGGTAACTTGGTCCCGGTACTCATGACGGGCTTCTCTCGGAATCGACTCCTTATCCTGGTGGCCGCGGCACTTCCCCTCGCCGGCGTGGCCCGCGCGCAAGACATGACCGAGGCCGAGGCCGGCATGCCGGCACCCGTCGTGAGCATCAACGATCTCGATGGCCGCCCGGTCGACCTGGGCGATTATGTGGCTCATGAGCCGGTGTTTCTCCTGTTCTGGGCCACCTGGTGCGAGCAGTGCCAGGCGCTGCTGCCGAAGGTGCGGGACGCGGCACGGGCATATGGCGATCGGATGAAGTTCTTCGGCATCAACGTGACCGTGGGCGAAACCCCGGAGAGAGTCCGGGAGTACGTGGCCAAGCACGACCCCCCGTATCAGGTTCTGTATGACACGGAAGGCGTGAGCCAGCGGGCCTACGGAGTCCTGGCGACTGCCTTCGTGGTGATCATCGATCGACGGGGGACCATCGTCTACACCGGATACGGGCCTGGCCAGCGGCTCGACGAGGCGCTGGCCCGGGCGACTGGGGGCTCATGATGCGTTGGCGAGTCGGTGTGGGGGCGGCCGCCCTCGGGCTGATTGGCGTGGTTTCGGGCGTGGCTTTGAGCGCGGGGAATCTGAGCGCACAAGGAGCCGACGGCCCTTCTGGCCCGGAATGGCGTCTCGAGGGTCTGGAGCTGAGTTTCTGCGTCGACTTCCTCATCGAGCTCGCGCCGGCAGGCAAACGGCTTCCCAAAGGATTTCGGCCGGTTGCTGCGGCTCGGTTTGCGCAACTCCATCCGGCACTTCGGAGCATGATCGACGCGGAGCCGGTCTACCGCGACTGGATTCCCTCGGCTCTCTGTACCTATGGCGCCGCGGTCGTCGAAGTGGACGGTCGTCGCTATGGTCAAAGTGGGCCCGGCTCTCGGCAAATGGTTGGGATGTGGGCCATCGCCGGAACCCCTGAGGAGAACGGGACCGATAGCCTGTGGGTCGTGTCGGAGTTCCTGACGGGCAACGGCCGGATCAAACGAGCGGCGGAGGGAAGCCTGCTCCGCCTCCGGGAGATCGACGAGGTGGTGGGGGAAGACCCTGAGAGTGGCGAGGACATGCACGGGCTCAAGATTGGTAAGACCAGGGTCACCTGGGTCGGCCATCTCGGGGGAGACTCGACCAGGGCAGTGGCACCACGGCATGAGGTGTGGTGGCTCAAAGGCAACCGCGGAACGACCTGGCTGGCCCGGCTCTCCAGAGAGCCGGTTTGGCGCCAGCCGATGGTTGGGGGACTCCGGGTTGAGGGCAAGGACGACCTGGCCAAAGCGCTCAAGTCCTCACCGATCAGGATGTTGGGTCCTGCCTTCTGGGGAGGCGGAGCAACACTGGTCTTTGAGCGCCAATAGCGATGTGGACCCAGCGCCCTGATGGTCCAAGCCAACGCGACAGTGGCGTCACCGAGTTTTCAACATCAGACCGATTCCTCAACGCTTTGTGGAATATGATGTTAGAGAACCCAGTTCGAGTGGAAAACAAGATCGGGCCCCAGGGCCGATTCCCTAGCGGTTGGGAGCATGTTGTTCCGGTTTTCCAGATCATTCGCTGTGGAGAAAAATGGTTTTCCACATCATGTTGGCGGCCGATTCCGAGCCCGGAAATCCGGCCTCCAGCCAAGAGGAAGGAGATGTGGAAAAGTTTAGATCCCGCCTGTCCTCTAGGTAGCTCAGTTCACTTCCTTCATGCGTGAGGATGGCTCATTGCCCCACCGTACCAATGTTCGGCGCACCAAGATCGTCGCCACCCTGGGTCCGGCAACCTCCACGCCGGAGGCCATCACCCAGTTGTTGGAGCGTGGCGCCGACGTCTTTCGGGTCAACGCCTCCCACGGCACCCCGGAATCCCGCCAGCGGCTCATAGACGACGCCCAGCGGATCATCGCCGGCCGAAAGGATGCCGGGGCAATCCTGGTGGACCTTCACGGGCCCAGGATCCGGGTCGGGAGCCTGGCCGAGCCGATCCAGCTCGTGGCCGGCAGCACGGTGGTGTTCGGGTTCGAGGGCGAGGTGGCCCAGGGTGAGATACCCACCACCTACCGCGAGCTGGCCCAGGACGTCCGGCCGGGGACCCGCATCCTCCTGAACGACGGCCTCTTGGCGCTGGACGTGACGCGCATCGTCGGCGACCGGGTAGAGGCGACGGTACGCCATGGCGGGGAGTTGACCTCGCACAAAGGCATGAACCTGCCGGGCACGGAGGTGAGCGCCCCTGCCGTCACCGAGTCGGATCGGGAGGAGATTGCTCGGGCAGTGGCCGCCGGGGTGGACTACATCGGGATCTCCTTCGTCCGGCGCCCAAACGAGGTGGAAGAGATTCGCCGGGTGGTGCCAACGACCATGAAGCTGGTGGCCAAGATCGAGAAGGACACCGCCCTCGATCACATTTACGAAATCGTGGAGGTGTCCGATGTGGTGATGGTGGCCCGCGGGGATCTCGGTGTCGAGCTAGCCTACGAAGAGGTCCCCATGGTGCAGAAGCGCCTGATCCGCGCCGCCAACCTCCAAGGCAAGCCGGTGATCACCGCGACCCAGATGCTGGAATCGATGGTGCACGCCCCGCGCCCCACGAGGGCTGAGGCCTCGGACGTGGCCAATGCCATCCTCGATGGCACCGACGCCGTCATGCTCTCCGCCGAAACCGCCATCGGCGAGTATCCGGCGCTGGCCGTCGAGGCCATGGATCGGATCGCCCGGGAGGTCGAGAGCAACCGGCAGGGTCGAAGTCCTGCCTTCGACCTGGCGATCGGCCGCCGGGGCAGTGGCGACGACCGGGGGCAGCTTCCCCTTGTCGGAGCCCGGACTTCTCCTGAAGACGCCATCGCGGTCGCCGTGGTGGCCGCCGCGGAGTTGCTCGGTGTGCCGTTGATCGTGTGCTTCACGAGCAGCGGCTTCACCGCCCGGACGGTGGCCCAGTACCGGCCCAAGGTGCCGATCGTCGCGGTGACACCCGAGCCCACGACCTACCGCCAACTCGCCATGGTCTGGGGAGTGGTGCCGATCCTGGTCGATCACTATCCGACCTACGAAACCATTCTCCCGGTGGCGCGCGAGCGTATTCTCGCGCGCGGCCTCGCCCGCGACGGCGATCAGGTGGTGGTGACGGCCGGCGTGCCGTTCGACGTGCCGGGCACCACCAACCTCCTCAAGATCGAGTCGGTGTAAGGTGGGCATGAAGCTCACGTTCCTCGGCACCGGAACGTCCTTCGGCGTGCCACAGATCGGGTGCCGATGCTCGGTCTGCAGCTCCGCCGATCCGCGCGACAAGCGCATGCGGGCCTCGGCGGTGATCCAAACGCCGCGGGCCACCATTCTGTTCGATACCCCGCCGGAATTGCGGCTCGAACTCCTCGCCGCCGGACTGAATCATGTCGACGCAGTCTGCTACACCCATGAGCATGCCGATCACGTGAGCGGGATCGATGATCTTCGGTTATTCACCGTACGCGACCGGAAGCCGATGCCGATCTTCGGACCGGCGGAGACGCTCGATCGCCTGCGCCAGGGCTTCCGGTACATCTTCGATGAATCGGTGGAGGCGCACCCGGGCACGAGTAAGCCACAGCTGATCCCGCAGGCGGTCGAGCCGGGCCAGGCCTTCGAGGTCGCGGGCGAATCGATTCTTCCGCTGGTGTTCGCCCACGGGAACATGCGCGTCTTCGGGTACCGGATCGGCCGCGTGGCCTATGTGACCGACGTGAAGACGGTGCCAACCCGTGAGCGGGCCGCGCTGCGGGGCCTCGACGTGTTGGTGTTGAACGCACTGTGGTGGCGCTCGCATCCGACCCACATGAGCATCGCCGAAGCCGTCAGCACCGCGCAGGATCTCGGCGCCGCCCACACCTATCTGACACATCTCACCCACGAAACCGGGCATGCCGAGCTCGAAGCAGCGTTGCCGCCCGGCATCTCACCGGCCTACGACGGACTGACGGTGGAGGTCAGCTGATGCGCATCTCTTACGGGCGGATGTTCGCGGATCGCCTGGACGGTCGCCACGGGTTGCCGCGACCACGGCTCAGCGAATTGGCCGAACGATTCCCTGTGGTGCAGGCGGAACTCCGCGACCGCCGAAAGAATGGTGAGTACGGGTTCTATGACTTGGTCGACCAAGGGTCGACCGTCACCCAAATCACCGAGTTCGCCGAGGGCCTCGGCCAGGCGTTCGATCACGTGTTGGTGCTCGGGATCGGGGGCTCAGCCCTCGGCGCTCGGGCGCTGCTCGAGGCGCTCAAGCCGGCCGGATGGAACGAGCTGGACGACGAGGCGCGTGAGTTCTATCCGAGGCTGACCGTGCTGGACAACATCGATCCGGATACCGTCGCGACCACGCTCGCACGAATCGACCCCCGGCGGGTGTTGGTCAATGTGGTCTCCAAGTCGGGCGGCACGGCCGAGACGCTGGCGCAGTATCTGGTGGTCAGGCGGTGGCTCGAGGATGCCTTGGGCGACGCCGCGTACCGCCACCTCGTCTTCACCACCGACCCCGACTCGGGCGCGCTCCGCCGCATTGCCATGGACGAGGGGATTCCGGCCCTGGCCGTTCCGGCCAACGTGGGCGGCCGCTTCAGCGTGCTTTCGCCGGTCGGGCTGTTGCCGGCGGCGCTGGTTGGTATCGATCCGTCGGAGTTGATCGAGGGAGCGCGCCGGGCGGTGGAGCGGGCCGAGTCGGACCAGCTCGAGGCCAACCCCGCCGCCTTGTACGCGGCATTGCTCTGGGCGGCCGATCACGATCTCGGTGCCCACATTCACGTCCTCATGCCGTATTCCGACCGGCTGCGCTGGTTCGCCGAATGGTTCAGGCAGCTCTGGGCGGAAAGCCTGGGCAAGCGGCTCAATCGCGGTGGTCAGGACGTGTGGGCCGGCCCAACGCCGCTCGGCGCGGTGGGTGCCACCGACCAGCACAGTCAGGTCCAACTCTTCATGGAAGGCCCGTTCGACAAGGCGATAAGCTTCATCGTGGTCGATCGGCCTCGATCCGACCTTCCCATCCCGGACTCGCCCGGTCTCCCTCCCGAGTTGGCCTATCTGGGCGGGCACACCCTGGGCGAGCTCCTCGCGGTGGAAGCCCGGGCCACGGCGGGGGCGCTGGCACAGGCGGGGCGGATGAGTCTCACGATCCGGGTGCCCGAGCTGTCGCCGAGTGTCATGGGCGAGCTGCTCATGTTCTTCCAGCTGGCGACCGGATATGCCGGTATCTGGTACGGCATCAATCCGTTCGATCAGCCCGGTGTGGAGTTGGGGAAGCGGCTCACCTTCGGGGCGCTGGGCCGCGCCGGATACGACGCGGTCGAGGATGACGCAATTCCGCCTGGGGATGAGATTTAGCGTGTTTGACCGAGGTCTGTTCCCGGTCTAGATTTTGCACGATGGGTTGAGAATCCTTCCAAGGTAAGTGGTGACATGACCGATCCAACGCAGCAAGTCGTTGACCTGTACGCTGGTGCAGTCTCGCTCGTTCCCGGTGGCGTGCGGCTGCGCGATGCGTCCAAGCTACAGTCCGAGACCACGGATCGCGTGGTCTGGCAAGCGGTGTTCGGCTCCGAATCGGAGCGTGAGGCGGCGCGGTGGTTGCTCTGGGAGTTGGGCCAGTCGACCGGCGCCCGACCGGCCTCGATCAATGAGCTGTACCTGGCCCGCGGCCGCGGAGAGTGCAGCGGCTTCACGGTGCCGGCCATCAACGTCCGGGCCATGACCTACGATGTGGCCCGGGCCGTCTTCCGTGCCGCTCGTCGCGGTCAAGCCGGCGCCATCATTCTCGAGATCGCCCGGTCGGAGATCAGCTACACCGCCCAGCGTCCGTCCGAGTACGTGGCGGTGCTGATCGGGGCGGCCCTCCGGGAGGGGTACACCTCGCCGCTCTTCATCCAGGGCGACCATTGCCAGGTCAACGCCAAGAAGTACGCCCAGGATCCGGAGGGCGAGGTCGGCGAGGTCAAGAAGCTGATCGCCGAGGAGGTCGCCGCGGGCTTCTACAACATCGACGTCGACACCTCGACCCTGGTCGACCTGTCGAAGCCGACGCTGGAAGAGCAGCAACGCGCTAATTACGAGCGCGCGGTGGAGATCACCCAGTTCATCCGCGAGCACGAGCCCGACGGCGTCACCGTGTCGGTCGGGGCCGAGATCGGCGAAGTCGGGCAGAAGAACAGCACGGTCGAGGAACTCCACGCCTTCATGCAGGGCTACAACCGCGCCTTGGGGGACGGGATCGAGGGCATCAGCAAGATCTCCGTCCAGACCGGAACCAGCCATGGCGGGGTCGTGCTGTCCGACGGGTCCATTGCCGACGTCAAGCTCGACATCAAGGCACTCGAGGCGCTGTCCGAGGTGGCCCGGACGGAGTATGGCCTGGCGGGTGCGGTCCAGCATGGCGCCAGCACGCTGCCGAGCACGGCGTTCGGCAACTTCCCCCGGGTCGAGACCTGCGAAATCCATCTCGCCACCAATTTCCAGAACATCATCTTCGATCATCCCAAGCTTCCGGCGGAGCTGAGCACACGGATCCACGCGTGGCTCGATGAGAACACCGCGGGCGAACGGAAGCCGGACGACTCCGACGCGCAGTTCTATTACAAGACCCGGAAGAAGGCGATCGGCCCGTTCAAGAAGGAGCTGTGGTCGCTTCCGGCCGATATCCGGCAGGCAATAGCTGCAGATTTGGAGAAAACGTTTAGCTTTCTGTTCGAGCAATTGAACGTGAACGGGACTGCCACGCTCGTCGATCGCCACATCCATGCGCCGGTGCAGCATCACGCGGCCTTGAAGCCAGTTCTGGCCGTGGCGGCCGACGATCCAGACGCGGGAGAGTAGGTATGAAGAACCAAGACGACCACGACGACGTGGTGTACGTCGTTCGGGAACAGGAAGCACCGCTCAGGTACTTGTTCTGGGGCGCCGCCATCGGTGCAGGTTTGGCCCTCCTCTTCGCACCCAATAGCGGCACCGAGACCCGCCGGCAGATTCGCAGCAAGGCCCGCCGGTTCCGCGCCCTGGCCGAAGATAAATACGACGAGTTCGAGGATCGGCTGGCCGAGGGAAGTTCCCGGGTCAAGGAGTTCGTCGAAGACGGGGTCGAGGACCTGAAGATCAACGCCGGGGAACTGACCGACGCGGTCAAGGGTGCCGGATCGACGGCACGGGAGGAGCTCGAGCGGCGGCTCAAGGACGCGCGGGCTCGGCGCCGCGCGGAGCCCGAGATCGAATCGGCTGAGGAAGTGGAGCCGGTGACCTGACCGAACTCCGCCTGGGGGGCTGGCACCGCACCGTCCGCGGCTTCCTGCGCCGGACCCTCCAGGCGGCCGACGAGAACAACGTCTTTTTCCTCTCCAGCGCGTTGAGCTTCGACGCGCTGCTCACCGCTGCACCGTTCATCCTTCTGCTCTTGATCATCCTGCCCATGATGATCCAGGTGTTGACCGGCGGCCCGGCTCCGGCGCTGGACCACCTGGTTGAGCCCTTCATGCCGCCGCACCAGGCGGTGCAGGGCACGGACCCGTTCGCGGTATTCGTCGAGCGGCTCCGGCTCATCACCACATACCGCGGCCAGATTTCGCTCTACGCCATTCCGTTGTTCATTTGGTTCAGCACCCGCCTGTTCGCCGGCATGCGCACGGCGCTCAACCACATCTTCGACGTGTCGGGCCGACGCACCTTCCGCGGCGGCATCATCCGGAGCTACTTGCTGGGCAAGGCCCGCGATGTCGTGATGGTGTTCGTGACCCTCGGCCTCTTCGTCGCCAACACCGCCTTTAGCGCCTGGCTCAGGGTCCTGGAACTGCGGAGCCAGCAGGCCGTCCCCGACTTTCACTTCTTCGTCACCACCGTGGGTCGTCTGCTCGCGCTGCTCTTGGCCTACGGCTTCTCGCTCTCTCTCTTCTTCGTGTTGTACAAGTTCGCGTCGAGCCGGCCGCTGGGGTGGCGTCCGGCGCTGGTGGCCGCCGCATTTGCCGCGGTGGCCTTCGAGCTGGCCAAGCAGTTGTTCGGGTGGTACATGCAGAACGCGGCCGCCGGACCTGAACGCCTCTCGGTCGGGTACAACGTGGGCGCCATCATCCTGTTCGTGCTCTGGGTGTGGTATACGGCGCTGGTGTTTCTGCTGGGCGGGGTGGTGGCGGAGACCTGGAAGCTCAGGGCACTCCAGCGGGAGCAGCGTGCCATGCTGGCCTGAGTCTGTCTCTGATTCCGCGGCTGAAGCCGCGACTCGGCATCTGTCGCTAAAGCGATTTGATACCCCCTCCTCCTCACTCCTTTCTTTCTACCTCCTACCTCCTACCTCCTACCTCCCTGCTCTTATTTGATCTGCGCCACGAACCCCGCCGTTCCGGAGTTGTTCGGGGCCACCGAACTCAGTGGATTCTCTAGGGTCCAGCGAATGTGGGTGACGCACGCGTCGTAACTGACTGGCGCCCCGCAGCCCGCGGATAGCGGAACGTAAGTCCAGGATCCAGCACCGTCATTTGAGAATTCGAGCGTAACGGCAATACCTGGGGGAACGACGTAGGTCGCAGTGCCAACCTTGAAGCGGACCTCGGAGGGAAGCGAGTCCACCACCACGGCACGATACGCGTCCTCGGCGCCGGCATTCGAGAAGGTGATGGTGTAGGTGAGGTCGGTGCCCGGCACCACCGTGCCGTTCGGGTTCACATCCTTGACGAGCGTGAGGCTCGGTCGCGCGACCGTAAGCACCAGCCTGCCGGGGTCCGTGACGGAGGGATTTCCCGTTGAGCGTGCGGTAAGGATCAGGGTATCCACCGTCCCGGCCGCTACGTTTGCGACGGCGTAGGTGATGGTGACCACCGTGGCGTTGCCCGCCGCCAGGTTTGTGATCCGTGCGCTGTCGGGATTGGCCCCCTGGGACACACCGGCCCCGACAATCGACACGACGCTCACCGTCCCTCCCGGAGCGTGGGTCGCCAGCAGATCGAAGTTGTCCGTCTTATTTCCCTGATTCGTGACCGTGAACGTGACCGAGTAGTTGGTGCCGTTGCTGGGGAGCCGGCTGGTCGTGACCACATCCGGGGTCACGGACACGGCGTAGCTCGCGCCCGAATCGATTTGGATGGTCTTGTCGTCGAAGGCGTCGGCCAGCTGATCGTCGGTCACGTCGAGCTCGAGGTTGTCCGGCGGGGACGCGGCGCTGAACGCCATGAATTCGAGTCCCGAGACCGTGATCCTATCGCCGGCGACGAAGGCGACGTCCACATCCAACACCACCGTCTTGCCACCGTTCTCATAGCCCTTCACAACCGGCTTGACCTTAGCCGCGGCCGGTCCACCCAGAATCACGGTGGTGATGGAAGGATTCCAGGTCATGTTGAAGCCGGTAGGAATCCGAATCCGGATCTCCTTGTCGGTCCGGATGGTGGCGGTGACGGGGTCGTCGGTGATGGTGATGATGCTGTTGCCGGTCGACGGGTCGCCGACGCTGAAGATCTGATTCACCGCCGAGGAGATGGTCGGCGCGCCGATGGAGATGGTCTTGTCGTCGTAGGCCGCAGTCCCGCCGCCGGTGCCGGACACCACCAGCTCGAGGTTGTCGAGCCCGGCCACGGCGGTGAAGTTGGCATAACTGAGCCCCGCAATGGTCAGCACATCGCCCGGGGCGAAGTTGCTGAGCACGTCGAGCACCAGCGTGTGGCCCGCGTCCTCGTAGCTGACCGTGGGCGACACCTTGGCGGCGGCGCTCCCGCCCAGCACGGCGGACAGGTCGCTGGTGAGCCACGTCATCGGGAAGCCAGCAGGAATCCGGATCCGTAGATTACCGCTTGCAGTGATGGTGCCTGCCCCGGCGTCTTCGGTCACGGTAAGGGTACTCACGGTCCTCGGCGCGCCGGCGACGGTGAAGTTCTGGTTGGCGGCCGACGAGATGCGCGGCGCCCCGATACTCTTGGTCTTGTCGTCGAAGGCGTCGCCGATCTTGTCGTCGGTGACGTCGAGCTCGAGCTGTGCGGCCGGAGCGGCGCTGGTGAAGTTCATGAACTGCAGGCCCGTGACTGTCAGCTGGTCGCCCGGGACGAAGGCGACATCGACATCGAGCACCACGGTCTGGTTCCCATCCTCATAGCCCTTGACCGCGGGCTTGACCTTGGCCGTGGCACTGCCGCCCAGGGTGACGGTGGCAATGGCGGGGTTCCAGGTCATGGGGAAGCCGGTGGGAATCCGGATGCGGATCTCCTTGTCGGTCCGGATGGTCGCGGCCAGGGGGTCGTCGGTGATGGTGATGACGCTGGCGGCGGTGGCCGGGGCGCCCACCACGAAGCTCTGGTTGGCGGCCGACGAGATGGTGGGGGCGCCGATCGAGATGGTCTTGGCATCGAGCGCCGTGGTGCCCCCGCCGCTGGCGCCGGACACTACCAGCTGCAGGCGGTTGAGCCCGGCACTGGCGGTGAAGTTGGCGAAGCCCAGGTCGGCGATGGTGAGCACGTCGCCCGGGGCGAAGTCGGTCAGCACATCGAGCACCAGGACCGTGCCGCCACTGGCGTAGCTCACCGTGGGCGACACCTTGCCCGCCGCACTGCCGCCCAGGGTGGCGGCGAGGTCGGCGGTGTTCCAGGTCATGGGGAAGCCGGCCGGGATGCGGATCCGGAGGTCCTTGGCCGCGGTGATGGTCGGGAAGCTCGGGTCGGCGGTCACGGTGATGGGGCTGATGGCCGTGACCGGGCGCGCCCACCCGGAAGTTCTGGGTGGCGGCGGAGGTGAACGTGGCTTGCCCGATGGCGAGGGTCTTGGGGTCGAACGCGTCGCCGGCGCCGTTGTCGTCGATGTCGAGCTCGAGGTTATCGAGCCCGGCCCGGGCGGTGAGGCCGGTGAACCGGAGCCCGTTCACGGTGAGCTGGTCACCGGCCGCGAAGTTGGTGAGCACCTCGAGGAACACGGTCCGGTTGCCGTCCTCGTAGCCCTTGACCGTGGCGTTCACCTTGCCGGCCGCACTCCCGCCCAGGGTCACGGTGGTGACGGTGGGATCCCAGGTCATGGGGTAGCCGGTGGGGATCCGGATCCGGATGTCCTTGGCGGTCCCGATGGTGGGGACGCCGCCGGCGTCGGTGATGGTGATGAGCGCTGGCGGCGGTGACCGGGTCGGCCACGGCGAAGCGCTGGTCCACGGCCGAGGTGATGCCGTAGGGATCGAGGATCCGCTTGGTCTTGTCGTCGGTTGCGGCGGTCGCACCTCCGGCTCCAGCCACGACCAGTGCGAGGTTATTGGCTGGGGCCACGGCGGTGAAGTTGGTGAAGCTGAGCCCGCCGATGGTGAGCACATCGCCCACGGCAAGGTTGGTGAGCACGTTGAGCACCAGCGTGTGGCCGGCATCCTCGTAGCTGACCGTGGGCGACACCTTGGCCGCGGCACTGCCGCCGAGGACGGCGGACAGGTCGCTGGTGAGCCAGGTCATCGGGAACCCGGCCGGGATCCGGATCCGGAGGTCGGTGGCCGCCGTGACCGACGGGGTCCCCGACTCGGACACGGTGATGGTGCTGATTGCGGTCGTGGGCCCGTTCTGATTGAAGATCTGGTTGGCCGCTGACGAGATGGTGATCGCCCCGCCGGCAGTGATGGTCTTGGTCTTGTCATCGAAGGCGTCACCGACCTGGTCGTTGGTGACGTCGAGCTCGAGGTGGGTGGCCGGGGCAGGGGCGGTGAAGTTGGCGAACCGGAGCCCGCTGACGGTCACTTGGTCGCCCGGGACGAAGGCGACATCGACGTCGAGCACCACGGTGCTGGTTGCCGTCCTCATAGCCCTTGACCGCGGGCTTGACCTTGGCCGCCGCACTGCCACCCAGGGTGACGGTGGTAATGGCGGGGTTCCAGGTCATGGGGAAGCCGGTGGGGATCCGGATGCGGATCTCCTTGTCGGTCCGGATGGTCGCGGCCAGGGGGTCGTCGGTGATGGTGATGACGCTGGCGGCGGTGGCCGGGGCACCCACTACGAAGCTCTGGTTGGCGGCCGACGAGATGGTCGGGGCGCCGATCGAGATGGTCTTGGCATCGAGCGCCGTGGTGCCCCCGCCCGCGCCGGACACTACCAGCTGCAGGCGGTTGAGCCCGGCACTGGCGGTGAAGTTGGCGAAGCCCAGGTCGCTGACGGTGAGCACGTCGCCCGGGGCGAAGTCGGTCAGCACATCGAGCACCAGAACCGTGCCGCCACTGGTGTAGCTCACCGTGGGCGAGACCTTCCCCGCCGCGCTGCCGCCCAGGGTGGCGGCGAGGTCCGCGGTGTTCCAGGTCATGGGGAAGCCGGCCGGGATGCGAATCCGGATGTCCCGGGCGGCGGTGATGGTCGGGAAGCTCGGGTCGGCGGTCACGGTGATGGGGCTGATGGCCGTGACCGGAGCGCCCACCCGGAAGTTCTGGGTGGCGGCGGAGGTGAACGTGGGCTGCCCGATGGCCTTGGTCTTGGGGTCGAACGCGTCACCGGCCTGGTTGTTGTCGATGTCGAGCTCGAGGCTGGTGAGCCCGGCCCGGGCGGTGAAGCCGGTGAACCGGAGCCCGTTCACAGTGAGCTGATCGCCGGCCGCGAAGTTGGTCAGCACCTCGAGGAACACGGTCCGGTTGCCGTCCTCGTAGCCCTTGACCGTGGCGTTCACCTTGCCGGCCGCGCTCCCGCCCAGGGTCACGGTGGTGACGGTGGGATCCCAGGTCATGGGGTAGCCGGTGGGGATCCGGATCCGGATGTCCTTGGCGGTGCCGATGGTCGGGACACCGCCGGCGTCGGTGATGGTGATGAGGCTGGCGGCGGTGGCCGGGTCGGCCACGGCGAAGCGCTGGTCCGCGGCCGAGGTGATGCCGTAGGGATCGAGGATCCGCTTGGTCTTGTCGTCGGTTGCCGCGGTGAGCCCGCCCGCCCCCGCAACCACCGCCTGGAGCCGGTTGGCCGCCGCGAGGGCCGTGAAGTTGGCGAAGCTGAGCCCGCCGATCACCAGCACGTCACCCGCAGCGAAGTTGGTGAGCACGTCGAGCACCAGCGTCCGGCCGGCGTCCTCGTAGCGCACGATGTTCGAGACCTTCGGGGCCGCGCTGCCGGAGAGCGTCGCGTTCAGATCCGAGGTCAACCACGTCATCGGGAAGCCGGGCGGGATCCGGATCCGGAGATCGTTGGCCGCCGTGACCGACGGGGCGCTGCCTTCGGTCACCGTGATCAGGCTCACGGATGCCGGCGATTGGCTGAGGTTGAAGGCTTGATTGGCGAGCGACGACAGAGTCAGTCCTGGAATCTGGATCTGGGTGTCGGCGTCGGTCGCGCTGTTGTTGGTCAAATTGGGATCGGTCGCGCCGGCGGGCAGGGCCACCGTGGCCGTGTTGGACAGCGTCCCGGTTCCCGTGGCCGTTCCCGTGGCACTGAAGGTGACCGTACCGCCGACCGGGAGGTTGACCGACACGCCGGCAATGTTACCGCTTCCCGAGTTTGTGCCGCAGAGGGCACCGCCGCTCGGCGTGCAGGTCCAGGTGACCGCGCTGAGTCCTGCGGGAAATGCGTCGCTCACCGTGGCACCGTTGACCCGTCGCGGTCCGGCGTTCGACACCACGATGGTATAGGTCAGCGGAGTGCCCTGCTGTACCATGGTCCGGCCATCGGTCTTGGTGACGGACAGATCGGCCACCTGGACCACGGTCGTCGTTACCCGCGCCGCCGCTTGGGATCCATCGTTGTTCGTCGGGTCGGGATCGCTGGTAGTGGCGTTCGATGCCGCCCGGTTGAGGAGCGTCGCCGCTGTGGCCGGCGAGAGCACGGTGACCGTGTCGGTCAGGGTGGCGCCGTTGGCCAGCGAGACCGCCGGCCAGGTCACCACCCCTGCGGCCGGTACCCCACCGCGAGAGGCCGAGATGAAAGCAACGCCTGGCGGCAGGGTGTCGCGCAGGACCAGCCCGTCCGCCGTCGCGGTGCCGAGGTTGGTCGCCGTGATCACATAGCGAATGGTGTCGCTGGTGAGCACGGTAGCCGGCCCCACCTTAGCGATCGCCACGTCGGCCGTCGTGGACGCGACGATGTCGGTGGTGACGGTGTCGCGGTTGTCGCTGAGATCCGGATCCGTGATGGAGGGCAGGGCGGCTGCAACATTCACCAGATCGGGATCGGTGTCGGGCGCGTCCACCCGGACCCGCACGGTATCGGTCACCGAGTTGCCGCTCGCCAGGCCCACAGCGGGCCATGTGACCACTCGGCCGACTCTCGTTGCGCCGCGTGAGGCTGCGAGGAACGTGATCTGGGTCAGCGGGGGCAAGGTGTCGGTCACCGTCACCTGCGCCGGGCTCGGTCCGTCGTTGGTGGTGGTGATCAGGTAGATGATGGTTCCGGCGCCGGCGCCTTGAGCCGCGGCTGGCCCGACCTTGTCCACCCGGACGTCGGCCTCCTGGATCACGGTGGTGGGGTCGGATGCGGTGTTGTTGGCCAGGTTGATCTCACCGCCGCCCGAGATATGCGAGCGGTTGACCACCGACGGTACGGCGGCAGCTCCTACCGTCACTACCAGCTGGAAACTGGAATTCCCTCCCGCAGCAAGTGCGCTAGCCAACCTCGCAGTCACCACCTGTCCCACGGCGGACACGGTCCATCCGGTGCCCGTGCCCGACACGAAGCCGAGGCCGGCCGGGAGGGTGTCGACCACGGTGATGGTGTCGACCGAGGACCGGGTGCCGACGTTCGACACGGTGATGGTGTAGGTGCCGTTGTTGCCCTCGGAGAAGGTGCCGCTGTGGGACTTGGTGATGGTGAGGTCGGGCAAGGAGATGGTGAGCCCGCAGCTGAGCGGCCGGGTCGGCGGTGTCAGGACCGCATTCAGGATCATGCGCTGGCCGTTGACCATGCCCAGTGTCGACCCGGCCCAGTCGTGGCCGCCCAGGTAGAAGGCCAGGCCCCCCTGGCCGCCATAGAGCTTCCCGGCCATCGCAGCGTAGGTCGGCGGGCTCGCGCCGATGTTGTCGGCGTGCACGTGTGCCGAATTCCGGAACACCGATCCTGGTAGGAGTGACCAGTCCTCCACCGAGCCACCCGGCGCGGGCTCGAGCACGCCCTCGAATTGACTGAACGAAAGGTCCGGGTTGGGGTACGCCAGGGCGTTCCCGATGTCGTTGCCGGTGATGCCGAGGGTGGTGAGGAACAGCCCGTTTGTGTCGTTCTCGTAGGTCAGTACCGAGGCGCACTGTCCCAAGAAGTTGCCGCCGTTCTGCAGGAAGCTCCGGACGGCGCTCACGCCGGTGTTATCGGTGTTGTGCGGCTCCATGACGACGGTGAAACACGAGCCGGCCAGGAGGTCGAAGTCATTCCCGACGGTGTAGTTGGGAATGCCCGCGGCGTCGAGGACGGCGGTGGCGATTCCGGCGTTGGTGGTGTTGACGTAGGGCCGGGGCTTGAAGAACAGATCGTAGCGGATGTCGACGGAGGCATCCTGGGTCAGCTCGTAGGCCACGACACTCCCGCCGAACGCCGTGATCCGGGCCTTGGCGACCGCGGCGTACGCCTTGTCGACGATGAAGGGGCCGCCGCGGAAGCTCATCGATGTCGGAGCGCCGGTGGTCGGTGCGATCCGTTGGGCCTGGGCGCTGAAATCGATCGCGTCCTTGGCCTTGCCGGCCCGGATGGCCCATTTGACCGGGATGTTGTTCTGGAGGAGGTCGTTGACCAAGCCGTAGGCTCGGATGTTGAACGGTGCGACCAGGCTCTGGTTCGCCAGGTCCATCGGAATGACGAGCGACCCCTTGGGAACGAGCTGGATGTTTGGTGCAGGCGGAGGAACATCCTGCGCCTCTCCGAGCCGGGGGATCCCGAAGAAGGCAAGTAGCGCAACCAAGCCTGCGGCGACCAGCCGCCCGGCGCGGTCCTGTGACTGCGTGCTCCCTACCAGCGATCCCGATTTCACCAATCCCATCAGTCCTTTCGCGTCTAACCGCGCTGGTGCCCACCCACCAACCTGTCGGGCATGCGGAGGCACGTGCCCCCGACGCGCGTTGGCCCGCTCTCCTCCCGCCGTTCCTCTATGGAAGGCAGGACTCGTGCCGCCGAGCGAAGGCTGCGAGGGAGTGTGCCGGTGCCGGATGCGGAGTCCGGGTCTCTGGTGTTCCGCTTGGGTTTCTCGGGCAGAACGCGAGGCGCTGTCCGGTGAAGTCTTGGTTCTTCCGGTCGCATCGGCACCATGGAAACGGCCCACGAGAACGTCCCGTTAACACCCCTGGAGATGTACGATTTCTTTACGGCACTATGCGTCCAAACTGGGGTTTTCCCCACCTCGTCAAGCGGATCGCTTTGGTCCGGGAAACGAACGTAAGCTCTTATATGGCAATCAACTAGAAGAATCCACCAGCAGCCTTGGACATTCGGCACATTTGGCACATGCCCTGCAAACTTTGGTTGCCACAGCCGTACGATTCTGAGAGATCCATTCGAGGTGGACTCGGCGGGAAACGATGAAACCGGAGACGACTAAAGGATGACTCGATCGATGTGCAGAGGCTTCTCGCTCGCCGCACTGGCGCTCCTCATGGCAGGAACGGGGTGGGCCCAGTCGGCGGGGATGCAGAAGCCCAAGGCCCTGGTGATGACGGCGGAGAACCTGATGCAGGCCGATGCCCGCCATCAGGACCTCGCCAAGGACGGCGGCGATCCGGCGACACTCCTGCCTGGAGACGTGATCCGCTACCAGCTCCGGTTCACCAACGTCACCAACGACTCGGTCCGCCACGTGGTGTTCAACAACCGGCTGCCGCAGGGGCTCCGCTACATGGACGCCACGGCCGGCGGCGACCGGGACGATCTGACTATCGAATACTCGATCGACGGCGGCACGAGCTATTCGGCGCAACCGATGATCGACGTTGAAGTAGACGGGAAGCGGGTCAAGCGGCCCGCTCCCGCCGAGATGTATACCCATATCCGCTGGACCATCGAGGGGTGGCTCCAACCCAACGCCCACGTCACGGCGGAATTCAAAGCACACCTGCCGAATGCGGCAGGATCCAACGCTGAACCCGATGGCCAGGGCCGGACCACCGGCACCGCCAGTGGTCAAGCGACCAACCCTGGAACTGAGGAGTGAGTGCGATGACATCGACAACCTTGAGAGCGCTGGCGCTTGCCGGCCTCTGTGCGCTGTTCGGCGCGACGGAGGTATTTGCGCAGGGTGCCACCCCCGAGAACACCGTCATCCGGAACATCGCGTCGGTGAGCTTCACCGATGCCAACGGCAATAGCTACACGCCGGTGTTGGACACGGTGGACGTCACCGTCGGGTTCGTGGCGGGCGTCAACGTCAGCGGCCCGGCGACGGCAACGCCCGTCGTGGGCAGCACCAACGACACCCTGACCTACACCATGCAGAATCTCGGCAATGGACGGGATACCCTGACGGTGAGTTCCACGGTCGACGCGACGGTGATGATCAACGTGCGCTACCGCTTCAACGGAACCAACTATGCCTCGGCAGGGGCGCTGAACACCGCGCTCGCCGCCTATGGCTCGATCGCCCAGGACAGCACCATCACCGTCCAGGTGATCTACGACGTGCCGGCCGGCAGCGGCGGTCTGTCCGGTGACTTCACGATCACCGGGAGATCGAAGCGGGATGCGACCAAGTTCGACACGGTGACCACCACCGTCACGCCGTCCGAGACCATCGACGTCACGGTGACGCCGGATGACACGACGGTTCAGCGACTCCCGAACAGCGGGACGGTGCCCACCTACGTCAACAGCTTCTGGGTCAAGAACACCGGGAACGGGCCCGAGGACTTTACCATCGCCGCGTCGAGGTCGAACCCGACGGTCATTACCAGCGCCACGCCGTCGATCACGTCGGTCAACGCGCTGGCGGCGGGCGACTCGGTCCAGGTCACGGTGACCTACGTGGTGGCCAACGTGGCGGCCGCCTCGATCGACACGTTGTTCCTCACCGCCACATCGGTCACGGGGCCGGGGGCCGCGGTGGACAGCGGCTCGTACATCGTCACCGTGGTGAAGCCGGCGATCGCGGTCGTGAAGGAAGCGTATCGCGACAACGGGACAACGCTGATCGGTGCAGCTGATTCGGTGGTCCCGCAGGAGTTCATCCGGTATAAGATCACCGTCACCAACAGTGGCGTCGCGGCGGCTCAGACCGTGGTGGTGGACGACGTGGTGCCCGCCGAGCTCCAATCGGTGGTGGCGTCCGATCCCACCGCCGCTGGCTGGGACTTCACCGGGACGTCCGGTAATACCGTCAAGGCCACCCTCGCGAGCCTGGCCGGAGGGGCGAGCGCAGAAGTCTGGATTCGCGCGCAGGTGAAGTAGTTGGAATGGGAGGCTCCGATCATGCTTCGGACAGTCTCCCGAGCCGATGGAGGGCGTAGGCACCCACCCAGGCTGTTGGCCTGGGCCGGAGGCTGCGTCCTCCTCTCGGCGTTTCTCGTACCTACCCTTCATTCCCAGGGGGCGCCGACTCCGGCCGGCACGCGGATCGACAACTGGGCCGTAGCCACCTATATCGGCCCCAACGGCAACACCTACCAGGTCACCTCCGACACCCTCTCGGTCATCGTCGGGCAGGTAGCCGGAGTGGACCTCGATCCACCCCGCTTTTCAGTTGGCGATCCCGGCAACACGATCGTCTTCCCTCACACCCTCACCAACCTCGGCAACGGCGCCGATAGCTTCGCCGTTTCGGTCACGTCGCCGGCCGGTTGGCCGGTCACCGTCTACCGGGATGTGAATGGTGACGGCGTGCTGGATTCGGGCGACTCGCCCCTCTCGGGTCCACTGCCGCTCACCTTGGGTCAAACCCAGGCCCTCCTCGTCGTGGTCCAAGTACCGGCCCTGGCCACGGTACGCGGCACCACCGACACGCTCGCGGTGGTGGCCACGAGCCAGTACAACGGCTCGGTGTCGGACGCGGTTGCCGACGTGCTCGAGATCAGAGACGTGGGCATCGTGGTCTCGCTCAGCAAGACGGTCGACCAGCCGAGCGCCACCATCGGCGATGTGCTGACCTACACGATCGCCTACACCGCAAGCGGACCCGGAAGCGCCACCAACTTCCGGATCGTCGACCTCATGCCGACCGGGACGTCGTACGTGCCCGGTAGCATGCGGCTGAACGGGGCGCTGTTGACCGATGCGGCGGGCGACGATGCCGGGGTGTTCGACCTCGCCCAAAACCGCGTCACCTTCCTGGTCGGCGCCCTCGCCGGCGGCGACAACGGCACCGTCACCTTCCAGGTACGGGTCGATGGCTAGCCGAGCCCGCATCCGACCGTGCGCTCCGCGGCTGGCGGGTATCGTCGCGGTGTTCGCCCTCGTTGCTGCAGGACGCCTGCACGCCCAGCAGGTGATGACCAACACTGCGGGCGGCACGTATGACACCTTTGCCGGCACCGATAGCGTGGTCTCGAATCCGGTGCAGACTACCCTGGTGGTGCCGCAGATCTCGCTCCAGAAAACACTGAGTGGGGGCGGGCCGCAGACTGCCCGGGTCGGGCAACAATTCGACTACAACTTTGCCTACGGCAATGCGTCGGCCACCGTGGCGGCGTTTGCTGCCGTCCTGTCCGACACGCTACCGGCGGGGCTCGAGTTCGTCTCGTCCGTTCCCGCGGCCTCGGTTGCAGGCCGGGTCCTGAGCTGGACGCTTGGCGACCTCCAACCCGGTGACAGCGGCACCATCCAGCTCACCGTCCGGGTCGACGCTTCGGTGCGCGACACCGTACGTGCCATCAACACCGGGTACCTGGCCGCGAGCAACGCGCCGATGGAAACGGCCGTGGCCCCCGAGGTCCAGCTGATCGGCGAGCCCAGCGCCGTGATCGCGCTCGACAAGTCGGCCGACATGTTGGAGGTCGGCATCGGCGAGCTTGCCCCCTACACCCTCACGGTCGAAAACAGCGGCGTCGTGCCGCTCACCGACATCCGGATCCAGGACCGGCTTCCCATCGGCGCCCTGTACAACAAGGGATCGGCCAAAGGAGTCGACTCGGTCACGGCCAACGGGCGAGACGTCACGTTCTACGTTGCGGGGCCGCTCGCGCCGGGTGAGAGCCACACCGTCCACTACGCCGTCGCCATCGTGTCGCCCACCTCGACCAACCTCCAGAACCGAGCCGTGGCAAGGGCCATGGGCCAGTCGGCCACGTCGAGCGAGGTGTCCGCCTTCCTCCGGGTCCGGACCGCCTGGCCCATGGAGACTCGGGCCGCGATCGGGAAGGTGTGGGTCGACGTGAACGACGACGGCATCCAGGACCCCGGCGAGCCCGGACTCGATCGGGTCGACATCTGGACCGACGACGGTGAGATCGCGACGACCGACGACGAAGGCCGCTTCTCCTACCGCAACCTGCGGGCAGGGCATCACGGCTTCCGGCTCGATCCCGCAACACTGCCGGCCGGGTATCGCCTGGCCGGATACGGCCTCGCCGAGGACCTGGTGGTCCGTAATGCAGACGGGTGGACCACGCCGCGGGTCAACTTCCGGCTGATTCCTCGGGGCGGCACGGTATCCGAGCTGTTTCTCCCGGTGCCATGGCAGGTAACGGCGCGCCCGCGCTGTCCCAACCGGCCGGACTCGGTGCCCGGCCCCGACGGCACCTGCACGCCGGATCGCGTGGTCGACAGCACGATGATTCAGCCTGAGATCGTCAGCGACTCGATTCCAGTCGCTGACCGGTTGGTGCTGAAGGGTGTCGAGTTCGAATTCAACAAGGCCGATCTGACCCGAGGTTCGGCGGCCGTGCTGGATGAGGTCGTCGCATCACTGCGCGACTTCCCCGAGGTTCGCGTCGAGGTGGCGGGACACACCGACTCGATCGGTTCTGCGGCGTACAATCTTGCCCTGTCGGAGGAGCGGGCCGCTTCGGTGGTTGGATATCTGGGTGGAGCCGGCATCGACATGACGCGGCTCGAGGCACGCGGGTACGGCCTGACCCGTCCGGTGGCGGACAACAAGACCGACGAGGGACGGGCCAGGAACCGGCGCGTCGAGTTGCAGATTCTCCGAGGCCCCGAGGGCGGAGGCATTCAGGCCGCGGCCGAATTCCTCGCCGAGTTGCTGGCGCAGGGTCTCGAGCAAGGTGAGCAGCTGCTTCATCAGCTCGAGATCGAACCCCTCGTGATAGCCATCGAGCCTCCGCCTCCGCCCACGATCGAGCTCGAGGCCACGATCGAGAACCCGTACGATACGCCGATCGATGGACTCGCCATCGACTTCTCCATTCCCATCGACTCCGCGGTGGTCTTGGTGGGCGACTCGGTCGCGGCAGTGCGCGCTGGTGGGGGCCTGGCGTTGCCGAGCATTCCGGCAGGGAAGGGCGTCCGCGTGATGGCCTGGGGACGGGGTCCCGTGGATTCTGTAACCGCTCGACTCGAGGGTGGGGAGCAACCATCCGCGCTGCTCGTGGCCGAGGTGCATAATCCGCTGTTGCCGGTGGGCGGACTCAAACGGGTCCGTTACGGCACCGACACGTTGCCCATGGCCGACGCGATACCCGAAGGCGCGACGGTCCTTGCCGTCCTCCGATCGCCACCCCAGGGGTGGCCGGGAGAGGCGACGTTCAGCGTTCCGGTCGGCTGGCGCTACGTGCCGGGCTCGGCGCGGCTGGATTCCGCCCCGCTGGCGGATCCCGATAGCCTCGTCGATCGCACCGGCGAGCGAGTGCTGTTGTGGCAGCCGGTGGCGCGCGGGACCGGCCGGCTGGCAATCAGCCTCATGCCAACCGTTGGCGCAGTGGCAATCGACTCGGTCCGGGTTGCCGCACTGAGGGACCCGGAGGTGCGCGAGCGGGAACTGGGCCGCTCGTTCATCGCGGGGCCCGGCGTCAGGATCTTTCAGCCCACCGACGGCCGGGTGTTCCCGAGCGACCGCGCATTCATCGGGGTCAACGGCGAAGCCAATGCGCCGATCGCGCTGTTCATCGACGACTCGCTCTACGCCAGCCCCAATCTGCGGCCCGATGGGGTGCACGACTTCATCGCCGTGCCGCTCGCACCGGGCCCGCACCGGCTCAAGGTGCGGATGATGAACTCGTGGCAAAAGCAACGGTGGGATAGTGTGGCAGTGCACGTCACCGGCGTGCCAACCCGATTCATCGTTGAACCGAGCAGCATCCGGCTCACGGCGGGCAGCGAAGAGCCCGCGACACTCCGCGTTCGCGTACTGGACCAGTGGGATGTGCCGGTGGTCAACGGCCCGTTCGTGACTGTCATGGCCGAGGGCGCCGAGGTGGTTGGCGCCGATCGAGACGCCTCGTCCGTCGGCACCCAGCTCAAGCCGGATCATGCAGGCTGGATGACGGTGGTGCTGCGCGGTGGCCGGGACGTCCAGCCGGGGACGCTCACGTTCTCCGCGGGTCCGGTGTCACGTGAAATGCGGTTCGATGTGCTGCCGGCCATTCGGCCCTTGATGGTGACGGGCGTGGGCCGGGTCGGCGTGGGTGCCGCACCCGATGCCTCGGGGTCGCTCACCGCGCGCGGCCGCCTGGATGACCGGACGTCGATCGTGTTGAGCTACGACTCGCGGAAGCTCGATGCAGGCCGCGACTTCTTCAGCCGGGGCTCGGACCCGTTAGAGGAAGCGCAATATCCGCTCTTGGGCGATGCGAGCCTGAGCCGGGTGGTTGGGGCGTCGCGCTCATCCTTCTCGGCCCGGGTCCAGCGCGGCTACGACTGGGTGACCGTTGGCGACATCGCGACCGATGGATTTTCGAGCGGACTCCAGTTGACCCGGTACCGCCGTGCGCTGACGGGTGCCGCCGGCCGATTCACCACTGGCCCCCTAACCCTTCAGGCATTCACCAGTTCGACCCGCGAGAGCCTCCAGCAGCTCCAGGTTCGCGGTGCCGGTATTTCGGGGCCCTATGACTTGGCTCGGAACATCAAGCCGGGCACCGAACAGATCGTCATCGAAACGCGCGCCCGCGAGAACCCTACCCGGGTGCTGACGCGCCAGGTCCTCACGCGCTTCATCGATTATCAGATCGACTACGATCGCGGCACGCTCCTGCTCAAGCGTCCCGTGCCCGCCGCCGACGTGTACGAGAACCCAGTCTTCATCCTTGCGACCTTCGAAGCGGAGAGCGGCGGGGCGCGGAGCCTGGTGTGGGGCGTGCGGGCGACCGCCAACGCCACCAGCCTCATCAAACACGTGGGATCGCTCGACTCGCTCCGGGTGGGCGCCTCGTGGATTCGCGACGGCCAACCCGGCGGCGACCGGCATCTGGTCGGGGCCGACGCCCAGGTGGTGGGCTTGGGCGGTGTGACGGTGGGCGGGGAGTTGTCGTATTCGTCGTCGCCCGATTCAAACGGCGTTGCGACCGCACTCAAGGGATCGACCGAGCTGTTCCGCGGCGCGGTGCGTCTGGATGCGGCGTGGCTCAGCATCGGCGCCGGCTTCCACAATCCCTCCGACATCGGACTCCGGGCGGGCAGCAAGGAACTCCGACTGGGCGGCCGGTCGCGGCTCGGCCAGGCCGAGCTCCGACTCGAGCACGAGCGTCAGAGCTTCGATCGAGGTGCCCTCACGCGAGAGCGGACGGTCGGCGGCATCACGCAATCGATCGGCGCGCATGTCCAGGTGGAGGCCTCCGTCGCGGCCGACCGATTCGAGAGCGAGACGTCGTCCGACCAATCGACCGCCGGCGAGCTCAAGACCACCTGGTCGCCACTCGCGCCGCTCAAGCTCTGGGGCGAGTCGCGCTATCAGATCCGGGCCCGCGGCAACACCATACGTCCCGACCATGTGGGCCTGGGCGCCGCGTATCAACTGAGTTCGTCGCTGTCGCTCGAGGCGGTGCACCGCAAGGTGTTCATGCGCGGCGGCCAGGATAACTACGCCGTCACCAACCTCGGCGTGCGCACCCGGCTCGGATCGTCGACCGAGGCGTGGAGTTCCTATCAGATCGCCGGCGCCAACGGGGAACACAACGCGGCGTTGATCGGGCTGCGCACCAGCGTCAAGCTCAATGACCGGTTCTCGGTGGGCGGCATGCTCGAGCGGCGGAACGGCCTGGGCAACGCCACCAGCGGCGACCCGGTACGCGCCCTGCCGTTCCTCCAGCCCGAAGAGGACTATTGGTCGGTCGGCTTGGGCGCCGAGTTCCTCCCGCTCAACGCGCCGTTTAGGGCGAGCGCCCGGGGCGAGTATCGCGACGGCGACTTCCGCTCGACCCGGTTGCTTACGGTGGCCGGTGATGTATCACTCAACAAGGCCCTGGCAATCCTGTCACGGCAGGAGTACATCGAGAGCGACCAGCACTCGACCACCACGAGCGCACTCTACAGCCGCCGGTTCTCGACCCTGTGGGGTGTCGCGTTCCGGCCCATTGATTCCGACCGGCTCAATCTCCTGGCCAAGTTCGAGTTTGTGGATGCGGTCAACCCGGTGGGGGCCGGCGTCTTGATCGAGCGGGGCGACGAGGGACGCACCATTCTGGTTGGTGAGGCCATCTGGACACCGACCCATGCCAGTGAACTCGGGCTGCGGTATGCCATGCGCCGGACCGCCGCCACGTTCCAGCATACCGACGGGGCGCAGCAGGCGCTCTCCTCGACCACTGATTACGTCGGGTGGCGCGGTAACCTCGACCTGTCGTCGTGGTACGGCGTACGCGGCGAGGGGCGGCTCCTCATGCAGCGCTCGAGTGGTGTGACGCGGTGGGACCTGGCCCCGCAGCTGGTGGTCTTCCCGTTGGAAGGGTTCGAGGTGGCGGCGGGCTACCGGTTTGGCGACCTGACCGACCCCGACTTTGCGGTGCGGGGCGGGCACGGCGCGTTTGTGACGGTCGGGGTCCGGGTGACCGAGAAGATCTTCCCCACGGCGGCGGACTTCTGGCGTCAGCGGTTCGGCCACTAACCGACCGCGTCTTTTCCATCCCTATGGGCACTGTTTCCCTCGTCCGTGTCGGCGGGTTATATTGCCGGTGCCTCAGGTCCGAAGGGCGCCGGCGCGTGAATCGCGTCAGGACCTCGCCGGTAGCAGCGCTAAGCGATGTCCGGTGTCGCTTCGGGGTGCCTGAGGCATTTCCTCATCTTCCAGAGTTGCCGCTCGCGCCCATGACCATCGCGCTCGCCCGTCGCTACCGCCCCAAACAGTTCAGCGATCTCCTGGTACAAGACCACGTCGCGGCCGTGCTCCGCGGCGCGGTCCAGCACCATCGGGTCGGCCACGGCTACCTCCTCACTGGCCCGCGCGGCGTCGGCAAGACCACCGCCGCAAGGCTCCTGGCCATGGCCCTCAACTGCGAGCGGCCCGATGCCGCCGCTGCCCCCGGCGAGCCCTGCGGAGAGTGCGACGGCTGCCGCCGTATCTGGACCGGTTCGACCAGCCTGGATGTGGTGGAGATCGACGCGGCGAGCAATCGCGGGGTCGATGACGCCCGCGATCTCCGGGAGCGGGCCATGTATGCCTCCTCGAAGGAGGGCGGCTACAAGATCTACATCGTGGACGAAGCGCACATGCTGACCCGCGAGGCTTGGAACGCGCTCTTGAAGATCCTCGAAGAGCCGCCGCCGCGTGTGGTGTTCGTCTTCGCCACCACCGATCCGCAGAAGATCGCGGCGACGGCGGCCCCGGTGCTGTCCCGTCTGCAGCGGTTCGATTTTCGTCGCATAGGCCCCGCGGCCATTCGTCAGCGCTTACGTGAGGTGGTCGATGCTGAGGGCATCGCGGCCGAGGACGACGCGCTGACCCTGATCGCCCGTCGGGCGGATGGCGGCATGCGCGACGCGCTGTCGGTGCTGGACCAGTGCTTGAGCCTGGGAGAAGGCGGCGTCACAACGGAGCTGGTGCGGGATGTATTGGGCGCGGTGGATGACGAACTCTACGCCGAGCTGCTCGACGTGATCGCGGAGCGGAGCCCGGGCCGTGTGTTCCCGTTGGTCGACCGGCTCATGGATGCGGGCATCGATCTCGGGGAGTTCATGGCCGGCGCCGCCGACACGCTCCGCGCCTTGCTCATGGTCAAGCTCGGCGCGACGCCGAACGAGCTGACCGAAGCCATGCGAGACACGCTGGCCCGGTTCGCTCCGCGGTTCGATGCGGGCGACTTGATCCGGATGCTCAAGCTGCTCGCGGACGACGAAACCAGCATCCGGCGAAGCGTCAATCCGCGCCTCATCGTGGAGACCCTGCTGCTCCGCTGGGCTCTGCTGGATCGCATCGTCGATCTGGCCCAGGTCCTGTCGGGAGAGCCGGCCATCACCGCCCAAGAGCATCCCAGGCGGGAAACGGGGTCGGTCAAGCCGGCTTCGCCGCCCGCTGCCGAGAGTGCCGCCGACCCAGATCCTCCACCCCCGGGTGAGCTGAGCGAGGCATGGTTGTCGGGCCACTGGAGCGACTTGGTCGCCACCGCACGGACCAAGAGCCCGTTTCTGGGCGAAGCGCTGGCGTCGGCGCGGCCGGTCGGGGTATCGGGCTCCCGCGTGACGCTGCAGATGGCCGACATCAACCCCATTTTCCAAGAGACGCTCGAGCGCCAGGTGCGGCAGGTCGAAGCGCTCCTGGCCGCCCACGTCGGGAAGGCCGTGACGGTCGCGGTCACGACCGGTGGCACGGAGGCCGCGCCGGCAGGTCCGGAGCCACAGGCAGGGCAGGGTGCACGCCCTCGGCGGCTGTCCGATGCCCGGCTCAAGGCCGAGCGGCTCGAGGCAACCCGGGCCGCAGATGCCGCCCTGGATGCGGCGGCCGATGCATTAGATTTAGAGATTGTAGACTAGCCGACCTTCTGGCACCCGGTTTGCTTGTTCGGGCTGGTGTGCCGGCCTACTTTTGTCCGTTCATCGTGAAACGACGAGACCAATGGCAGATCTTCAGCAGCTTCTCCAGCTCGGCCAACAGATGCAGGGTAAGCTCCAGCAGCTCCAGACCGAGCTTGCCGACCGGACCATCGAGGCCTCGGCCGGAGGCGGCATGGTGCGTGTGACGGCGGACGGGAGAGGAATGATCCGCACGCTCGACATCGATCAGACCGTCTTTGCCGATCACGACGCGGAATTCCTGGCTGACCTGGTGCTGGCCGCCATGTCCGAGGTACAGCGGCGCGCCGCCGACATCCTCCAGGCGGAAATGCGGAAGGCGCAGTCGTTGCCCATCGCACCGCAACTTTGAGCTGTGAGCGTCATCGAGGATCTCATCACCGAACTGGCGAGGCTGCCGGGCATAGGCCGCAAGACGGCCCAGCGGTTGACCTACCATCTGTTGCGGCAGCCGGGCGAACAGACTTTGCGGCTGGCCGAGTGCCTCCAGACGGTGGCGGAGCGGGTCGCCCCCTGCTCCGAGTGCGGAATGCCCACCGAGCACGAACGCTGCGGATACTGCAGTGATCCGCGACGGGATGACGGGCTTCTCTGCGTGGTCGAGGAACCCTCGGGGGTGGAAGTGGTGGAGCGGAGCACCGAGTTCCGTGGGCGCTACCACGTCCTTGGCGGCCACTTGTCACCGCTCGATGGGATCGGCCCGGATGCACTCCGGCTCGATCCCCTCGTCCAGCGGGTACGAGGCGGCCGGGTGCGGGAAGTCATTCTGGCGACGAACCCCTCGATGGAGGGAGAGGCAACGGCAACCTACATCCAGCAGTTGTTGTCAGGCGCAGACGTGAAGGTCACTCGGTTGGCGCGAGGGCTGCCCATGGGCGGCGATCTCGAGTACGTCGACGGTGTGACCCTGTCACACGCGCTCTTGGCGCGCGAGGAAATCCGGTCGTGAGACCGCGTGCGGCATTCGTCGCCACGGGGGCAGTGGCCGGCATCGCCACCGGGTGGCTGTTCGCGCGGCAACACCTCGTGCGCCACCGACGCGACCTGTTCCACCCCAGTCCGCTCCGGCGGCTGGCCGCCATCGGGTTCCTCGCCGGCAACCCGGGGATCGACGCACTGGGGACGCTTCGGGACTACCTGCGATGGGAACCCCAACCCTTGCTGCGCCGCCGCGCGGGCTACGTGCTGCGACGCATGGAAGCGCGACTCGGGTGACGGGTCAAGACAGGACGGGCGCCTCGAGCTGGTCGTTCCGGGAGGAAGATTCCCGCCGGATCACCAGCATCCTCAACGAGTTCTTGCGCGTATCGCGGGCCCGGACCGCGCTCATCGTCGACCGGAACGGGCAGATGATCGCGACGGTTGGTGAGCAGACCTCCTTCGATCCGCTGGCCTTCGCGTCGCTCACCGCGGCGGACTTCAGCGCGAACGACCAGCTGGCGCGCCTGATCGGCGAGCCGGAGTTCGGGTCTCTCTTTCACCAGGGCGAGAAGGACTCGATGTATCTTGCCGACATTGCCCGTCGCGTGATCCTGGTGGTGCTGTTCGACAACCAAACCACGCTGGGATTGGTGAAGTTACGGGTCAAGTCGGCCGTCGGGTCGCTCAATCACGTGTTCATCGAAATGCAGGCGCGGGAGGAAGCCGGTGCCAATCGGGTCGAGTCTGGATTTCTCGGGGATGCAGAAGACGAAATCGACAGGCTCTTCGGAGAATAGGGAGACGAGCCGCTCATGTCGATGATCAACTACGCGTCCCGCGAGATCAACTGCAAGCTCGTCTACTACGGCCCCGGGCTGGGTGGGAAGACGACGAACTTGGAGCACGTGTTCTTGAAGATCGCGCCGACAGCCAAGGGGAAGATGATCTCGCTCGCCACCGAGACCGAGCGAACCCTCTTCTTCGACTTTCTGCCGGTCGATCTCGGAACCATCCGCGGCTTCAAGACGCGGTTCCACCTGTATACGGTGCCCGGGCAGGTCTACTACAATGCATCGCGGAAGTTGATTCTCAAGGGCGTCGATGGCGTCGCGTTCGTGGCCGATAGCCAGATCGAGCGCATGGAAGCCAACATCGAGTCGATGCAGAACCTCTACTCCAATCTGGCGGAGCATGGCTACGATCTCACGCAGATCCCGTTCGTCATCCAGTACAACAAACGGGACTTGCCGAACGCCGCTCCAATCCAGGAGCTCCAGGCGGCGATCAACCCGGGCTGGCCGGTGGAGAACGTCACCCGCCAGCGACTGACGCCGGATCCGCTGCACGAAGGCGAGTTCCTCATCGAGCAGGTCGACGGACAGTGGATCGAGCGGGCTCCCTATTTCGAATCGGTCGCAACCAGTGGCGACGGCGTGTTCGACACCCTCAAAGCGCTGAGCAAGCTTGTCATCAAGACTCTAGGGTAAGGGGTTCCCCATGTGGACCCTGCCGAACGTCATCACCATCATCCGCATCGCGATGACACCGGTCATCGCCCTGCTCCCCTTCATTGACGGATACTGGCCGAAGCTGATCGCCTTCGTGGTGTTCATCTTGGTCGCGGTGACCGATGTGTGGGACGGCTACCTGGCCCGCTCCAGAAATCAGGTCACCGACCTCGGCAAAGTGCTGGATCCGCTCGCAGACAAATTGCTCCTGGTCGCAGCCCTCGTTCCCATCTACTGGATATCCAAGCACCGGCAAGATCTCTATGGCATCCCGATCTGGGGTAGCATCCCACTCTGGGTCTGCTTCCTTCTGCTCGGCCGCGAGTTTGCCATGACCGGATTCCGCGCCTGGGCCCAACGCCGAGGGGTGATCATCGCCGCCGGGCCGGCCGGCAAGCTCAAGACCACGTTTCAGAACATCTTCATCGGGGCCATGATGGCCTGGTTCGCCTTTCGCGATGCCCGCCGCCCGCTGGGGTGGGAGGGCAACAGCGTGGCCAACTTCTGGAACGAGTTTCACGGGGGCTTCGTTGCCATTACGCTCGGGACGGCGGCACTCCTGACGATTTACTCATTCGTGGTCTACGTCTTCCGCTACCGCGCCCTCTTCTCCTCACGCCCACACTAGCGCTCTTGGACCTCGAACTCGTTACCATCGGAACCGAACTCCTGCTCGGCCTGACTGTCGATAGCAACACCGCGGACCTCGCCCAGATCCTCGCGCCGCACGGAATCCGGATCGTGCGACGGACCACCGTGCCGGACACGGTGACGGGCATTCACGACGCGGTGCATGAAGCGCTCGGGCGAACCGGCCGAGTGATCACCGTCGGCGGACTGGGGCCCACCACGGACGACCTGACCCGGGACGTCGTGGCCCGGCTGTTCGACGCGCCGCTCACGTTCGACGAGCAGGTGTGGAACGACCTCCTCACGCGATATCGCCGCCTCGGCCGTGAGCCGTCCGGCAGCAATCGCTCCCAAGCGATGATTCCGCGGGGCGCGACCGTGCTGCCGAACCGCTGGGGCACCGCCCCCGGTCTCTGGCTCGAGGGTCCCCTCGGGCTCGTGGTGATGCTGCCCGGCGTCCCGCACGAGATGCGGAAGCTGGCCAAGCACGAAGTCGGTCCGCGCTTGGCCCCGGAAGATGGAGCCCAGGCGCCGATTGTGTCGCACGTGCTTCGAACCGCCGGCATCGCGGAATCCACGCTGGCTGACCGGCTCAGCGACATCGAGGACGTCATTCGGCCCGTGACGCTGGCGTATCTGCCACAAGTTGCCGGCGTGGACCTTCGCCTCACCTCATGGAACGCGCCCCGGGCCCAAGCGGAGCAACGGTTTCGCGATGCCGCAGCGGAGGTCCGGAGGCGTGCCGGCGACCACTGTTACGGCGAGGGCGCGATCGACCTCGCCGCGGTGGTGCTCGACCGCGCGCGGCGAGCCGGGCTGACCATCGCCGTGGCGGAGTCCTGTACGGGTGGCTTGCTCGCCGGCCGGCTGACAGCGGTACCGGGTAGCTCCGATGTGTTCATCGGCGGCATCATCGCCTATCACAATCGTGTGAAGACCGACTACCTCGGGGTCACGGAGGAGCTGATCGCCGACCACGGCGCGGTGAGTGAGGCCGTGGCACGAGCCATGGTCCAGGGCACCCGGGCGCGGTTCCAGTCCACCGCCGCGCTCAGTATCACCGGCATCGCCGGCCCGGACGGCGGCTCGGCCGAGAAACCGGTCGGGACGGTGTGGATCGGGGTCTCCGTCGGGGCGGAGGAACTCGCACTCCATCGCATCTACCATGGCAGCCGCTGGCAGATCCGGGAGCGGGCGGTGGCAGGAACACTGTACGAACTGCTCCTGCGCCTGCCAGTGTGACCGGCATTCCTGGTATGCGGTTTGCCGTTATCTTCCTGAATCCATTTGATACATCAGGAGAAGACGACTAGTGACCAAGAAACGCCGCCCCCATCCGCCCCACGACCCGCCTGCCTACGAGGCGGACGGCCCGGACGCCTCGCTCGACGAGGGGCCAGTGGCTGAAGACCGGCTGGCACCCGACGAACTGGTGATGAGCCCGGGTGCGGAAGCCCCGCCGGGGTCGGAGCATGGCGACCCGCCGGACGGTGTGCCGTTCGAAACGCCGATTGCGGCGGTCAAGCGCCTCCGGGAAACGCTCGATGAGCTCCAGGACCGCCACGCACGCTTGGCGGCCGAGTTCGATAATTACCGGAAGCGGGTCAATCGGGAGAAGCTCGAATTGGGCGATCGCGCCCAAGGTGCCTTCGCCAATCGGCTGCTCGATGTGCTGGACGATCTGGATCGGCTGCTGGCGGAATCGGAAACGGCAAACCCGGCGCATACCCTGCACGAGGCGCTGGTGCTGGTGGATCGGAAGCTCAGGAAGGAGCTGGAAGGGGCAGGCCTCGAGCGGATCCACTCCGATGGCGCCCCGTTCGACCCAAGCCAGCATGAAGCGGTGGCCGCGCTTCCACCGCCCGAGCCCGAACTCGACCATCACGTCGCCGCGACGTTTCAGGCCGGCTATCGCTTCAAAGGCAACCTGATCCGGCCGGCTCGCGTTCAAGTCTACACGGATCAAGGCTAGGGGCGGGCGTGGCCGCGCAGGATTATTACCAGGTACTCGGCGTCTCGAGCAGCGCCTCGCAGGACGAGATCAAGAAGGCCTACCGGCGTCTGGCCAAGCAGTTCCACCCGGACGCGAACCTGGGCAACCCCACGGTGGGCGAGCGCTTCAAGGAGGTATCGGAAGCGCACGCGGTTCTCTCCGATCCCGAGAAGCGTAAACAGTACGATCGCATGCGCCGGTTCGGCGCCTTCACCGGGGCCGGCGGCCGGGCCCAGCCCGGATATGGCGGAGGCGCGCGAGGCCAGGGGGTCGAGTACGAAGATTTCGACCTTGGTGGCCTCGGCGGCCTCGGCGACATCTTCTCTTCGATCTTCGGCCGTGGCCGACCCAAGGAGCATCGCGGCGAGAACATCGAGACCGTGCTCGAGGTTCCGTTCCGGGTGGCGGCGCTCGGCGGGAAGATCCCGATTACCCTGCCGATGACCCAGAATTGCCCCACCTGTGGTGGGAGCGGCGCCGCCCCCGGCAGCAAAGTGAGCACCTGCCAGGAATGCGGCGGCCGCGGGACGGTTTCGTTCGGTCAGGGGGGCTTTGCCGTGAACCGGCCGTGCCCCGCCTGCCGGGGACGGGGCAAGCTGCCAGCCCAGCCCTGTCCCAAATGTCAGGGCGCGGGTGAGACGCGCGTCGAGCGCAAGATCATGATCTCGGTGCCGCCCGCCACCGACACCGGGACCAAAGTCCGCCTCAAGGGGCACGGCAACCCGGCGGCGGGCGGAGGCGGTCAGGCCGGAGATCTCTACGTCACGTTCCAGGTCCAACCGGACCGGTTCTTCCAGCGTGACGGGCTCGATGTGACCTGCGAGATCCCGGTGGACATGGTCCAGGCCATCCTCGGCACCAAGCTCCGGGTACGCACGCTGGCGGGGAAGAAGATCGTGCTGCGGATCCCTCCGGGCACGCAACCTGGCCGGAAGTTCCGGATCAAGGGGATGGGAATCGAGAAGAACGGGCGGAAGGGCGACCAGCTCGTCCAAATTCGGGTCCGGTTGCCGGAGAAGCTCACCGAAGAGCAGGCAGCGCTGCTCCGGCAATTCGAGCAATCACCCGACAGCTGACGCTACGCGAAGGGATCCTCCGCCTGCGCCGCGCGGTGCCGTTCCAATAACATCCGGTGGGTGGCGCGCTCCTCCTCGGGGCGCGGCGGGCGCCGTTGGTGGTAGGTCCCATCGGCCCGAAGATCCCAGGCCTGACGGTTGTCCTGCAGCATCAGCTCCAACAAGTCCCGGACGGCGCGACGGTGCTGCGGCGTATCGAGGGGAACGACCGCCTCGATGCGCCGGTCGAGATTGCGCGGCATCCAATCGGCCGACCCGATGTAGACCTCCTCCCGGCCGGCATTGTAGAAATAGAAGGCGCGGGAGTGCTCGAGAAACCGGCCGATGATGCTGATGACGCGAATCGTGTCGCTCACGTCCGGGATGCCGGGACGCAGGCAACAGATGCCGCGAATAATGAGGTCGATCTCGACCCCGGCCCGGGATGCTTCGTACAGCGCGACGATCAACTCGGCGTCCACCAACGCGTTCATCTTCGCGATGATCCGCGCCTTGCGGCCGCTCTCGGCATGATGGATCTCACGACGGATCATCGACAAAAACCGCTCCCGCATGGCGCGGGGCGCCACCAAGAGCTTGCGGTAGCTCATGGGCTGGCCGAACCCGGTCAGGACGTTGAACAGGTCCGTCAGGTCCGCCCCGAGGTCGGGGTCGTCGGACAGGAGTCCGAAGTCGGTATAGAGGCGCGCGGTGCGGGCGTTGTAGTTCCCGGTTCCGATGTGCAGATAACGCTGGATCGTCTGGCCCTCACGCCGCACCACCAACAGGATCTTGGTGTGGGTCTTGAGCCCGGCGACCCCATACGACACGTGGACGCCGACGTCTTCCAGCCGTTGCGCCCAGCTGATGTTGTTCTCTTCGTCGAACCGGGCCTGGAGCTCGATCAGGACCGCGACCTGCTTCCCCTGCTCAGCGGCGTGCGCCAGGAGCCGTGGAATTCCCGAGTCGTTTCCCGTCCGATACAGCGTCAGCTTGATGGCCAACACGTCCGGATCGTCCGCTGCCTGCTGGATGAAGCGCTCGACCGAGCTCGTGAAGCTATCGTACGGATGATGGAGGAAGAGATCGCCGTCCCGAATGATGTCGAAAATGCTGCGAGGGTCGGCGAGCCGAGCCTGGGTTGTCGGGAAATACGGCGCGTCCTGCAGCTCCGGAATGGCAATCGCTCCGGCGAGCTCTATGAGATCCGCCGCGTCGAGTAGGCCCGGCACCTCGTAGATGTCGTCGGTGTTGGGGAGCGGGATGCCGGGGTCCTGTTCCTCGCTGAACTCACGCAGCAGGAGGGTGCGCAGATTCTGCGGCATGGCCGGCGACACCTCGATCCGAACCACCTCGGCAAAGCGCTGATTGCGGACTTCTTCCTGGATCAAGCTCAGGAGATCCTCCGCCTCGTCATGATCGATTTGCAGATCGGTATTGCGGGTGATCCGGAAGAGATGCCACGTGAGGATCTCGACGCCCGGAAAGAGTGCGGGCAGGTTCTCGCCGATGATGTACTCGAGCGGGACGAAGTGGTGCGGTGTGGTGAGCGGTACCCAGCGTGGCAGGATCTTGGGAACCTTCACGCGCGCAAAACGCTCCTCGCCGGTCGGCCCCCTGAGCGTGACGGCAATCGACAGGCTCAGGTTGGAGATGTAAGGAAACGGGTGTGCGGGATCGACCGCCAACGGAGTCAGCACGGGGAAGACCACCTGCCGGAAATGCTGGTCCACATGAGCGCGCTCGCGGCTCGACAGCTCCGAGAGGTCCGTGATGAGCCGGATCCCATGGCTCTCCAACGCCGGCAGGAGGTGGGTGCGCAGATGGCCGAGCTGTTGGCGCTGGAGGTCGTGCACGACCCGGGAAATGGCCTGGAGTTGCTCGCTTGGCGTCAAGCCGTCCGCGGTCCGCTCGGCGTAACCGGCCGCCACCTGTTGCCGCAGGCCGGCCACCCGCACCTGGAAGAACTCGTCCAGGTTGCTGCTGAAAATGGCGATGAACTTCAGCTGCTCGAGCAGCGGGGTGCGGGGATCCATTGCTTCGTGGAGCACGCGACGGTTGAATTCGAGCCAGGACAACTCCCGATTGGCGAACAGCGTGGGGTCGCGAAGATCGATCTCGCCAACCTCATCCGGTGCCTGCGGGCGAACATCGTTCATCCGGTCAACCCTCCGCCATCGCTCGCGCTCGTCATGAGTGCCACGAGTGCGTCCGCACCGTAACCTTCCGGGGCCCGCCCACGAACAGCGACAGCAAGGTGCTCACGAAGGAGATCACCAACGCCCCCCAGAAGGCCGCCCAGAAGCCGGAAACGTGGAAGCCCAACCCCAGCTGATCGGACAGCCACGCCGTGAGCTGAAGCAGCACCGCGTTGATGACGATGGTAAACAGTCCCAGCGTCACGAGGACCAAGGGGCAGGTGAGGACGGCCAGCACCGGGCGCAGCAGGCTGTTCACCATGCCGAGCAGGGCCGCCACCGCCAAGAACCTGAGTGGCCCACGGTCGAAATCGATGCCCGGGAGCAGGCTCACCGCCGCGAAGATCGCGACGGTGTTGACCAGGAGTCGCACGATGACGCCCCTCATGTCCGGGGGCCCTCGGGTACACGTTGCTCAGGCAATGATCCCTCCACCGAGGACGCGCCCACCGTCGGCCTCGTCATACAGGACACCGGATTGGCCCGGCGCGATCGCTCGCGCCGGCGCGCCGAGTGCGAGCGTGAGCGAGTGATCAACGCAGGAAAGCACCGTCGCCGGAACGGGACGGGACCGATACCGGATCTGGACGTGGCACTCCGCGCCGGGCCCGAGCGGCGGCGCGAGCCAGTTGACCTCCTCCAAGGTGACGCGGTGTCCCGCCAGTTCTTCGGCACTCCCAATCACGACGGCACGATTCTCCGGCCGGATGGCCACGACGTAGCGTGGCTCCGGGTGCCCTCCAGGCAGCCCGCGTCGCTGGCCGATGGTGTACCGGGCGTACCCGTCGTGCTGGCCCACCACCTGCCCCCCGGTCGTCACGAAGGGCCCCGGGGTCAACGCCGGTGCGTCGGCGGGCAGATGTTGCTCCAGCACTCGGGCGTAGTCGCCATCGGGTACGAAACAGATCTCGACCGACTCCACCTTGTCCGCGGTGCCGAGGCCCAATTTGCGTGCGTAGGCCCGGGTTTCGTCCTTCGTCATCCGACCGACCGGGGTGCGCATCCTGGGCAGCACCTGGCGATCGATGCCCCAGAGGAAATAGCTCTGGTCCTTGTTGGGGTCGTCGCCGCGGTAGAGCGCACCCCGATCCGCGACGACGTAGTGCCCGGTGGCGATCGCATCGCATTCCATCGCATCGGCGTGGGCCAGCAAGTCGCGGAACTTCGTGAACGAATTACACCGCACGCAGGGAATCGGAGTCCGGCCGCGAGAATACTCGTCCACGAAGTTCTGGATGACGAACTGACTGAACCGGTCCTCGAGATTCAGCACGTAATGCGGAATGCCGAGCCGGGCCGCGACATCTCGGGCGTCAGTGATCGAATCGAGCGAACAACATGGCCGGTCGGGCACGGTGTCGCCGTAGCAGAACAGCTTCATCGTCGCGCCGATGACCTCGTGGCCTTCCTCGACCAGCCGGGCGGCGGCAACCGAGCTGTCGACCCCGCCGGACATGGCAACGAGCACGCGCTCAGGCATGCCCGAGCACCCCCGCCAGACGCCGGACTTTGGCAACGCACCCGGGAAACACGGCTGCTGCGCGGGCGACATCGTCGTCGGTCGACTCATGGCCAAGACTGAATCGGATAGCGGCACGGGCGAGCGGCGTCGGCACGCCCATCGCCGACAATACATGCGACGGCTCCACCGCCCCCGTGGCGCAGGCCGATCCACTGGACACGGCGACACCGGCCAGGTCGAGGTGCATCAGCATCGCCTCGCTGTCGGTGCCCGGGACGGCGACCTGGAGAATATGCGGTGCACGCGGGCCGGCCTGAGCGAGGATGACGAGGTCCGGGGTCGACGCCCGGAGGCGCGCTTCGAGTTCATCGCGGAGCTTCTCGATGCGGCTCGCCTCGGCGGCCCGTTCCGTAACGGCAAGCGCGACGGCGCTCCCGAGCCCGACGATGCCGACCACGTTTTCCGTACCCGGTCGGATGCCCGACTGCTGACCGCCGCCATGGATCAAGGGGTGAATATCCGGGTGGCCGCGGACGATCAGCGCGCCGACGCCCTTCGGAGCGCCCAGCTTGTGCCCGGAGAGAGCCAGGAGGATGGAACTGAACCCGGCCAACGCAACCGGGAGCTTCCCGATGGCTTGCACCGCGTCGGTGTGAAACAAGACATCGCGGGCCTGGCAGCGTTCGGCCACCTGCTCGACCGGTTGAATGACGCCCGTCTCGTTGTTCACCCACATGATGGACACCACGGCCGGCCGCTGCTCGAGGACCCGGTCGAGCCCGTCGAGATCGACGACGCCGTCTCGGCCGGTTGGCACCAGGTCGCAGGTGCCGCCGAGCCGTTCGACCTCGTGTGCGGCTGCGAGAACCGCCTTGTGCTCGATGGCTGACACCGCAACCCGCATGGCCGCCCCGCGTGCGGCCGCGGCCTGCGCCGTACCCAGGATTGCCAGATTGTCCGCCTCGGTCCCGCCGGAGGTGAACACCACCTCTCGAGGGTCGGCGCCGAGCGCGTCGGCCACCTGGTGCCGGGCCCGCTCGACCCCCGCGCGGGCCTGCCGCCCGAAGCGGTGGGCGCTCGAGGGATTGCCGAAGGCCTCGCGGCCGAGGTACGGCAGCATGGCCTCGAGCACCTCGGGCCGGACCGGCGTCGTGGCGGCGTGATCGAGGTAGACCGGTGTCTCAGGCATAGCACAGAAAGATAACCCGCGTACGGCGTTACATGCTCCGCACGTCGAGCCGCACCACGTCGTCGACCGCCATCGTCTCGTCGGTCACGAAGGGTTCGCCGTAGCGAGTCCGAATGAGGGACCCGTAATGCGCGTTCTGGATCTCGATGAGGGAGTAGAGATCCTGACCGGTGGGGAAGATCTCACCGGCTGCGACAGCGCCGTCGAACTGGCTCGCGTAGCAGTGGATGGCCGTCATCTTGCGCTCGAACTGGTCGGTGATGTCGACCACGAAGGAGGGCTTCACCGGGTCTTCGCGGTACGCCAGGGCGTAGAGGATCTTGAACGGTCGGTGCGGCGCGCCCTTGGCATGGTACCGGCTGAGCCCGGCCAGGTAGCAGGCGTCGCGCCCAAGCTCGGACGCCACGCGGTGGTCGGGATGGCGTCCGACCGGATAGGGGAGAATGACTACCCGGGGCGCAAAGTGACGGATGGCCTCCACCACGATGCGCCGGGATTCCTCCGTGTTGTGAAGGCCCGCATCCGGAAGCCCGGCATTGCGGCGCTCGGTCAGCCCGAGAATGGTGGTGGCGCGGTCGGCCTCTTCGCCGCGTATGGCGGCGGAGCCGCCTGTACCGGTTTCTCCCGCCGTGAGGTCCAGGATGCCGGTGTGATACCCCTGGTCCGCCGCGCGCAGCAGGGTGCCGGCGCAGGTCAGCTCGACGTCGTCCCGGTGCGCGGCGATCGCGAGAATGTCGACGGGCATGGCGTTCTGATCCTCACTCATGACGTAATGCCTCCACCGGATCCATGCGTGCCGCTCGGTTGGCGGGGTAGATGCCGAAGACCAGCCCGATCCCGACGCTCACTCCCGTCGCCAGCACGGCGCTCCACAGCGGAACTTCGGCCGAAATCCCGAGCGTGCGCTTGAGCAGGGCGCCGGCCGAGAGGCCGAGGGCGATGCCGAGCAGCCCGCCGACCATCGTCAAGGTCGCCGCCTCGACCAGGAATTGCCACAAGATCTCCCGGCGGGTCGCGCCGACGGCCTTGCGGATCCCGATTTCCCGGGTCCGGTCGGTCACCGAGACCATCATGATGGCCATTACCCCAATGCCGCCTACCAAGAGGGCCACGCTCGAGAGGGCGACCATGATGAGGAAGAACACCGAGGTGAGGTCGTTGACAATTTCGAGGATCTGATCCTGCGAGATGAGGTCGAAGGTGTTGGGGATACCCGGCCGAAGCTGTCTGGCGCGGCGAAGCGCCACCGTCACCAGATCCTGCGCGCGGTCGGCCGGCACTCCCGGTTTCGGCCTGACCGCGATGAAGAGCGCGTTGGTCTCGTCGTAGCGGAATTTGGCGCGCCGCGTTTCGTACGGGATGATCCCGGCGGTCTCCTGGCTCGGGAGGCTCGAAGATATTCTCCGGCTTCTGGTACACGCCGATCACCGTCAGCGGCGTGCCGCCAATCCGGATGACCTCGCCGAGCGGGTCGCTGCTGCCGAACAGCCGCTCGGCGGCCAGCGTCTCGAGTACCACCACCGTCGCGCCCCGCCAGCTCGGCGCGCGAGAAGAAGCGCCCGCGAAGGAGCGTGCCGCCCTGGATGTCCATGTAGCGGTCGTCCGCGGCGAATACGGTCATGATCTGGGTCCTGCACCCCGCGGTACTCCAGCCGCTCGAACAGCTGGATCCAGAGGCCGGCAGTAGCCGATCTCGTCGACACCCGCTCGACGGCCTCCAGATCGTCGCGGTCGAGCACCGGACGGATGCGGACCTCGTAGGGCAGGTTGTCGGGGTTGAGCGGTGTCTGGGAGAAGAACCGCATGACGTAGAAGGTCGTGGGACCGGCGACCTCGATGGTATTGAAGATCTGCGACCGCACGCCCTGGACGATCGACGCCATGGCCATCACGGTGGTGACCCCGATCACGACACCGAGGATGGTCAGCGCGGAGCGGAGCTTGTTGGTGCGCAGGGCGTCCAGCGCGATGCGGACGCCTTCGTCGAGGTTATGGAAGATCATGGCCTATTCCCGCCGCAACGCCGTGATCGGGTCGAGCCGGGCGGCGCGGGTCGCGGGGTACACCCCGAATAGGATGCCGGTGCCGGCACCGAGCGCGAGCGCCACGGCCACGGACCAGAGGGTGATCCGGCCGGCAGGGGACTGACGGTGGACACCATGGTGGCGAGCCCCCAGCCGGCCAGCACCCCGAGCACGCCGCCGAGAGTCGACAGGGTGATGGCCTCGACCAGGAACTGGCGCCGGATGTCGGCTCGGGTGGCGCCCGAGCGACTTGCGGATGCCGATCTCGCGGGTCCGTTCGTTGACGCTCATCAGCATGATGTTCATGATCACGATGCCGCCGACGACGATGCCGATGGCGACCACCGCGGGAATGACGGTGAAGAGGACCCGCGTCAGATTCCGCCAGAATTCGACCAAGGCGTCCGCTTTGTCCACGGTGAAATCGTTGTCCTCGCCTGGTCTGAGTCGGTGGACGAGGCGCATGGCCTCCTCGGCCCGGGACATCCCTGGGGCCACTTCCTCGGCTTCGTTCATTTTGACGGAAATGACCGTGGTCTTCCGTCGGCCGTAGATCGACTCGAAGGTCGACAGCGGCAAGAGGACGAAGCCGTCGAACGACTGGCCGAGCACACGCCCCTTCTTGGCGATCACGCCCTTCACCGTCAACTCGCGTCCCGCCACCCGGATCTTCCGTCCGATCGCCAGGGCGGGGTCGCCGAAGAGCTTGTCGGCGATATCGAAGCCCAAGGCGCACACATGGCGCCGTTCCCGAATGTCGGGGTCGGTGAGCGGTGTGCCGGCGGTAAACCGATAGTCCTGGACGATCTGATACGGCGGGGTGACGCCGAAGATGAGGACGTCCCCGACCCGCTGGTTGCGATATCGTACATCACTCGATGGAGTCGGCCATCCGGACTGCAGCGCCACCGCGCGCGCCTCCGGGAGCGCCCGCCGACGGCGACGGCGTCGCGTCGGGTGATGCGGGGGCGGCGCTGGATGGCTCGCACCTGGTCGTCGTCGAGCAGCCCCACCGTGATGGGGGTGCGGCGCACCTGGAACGCGTTCGTGCCGATCACGGCGCCGGCGATGTTTTCCTTGACGTACGCGTTCATGCCCTGGATGATGGCGACGACGGCCACCAGGAATCCGACGGACACGATGATCCCGAGCAGGGTGAAGAACGAGCGGAGCTTATTGCTCAGGATGACTTGGAAGGCGAGACGCCAGGCTTCGAAGAAGGGCATGAGATGGTGAAGTTTGGCGCCGGGTCACTCGTATCGCAACGCCTCGATCGGGTCGAGCTTGGAGGCCCGATGCGCCGGGTAGAGCCCGAAGAACACGCCCGTGATGACGGAGGCGAACAGCGCCAGGGCGACGGACCAGAGTGGGATCACGGCTGGAATCGGCGTGAACTTGCGGACCGCCCCGGCAAGCAGCGCTCCCAAGCCCAGGCCGAACACGCCGCCCACCAGCGTGAGCGTGGCTGCCTCGACCAGGAACTGGAACATGATTTCCCGGCGGGTGGCGCCGAGCGCCTTGCGCACGCCGATCTCCCGGGTCCGCTCCGTGACCGAGATGAGCATGATGGCAACGACCCCGACGCCGCCGACCATGAGTGCCACAGCGGAGAGCGCGAACATCACGAAGAAGAAACCTTGCGTCACGTTGTTGAACGCTTCGAGAAAACGATCTTGGGTGACGACGGCGAAGTTGTTCTCGTCTTTCGGCTTGAGCCCGCGCGTACTCCGCATCGCCGAGATGACCTGATCCTGCGCCTCCAGCACGGTGGCCTCCTCGGTCGGCATCACGACGAGGTCCATCCAGCCTTTCCAGTATTCCGCCACTTTGGTGAAGGTGGTATGCGGCATGGCCAGGCGCGATTCGCCGCCGCCTCCGAACAGCGAGGCGGCCTCGACATGCAGGCCGAGCACCTCGAAGGGCTGTCCGAAGATCTTGATCCGTCTCCCGATGGGATCGAGGCCGGGGAAGAGGGTCTCGGCGAGTTTGTCGTTGATGATTGCCACCCGCGCGCTGCCGGCGTACTCGAGCTGGGTAAAGTTGCGGCCGGCCCGGATCTCGCCACCGGTCACGAAGACCCAACTGGGGCTAAACCCCGCAATGCTCACGCTGCTCAGGTTGACCGACCCGTAGGAGACCGGGCCTGAGGTCCCCTCCTGGACCGACACGTCACGGATCAAGGGCAGCTGTCGGAGCATGTCGGCTTCATCGACCGTCATCCACGGATTCCGGCGCCATGGCGACAGCTCATCCGACCCGTCCGAGATCGTGATGCCCCCCGAGAAGTAGCGCGTCACGAAGAAGGTCTTGGGGCCGGCGGTTTCGAGCATCTCGGTCACGCTCGTGTTGATGCCGGTGATGGCCGAGGCCATGCCGATCACCACGGTGACCCCGATACCGATACCGAGAATGGTCAGCGAAGCCCGCACCTTGTTGCTCCAGATCGAGGCGAGGGCGATCCCGACTCCTTCGAATATCCGGTAGAACGACATGGTTCCCTCGACCTCCTCTATTCCGCTCGCAGCGCCACGATGGGATCCAACCGTGCTGCCCGGTAGGCCGGGTAGACTCCGGCGACGATGCCTACGACCATCCCGAGGGTGACTCCCAGCACGATTGAAAACGGCGCCACGACCGCAGGAAGCGGACTCAACTCCCGGACGACGAACGCGAGCGCAATCCCCAGCACGATACCGAAAGTCGCGCCGACGGTCGAGACCGTTGCGGCCTCGACCAGGAACTGGCTGAGAATGTCCGATCGTCTGGCGCCCAGCGCCTTCCGAATGCCGATTTCCCTGGTTCGCTCCGTCACCGACATCAGCATGATGTTCATGATGACGATGCCGCCCACGACCAGGCTGATCCCCACCAGGAGCGGCAAGCCGATCGAGAGGTACTGGGAGATTTTGTTCCACCCTTCGAGGGCGCCCTCGGCCGTCTGCAAATGAAAGTTGTTTTCTTGATCCGGCTTGAGCCGTCGCCGGCCTCGCATCAGCGCTTCGACCTCATTCATCGCCACCAGCATGCTGGTGGGGTTGTCGGCCTTCACCAGCAACTCGTCGAGCACATTGATCGGGCAGATGAGCCGTCGGCCCTGCGAGGTGTAGGGCATGATGGCGAACTTGTCCATCGAGAGCCCGAACGCCGTGCCCTGCTTCTCCACTACCCCGACGACCCGGTATTGGAGCCCGCCGACGTTGACCGCCTTGCCGAGCGGATCCGCCCCTTCGAACAACCGTTCGGCCAGGAGGTCACCGATCACCAGCACGGGGCGAGCGGCACGCATCTCCTGGACCGTGAAGGTCCTTCCCGCGGCGATTGCGTAGTCCCGGATATTGAAGTACTGGGGCTCGGTCCCGATGAGATCGATATCCTTGGCGGTCTTGCCCCCGTACGAGATGCTCACGCGATCCATGCAATACATGGAGGTCCGGACCGGTGTCTCGATGCGGGCGGCCACGTATTGGGCGTCGGCCACCGTGACCCGAGGCCGGCGGCGCCAGGAGAGCCATTCCTCGCGGGTGATGTTGCCGGTGGAAAAGCTGGGCTGCTGACGCAACTGGAACGCATTGGCCCCGATCAGTCGGTTGGCGATCCGATCTTCCATGTAGTTGTTCATGCCCGACACGATGGACCAAACCGCGATGAGGAACATCACGCCGATGAGCACGCCGATGAGCGAGAAGAAGCTCTTGAGCTTCTGGGCCCAGATCATCCGGAGTGCCATGCGGATGGCCTCGAGAAGACGCATCAGGCGGCAGCTCCTGGTCCGCTCGTCGCTCGCGATCCGGCCGTCGCGGAGCGTCACCACGCGCAGGGCGTGCGCGGCGATGTCGAGTTCATGGGTCACGAGGATGATCGTCTGTCCCTCGGCATGGAGTCGGTGGAACACCTGCATGATCTCCTGACTGGTCGCACTGTCGAGGTTGCCGGTCGGCTCATCGGCCAAGAGGATGGATGGCCGGCTCACCAGGCCGCGGGCGATGGCCACCCGTTGGCGCTGGCCGCCGGACAGCTCGTTGGGCCGGTGGTCCATCCGGTCGGCCAGGCCGACCCGCTCCAGGGCCTCGGTCGCGCGGAGCCGCCGTTCGCGGGACGAGTGACCGCCGTAGACCAACGGCAGCTCCACGTTGTGGAGTGCTGTGGCCCTGGGCAGCAGGTTGAAGGTCTGAAACACGAAGCCGATCTCGCGATTGCGCACCCGGGCCAGGGCCAGATCGCCCATGCGCGAGACCTCCTGCCCATTGAGCCAGTATTCCCCGCCGGTAGGGGAGTCGAGGCAGCCGATCAAGTTCAGCAGGGTCGACTTGCCCGATCCCGATGGGCCCATGATGGCGACGTACTCGTTGCGCCGGACGTCGAAGGTGACATCGCGAAGCGCGTGGATGCGCTCGGAGCCGAGCTGGTATTCCCGGGACAGAGTTCGAGTCTGAATCACACAATCCCGCATGGAGTTACTCCGCGCTCTTGGCCGAGGCGGACTCGCGGACCTTGGTGCTGTCCTTCATGTCCCGGATCGCCTGATACGGTCCCGCGATGATGGTGTCTCCATCGCGCAGCCCCTCGAGGACCTCGAAGTGCTCCTCTCCCGCGACGCCAACCTTGACCGGTACGAATTGCGCCATGTCCTCACGGATCACGAAGGCACCCTCGGTGTCCTTCTTCTTGCCCGCGCCGGTGGTATCACGATCCACGGCTTCGTTTGGGACCACCTCATGCTCCCGCACCGTCAACGCGATAATGGGGATACTCAGCACGTCGTCGCGGATGTCGGTGATGATTCGTGCCGTGCAGCTCAAGTCGGGACGAATGTCCGGCGGCGGATTGGTCAAGGTGATCTCAACCTCGAAGTCCACCGCGCGGTCGGACGATCCGGCGGCCGTCTGGGTCGCCGTCAACAGGGCGCTGCTGCTGATCATGGTCACGGTGCCCACGAACGACGTGTCGGTGTAGGCATCAATCGTCACCTCGACCGAGTCGCCCAGCTCGAGCCGGATTACGTCGGTCTCGTCCACCTTGATGGTGGCCAAGATGACGGAGAGATCCGCGATGGTTGCCAGGAGTCCGGTCTCCCGGGAGAAGGTCCCCGGCACCGCGACCTCCCCCTCCTCGACGGCCAGCCGAACGACCCGCCCGTCCATCGGCGCGGTAAGCCTGGTCTTGGCCAGCTGATCGCGCGATTCACGCAGGCTGGCACGGTGCTGTTCAACCTGGGCACGGCTGGCGTTGTAATTGGCCTGGGCGACATCAAACGAGGTCTGGGCCAGTTCCACGTCCTCGTCGGAGATCAGCGTATTGCCCGCCTCCTCGAGCCTGCGGGCTCGTTCGAGTGCCCGCTCGGCCTGGTCCAAGTTCGCCTTGGACTGCACCAGCGCCGCTTGCCCCGACGCCAACAGCGCCTCAGTCCGGGCGACCGCCGCCTCGTATTGCGACGGGTCGATCTGGATCAAGAAGTCACCTTTCTTGACGACATCGCCTTCCCGGACGCCGATGCGGGTGATCCGGCCGGTGATGTCGGCGCTGATGTCGACCTTGGTCTTGGCTTCGATGTTTCCGCTGGCAGTCACGGTAGCGACGAGGTTTCGCTTCTCAACTTTCTCGTAGCGAACCTCGATTCCCCGGCTGCCGCGTTTGGCGGCGCTCAGGGCGAAGATACCGCCCACAACGACCAGCAGGACGATGCCGATAATTCCCAGCTTGGCGCGACGGGACATGATGTTCCTCTTAGCGGAGCGGCCGTCCCACCGCTGCTTCAAGCGCGGCGAGGGCCCGGTGGTAAGCGTACACGGCGTTCACGTAGTCTCCTTCGGCTCGCTGCACGGCGTTCTGCGCGTCGGACAGCTCGAGCGAGGTCCCGCTGCCGAGTCGGTAGCGATCCTGGGCCAGCCTGAGCTGCTCCCGCCCGGCGACGCGGCTCTTCTCCTGAACCGCGATGGCTTGGTACGCGGTCTTCAAGGCAAGGAACCTGGTATTGACCTGGGCGCGAACCTGCAGCGCGCCGGCCCGGAGACTCTCGTCGGCATCTTGCTGGGCCGCCTTGGCCTGCGACAGCTGCAGCGACCGGCCGAACCCGGTGAAGATGGGGAGTGAGATCGAGATGCTGGCCTGGAACGGCTGGGCCGTAAAATCGAACGGAAAGACGTTGTTTGCATCCACGATTTGTTGCTGGAGCGCCGGGTCCAACGCCGTGCCACCGGCATTGAGCCCCGAGGCGACATTGCAGTCGGGCACCGTGCCCGCCGGGTGCGGCGACGTGAGCCGGGTCAGGATGTCGTTTTGGTACTGGCAATCGGCCGCCGCGCCTCGAGCGCCCAGCAGGGTCGATTGAATGAGCGCATTGCGATCGGTCAACTCCTGGGAGAACCCGCTCCAGCCGGCCTGGGCAAACAGGGACGGCAGGAAAGCCGACTTGGCCGATCGGACCGACCAGGCCGCCGCCCGCTCACGTGCTTCCAGAGCGCGAAGCGCCGGGTTCTGTTCCCCGGCGATCTCCAGGAGTTCGTCCAGCCGGTACTCCGGCGGAACCACGGGAAACGGATCCGTCACCCCGACCTGGTCGACCGGCACGGGAGGTGTGACGCCCATCCGTCGAAACAGCTCGATCTTGGCGGCATTCTCGCTTTGAATATTCTGGAGCAGCGCCACCTCGGACTGACCCTGGGTCACCTCCGCTTGGCGAACGTCCAACAGGGTCGCCTGTCCCACCGCAAGTCTCGCCTGCGCCAGCTCCAGGAATACGCGATTGCGCGCGACCTGCTGCCGCGCCACCTCGACCTGGGCGGCTGCCTGAAGCGCCGCGAGGTACTGATCCGTGATGTCGTTCTCGAGCATCACCCCGGCGTTGTTGATGTCCTCCTCGACCGCACGGCGGTTGGCCTTCTGAAGCCCGGGGCCGGAAATGACGCTGCCGTCGAGCTGCCACTGAAGTCCCACCGTGTAGCTCGAGCTCAGAATCGAGGGCGTCGCGTTCGTGAGATTGCCGCCGAATCGTGAGGAGCCCGTCCCGGTGTATCCGATGCCGCTCGAAACGCTGGCTGAAGGCAGGAAGCTGCCCCAGGCATTCCGGACCGCCCAGGAGGCGGGCGAGGCATCATTCAACACCTGCCGGTAGCCTGGGCTGTTCGCGCGGGCTTCTGCCATGGCCTCGGCCAGGGTAAGGGTGGCCAGGACCGGAGGACGCTCCGGGATGACCAGGGTATCCTGGGCGAGGGCCCCTCCGGGCAATGCGATGACGAGGGCAAACGAGAGCTGCCAGCGGCGCATGGATCGGGTTCCCCTAGGTGGGTGGATGCTCGGTGAGCCACCGACTCATACGGTCCAATTCCGACCCAGGTTTCACCTTGGGACACGCAACGGCGCTGGTTTGGCCGAGCCGGGGCTCGAGGAAGGTAGTGATCCCGACGATGGTCGGGCTAATCGGGCCGTCGGACCACGGAAATACCATTGGGCAGGTCCAACCGCTCCAGGTGATCCGCCGCGTCGAGCGTGACCGTGCCGGTGAGACCCCCGCTCAGCTGGACGATCGTTTCGGTGGGACGGCTCCCCGGGAGGCGGGTTGCGGTAAAGCCGATTCTGGCTCCGGTCTGGGGAAAGACTGCGGTGAGGCTCGAGCCCCCGGGTGTCGCCAGGTCGGCGATGGCGGTGTACAGCACGAAGACGCTGTCCGTGAGGAGCACCATGGAAGAAGTGGCGGGCCATTGGCGGGCCGCCTCCATATGCTCGCCTAGACTGCGTACCGTCAGGCGCCCTCCATCGGTCGCGGCGAGAATGCGCCGCGTAGCCGAAGTCGGAGGAAGGTCATACTGGAACGCGGCGATGGAGCCGGCAGGCGTGCGCTGAAGCACGGCAAGGAACGTCCGCACCGAGTCGCCACTCCTGAATCGTGCGGTGGAGGTGAGGGTCGTGCCGGGTTCGTCACCGCGGCCCCGACCCTGGCGGAGGACGAATTGCTCACGCCCAACCTCACGGCCGTCCTGCCGGATCGACAAGGTGCCTTGGTCGAGGGCTTGAGCCGCGGCCGTCCCCGCAGGGACGGCGAGGAGGAGCAGCAACACTACGATCATCGACTCTCCTGCTGCGTGAAACATCTTTCCGCCACACGTTCAAACATAAACTGATAGAGCGCCTGACCCTTCTCAGCCGAAGCCAAGCTGGGATGGCCAATTCCGCTGTGGAGCCCGACGACTCGTCGCATCCTACCACCCCGGCTGTACTTGGCGGCGGTCTTGGCCGGCATCTCGGTATCCTGCGCAACTTCCATGCGCACCAAATGGGGAGCGATGAACAGCAGGAGCGACGTGTCGAGCTCCCCACCATGCACGGGGCCACCGGGACGCTCCAGGAGATGGCCGAACTGCATGGCGAACACATCGATGACCTGAACCTGTGCCTCGGTGACGACCACAGTGCTCAGGGCCTCCTGGTGGGGCTCGAATCCTTCGGCGGTCAGGATGAAAAACTCTCGGATGCCTGCCCCCTCCTCCCAAGATTCGATAAGTTCGTTCATGAATCGGTGGAGGGTCTTGCGCCTGAGCGATGCCCCGCCGCCCACGGGAGGCCCGGCAGTCACATTGACCCCGAACTCAATGGTGGGAGCCCGAAGGATCTGGAACCGAGCCGAGATGTCGTCGGCCAGGCGGTCCACGATCAAGGTGTCGGTACCGAGCGGCAGGTGGGCTCCGTGCTGCTCGGTGCTGCCAACAGGGATGATCAACGCCGGCCGGTGCGAGATCCGTGCACGCACGTCGGTCGGGTGCATTTCCTTGATTCGTAACGGACGGGATTCGTGATCCATCGCTCTCGATGGTGGCCTGGGCTACTCATTGCCCTGGCGTTGGTCGCCGGGGAATGGCTCCGGCAGCCGGCACCCCTTTGGGTGTGGCTCGCGCTCGGATTCGGCATCTCGGCGGTGCTGATGCTCGGTCGCGAGCGCGGCTGGCTCGGACGGCTCCTCACGCTGGTGGTCGCGATTCTGTTGGCGGCGCTGGCCGTGACGCAGTACCGGCTGAGCGCAGTCGAGCACCGCTGGCCCGAGCTGCGCGAGCAGCGCGTGACGGATGCCTCCCGGCGTTTGGCCGGGGAACTTCGCGCGGCCTTCCTCCAGACCATCCAGCTCGCTGCCATCGCCGCCGACGCAGCCGAGCTGGATCAGGGTGACGCGTTCGCGCGCTTGGCCAACGCCGTCCCAGCGCGCGGCCCCGAACTCGGTGTCGCTATCCTCGAACCCACCGGGGCTCCGTGGGCGTGGGCCGGACGCTACCGGCTCCGACCCGAGGCACACGGTGACTCGATCACCACCCGCTGGAACGGATATTACCTGTTTCTCGAGACCCGGCGCCACTCCACGAGTGGACGGGTGGCTGTGGTCTCGACTTTGGTGTGGGCCCACAGCGCGGTTCCACAGCATGACCGCAGCCTAGCCGAGCTATTCCGTCGGAATACCGGCGTCGGGCTGAAGGTCTTTCCTCCCGGTCGTGCCCCGCCGGGCCCCGATGTATTCGACTACGCGGAGCCGACGACCGCCGGCCCGCGCCTCCTCTTCAGCGTCGAGCCGGTTCCGCCCGAGCAGGGTGAGACGAGACGTCAGACGCTGGAAGGGGGCAGCGCCGTCGTCGCTGCGATTCTCCTGCTGCTGCTTCTCCTGGCTCTTGGTTGGGGCGAGACGCCGTTGCTGCGCTATCTCGCGATCGCGACCGCGCTGTGGGTGGCGATCCGCTCGCCGGTCGGCGCCGCCCTGGGATTGGAATCGCTGTTCTCGCCGGCAACGTTCTTCCGCCCCGCACTCGGGCCCTTTTCCTCCTCCGCCGGCGTGCTATTGCTGAGCAGCGTTGCCGTCACCATCGCCGGGGTTGCCCTCTGGCGCCGCGCGCTGCCACGCCATCCCCTCGGCATTCTGGTCGGTGTCGCCAGCCTTCTCGCGGCACCCTATCTGGTGCGCGAGCTGGGTCGAGGCATCACGCCCCCAGCGAACGGCGTCTCGATGGGGCTCTGGATCGTCTGGGAGGTGGTGCTGCTCTCGACATCCGCGGCGCTCATCGTCCTTGCGGCGGCGATGTTCCGCGGCACGGCGAATGGAGCCGGCGGTGGCTGGCGAGTCCGGGTCGGTTTGGGCATCGGACTCGCGCTCCTCGCAACGCTGGTGGGGATCCTGATCTGGAGCCCGCGGGGGGGATGGCCGCCGTGGTACACCTTCCTCTGGACTCCCGCGCTCTTTCTGGCCGCCATGCCGGCCCCGCGTCTCGCGGCCATCACCTCGATCGCGCTCGTGGCCGGCAGTGCCAGCGCTCTCGTCACCTGGGGGGCAGTGCTGGAGGGACGGCTCGAAGTGGCCCGCCGCGACGTCACACGGTTGGGAGTGGAACCCGACCCGCTCGCGCTCCCGCTGCTCGAGAATTTCGCGGAGCAACTCGTCGCCGACCCGATGCCGGGTGGGGCGAGGCCGGCCGCGCTGTTTGCTCGCTGGCACGCGTCCTCGGCACGACGTCAGGGCTATCCGGCGCATCTGGCCATTTGGTCCAACGAGGGGACGCTCGAGGGTGAACTCTCGCTCGACTCGCTCGACGTCTCCAATCGACTCAGACAGGAGTTGGTGCGGGCCATGCCCGCCGATTCCATCCGCACGATTATCGAAGTGCGTCGCTCCCCGGGCATCCACTACCTGCTGCTGGCCCGCACCGATTCGCTGTCCGTGGTGTCGCTCACGCTCGGTCCGCGAACGCGTCTCATCGGCCCCAGCCGGGTCAGCCAGCTTCTTACCCCGAGAGTCGAGCAATCCGAGTTGTATCAGCTGGCGATCTCGCCGCCCACGCCAGGCGTGTCGGATGAAGCAGCGCGGCAAATGCGGTGGCGGCGTGAAGGGTGGGTCGTCCATGCCGAGCAGTCGGTGGAGCTTCCGGGCGGTCAGCGCAGGGTGCACGCGGAAGTAGACCTGCGCGGTGCCACACCCGTGCTGGTGCGTGGCGCATTGGTGGTGCTGTTGGACGTGGTCGCGCTGTGGATCATCTGGGCCTTGGCCGAACTGATCGACGGAGCACCGCTCCGCCGGCCGGCGTGGCTCACCTGGCGCGGATCGTTTCGGGTCCGGTTGGGTGCGGCCCTCGCCGGGTTCTTCATCGTTCCGGCCGTCGGGTTCTCGGCCTGGAGCTTCGCGCGGTTGGAGGATGAAGCGAGACAGAGCGCAGACCTGCTGGCGATCCGGACCCTACGTGATCCCGCGGTCACGGCCACCGGGGCGAGCCTGTTGTCACAGGAGCCCGACCGGGCGACGGCGGCGGTCGAAGGCCTGAGCCAGCGGCTGGGTGCCGAACTGTTCGCCTATTCGGGCGGAGCCCTCGTGGCGGCCAGCGCCCCCATTCTCCAGGAACTCGCGGTCGTCGCGCCTCTCATGGATCCGGGCGTGTTCGCGACACTCGCCTTCGGGCGGGAGCTGGAGACCAATCGCGATGGAGCAGCAATCGGTCTGGCGGAGCGTGTGGCCTACCGGGTGACCCGGTCCGGTCCGCCCGGCGGTTTCGGAACACTGGGGACCCCGCAGCTGTCCCATGAGCCGCATTTGGAGGAGCGGCAGGTGGATCTGGCGCTGGTGCTCCTGCTCGCCACCCTCGCGGGGTTGGCAGCGGCACTGTTGGGCGCGCAGGTCGCGGCCCGGGCATTGTCGCGCCCGGTGGCCGATCTTCGGCGCGCCGCGCTCGCGATAGGACAGGGTCAGGCTGTCCCGCTTCCTGCGACCGTTCCATTACAGGAATTCGAGCCGGTCTTCGGGGCATTCGATCGGATGGCCACGGACATTCGCCAGAGTCAGGCCGCGCTCGAGGCCGCTCGGCAACGAACGGCGACGGTGTTGGCCACTGTCGCCACGGGCGTGGTCGGCCTGGATCCACACGGCGACGTGATCATCGCCAACCCGAGGGCACGCGAGCTGTTTGGGGTCGCCCTTCCCGCCGGCGAGCGATTCGAGTCGCTGCTCGGAGCGGAGTGGACGCCGGTCTTGGCCGCGGTCCGGGCCTATGGACGCCGCCCCTCCGCAGCCGGAAGCAGCACCGAGCTCGACATCGGCACGCAGCGCTTCAGCCTCCAACTCGCATCGCTCGGGCAAGATCCCGGCGGCGTGGTGCTCGCCCTCCACGACATCACCGAAGCCTCGCGTGCCGAACGGATTCTGGCGTGGGGTGAGATGGCCCATCAAGTGGCGCACGAAATCAAGAATCCGCTGACCCCGATGCGGCTTGGCATCCAACATCTCCGGCGGGTCTATGACGACCGGGGAGCGGATTTCGATCGGACGCTCAGCGAAACGTCGGACCGGATCCTGGCGGAGATCGATCGCCTCGATCGCATCGCCCGCGCATTCGGCCGGTTCGCGGCCCCGGTGGACGAGGCCACGCCGTTGGACCAGGTGGACCTCGCGGCCGTCGCCGGCGAGGTGGTGCAGCTCTATCAGTTGGCGGGTGGAGACGGCACGGAGGTCCGGCTGGAAGTGCGTGGAGACGCGCGTGGACCAGCGAGAACGGATGAAGTCAAAGAAGTGCTGGTCAATCTGCTCGAGAATGCGCGCAACGCCGGCGCCAAGCGAATCACGGTGCGGGTCGGTCCGGGTGGATTCGAAGTGTCGGATGACGGAGGAGGGATTCCACCGGATCTCATCCCACGGGTGTTCGAGCCGCGCTTCTCGGCCACGACGAGCGGTGCCGGACTCGGCCTCGCGATCGCGCGCCGCGTGGTGGAGAGCTGGGGCGGGACGATCGAACTCACCAGTGCGGTCGGGAAGGGGACCACCGTCGTCGTTCGGCTCGTGGAGTGAAGGTCCGCGCTGCGGCGCGCGGCATCGTTAGGTGAGCAGTTGGGGCAAGATGACGCCTGCCGGACCTCGCAGCAGCAGCTCCGCCTCGCGATCGAGCGCCGTGGGGCCCGGATCGACGACCACCAACATGGCTCCGGTGCTGAGCGCCTGGTACGCCAAGCCGGCGGCCGGGTACACCACTCCGCTGGTTCCCACCACCAGGCACACCTCGGCCGCCGCCGCCGCCCGGGCGGCGTTCGCGAGCTGATCGGACGGCAGGACCTCGCCGAACCAGACCACGTCCGGACGGAGCAACGCGGCGCATGCCGGGCACCGGGGCGGCGCACCCTCCCAGGCTCCCGCCGAGGCGCGATATTCACACCGGGTGCACCGGTCGTGCACGATCGAGCCGTGCAGTGTGATCGGATCGGGCAGCGGTCGACCCACCTCCGCCGACACGGTCCGTGCCGCTCGATGGTGAAGACCGTCCACATTCTGAGTCACCAATGTGACGCCGGTCCTGGACGCCATCCATCGGGCGATGGAGACATGTGCGGCATTGGGTTGGCACTCGGCGAGCTTGCCCCGCCGCCAGGCATACCACTCCCACACCAAATCCGGGTCGCGCGCAAACGCCTGGGGCGTCGCCAGGTCTTCAGGCTTGAAGTTCCGCCACAGCCCGTCCGCGCCGCGAAAGGTGGGCACGCCCGATTCCGCGCTCACACCGGCCCCGGTCAGCACCAATACGTGCGATGCACCGGCGAGCAGCCGGCGGACCCGTGGGAGGTTCCGATCAGGCGATGCTTCGTGCGGCATGATTCTGGCTTAGACGATTAGTTTCCGTGACAGGTACCGGCCTCGGTTCGTGAGAGAGGAACTTCACTCGATGGATCTGCTCAACAGGAAATTAGTCTGTCGGGCTGTGTCGAGCGCCGCCTTCGTGGCGGCATCGATCGGCGCGGCCACGACCCTCGCCGCCCAACAGGAGATGCCGGCCGGAATCAGTTGGCAGCCCGACTCCTTGGTTCAGGGCTCGATCGTCCGGCTGGACCTGCGGCCGATGTCGGGTCCAACCGTGCTCGAGGTCACCGGCGTCGTCGCGGGCGAGCAACTCCATTTCGAAGTGGATTCCACCGGTTCCTACTGGACTCTCGCAGGCCTCCCCATCGATGCCGCGGAGCGTTACCCGGTTGCCTTCCCCGTTCGCTATGCCGATCGGACCGACACCGTGAGCGTTCTCCTTCCGGTTGCGCCGAGGAACGCGCCGATGGAGCGGCTGACCGTGGCGCCCGAGTTTGGCCGCCCGCTCGACAAGGCACTCGCGGCACGGGTCGCGCGGGAGCGAGAGCGGTCACGCCAGGTGTCTCGCGAGGCCCACCAAACACCGCGGCTTTGGAAGGGACCCTTCGTGCGGCCTCGGGAGAGCAGGGTCACCGGACAATTCGGCCGCGGCCGCCTGTACAACGGCCAGGTGACCGGTCGGCACATGGGGGTCGACCTGGCCGGCGACATGGGTGCTCCGGTCTACGCCGCCAACGACGGCGTGGTGGCGCTGGTGGCGGATTTCTACCTGGCCGGGAAGGCCGTCTATATCGACCATGGGGCGGGTCTGGTGACGGCCTACTTCCATTTGAGCAGCACCGATGTGTGGGAAGGGGATCTGGTCTCCAAGGGACAGCAGATCGGCGCCGTCGGCGCCTCAGGTCGGGTCACCGGCCCCCACCTGCACTGGGTGGCCCGCTATGGCGAGGTGACGGTGGACGCGGAGAGCCTGTTGGGGCTAGGTGGTAGTCGGTAGGAGGGTAGGTCTGTAGGTGGGATGAAGGAGTAGCACCCTTCATCCTACCACCCTACTCACTACCAGTCCTACTCTGTTCCTAGCCTAATCACCGTCACACCATCTCCCACCTCGGTCTGCGCACCGCGGAGGCGCGCCACGATCCCATCCCCCGTGACGATCACAACCCCACTCGAATCTCGCACTGTCGGAGACGCGGGCAGGCCGGTGACGGTCAGCCTGAGAACTCACGACGCTCACCACCGTGGCTGCCCTGGCGTGTCTTGCCTTCGCCACCTTCGACGGGATTCGCGAAATGGGCTTGGTTGGCGGTGTCGGCCTCCTCGTCTGCCTTCTTGCCTCGCTCCACCTCATTCCGCTCGGCTGGCGGTATGTGGGAACAACCAGTCAGGGTCCTCCCACCATGGCTAGCTGACGGCCCGCGATTCTCACCGGCTGCCCGCGCCGTTCGGACGCCAGCCCGGTATGGCGAAATCCCGAGCGAATTCGTAGGTTATTCAATGCTCTGTTCCAGGACCCGGGCATGACCGAGCGGCTGACGGAAGTGTCTGTCACGCGCCAGGATGATCCCATTCTCCTCGCGCTGCGCGATGCGACTATCGGGGATTATGAAATCCTCGCGAGTTGGGCCGGGGTGGCATGGCAGTGGTCTACCTGGCGCACGACCTCGCCCTGGATCGCAAGGTGGCCATCAAGGTCATGTTCTTTGCGGTGTGTCCGGAGGCGAGGCCGCGGTTCGCCCACACTGATTTCCGGCGGCAGCACAACCTGCTGCGTCACGCGCTGAGTCTGCTGCTGCTCTTTCCCAACAAGCCGGACCCAGAGGCGCGGAGCCTCCTCCGGCGCGTGGCCGAACGGCACGGCCGGAACGATCTGGCGATCGACCCGTCGCTCTATGCACCGTTTGTTGACAGTTTGGTCACCACTGTGGGACACTACGACCCCGAGTATTCTCCTGAGATCGAAGCCGCGTGGCGGGGCACGGTTGCGAAGGGCGTGGACTACATGATCTCCAAGTATTAGGGAATCGTCTCAGAGGTCTGGAGGAGGGCGGTGATTCGGGTTTTCCCGTTGTCTCTCGGGCCGCGGCGTGTATCTTGGCAGTTCTGCCGGCGCCTGACAGAGGCGCACGCAGACACAGGGCTATTCATGACGGAGGTGTGGTAGATGCCAGAGAGGAGGCACGGCGATCGTCGGGAACTCTACGCCCGCGTGCATGCCCTCTACTCTAAGCAGTACCACGGGGTCGATCCTCACCGCTGGTACAGGCTGAGTCCCGCGGGCCTCACGCCCGACGGGCATTTCTGGATCGTCGACTACGGTGTCAAGGTCTACGCCTCGAAAAAGCACTTCGAGATCGTCGACCGGCGTCCAGATCCTTCCATCGCATCCTGAGATCGACGCAGACAGCGGCGCACACGGTGTGCCCAACCCGACATCCTCACAGATCTAGGGCCCTCGCTCGCCCGCCAGGGCTTCGATCATCGTCTTCGCCTCTTCCACGAAGGGTCGGAGTTCCGGATCGGCGTTCCGCCACGCGTCCGTGACGAACGAGAATGCCCGGATGGCCTCCTCTCGATTGCCCAGTCGCTCCAGCACCCGACCCCGTTCGAGCGCCACCATCACCGCCTCGGCAGGCGGTACCTGTTCAGCGTGAAAGGGCATGTGGTCCAAGAGCTCGATTGCTTCGCGGTCTTGCCCCGATGCAACGAGAATACGCGCCCGTGCCAGTTGCTCGTGATAGCAGGTGTAGCAGGGCCAGTTGGGGAGTACGGCGAAGCGTTCGAGCGCCCCGGCAGAATCGCCTCGTGCCAAAGTGAGATAGGCCTCTGTCGCCCGGGCGAAGAAACCCGCCGCGGCCCCGACGTCGGTGGGGCCCTCGGTCCGGAGCGAATCCCACCAGCGCGCCGCGACATTCAGTGAGTTAGTATCACGAGCCTCCGCCCAAGAGGGCAGGGCCGAGTAGATCCCCGACCAGCGCCGCTCCTGGAGCCATCGGTCGAATACCGCGCGCGCCGTATCGGCTGGGACCCGTCCCAGTCGCGCGAGTTCGGCGAAGAGACCAGGGATACTGTCTCCCGCGAGTTCATAGGCCTCCGCGAGGTGCCCGCGAAAGGCCAGCGACTGCCCCAAGGTGAGCGGCAGCGTCAGGCCCGCGTCCGATGCCGCCCAGGCCCGAGCGACCCGGACGGCGCTCTCCGCGGAATCCGGCCACCACTTGAGATCGTACCAGACCTGGTAGTACTCCTCGGTCGAGAGCCCCTGCAGCAATTGCGCGACCTCGGGCGTTTCGGCCGTCTGCGGGTCGAGGAGGGCATAGGTCACGCGTTCCGCATTGGTGATCTGGCCGGTGCCCGCCCTCGCGAGATAGGCTTCCAATATGGGTCGGGCGGCCTCCGGTCCGTCGAGCCGTAGGGTCAGCTCTACCAGGTGGCGGTAGGCCGGAACGAAGGCGGAGTCCAATTGGACCGCCCGAGCGAATGCGTCGCGAGTCTCCTCGCTCGTGACGCCGACTTCCGGACCGCGGTGATAGCGCGTCTCGCCAAGCTGGTACCACGCCTGCGGGTCCAAGGGGTACTCACGCGCGGCCATCTCCACGGTGCGGAGCTCACGCCGCCACATGGACCAGCTTGCCGAGTCGCCCGAAAACGCGCGCAGGGCTCCGCTCAGCGAATCGGCCGCGATCAGCAGACTCTCCCGGCGGGCGAGGCCGTGATTGAGGTCGCCGGCGCGGAGGAACGAGGCGGAAACGGCAGGGTCACCCCTGAGGCTCCAGCCGAGGGTATAGGCGAGGCGGTTGTACGCCAGCGCAAACGTCGTGTCCAGCTCGATGGCGCGTTCGTAGTTCCGCTGAGCCGAATCCAGCTCGAAGCGTCGATAGTGCTGCTCTCCCCGGAGGAACTCCTTGAGGGCGGCGGGAGAGGATGATCCGAGCGAGGCAAGGCGCCACGCCCCGAGTGCCCGGCGTCGGCTCAACTCCGTCATGATTCCCAAGGCAACGGAATCGGCCAGCCGGTCTACGCGATCGGCGACATCGCGAAAGCCGAATTCGGCGATGATCTGCCTGAGCGAGGCGTCGTACAGCGTGGCGGCCACACGCGCCGAATCGGCGCCGGCCGCGACCAACCGCCCATACACTACGAGCCCGGCGCCCAGGCGTTCGGCCAGTTCCGCGGCCGCCCTCGGTTCGGTCCGCCCGCTCCATTCCTTGATGACGGCGGATGGTGAAACGGCTTTGAGCGGCCCTGCGCCATCGAGGCTCGCCGATAGCATGTCGACCAGCCCCTCCCGCCACGTATCGAGACCGCCGCCCAGCACATCGAAGGGGGTCACTGCGATGACGTTGGGGTCGAGGGCCGGTCGAGAGCGAGAGCGTAGCACGAGAATCGAGACGACGACAGCAGCCAGGAGTGCAACGGCCACGAGCACGCGGCGCCGAACTCGCCGGCCCGTGGTCGGTCGGGTGTCGGCCGTGGTTCCCGTGCCGGTCGGGGTCGAGAGCATTGCGAGTTGGGCCGTCAGCTCCTCGGCACTCTGATAGCGATCGGCAGGATCCTTCTCCAGGCACCGCATGACGACCCGGGCGAGGGCGGGGGGGAGAGCCGACTGGCGGTCCGTCACGGGGACCGGGGCCTTGGTCACGTGCGCCGAGAGGATCGACTGTGGGGAGAGATCCACGAATGGTGGCCGTCCGGTCAGGATCTCGTACGCCACAATGCCGAACGAATAGATGTCCGCACGATGGTCGACGTTTGGATCGCCGACCGCCTGCTCCGGCGAGCAGTAGGCGGGCGTGCCGATGGAAAGGCCTCCGGTCGTGAGCGTCTCAGACTGGGCGGCCTCGTGGATCGCCTTGGCCACGCCAAAGTCGGTCACCATGGCGTGCTGCCCCGACAAGAGGATGTTGCCGGGCTTGATGTCACGGTGGACGACGCCATGTGTGTGCGCGTAAGCCAGGGCATCGGCGATGTCCCGCAGAATGCGGATGCAATCTCCGATTGGCAGTGGACCGTCCCGCACGACCCTCTGCCGCAACGACTCGCCCTCGATGCGGGGCATCACGTAATAGAGGAAACCACTCGCCTCGCCTGACTCGAGGAGGGGGACGATGTGGGGATGGACGAGGTTGGCGGCGATCTGGATCTCGCGGATGAACCGATCCGGCCCGACGCCGGCCGCCAACTCGGGGTGGAGCACTTTGATCGCGACCGTGCGGCCGTGCTTGAGGTCCCGGGCGAGATAGACCGTGGCCATGCCGCCGGTGCCGAGGGTGCCGTCAATGGCGTAGCGGTCGCCCAGGACGGATTGGAAGCGGTTCAGTTGCTCGGCCGCTCTGCCTCTCAGGGCCACGGAGCATGCTCCGGTCGGAGTCGACGCAATGGGGCTGGTTCCCTACGAGGTTCCCTCGCACGGGATTCTCAAATGTCGCGCCTCGAGGAGGATTAGGGAACCATGCCTGTGGACCACCAACTTGGTGCAGAACCCCGCGCCTTCATGCGTGTGAAGGGTTCGCGCTCGCTCGGTTCGTAGCCTACCGTGTGATGTCCCAGCCACCGGTTGTTCTACCATGATTGCACGCGTCTTTTCCGCAGCCGTGCTCGGCATCGACGCCTATCTGGTCGACGTCGAGGCCGACATCTCGAACGGGCTGCCGTCCTTCTCGACCGTCGGGCTTCCGCAGGGCGCGGTCAAGGAAGGCCGCGAGCGGGTAAGCGCGGCCTTGGGCAACGCGGGCTTTACCTTCCCGCTCAAGCGCACCACCATCAACCTGGCCCCGGCCGACATCCCGAAGCAGGGCTCGGCGTTCGATCTGCCCATCGCGCTCGGGATTCTCGCGGCGAGCGGCCAGGTTCCGTCCGACCTGCTCGAGCGTCACGCCTTCGTGGGCGAAGTGGGCCTCGAAGGCGGTCTCCGCCCCGTGCGAGGCGCCCTCTCCATGGCGCTGGCCGCCCGTGCAGCGGGGCTCAGCGGGATGGTGCTTCCGCTGGCGAACGCGGCCGAGGCCGCGGTGGTGGAGGGGTTCGAGGTGCGTGGGGCGCAGTCCCTGCTCGAGGTATGCGGCTTTCTGACCGGGCAGCGCCCGCTGGTGCCGCACCGGGTCGATCTCGCGGCGCTCATGCGGGAGCGCGCCGCCGACACCGTCGACTTCAGCGACGTCAAAGCCCAGCATGTCGCCAAGCGCGCGCTCGAAATAGCCGCAGCCGGCGGGCACAACATCCTGATGATCGGGCCGCCCGGGGCGGGGAAGACCATGTTGGCGCGCCGCCTCCCCACCATCCTGCCGACCATGTCGCTCGAGGAGGCGCTCGAGACTACCAGAATCCACAGTGTCGCGGGCACGCTCCGGCCAGGCCACGCCCTCTCGGCGGTGCGGCCGTTCCGGGCACCGCATCACACCATCAGCGATGCCGGGCTCATCGGCGGGGGATCGCATCCGCGCCCGGGCGAGGTGAGCCTGGCCCACGGCGGCGTCTTGTTCCTGGATGAGCTGCCCGAGTTTCGGAAGAACGTGCTCGAGGTCATGCGGCAGCCCATGGAGGACGGCGTCGTGACGCTGAGCCGGGCCGCCATGAGCCTGACCTATCCCGCGCGGTTCATGCTGGCGGCTGCGATGAACCCGTGCCCGTGCGGGTATTACGGCGACACGACCCGCACCTGCCGCTGCGGGCCGATCGCGGTGGAGCGGTACCTGTCACGTGTCTCGGGTCCGTTGCTCGACCGCATCGATATTCACCTTTCCGTGCCCGCCGTTGCCTATCAAGACCTCGCTGCCAAGCAATCCGGCGAGTTGAGTGTCGCAATCCGCGAACGCGTGGAAGCGGCACGCCAACGGCAGCGCGAGCGTTTCCAGGGTCAACAGGGCGTCCACGCCAATGCGCACATGACCCCGCGCGACCTCCGGCGCACCTGCCGGATCACCAGCGGCATCGACGCCCTGCTCAAGACCGCCATCACCCGGCTCGGCCTCTCGGCCCGGGCCTATCATCGTGTGTTGAAAATTGCGCGGACCATTGCCGATTTGGCGGCGGTGCCGGACCTCACGACGGAGCACGTGAGCGAGGCCATTCAGTATCGGAGCTTGGATCGAGGGGTAGCGCACGTGTGACGCAGGGAGTGAAGGAGTAGGGAGTTAGGGAGTAGGGAGTAGGGAGTTGGAAGGACGGTGCGCGGGTCATCGCGGGGCTCCCCGCCTCGAGCGGCGTCCCTTCGAGACTCCCTTTGCTTGCCATCCACCCAATTTGCCTGTAAATAGGCTGTCGGACCCGGGAGCTGCTCTGGCTCGTGGGCTCCGCCGTGGCTCCCGTGATCGACCGGCGCAGGTTGTCGGCCACGTTGGATACCTACTCGGTTGGGAGAAGCAACAATGAGATTTCGTAATCTGATGCTCGGCCTCGCTTCGGTGCTCGTCGTCGCGGCCTGCACGCCGCAAGCCGCACCGGACACCTCAGCGGCCGACGAGGCGGCGATTCGGACCCTGGTAGGCGAGTTCGTGGCGGCGTGGAACACAGCGGACGCCGCGACGTACGGACCAATGATTGCCGAAGGCGCCGTCCTGATGCAGCCGGACGGCCCGCCGACCCAGGGTCGTGACGCTATCCTGGGGATCATGGCCCAGGGAATCGACATCGCCGTTGCGCAACAGACCGCCACGGTCGATGGAGTCATCCCGATGGGCGACTACGCCTACGCGTACGGCACCTGGAATGTCGATCCGACGCCAGCGGCCGGAGCCGACGTCGTGGCCCAGAACGGCAAGTGGTCCGTGCTGTATAGGCGTGGGGCTGATGGTGCCTGGGAAACGTACCGCTGGATGTGGAATGAGGCCGCGCCGGCAGTCCCAGCCGCCATGTGAGGCCGAGCGCATCAACCCTCGGCGTTGAAGTCGGACAGCACCTCTCGAGCGGGCTCGAAGTCCTCGTCGTGCACCACGAGGACCGACGCCCCCTGGGCGGTCGTGCCGATCAGGTTCTCGCCCTGCACCACAGACTCGATTCCGGCGGCCTCGAGGGCCGTGTGGATGGAGTAGGCGAGGCTCAGCGACACGGTGCGGATCACTTCCTTCATGACCGCACCATTCACCTGTTGTCCGGCAAAAGCAACCACGGCGAGGGCGACACGAGGGTCGTTCTGCCATGGCTTATTGCGCGCATCTCGGAGGACACCGTGCGTTCTCACGTTGCTACCCGCTGGATGATGGTCACGCTGCTCGCGGCCTCGCTGGTATTCCCGGCGGGGGTTCGAGCACAAGCCGCAACCTCGAAGCCGCCACTGTCAGCCGAGGTTGCCAAGGCCATCGACCAGGGCGGGTTGGACGCCGGCCAGCGCCGCTTCGACGAGCTCTTCCCTCAGCAGAAGGATGATTACGAGCTCGACATCCGCGGGTTCTATGAGCTGGGTGCCAAGTACATGCAGGGTGGCAACATCGCCGCCGGCCAGCAGATCATGGCGATGGCGGCGGCCGTGGCCCAGGATGTGACGGCCGCGTCGATGGGAATGGAACCGCCGAGCCCACGCCAGGCGGCGCCGGCCAAGAAGGAACAGCCCCGCCCTCGGGCGAATCCGCTCGGTCCGTCGCGCGAGGACTTGGCCCGATTCATGGGGCTCTACGGCGACCCGAACCGGACCGACAAGAACCGGACCCTCTGGGTCTCAACGACGTGTGACGGGCACCTGGCGGGCGGGGCATCCTGGGGCGACGCCTCGCCCTGGTTCATGCGGTCGACGTCGGACACGGCCTTCGAGGCCACGGACTTCGGTGGGAAGGTGCTCAGCTTCGAGTTCCGGACAGGGTCCGATGGTAATGCCCAGGCAATGGTCCACGGGTTGGATCACATGCCCAATCCGTTGCCCCGACTCGGGCCGCTGCCGAAGGATTGGCAGGAGTGCATCCAACCTCCCGAGTTCGGTAGATGATCTTGGCCGAATCAGGGGCGACTTGGAAGCGGGGCAAGCTGACCTGCATGTGCCGGTTGGCGAGGTGAGTCGGGCTGCCTGGCCACCCACGCGTGCCAACGTCGGAGTTTCGCACGCTCGATCTTCGGGCACACGAATTCCTGTCCGACGCGCCGCTCCACGACGTGTGGCGAATCGAGCTCCGCCGTGGCGGTGCGAACCTCACCGTACCGGACGTCCTCGACGCGTTCGTCGATGTGGCGCGCTCGGGGGTGGGTCCGGTGGCCCGGGCGTTGTTCGGGGTCCGCTCGATGTTGGGGCGCGCGTTCGGCTGGGACCGAGTAGTCGCCGACGCAGGCGCCCGGTCCTATCTCAATCGCCTGTCCGACGATGATCGCGCGCGATCGCTCGAGGCGCCCGGCTCGAAGCGCTTCTTCTGGACCACGCTCTACAGCTTCGAGCGCGAGGGGGTGGGCGAGGTCATCAACCGGACCGTCCACTCGTTTCTCCTCTTTGCGCTAGTGCCTTCTGCTGGCGGGCACACGCTGTATTGGGCCACCTACGTAAAGCCGGTCAGCCGGTTCACATCCTTCTATATGGCGTTGATCGATCCGTTCCGGCGGCTACTGATTTATCCGGCCCTCATCCGGCGGTTCGAGGAAACCTGGAACGCGGCTACGCGTTAGCTGGTTGCCCTCCGAAACCGCCGGGCCGCAAACCAGAGCACCGTCGGCCCCATCGCGAGGAGAGCCAGGTGTTGCGGCCAGAGTTCCGCCAAACCGGTGCCCTTCAAGAACACCCCCCGAATGATCTCCAGGTAGTGACGCAGCGGGTTGAGCAGCGTCAGCCACTGGAATACCTCGGGCATGCTGCTCACCGGAAACATGAACCCCGACAGAAGGATCGTCGGCATGAACAGGAGGAACGTGGCCATGAAGGCCTCTTGCTGGGTGTTCGAGATGGTCGAAATGAGGAGCCCCGCACCCAGAGCCGGCAGGAGATAGAGCACGCTGCTCCCAACCAGGAGCGGGAGCGCTCCCCTGAACGGGATCCCAAACCAGAGGAGTGCCACGGTGGTGACGAAGGTGAGGTCGGCCAACCCTATCAGTCCGAACGGAATGGTCTTCCCGGCGATCAGCTCCCCGGCGGAGAGCGGGCTCACCCGGAGTTGCTCGAGCGTGCCGATTTCCCGCTCCCGCACCACGGCGAGGGCCGTGAGCAGGAGGCACACCAGCGTGATGATGACGCCGATCACCGCCGGCACGTTGTAGTTCCTGCTGGCCAGGTCGGGGTTGAACCAGGCCCGCTCGTCGAGCACGATGGTCTGACTGGGATCGGCCGCCGTGACGCGGGCACCGAACTGTTGCACGATCCGCTCCGCGTAGCCCCGGGCCAACAGCGCCGTGTTGGAATTGGTGCCGTCGACCAGCACCTGGACTTTCGCGCTTCCACCGCTCTCGAGATCGGCCGTGAAGCCCCGCGGGATCACCAGTCCGATCACCGCATCGCCATGATCGAGCGCCGAGACCACGTCCTGGGGACGAGCGGAGGCCTGGTCGATCCGGAAATATCCGGAGGCAGTGAATGCCTCGAGCAGTTCGCGGGAACGCTGGGTCCGGTCGTGATCTACCACCACCGTACTGGTGTGGCGGACGTCGGTCGACACGGCGTACCCGAATACGATGAGCTGGATCATCGGCGCCACGAAGATGACGCGCCGCATCCGCGGATCGCGGAAGATTTGGCGGAACTCCTTCCGCATCATCTCGAACACACGCTCCGCCCACCCGGGGCTCACAGGATCCTCTTCTGGAAGACGCGGGTGGCCAACGCCAAGCCCACGACGGCGAACGCGATCATCAGGAGACCCTGGACCCGGAGCACCTCCACGCCGACGCCCTTCAAGAAGATGCCGCGGGTGACCACCAGGAAATACCGAGCCGGCACCAGATAGGTGATGGCTTGGAGCGGGGCCGGCATGACGGAAATGGCGAACATGAAGCCGGACAGGAGAAACGCCGGCAGGAAGGTCGCGATCATGGCGAGCTGGGTCGCGAGCACCTGGCTCTTGGCCACGGCCGAGATGAACATCCCCAGCCCAAGCGCCCCGATCAGGAATGCCGTCGCCAGGATCATGAGCAGGGCGGGGTTGCCCCGGAACGGTACCCCGAAGAGGAGGATGCCGAGCACGGACACCACCACGACATCGATCAAGCCTATCGCGAGGTAAGGCAGGAGCTTCCCGATCACAACTTCCACTCGATGGACCGGTGTGGCGGCGAGCTGTTCCATCGTCCCGCGCTCCCACTCCCGCGCGATGGTCAGGGAGGTGAGCATGGCCGCGATGATCATCATGATCACCGCCACGAGACCCGGCACGATCATGTTCCGGCTGGACAGGTCCTCGTTATACCACACCCGGCTCTCGGTCGTCGCCGGCACGGAGCCCACCCGCCCTTCGAGCCGGAGGGCCGAGGAATAGGCCAGCGCCACCGCCTGGGTGTAGCCCAGGATGATGCCCGCCGTGTTCGCGTCGCTGCCATCGACGACGGCCTGGAGTTTGGCCGGTCGGCCCGCGCGGATCGCGGCCGAGAAGTCGGGTGGAATCACCAACGCAAGTTGAATCGCGCTCCGGTCGAGCAGCGGGCCGAGGTCTCCGGGTCGCTCGAGGGAACGCGTCACGGTGAAGTAGCCCGACGAGCGAAAGGCGTCGATCAAGTCGCGGCTTCGAGCTGATTGATCTTGATCCACTACCGCCGTCGCGATGTCATCTACATCCCACGTGATCGCATAGCCGAAGAGGACGACGAGCAGCACGGGCAAGAGGAACGCGAGGGTCAGGCTCCGCGAATCGCGACGGAGTTGAATGATCTCCTTTCGCGCCACGGCGCCGAGACGACGCCGGCTCAGCATGGCACTCGCTCCATCCCGCGATGCCTATTCATCGGGTGCGCCTCCGGCGCGCCGGACCAGCGCCACGAACACGTCCTCGAGCGATGGGGTGATGTCGGCCATGGCGCCAACCTCGACGCCCGATTGCTTGAGCGCGGTCGCAATCGTTCTCCGCGCAGCGGTCGCGTCGTCGACCGTCGCATGGATACGGCGGCCGAACATGGCCGCGTCCCGGATGCCCGGTGTGTTGCGGAGCGCTACTACGGCCCGCGGGGCATCGTTGGTCTCGATGTCGAGCATCGGGACATGCAGCCCCTCACGCAGCGCGACAGGAGTGTCCAGCGCGATCAGCGCTCCGCGGTTCATCAGCGCCAAGCGGTGGCAGTACTCGGCTTCTTCCATGTAGTGGGTGGATACGAAGACGGTCGTGCCCTCTCCCGCCAACTGGTAGATGAGATCCCAGAAGCGGCGCCGTGAGATCGGGTCGACTCCGGACGTCGGCTCGTCGAGGAACAACGTCGACGGTTCGTGGATCACCGCGCATCCCAGCGCCAATCGCTGTTTCCAGCCGAGCGGGAGCTGGCCGGTGAGCCGCTGCCGGTGCTCGGTCAGGCCGGCGATCTCGAGCACCCAGTCCCGCCGTTCGAGCCGTCGTGTGCGGTCCACGCCGTAGAGCCCCGAGAAGAAGCGGATGTTTTCTTCCACCGTCAGGTCGGCGTACAGCGAAAACAGCTGCGACATGTAGCCGATCTGGTGTTTGAGGCGATCCGCCTGGGTCGCGATGTCCAGTCCCGCGACCGTGCCGCTTCCCTCGCTCGGGGTGAGGAGACCCGTCAGCATTTTGATTGTGGTCGTCTTGCCCGCGCCGTTCGGGCCGAGGAAGCCGAAGATCTCCCCTGGTCGTACCTCAAACGTGACGTGATCGACGGCGACGAAATCACCGAAGCGCTTGGTCAGTCCGTCCACGCGAACAGCCGCACCTGATTCCGGACTCACGCCTCGCCCGCCCGTATGATCTGGTGAATGAAGACATCTTCCATCGAGGCGTCGATGGGCGTGACATTCCCGACTGCAAAGCGTTCATCGACAAGCGCATTCGCAATTGCAGATGCACCGTCCGGGCCAGTCATTGTCACGTGGAGCCGATTGCCGAACACCGCAGCCCGCTCCACCTCCGCCACCGGCTGGAGCCAGTCGCGCGCCTCACGCAGGGGTTCCACCTCCACGGCGTACACCCGGCCGTCGAGCTCGCGCTGCATATCGGTCGGCGTTGCTAAGGCCAGCAGCCTCCCCTCGTTGAGCAGCGCCACCCGGTCGAAGCGCTCCGCCTCGTCCATGTAGGCGGTACTGACGATCACCGTGACGCCCTCCGCCACCATCTCGTGGACGATCAGCCAGAGGTCGCGCCGGGAAATCGGGTCTACCCCGAAGGTCGGCTCGTCCAACAACAGAACAGTCGGCTGGTGAATGAGGGCGCACGAGAGGCCGAGCTTCTGCTTCATCCCGCCGGACAGCTGCCCGGCGAGGCGCTGCGTAAACGGGCCAAGATTTGAAAAGCGGAACAGCCGCTCCATCCGCGCGTCGCGCTCCGCCCGCGGGACTTCGTAGAGGTCGGCGTAGAAGTGGAGGTTCTCGAGCACGGTGAGGTCGGTATAGAGGCCGAATCGCTGAGACATATAGGCAAGGCTCGGCTTTGCGGCCTCGGGGTTCCGCGCGATGCTTATGCCGTTGACGATGGCATCGCCCTCGCTCGGCAGGAGGACGCCGGCCAGCATTCGCAGCGTCGTGGTCTTGCCGGCCCCGTCCGGACCGACCAGGCCGAACAGCTCACCGCGCGCGACCGCGAAGCTGAGTCCGTCGACCGCGGTCAGCTCGCCGAAGCGCCGCGTGAGCCGCTCCAACGAGACCATCGCGTCCGCCGGAGTCACGAGGGTTGGTGCTCCAGGGCGAGGCGCACGTCCGCCGGCATGCCGGGCTTGAGCACCAGGGTCGAATCGCCGGTGATGCGAACCTTGACGGCATACACCAGCCGCACGCGTTCCTCGCTGGTCTGCACGCTCTTCGGCGTGAACTCGGCCTCGCTCGCGATGTACATCACCTCCCCGGTGAATTCTCGGTCGGGGTAGGTGTCGGAGGTAATGGTGGCGGACGCGCCCAGCCCCACGGCACCGAGCCGGTTCTCGGGCACGTAGATGCGGACCCATCGGTCGCCGGGGTCCATGACCGTAACGACCGGGCTGCCTCCCGCAACGATTTCCCCTGGCTCCCGATGCTTGACCGTGACGATACCGTCGAACGGTGCGCGGATGGTCATGTTGGCGAGGCCGGCCTCGATGGCCTGCACCGCAGCCGCTGCCTGCGCCAGCTGGCCGCGTTTGGCCTGGATCTGTTCGCCTCTCGGCCCGGCTTCCATCAGCTGCAATTGCTCGGCGGCCCTGGTCCGTTCGCTCTCGGCGATGTCCAAGGCAATCTGGGCGCGATCGAACGCCTCCTGACTCACGGCCCCACCCTCGAGCAGGCGTTTGGTGCGGTCGAAGGCCTGCCTCGCGTCGTCGACCCGTCGGTTGGCCGCGTCGAGCGCCGCGCGCGCCTGGGCAACTTCCTCCTGGCGGAACCCGCGCTCCAGTTCGCGGAGCAGGGCACGCGCGGACGAGACGCTCGCCTGAGCCTGGTCGAGACGGGCCTGCATCTCGAGGCGGTCCAGGTGCGCAAGCTCGGCACCGTGACGCACCGCATCGCCCTCACGAACCATGATCGAATCGACACGTCCCGTGGCGGGGAAGCCAAGTCGGGCCTCGGTGGCCTCGACGGTTCCCGAGGCGATGAGGTTGTCGCCGGGCCCCCGGTTGCGAAACAGGATCCACCAGAGTGCCACGGCGAGGAGCACCACCAGCGCGACGGGAATGAAACGCTTGGGGCCGGTCATGGTTCGATCTCCAAATTGGCCGCCAGCCAGGCCGGGCTGAGCTGGCCAGTGGCAAATGCGAAGGTCACGCGTGCGGCGAGGAGTCCGTACCGCGCTCCGGCGAGGTTTGCCCGCGCGTTCAGCAGGTCGGCCTCGGCCGTGAGGTAGTCGGTCTGGATGCCCGTGCCAGTGTCGAGCCGGAGTTTCTCCACTCGTGCGACCTCACGGAAACCGGCGACGGCGGCCATCAGGCTCACTACGCGTGCGCGCGTCTCCGCCACTGCGGACCAGGCGCGGTCGACCCGTTCGGCGGCATCCAACTCGGCGAGGCGAAGTTCTTCCGACCTGCCGGCCAAGCGCGCCTCCGCCTCAGACACTTGGCTGCTGATGGCTCCACCGGTGAAGATGGGATAAGACAGCTGAACGCCGGCGTCCCACTCGCCGGTAAAGTCTCCCTGCGAGCTGCCGCGGTCGATGTAGCGCCCAACCAACGCCAGCGCCGGCCAGCGTGCCCCCTTGGCCACTCCGACGCCGGCCCGGGCCGCGGCGACGGTGCGACGCGCGCGCTCGACCGCGGGGCTCGACCCGAGTGCCAGGGTGTGACTCTCAGGACGGCTCGGCAGATCCGACTCGCGGAGGTCAACCGGCGAGAGCTTGTCTGGTGCAATCGAATCAGGCGGGCTCCCGATGAGCCGCGCGAGATTCCGAACCGTAAGGTCCAAGTCAGCGGCCAACGACACCCGCACCGCGGTAGCTTCGGCCACTGCCGCGTCCGCGCGCAGGACGGCGACTTCCGCACCCCGGCCTGCCGCGAGGAACTGCGCGGCCCGACTCCGTTCGGTCACGAGGGCACGAAGCCGCTCGTCGTGCGCGGCGAGCGTCTCACGCTGGGCCAGCGCTTGGGCGTAGGTCCGGACCACCGAGGCGATCAACTCCTGTTCGCTTCCGGCGACGGACGCCTGGGCCGCCCCGACCGCCTGCCGCGCGGCACTGATTCTGGCGCCGCGGGCGCCGCCATCGAACAGAGTGAACGACAACGTGGCCGCGCCCTGGATCAGGGTCTGGTCGAACGGCGGGGTGGCACCGGGGGTAAAGCCGTGAATCGGTGTGACGACCATTGGCTCCTCGAACCGGGTCGCCGAGGCGGTGAGGTGCAGAGCAGGGAACCAACTGGCCTTGGCTTGGCCCAGGGTGCTCGTGGCCGCGTCGTATCCCGCTCTGGCCGCCCCAACGGTCGGAAACACGGCGAGCGCCCGCTCGACGGCTGTCATGAGTGTAAGTCGGGTGGGGGCGGTGGCGGCTTGGGCCTCGAGGTCCCACCCGGGCCCGGGCCACACCAGGAGCACCGCGGCGAATGCGGCACTCGCTCGGAGCCGAATGGTCATGGCGAACCTCCACGTTCTCCGCCGAGCGCGTGGCGCAGCACGGTGAGCATGCTTACGGCGCGTTCTCGCAGGGGATACGCCCGTTGTGACATGACGTACCTGAGGGCGGACGATTGGATGATGGCGATGGCGAGGTCGGCCAGGTTGTCCGGGTCGACGCCCGGTGCGTTGCCGGCCTCGCTCACCGCCTCGGAGAAGAGCGCGCGAAACGTGTCACGGACCAGCTGGACCGTGGCGAGTATGTCCTGCCGGATCTCCGGCGAGACGCGGATGACCTGCCCGGTCAGAATGACGATCGGCCCGCCCCCGGTCGCCGCGAAGTAGTCTGTGATCGTGAGCAGCAAGCCCTCCACGCGGCTCCAGGCGTCACCGGCGCCGTGATAGTTCCGGATCAGTTCCCTGGCGGCTTCGGCCTCGCGTTGGACGGCGGCGGAGAGGATCTCCTCCTTATTGGCGAAGTGTCGGAACAGGGTCGGCTCCGATACCCCCACTCGGCGCGCCAGCTCGGCCGTCTTCCAGGCCACGAGTCCTTGCTCGGCGATGATGGCGATGGTGGCGTCGACGATCTGCCGGCGCCGCTCCGGGCGGGAGCGGTATGGTCGAGTCCGCGTGGCGTGGCGCGGTGCCGGAGTGCCGGATTCGGGAGGGATATCCACGGATTCTGCTCCTGGGCTGGTACAAAAGTAAATATTTACTTCTTTCGCATAATGTCAAGTGGAGCGCGGCATTGCCGCAACGCCCGTTGCGGCGTCCGTCCAGCCCTCGGCTTCTGTTTCCTGGGGTACTCGTGGGGCGGGTGGCGGGGAGGTGGGGTCCCGAGCTGGAGCCGGGACCCCTGAGACGAGGAACCGTCGCCCCCCCGCCGACAGTGATTAACTTGTGGTGGCCGCCCGCCTGGGAACTGCGAGGAGCGTGCCACCGAGGCGCCCCGAATCCGACACTTTTGTGCGGCCATGTCATCCCGCTCACCGAGGACAGGAGACCATGAGTTCAGCATCGATGCGACCCGTGGCGACCACCATGCTGGGAGCCGTCCTGACGCTCTCCCTGACCGCGCTGCCGGCCTGGACGCAAGACCGCGCGGTCGAGGGTGCCACCGTCGAAGGCATCACGGAATACACCCTCCCCAACGGCCTTCAGGTCCTGCTCTTCCCGGACGCGTCGAAGCAGACCACTACCGTCAACATCACCTACTTCGTGGGTTCGCGGCACGAGGGCTATGGTGAGACCGGCATGGCCCACCTGTTGGAGCATCTCGTATTCAAGGGAACGCCCAACCACCCCGACATCCCGCAAGAGCTGACCGAGCATGGCTCACGGCCCAACGGGACCACGTGGTACGATCGCACCAATTACTTCGAGACCTTCACCGCCACCGAGGAGAACCTGGACTGGGCGCTCGACCTCGAGGCCGACCGCATGGTCAACTCGTTCATCTCGGCCAAGGACCTCGAGTCGGAGATGACCGTCGTCCGCAACGAATTCGAGGCGGGCGAGAACAGCCCCTTCGGCGTGTTGATGGAGCGGACGCTCTCGACCGCGTTCCTGTGGCACAACTACGGCCAGAGCACGATCGGGGCCCGGGCGGACATCGAGAACGTGCCCATCGAGCGGCTCCAGGCCTTCTATCGCAAGTATTATCAGCCGGATAACGCGGTCCTGGTCGTCGCTGGAAAGTTCGATCCGGCCAAGACGCTCGCGCTCATCGAGCAGAAGTTTGGGGGCATCCTGCGACCCGACCGCTCGGGCGCGCCGCTCTATCCAACGTATACCGCGGAACCCACGCAGGACGGAGAGCGATCGGTAACGCTCCGCCGGGTGGGCGACGTGCAGATCGCGATGAGCGTCTACCATCTGCCGTCAGGCACGCATCCGGATTTCGCCGCGCTGGACGTGCTGGGTGAGGTACTGGGGAGCGAACCGTCCGGGCGGCTGTACCAGGCCCTGGTCGAGCAGAAGAAGGCGGCGAATATCGGATCGTTCGCTTTCCAACTAAGAGAACCCGGGGTGCTCTTGTCATTCGCCGAAGTGAGGCGCGAAGGCTCATTGGACAGTGCCAAGGCGATTCTCACCGACGTGGTCGAGTCGGTCGCAGCCCAGGCGCCGACGGCGCAGGAGGTCGATCGGGCCAAGACGTCCTTGCTCAAAAACATCGAGTTGGCGCTCAACAACTCGGGCCGGATTGGTCTCCAGTTGAGTGAGTGGGCGTCGATGGGTGATTGGCGGATGCTGTTCATTCACCGGGACCGGATCAAGCAGGTGACGACGGCCGACGTTCAGCGTGTCGCGGCACTCTATCTCAAGCCATCCAATAGGACCCTTGGCCTGTTCATTCCGACTGAGGGGCCGGATCGGGCCGAGATTCCCGCGATTCCCGACATCACCGATCTGGTGGCCGACTACCGTGGTGATACTACCCGCAGCGTCGGCGAGGAATTCGATCCGTCGCCCACCAACATCGAGGCACGCACGGTGCGGTCGTCACTTCCCAGCGGCCTCAAGCTCGCCTTGTTGCCGAAGACCACGCGGGGCGGGTCGGTGGTCGTGAGAGCGACCCTGCGATTCGGTGCCGAGGCAAGCTTGATGCATCGCGCCACGGCGGCCGACCTCGCGGGCAGCATGTTGCTGCGGGGCACGACCACCCACACTCGCCAGGAAATCAAGGACGAGTTCGACCGCCTGCAGGCCCAGGTGTCGGTGAGTGGCGACGCCACCAGCGCCAACGTTCGAATCGAGACGACCCGCGAAAACCTGCCGGGCGTGCTGCGGTTGCTCGGGGAAGTGCTTCGCGAGCCGGCGTTCGACAGCAGCGAGTTCGACGCGTTGAAGGAAGAGCTGCTGGCCAATCTGGAAGAGCAGAAGTCGGAGCCGATTCCGCAGGCCATGACGGCACTAAATCGGCATCTCAATCCCTATCCCGAGGGCCATCCCAGCTACACCATGACCTTCGACGAGCGCATCGATGCCATCACCAACACGACCCTCGCCGAGCTCAAGAGCTTCTACAACGACTTCTACGGCGTCGGAGCCGGAGAACTCGCCGTGGTGGGAGACTTCGACCCAGCGGTGGTCGGCGATCTCGCGAATCAGATCTTTGGGGAGTGGCGGAGTCCGAGCGCGTTCACCCGGATTCCGTCACAGTACGTCGACGTGCCTGCGGAGAACCGGAGCCTCGAGACCCCCGACAAGGCCAACGCCGTGTTCGTGGCCGGACAGACCCTGCGGTTGCGCGATGACGACCCCGACTATCCCGCCCTCGTGCTGGGCAACTACATGCTCGGCGGCGGCTTCCTCAATTCGCGCTTGGCGACTCGGATCCGACAGAAGGAGGGCTTGAGTTACGGCGTGGGCTCGCAATTCTTCGCCAGCGCGGTCGATCGCTATGGCCAGTTCTTCGGGTTCGCCATCTACGCCCCCGAAAACGTCGAGGCACTGGAAGCCGCGTTCAAGGAAGAGATCCAGAAGGTCCTAACGGAAGGCTACACCGACGAGGAAGTGGCGGCGGCGAAGACGGGATACCTCCAGTCGCGGCAGGTGAGCCGGGCGCAGGATAGTGAACTGGCGTCGCTCCTGTCGCGCTACCTCTTTGTCCGGCGTACGCTCAGCTTCGACGCAGCGATGGAGGAGCGAATCGCAAATTTGACATCCGCCGAGATCCTGGCGGCGATGCAGCGCTACATCGATGTAGCCAAGATCAGCATCATCAAGGCCGGCGACTTCGCCAAGCACCAGCCGCCTGTGGATCAACCCTAGGCCGGCTACTCCCGGTCGGTCGGCTTGCGGCGCTCTGCCTTCAGTTTGGCGCGGCGCCGCTTGTCTTCCAGCCGGGCCCGCTTGGCGCGTTTCGGCACGCGGGTCTTCTTCCGGATCTTGGGCGGACGGACGGCGTCGGCCAGCAGGTGCTGAAACCGCTCGGTGACCCGCTCCTTGTTCTGCTTTTGACTCCGGCTCGATGCAGCGGTCAGCCGGATCTGGCCTTTGGTGTCCAGGCGCGCGTCGAGGCGCTCGAGCACGCGGGCTCGCTCGGTCTCGGTCAGGGTGGGAGATGCGGCCGCGTTCCACCAGAGCTCCACCTTGGTCGCCGAGCGATTGACATGCTGGCCGCCTGGCCCGCCCGCTCGGGTGGCACGATAGGTCAGCTCCGACAGGGGAAGGCACAGGGTCGGGGTGATCGGGAGGCAATCAGGAGTTGACGAACGCGGCATAGAATTGAAGGTAGGGCCGGGCGTCGCCCGCCGATACCCTATCCCCGCGCCGATCGGGCACGCAGGAACCTTCCCTTGTTCTCGCCGCCCATTACGTTTCCATGATGCATGACATCTCGCCGCTCGCGCGCCGGCTCGATTCGTTGGGCCGAGTGTTGCTTGGCTATTCAGGAGGCGTGGATTCCGCCTTCCTCGCCGTCATCGCGACCGAGACCCTGGGTGCCGACCGCTTTCTGGCAGTGATTGGCCGGAGCGCCTCCTATCCCGAGGTCCAACGGCGGACGGCGCGGGCCATCGCGGAGCGTTTTACCATTCCCCTCCGTGAAATCGACACCGCGGAGCTGGACGACCCCAACTACCGCGCCAACCCGACCGATCGGTGTTACTACTGCAAATCGGAGCTCTGGCAGCGAACGGGCCGGCTGGCCCGCGATCTCGGGTTCGATGCCGTCATCGACGGAACCAACGCCGACGATGTGACCGAACATCGACCAGGCATGCGGGCCGCGCGCGAGTTCAATGTCGTCTCTCCCTTGGCCGAGCTCGGCTGGACCAAGGACATGGTGCGGGCCGCGGCGCGCGCACGGGACATCCCAATCTGGGATGCGCCTGCGGCCCCGTGCCTCTCGAGTCGGGTGCAGTACGGCCTGGCCATCACGCCCGGCCGGTTGATGCAGGTGGAGCAGGCCGAGGCGCTGGTGCGGTCGCATGGCATCACCGGCGATCTCAGAGTACGGCATCTGGGTGATCGCGCCCGAGTCGAGGTGAGTTCCGACGCCATCCCGCGCGTCCGGTCGCTCTGGGCGGACATTGCTCCGGCGCTTCGAGCGCTTGGATTTCCCGAGGTGGAGCTCGATCCTACGGGCTATCGCCGCGGCAAGATGCTCGACGCCGGCGCCGCGCCAGCCGGGATGTGATGCGACTCTTCGCGGCCATTCCCATGCCAGAGCCCGCCCGCCGCGCGCTGCTCGGTGTGTTGGCCACGCTCGAGGGAACCAGCTGGCCGGTCCGATGGGTGGGGGAGGGGAACCTCCATCTGACCATCAAATTTTACGGCGAAGTTCCCGAGCCCGCGGTTGCTGAGGTAAGCACGCGATTGACCGACGCAGTTCGCGGAACGCCCGCGCTGCCGCTCCACCTCGACGGTGTAGACGCGTTTCCCGGTCTTCGCCGCCCCAAGGTTATCTGGGCCGCGGTCGGCGGGCCCCCAGCCCTCGAGCTGATGCAGCACCGGGTGGAGCGTGAGGCGGCAGTGGTTGGCTACCCACCCGACGGCAAGCCGTTCAGGCCCCATATCACGTTGGGCCGGGTCAAGTCCGGCGCCGCGTTGCCTGGCACGGCACCGGAGCTGCTCGGCCAAATAGCATTGGACCTGGCGTTCGAAGCCACCCAGGTCGTCTTGTTCGAGAGCCGCCTGACACGGGCCGGGGCGGAGCACACCGCGAAACTGACGCTCGATTTGGCCGGAGGGAGAGCGGCATGAAGGGAATCATCAAGGCTCTGGCCTTCCTGCTTGTCGTGCTGGCTGTCATCGCAGGCTGGCTCTATCGTGATCTCATCGGAGACGCGGTACGACGCGCGCTCGATCCCGAGCCTGTGAGCGCGGTGGGGCGTCCGGATTCGGCCTCCAGCGTCTCCGCCCTGAAGAAAGTGCGCTCGCTGGCGAGCCGGGGTGTCGATTCGGTCGTGCTCACGCCATCGGAGACCGCGTCACTGCTCAGCGGCATGCTTGCGCCCCTCGTGGGTGAGAACTTCGACTCGTTGGCCGTGGAGCTGCTCGACGGGGGTATCGGGGTGAGCGGGCGGGTGCGAACCACCGGCATTCCCCGCGACATGCTGGGACCACTGGGCTCCGTGATGCGACCGTGGGAGGAACTGGCCCTCGAGGGGCCCATTCGCTCGCTGGGCAATGGCCGGGCCGAGTGGCGGGTGGAACGACTGTCTCTGCGCGGGTTCCCGTTCCCTCCGAACATGGTGGCCGCGATCGTGTCGCGGTTGGTCGAAGGTTCGTCCGACGGGGCGCTCCCGCTGATCATTCCGGATGGCGTCGTCGATGTGACGATTCGTCCGTCGGGCCTTACGCTCCACCGGAGGGTAGACGCGTCATGAAGCACCGCGTGTTGATCGTCGATGACGAGCCCGGGATCCGCGACGCGCTGTCCCAAGTGCTGGAGTACGAGGGGCTCGACGTTCGCACGGCCGCGTCCGGCGGGGAGGGCATCACGGTCTACGAGGAGTTCAAGCCGCACCTGGTCTTCCTCGATGTCAAAATGGCCGGCCTCGATGGCCTGGAGACGCTGTCGCGGCTCAAGGCGCTGGATCACCCGGCCGAGATCGTCATGATCTCCGGGCATGGCACCATTCAGACCGCCGTGGAAGCGACGCAGCGCGGCGCATTCGATTTTCTGGAGAAGCCGCTGGATACCGACCGCACGCTGGTGACGCTCCGAAATGCGCTCTCCCACCACGACTTGTCGAAGGAAAACGTGCGGCTCCGGGAAGCGGTCGATTCCCACTACGCCATGGTGGGCGGGAGCAGGGCTCTGGGCCAGGTCCGCGATCTGATCGCCAAGGTGGGCCCGACCGCGGCCCGCGTGCTGATCACCGGCGAAAACGGAACCGGGAAGGAACTCGTCGCCCGGGCGCTACACGACGCTTCTCCCCGCAAGGGCAACCCCTTCGTGGAAGTCAACTGCGCGGCGATCCCTGCGGAACTCATCGAGAGCGAGCTGTTTGGCCACGTGAAGGGCTCATTCACCGGCGCCATTGCCGATCGGGCCGGCAAATTCGAACAGGCCAACGGCGGGACACTCTTTCTCGACGAGGTCGGCGACATGTCCCTCCCGGCACAGGCAAAGGTGTTGCGGGTGCTGCAGGAGGGATTGGTCACCCGAATCGGCGGCTCGGAGTCCGTGTCGGTCGACGTCCGGGTCATTGCCGCGACCAACAAGGACCTCACTGCCGAGATCGCCGAAGCCCGTTTTCGAGAAGACCTGTTGTACCGGTTGAACGTGGTGGAAATCGAAGTCCCGCCGCTCAGGCAGCGGCTGGAGGACGTCGACGCCTTAGTCGCCCATTTCGTGAGTCAGCTCAGCGCAAGCGCGGGCGTGCCCAAGAAGGAACTCGACGACGATGCCCTCGCCGTGCTCAAGCGCCGCTCCTGGCCAGGCAACATCCGCGAACTCAGGAACGCGGTCGAGCGGGCGCTCATTCTGGCACCGGGAAAGACGGTCACCGCGGCCGATATCGATCGATTCCTTCCTGCGCCCGGTGGAGGGCGCGGCTCCGGTGCGCTGGGTGATCTGGTCCACGGAGCGCGGTCGTTTGATGAATTCAAGCAGGATTCCGAGCGGGCGTTTTTGGAAGCGAAGCTCAAGGAGCATGGCTGGAACGTGTCCGAGACAGCCCGGGCCCTCGACATGCCCCGGTCCAATCTCTACAAGAAGATCGAGCGCTTCGGCCTCACGCGGGGGCAGCCGTGACCGACAAATTCGAGGAGTGGGACAAGAAGCTCGCGGAGGTCGATCGCGTCATCTCGAAGCTGCCTGCCAAGAGCACGGCGCCCGCGGACCCAGTCCCGGCTGCCAAGCCGCAGGGTACGGCCCCCGCCGCCCGGCGCTCTGCGGCCCCGCCCGCCCGCGCGGCGGGAGGTTCCCTGAGCGTATGGACTCGCGTCGGCCTCACGGCCATCCTGGCGGTGGCCTTGACCCAGTGGCCCTTCGCCATGGCGTGTGGCGTGGGATTATACGGCTACCTCGCCGCAGTCGGGGTCGTGGTCGGGTCGAGTCTCTGGGGTGCGGTCTCGACGTGGCGCCGTCGGTTGCCGAGGGCCCACATCCTGGCGTTGCTCTCGCTCCTCGCGGGCCTGACGCTCCTGGCGCTCGAGGTTCTTCCCCGGATCGGGTATGCCAGGCATGTTCAGGCGTGGACCTGCGGCTAGCCTACTCGGCTGACCGTCAATGAGGACAGCGCAAATTCCCGCACGGGGTGGCATTTCGAACACATGATGGGGATGGGTTGCCGACCGAGGGACGGCCGCACGGTCGGAGCCGTTGCATTGCGGGTGTCGTGTGCATAAGGTTCCACACCACTCAGGACAATGGGGACATTGATGACCTCACGCGCCGCGCCGCTCGCTCTGGATCTTCGTTCGTAGGTATGCGTCCCATCCAAGTCGGGTCCGGCAAGCGGCGCGCGTCCTTCGATGAGGGATCGCTCGACCAGTATCTCCGCGATATCAGCCGGTACCCGCTCATCAAACAAGAAGACGAAGTCCGGCTGGCGCAGCAGATCCGCACCGGGGATCAAGAAGCGCTCGACACGCTCGTGCGGAGTAACCTCCGGTTTGTCGTGTCGGTCGCCAAGAAGTACCAGAATCAGGGTGTCTCCCTGGCGGACCTGATCAACGAGGGCAACCTCGGGCTGATCCGCGCGGCGCACAAGTTCGACGAGACCAAAGGCATCAAGTTCATATCCTACGCAGTGTGGTGGATCCGCCAGGCCATTCTTCAAGCCCTCGCCGAGCAGAGCCGCATCGTCCGGGTTCCCCTGAACCGGGCCGGGACGCTGCATCGTATCGGCAAGCGCACATCGGCCCTGCTGCAGGAGCTGGGCAGGGAGCCCACGCCCAAGGAGATCGCCGAAGGAATGGACATCTCCATGGAGGAGGTCCAGAAGACGCTCTCTATTTCTCAGACCCACCTCTCGCTGGATGCGCCGCTGACACCCGGAGAAGACAACCGGCTGCTCGATTATCTGCCCGACACCCAGAACCCCGGTCCGGACTCGGAAACGTTCGAGCATGCCCTGACCAATTCGATTCAAGAAGTGCTGGGTACGCTCAAGGACCGGGAGGCCAAGATTCTGCGGCTCTACTTCGGGCTCGACAGCGAAGAGCCGATGACGCTCGAAGAAATCGGGAGCCTCCTCGGCATTACCCGTGAGCGGGTGCGCCAGATCAAAGAAAAGGCACTGAGCCGCCTTCGGCACGTCAGCCGATCCCGCGCGCTCGAGAGTTTCTTGTTCTAGTCCCGGTCGGCTTGCCGTCCAGCCCCACGCCTCATTACTGTGCCTAACAGCTCGGCTCGCCCCCACTGGTGAGCTGGGAATCACTCCTTCGGCATCGCTACCCATCATGGCTGCCAAGTCCTCCTTCGATGTTTCAACCGGCGCCGACCTCCAGGAGGTCGACAACGCCGTCAACCAGGCCCGGAAGGAAATCCAGCAACGGTTCGACTTCCGCGGCACATCCTGCACCCTCGACTTCGATCGAGCAAAGGCGGAAGTCCAACTGGCCGCGGACGACGAATTCCGGATGCGCGCGCTGGTGGATGTGCTGCTGGCCAAGCTGGTCAAACGCGGCGTGCCCACCAAGAACTTGACCGTTGGCGCCTTCCAGCCCGCCACGGGGCAGTCGGTCCGGGCGACCGTGACCCTCACCCAAGGCATCCCGACCGAGACCGCCAAGCTGATCACCAAGGCGATTCGGGACAACCCGGCGTTCAAGAAGGCACAGGCCAGCATTCAAGGCGACGAAGTGCGGGTGACCAGCCCGTCGCGAGACGAACTCCAGAGCGTCATCGCGTTCTTGAAAACCGGCGATTACGGCATCGAATTGAGCTTCGGGAATTTCCGCAGTTGAGGCCAGGACGGTGTGGGCCTGCCGCCGTATTCGCGGCGCTGGCGCTGCTCGCCGCGGCGGCATGCACCCGCCATGCCCCGTCCGCCGAGCCCGAGCCCGAAGAGGTGGTGCCGCTCCGAGGCCGCCCGGCCCGGGCCGACACCGTCCAGGCTCCGCCTGCAGGGCCCGACCGGGCCCAACCCAGCGACGCCCCCAGTCCGCCCGACACCGTCGTCAGCCTCCGCGACCTGAGGGTCGGGCTCCTGGTCGGCGTCGACCGGGTCGAGGTTGGGGGTGGCGACGCGCTGGTGGTGCTCGATGAGGACGGTGGATTCCTCGATGCCGTCCCGGACGGTTGGACCATGCGGCTCCGGCGCGAGCGTGGCGGCGTCGCCCTGTTCGACGGCAACGGGCAACGGGTGCTTCAGCCGAGGCGGACCCTGGTACTCGCGCCTCGAACGCCCGGGCAGTTCGTCAGGCTCGACGGGAAGGAATACCGCGGCGAGCTTTGGGCATTCGCCGGCACGAGCGGGCTGACCGTGGTCAACCGCGTCGGGGTCGAATCGTACCTGGCCGGCGTGCTTTCCGCCGAGATGGGACGACGTGAGCCACGCGACCTCCCCGCGCTCTTGGCCCAGGCCGTGGTGTCACGGACCTTCGCGGTGCGCAATCTGGGCAAGCGGGCGGCCGATGGGTTCGACCTGTTGCCGACGGTTGCGGATCAGATCTATGGCGGAGTGGCCAGCGAGACCGCCCAAGCCTGGGAGGCCGTCCGGCAAACCCGCCACCTGGTCTTGACCTACCATGGGCAGGTCATCGATCCCTTCTTTTCTTCGACGTGCGGCGGAACGACCGCAGCGGGCGTCGAGGTCTTTCGGGCGGCGGAACGACCCTACTTGCAGGCGCTGCCCGACGTGTCCCCCACGGGCGAAGCGTATTGCAGCCTGTCGCCCCGCTTTCGATGGCGGCAGCAATGGACCGGCGCTGAATTGGCCCGCATCGTCCGCCAGTCCCTTCCGACCGTGGCCCAGGTGAGCGAGCGCGAGATCCACACTGTGCGCGACGTGGCCGTGACCGAGCATACGCCGTCGGGACGGGTGGCCGCGATCGCGATCCGGCTCTCCGGGCGGAATGGCCCCGGGATCGAGGTTCGCGGACCCGACATTCGCCGCGTCCTGCGTCCCGCACCCGACCAGCTGCTGTTGAGCACGAAGTTCTCTCTCACTGCCGATCGCGGGACGGGATCGGTGGATCGATTGGTGGCCGACGGGGCGGGCGCGGGCCACGGTGTCGGCTTCTGCCAGTGGGGGGCCGTTGGACGTGCTCGGGCCGGCCAAGACTACGCCAAGATCCTGGCCGCATATTTTCCATCTACCGTGTTGGAGCCTCTCAACTGATGCGTACCGGTCTCCGCTTCTTCACACTGGCCTCGATGCTGTGCGTCGTTCCCGCGCGCGGGGCGCTGGCGCAGCAGGCTCTCGAAGGATTCTCATACGACAACATCCGCTTCAACGGTGTCCAGGTCGAAGCGGGGGTCATCACGAGCAGTCGGCTCAAAGGGGCGGCCCAGGTCGGGCTTCGGGTCGACCTGGGGCAGTTTGCGCCGCGGGTCCGGCTCATGGCCGGCGTCTCCTATTTCCGCAGCGACTTTACGGCGCGCGAGATTGGGAAGTTCGAGTCGGCCCTCGCGGGCGTCGTGAGCGATCCCGAAGGGAACTTCACCATCGATCTCGGCCGGGTGCGGTGGGGTGACGTGGCGCTCGATCTGGATTTCCAGTATCTCCTGGGGACGTGGGGCCGGTGGCAGCCGTACGTCGGTCTGGGTGTCGGTGCGCATTTCCGCAACGGATCCGGCGCGGCCATCGACGGCACCTTCGTGGAGGATGCGCTCGACAACACCAGCGCGGGCATCAACTTCACGGCCGGGTGGGATGTGGCCATTGCGCGCGGGTTGATCGTCAACATCGGAGGCCGCGGCGTGCTTGCGAGTGACGCCAGTACCCTGGGGCTTCAGGTCGGCCTCGGGTATCGTCGAACGAGGAGCGGGTCATGACCGAACGACTGCGGGTCGGGGTGATCGGTGCGGGCGCCATCGCCCAAGTCGCCCATCTGCCTACGCTCCGCCGAATGAAAGACGTGGAGGTGGCCGTGGTGTGCGATTCGGATCTCCCGAAGGCGCGCGCCGTGGCCAACCGATTCAAGATCAACGACGCCTTCGACGACATCGATGACGTGCTGCGGTACGAAGAGCTGGACGCGCTGGTCATCAGCACGCCCAATCACTTGCATGAGTCCCACGCTATATCGGCCTTGTCGGCCGGGCTCCACGTCCTGGTGGAAAAGCCGCTCGCCACCTCCACCAAGGGGGTGAACCATGTAATTCGCCAAGCGAAGAAGAGCGATCGCATCCTGATGGTCGGCACCAATCAGCGGTACCGCCCCGATGTGGAGACCGTCCGCGGATTCGTCGAAAGCGGTGAGCTCGGCAAGGTCGACAGCGTTCGCGGGAGCTGGCACGTGTTCCGGCCCAGCCGGCTCCAGCTCGGCTGGCGTCTGCGTCAGGAACTGGCCGGTGGCGGTGCCATGCTCGATCTCGGGCTTGCCGTGCTCGACATCGGACTCTGGCTTGCGGGCAATCCGGTGCCGACCAGGGTCAGCGCCGTCCTCAACCGCATGAGCGAGCGCTCGGTGGAGCATTCCGGGAGCGCCTTCGTCGTATGCGAGAACGGGGCATCAATCTTCCTCGACGTCACCTGGAACCACATCGGAGACGGCGAACGGTTCGGCGCCGGAGTGCGTGGCAGCAAGGGGACCGCGAGCATCAACCCGTTCGTGGTGTGGAAACAGATGCACGGCGCACCCGTCAACGTGTCGCCGACGACCTCCTGGGGTCGCGAGACGCCGTACCAGGCATCGTTCCGCGCCGAGTGGGCGCACTTCCTCGCCGCCATCCGTGGCCAGGCCAAGGCCCCGCCGCTGGAAGACCAGGTCACCCTGCATCAAGTGCTCGACGCGATCTACCAATCCGCCGAAGAGAACCGGGACATCAAGTTGTGAGGCTGCGGAGTCTCCGCTGCGCCGGCCTGGCAGCCGTGGCCCTGGCGGCGCTCGGCTCGTTCGGCCACGCCCAACCGCCCGCCACGGCGGCCGAGGATGCCGAGGCCGGAACCGCGCTCACCGTCTACCTCATGACCATGGGGCCTGGGGCAGCGGTCTGGGAGCGGTTCGGCCACAATGCCATCTGGATCCACGATGCGGTGCAGGGAACCGATGTCGCCTACAACTACGGCTTGTTCGATTTTCGGCAGGAGAACTTCCTGCTGCATTTCGCCCAGGGCCACTTGCGGTACTGGATGGATAGCATGGACGCCGAACGGTCGGCCATGTTCTATATGCGGCAGGATCGGTCGTTGTGGGTCCAAGAACTCAATTTGACAGCCGCGCAACGCGCCGAGCTACAACGGTTTCTCGAATGGAACCGGCAGGAGCAGCACAAGTTCTACGATTACAACTATTACTGGGACAATTGCTCGACCAGGGTGCGCGATGCGCTCGACCGCGTCCTGGGCGGTGCCATCAAGCGGCAAACCGAAAGCGTCGTCACCTCAAACACCTACCGCAGCCACACCCGGCGGCTCCTCCAGGTGGACATCCCGGCCTACCTCGGCATCATGCTCGGGTTGGGCCAACCGGTCGACCGTCCCATTTCCGTATGGGAAGCGGGCTTCCTCCCGGTACAGCTCCAGGAATCGCTGAGGAACATTATTGTGAACGAAGGAGGCGAATCGAGCCCGCTGGTGCTCCGGGAGCGGACCTTGTTCGAGAGCAAGGCGCTGCCCGAGCCGACCTCGCTGCAGCGGTTCTGGCCCCGCTTCGCCTTGCTCGGCTTCATCCTTGGCAGCGTCCTGGTCCTGCTCGGGTGGAAGGCCAGGAACAGTAGATTCGCGCGCGGCAGCTTCTTCACCCTCGCCATTCTGTGGAGCGGACTGACGGGGGTCGCGGGAATCATGCTGGCATTCCTCTGGTGGTTCACCGACCACGCCACCTCCGCGGCCAACGAGAATCTGTTCCACGCCAACCCCGTGAGCCTTCTCCTGGCCGTGGCACTCGTGGCCGGAGCGCTCGGAGCCCGTCGGCCCCGGTCGGCGGTCCGGTGGCTGGCCGTCGGTGTCGCGGGCCTTTCGCTTCTTGGGGTTGTGCTCAAGGTGCTCCCCGCGATGTACCAGGTGAACGGCGACGTCATCGCACTCCTCCTGCCAGTCCACATGGGCTTGGCACTCGGGGCATGGCACGCGCTCGGCCGCGGTTCGGCGCCCCCCGCCGGCAGTGCCGGGTAGGCCAATCTGGTCGTGACCCGCCCCTGGGTGTTGGTCATGGCGGGGGCGGTGCTCGCCGTTCTCGCGTACCCGCCGTTTCATCTGTTCGTTCCCTCTTTCATTGCGCTGGTTCCGCTCTACGTCCTGCTCGATCGGGCGGCCCGTGACGCGCGTCCCACGCGCGCCGGATGGTACGGCCTCGCTGCCGGCCTGGCCGCGAACGGTGCGCTCCACTGGTGGATGCCGGCCGCCCTTCGCCCGTACACCGCCCATCCCGAACTGGCGTACGGGCTGGCCGTGGTCCTGCTCTCGCTCTACTGGGGGCTCTTTGGTTGGTGGGTGGTGCGCACCTGGGTTGGACTACCCCGCGTACCTCGCTGGCTGGTATTCGCGGCCGGATGGACCACAATGGAATGGCTCTTCGGTCATCATGGCCCCATAGCGTTTCCCTGGCTCGGACTGGGCACATCGCTGACCGGGTTTCCTACCGCGGTCCAGTGGGCCGATATCGCGGGGGCGCGTGGTGTCACGTTTTGGCTCGCCGCGTCCAGCGCGCTGGTGGCGGTCTTTCTCGCTTCACCGGCGCGGCATTGGCGTTCCGCGCTGGCCGTTGTCGGCTCCGTATTCCTAGCTCTCGGGTACGGCGCGCTGCGTACGCGGTCGCTCGAAACACACGCAGTTGGGCGTGTCCTCCTGGTGCAGTCCAATGAGAAACTCGCGGTTGAGCGGGATACTGCCGAGTGGAGCGAAGCCGTGGCCGCGCTGGTCGATCGGACCGAGCGCGCGGTTGCTGCGTCGCGGCCGGACCTGGTGCTCTGGCCCGAGGCGGCGCTCCAACGAGGCTCGACCGAAGACCTCGAAATGGTGCAGGATGTGGCTCGCCGGGTGAGCGTACCCATGGTGGTCGGGGCGCTCGAGCGGGTCCCCGACGGCGCATCCAGTGAGCGGCTCTACAACAGTGCCGTTCTGATCGATCCGGGCAGCCACCTCAGCGGACCCGTCTATCGAAAACGGCACCTGGTTCCCGTTGCCGAACGAGGTGCGATTCAGTCTGGGGCAGACGGCGTCATCATGCGCCTTCGCACCGGCACTGCTGCCGGTGTCGTAATCTGCTATGAGGTGGCCTTTGAGGGTTTGGCCCGGGCCTATCGACGCCGGCAGGCGGACGTGTTGCTCAATCTTTCGAACGATGCGTGGGCCGGGCGCACCAACGCCCGCTCCCAGCACACAGCACATCTCGTCATGCGGGCCATCGAAACGCGCATGGGTGTGGCCCGTGTGGCGAACACTGGACCGTCGCTGGTGGTGGACCCGCTGGGTCGGGTGACCGCTCACACGTCGAGCGATGTGTCGACCAGTCTAACCGCGGAGCTCGCGACGTCCGCGGTGACGTCCGTGGTACGTGCAAATGGGAGATTGGGTCGCGCTCGCGGCTGGTGTCGTCGTGCTCGGGCTTACGGGAATGCTTGTGTCTTCTTCCAGACTTGGTCGCTCTGGTGTTCGAGACGGATCGTAGCGTCGGGGCCCGGCACATAGGTGAAGACGAACTCGAAGGGCTTGCCGTGGTTCACGTATACGACCTGGTAGCGCATGTTCGGCCCGTCCTCCTCGGACATGACGCGGCGGATCGGGTGGATCGAGTACTCGTAGGGTCCGTCTCCCGTTCGGAAGAGGAGGGTGCGCGCCTCGATCTCGAACGGCCGGCCCGCGTAGGCCGGGGCATCCGATTCCCACACCCCGATCAGCGTTTCCGGGATGTCCTCCGTCGGCGGTGGCATGAGCCTGAACGCCGCGACGGCCATCGCCACCACTGCTGCCGCTATGATGAGCACGCGGCCGCGCGACGTCGTGCTCGGCCTCGAGGTTGCCGCGGGTCCGTCGACAGGACGCGCTGGATCGTTCCGGCGCATGGTCTCGGCACCGGCCTTGTCTGATGCCGTCATGAGACCGCCTTTCGCGTTGCCGCGACTGCGTCCGATGCTGGAGACGAGCCCACGATTCTCAATCCAGGGGACCCGGTCTGGCGTCGGACCAGGGCCTCCACCTGGGCCTCGTCCTTCATGATGGTGATGAATGCCGCCGCCATGGGCGGATCGAATTGGGTCGCGGCGCAGTGGTCGATGTAATCGATGGCCTCCCGGTGGGTCCAGCCGGCGCGGTAGGGCCGATTGGAAGTCAGGGCGTCATACACATCCGGCACTGCCAAGAGCCGGGCCATGAAGGGAATGTCTTCACCTGCCAGGCCGTCGGGGTAGCCCGCGCCGTCGAACCATTCGTGGTGGTTCCGCACGATGGGAATTGCCGGGGCGAAGGCCGCAATCGGGGCGAGGATCCTGGCTCCGACCGTGGTATGGTCCTGGATGATGCGCCGCTCCTCCTCGGTGAGCGGACCGGGTTTGTTCAGGATGCTGGTGGGAATCCCGATCTTGCCGATGTCGTGCAACAACGCGCCCCGGTGGAGCATGTCGAGCTCGCCCGGCGTCAGCGCCAGCTCCTGGCCCAACCGGACGGCGAGTGCGCTGACCCGCTCCGAATGCCCGGCCGTCCAGGGCGAGTTCGCGTCGATGGTTCGGGCCAAGGCGGAGAGCGTACCCCAGCTCAACTGATTCAGATCCTCTACCAGGCGGGTATTGGATAAGGCCACCGCTACCTGATCGGCCAGGCGGCGGGCTTGCAGCAGGTCCTCCCGATCCACGGTGGGGGCGTCGTAATAGTCGAGGGTTATGATGCCTGTCAACGTGCCCATCTGGAGCAAGGGGAGGGCGATGGAACAGGTGCGCCGGCCCGCGATTTCCTTGGCGTCGTTGAGGTAGGACCGAAGCCCCATGTGCCGGCCCAGAATCAGGTGGTCCTCGCTCTCTTCGAGTTCCCGTATCTCATCGGTAGCGAGGCGGATGTCCCGGGTGATACGGTATCGCTCGACGGTCGCGACGGCCACGTATTTCCACGGGTCGCCGTCGCGCGCCGGGCCGACCGTAATGCTCATCGCATCACACGGCATCACTTCGCCGAAGCGCGACAGCACCGAATCGATGATCGCATCGGCGTCGAGCGACGAGAGTACGGCCTGGTCGATCTGGTTGATGACGGTGAGAGTGTTGAACTGCTTGCCCAGGGTCCGGCTCATGGCGTTGAACGAACCGGCCAGGTCCTCGAACTCGTCTCGGGTCGTGACCTCGACCGGGACGTCGAACTCGCTTGCGGCGATCCGCTTGGTACCCTCCTGGAGCTTGAGCAGCGGGTCCATGCTGCGCCGGATCTGCACGTTGCTGAGCAGAAAAACGGCCACCAGGGTCAGCACCAGGATCAGGGGGAAGGTGCGCCTGAAGTTACTCATCGGCGCGAGCGCCAGGGCCGTCGGCTCGCTCGATATCACGGTCCAGCTGGCCGTCTTGAATTCGTAGCTCAAGAATATGGGCCAGTACCCGGCCAGGAAGCGTTCCTTCTCGTAGAGCCACTCGAAGGTGCCGCCGGCTGTTTGTTGCTGGTCGCGAAAGGCGCTTTCCATGGCGCGAGTGTACCGGGGAGTCGAGCAGAAGAGCACGTGACTGGCCCCTGCGAGGACGCAGGGGTGCGTGTCGGGATCGACCAAGTCGGGGCGCCAGAGATAGGCCGGCTCGATCTCACCCCAGAGAATACCCCGGGCCAGGTTGCCCTGGTCCACCGCCACCCCGAGGAAGAGGGTGCGCGTCGAGCGGGCTTCCTCGATCAGCCCCTTCCCGGACGCGAGATGGGTGCTGTCGGCGGGTGATATGGCAGTCGGCAGCTGAGCGTCCATCCTGCCGCCAAGTGTGACGTGCCCTGCCTCCGTTTCGAGGACCAGGCTACGGAATCGGGCCCTGAGGGCGGCCAAGGTTTCCCAGGGCGAGCGCGCCTCGCCTCGCGGGTCGGCCCTGATCGCGTCGGTAGCGGTTCTGAGCTCGGTCTCCAGGAAGTGCAATCGCTCGACGATCGCCATGCCTTGAGCCTTGCTGGCCTGAAACACGCGGGCCCGGCTCTGTTCCTCGAGCTGGCCGCCCACCCGCTGGTAGGCGATGAAGCCGACCACCGCGACCGGGACCAGCGCACCCAGCATGAAGAGCCCGAGAATCCGGCGCGCCACGCGCGTGCGAAGAAAGGTGGTGGTCTCTAGCATGGGTCAGAATTTCCAGGCGAGGCCGATGAATCCACCGTCGCGGGCCACGATGATGTCATCGCGCCCCTCACCCGAATTCAGCGGGACCGAGGTCGTACCGTTCTTCCCCATGCTGTAGAGGTCGTAGTAAGTGTTGATTGGCACCATGAAACGGTCCCGTCGCGATCCTTGTGGCATGCCGCGGGCATTGACCCGTACCGTGGCGAAGCTCAGGTACCGGTAGGGATTACCCCAGGGATCGAGCAGATTGGCCCGGCCGATGTCGGCCAGCGAAGGAGGAAAGGCTTGATGGGTGGAGTGATAGCCCACCAACTCCGCGGTGATGTTCTCGAGCTCCCCGGTGGCCCGGGCGTTACGCGCGCGGGTCACGTTGTCCAGGTACTTGGGGTAGCCCAGTGCCACCGCGATGCCCAGGATGATGACCACCGACATCAATTCAATGAGGGTGAAGGCTCGGCGCCGGTTGTGAGGCGCCCAAATCCAGGCGGGCGGCCTCACCGAGGTGCCCCCACACATGTTGGGCTGGTGGTCCATCCGGCTCGGCCGGCGGGCTTCGAATGAGCTGTTGCCAATGTTGCCCTCGGGCACGGGTCGACACGTGCGACGTCGGCGCCAACCGCGTCTATTCCGTTGGTTGTCAACGGGTTGGGGTGCAAAATCGGTGCCGGTCGGGACCCCAATGGCAGGTAACGACTTACGGGGTCAAACGGAGGTTCTTCGACCGTGAGTCCATGCAATCCGCGAATCGGTTGCGGCGCTCGAAGATTCTCTCATTCGCCAGGTGAAAACCAAACGCGCCGGACCCCAGGAGAGTCCGGCGCGCTGGCCGTTGATCTTCATGTCGAGTCTCAGGATCGGGCCTTCCTGAGTCCCTCCTTCGCCTCGGTGTAGTCGGGGAACAGCGTGATCGCCTGCTGGTAGAACTCGGCGGCCTTGGCCGTGTCGCCACGATCGTGGTAGAGCAGGGCCCGGCTGAACGCCGTGAGGGCTTCCGTCGGTACCGAGCGGACCGTACTACCGCCCGCGCCGCCCGGAAGTCCGGTCTTGGTCACGATGCCTGCCGCGAGATCTCGAAGGAGGCCGTACAGGGATTGCCGGTCGGCTGGACCGGCCTGGACGACCGTGAGGATCTCACCGGTCTCGACGTCCACGATCCGGGCATCGATCCGGAACTTGCCGTAGTAGTCGATGAATGTTCCCATGATCGCGTACCGCGCGCCCACCTGTGCTCCGATCCGGGCGGCCGTCGCCGCATCGACCCGGCCCGACTCCTCGAGATCCGACTGATCGAGGAGTCGCTGGGTTTCAGTTCGCTCGATCACCCGCACCGATGTGTTCCGGCCGAGCTCGGCAATGAGGGTGGCCGGGATGCCACGTTCTAGCGCGGCGAAGATTTCCTTGTCCTGCCCGTAGGACCCGCCATTGGAGAAGGGAAGGACCGCAAGGCCGGGGCGCGCGTCTTGGGCTGCCAGGGGTGCCGCCATTACGGCGAGTGGTGCCAGAATGCCCAGAACGGCTTGGGAAAGGCGCCGATTCATGTCTGCTCGCTCCTCGTCAGAGGGTGAGGGTTGCGCCTTCCTGCGCGGCGCCGACGCTGAGACCCGTGCCGGCGCGCCGTGCGTGCGACTGCGCGTCGGCGAGCAAGCGATCAATGGCGTCGTCGCCGTTGGCCGGCTCGTGGTGAAACAGCACCAGGCGCGGGACACCGGATTCGATCGCGAGCTCCACTGCCTGCCGGGGTGTCGAATGGCCCCAGCCATGACGCGCGCGGATCGATTCCTCCGAGAACATGCCGTCGTGGATGAGGGTCTCTACCCCGTGGAGAAACTTAACCAGGCGGGCCCGCCAGTCGGCGGGCACGTCATAATCACCTCCCTGGCCCAGCTCGTTGTCGGTCACATAGGCCAGGGTGCCGCCCCCGTTGGCGGGGACGAGCTTGTACCCGAGCGTCACCCCCGGATGGCGGAGCCGGATGGCCTCGACCCGAACCGCGCCGATCGCGAAGGCGCCCTCAGTAACCTCCGTGATGCGGATGTCCGCGGCGAGCTTCTGCATGGGCACCGGGAAGACGACCGGCGCCATCTGCTGGTTCAGGATCTCCTCGAGCGCGACCGTGCCCTGTCGAGCCCCGTAGATCCGGACCGTCCGGTCGGCATGATGGAGCGGCTGGAAGAACGGCAGGCCCTGGATGTGATCCCAGTGGGTGTGGGACAGCAGGATGTCGACCCGATTCGGGCGCGAGCCCCGATGCACGAGATCCTGACCCAGCGCCCGGATGCCGGTGCCGGCGTCGAGCACCACCAGGTGGTCGTCGCCAAGCCCGACGGCAACGCACGCCGTGTTGCCGCCATAGCGCGTGGTCGTTGGTCCCGGGGTCGGGATCGACCCGCGGGTGCCCCAGAATGTGAGCGTGGTTGTCACGGCAGCGGGAGCCTCATGCTCCAATATCGAGCGCGGAGAACGAGGAAGCGCGAGCGATGGTCACGCCGGGCTCGTGACCGCGGTCACGCGTGCTGGGCCGCGGCCGCGAGTGAGGCGCGATCCTGGAGGATGATCTCCTTCCGGTTCACCTCGATGACGCCGCGCTGCACCAGGTTCCGCATGGTCCGGGAGACGGTCTCCCGACTCGACCCGATCATTTGAGCTATCGTGTGGTGGGTGAGGCGCCGGGTGATGCGGTCTCCTCCCTCCTCCTTCGCGAGCTGCAGGAGGAGATTGGCCACGCGACCGTTCACGTCCAACAGCACCAGGCTGCCGATCTTCTGGTCGGCACTTCGGAGTCGGCGCGACAGCTCGCGCAGGAGCGAGATCGCCACCTCGGGCGACGCGCGGAGTTGGGCCTGGAAGTCCTCCCGCCTGAGCACCAGGAGGCCCGCATCTTCCATGGCGATGACGTGGGCCGACCGCGGTTCGTCGTCGAGCAGCGCCATCTCACCGAAAAAGCTTCCCTCCTGGAGCACTGACAGGATCACTTCACGCCCATCCTCGCCGATCAACACCACCTTGACCTGGCCCGATGCCACCAGGAACATCGAGTCGCCTCGGTCGTCGGCAAAGACGATGATACTGCCCTTGGGATAGGTCCGCTCCCTGGTCAGGGCTGCGAACCGGGCGAGGGCATCGGGCGGCATGTCCCGGAACAGCGGGACCTTCCGGAGCACATCTACGGGCGATTGCTGCACGGCCACCTCGGGCGGAGGGAGGGAGTCGGAGGCAAGGTTAGCGGAAGCAGAGGGGACGTGTCAATTCAGCCCTTCCGGACGAGACTCAAGTCTTCTAAATTTTCGGGCTTACGGCAAGTCCGCCTGCCCCCCTGTGGCGGACCCCTGGAACCGCGAGGAGTCGAGCAGTGAAGGCCAATCTCCACCCAATCTACCGCAAGGTCACGGCCGTCTGCGCCTGTGGCAACACATTCGAAACCCGGAGCACCCAGGACAACATCCACGTCGAGGTGTGCGCCCACTGCCACCCGTACTTCACCGGCAAGCAGCGGTTGGTCGATACCGCCGGTCGGGTCGACCGGTTCCGCCGCAGGTACCAAGGCGTTTCGGGGGCGGACTCGGGCCAGGACTGATTCATGGACCCCCGACTCCGCCAGGCGCTGGACCGGGCGGAGGAGATCGCTCGAGAGCTCGCCGACCCCACGACAATCCGGAACCATCAGCGGCTGAGGACCCTCGGCCGCGAGCGGACCAAGCTCGCGCCGCTGGTTGAGGCTGCGGAGCGGCTCGAGCGATTGACCGCGGAGTTGTCCGAGGCGCGGGAACTCCTCGATGCGCCCGACCCGGAGCTGGCGCAGATGGCCGGAGCCGAAGTCGCCCGGCTCACCGGGGACATCGAGGCGGTCGATGCGCAGCTCCGCGAACTCCTCGTTCCCCGCGACCCGCACGATGAGCGGGACGCGATCGTCGAAATCCGGGCCGGTACCGGCGGCGACGAGGCCGCCCTCTTCGCCGCCGATCTTCACCGCATGTATACCCGGTTCTGTGAGCGGAACGGCCTCACCGTCGAGCCGATCTCGGCGAGCGAGGGCACTGCCGGGGGACTCAAAGAAGTGATCTTCGCAGTGCGCGGCGAGGGCGCCTACGGCCTGCTGCGCCGGGAGGCCGGAGTGCATCGGGTCCAGCGCGTTCCCATGACCGAGACCCAGGGCCGCATCCACACCTCGGCCGCGAGTGTCGCCGTCCTGCCGGAGGCCGAAGAGGTGGACGTCGAAATCGAGCCCCAGGACTTGAAGATCGATGTGTACCGCTCCTCGGGTCCCGGCGGACAGAGCGTCAACACGACCGACAGCGCGGTGCGCATTACCCACCTGCCGAGCGGGCTGGTCGTCACCCAGCAGGACCAGAAGAGCCAGCTCCAGAACAAGCTCAAGGCCATGGAAGTGTTGCGGGCGCGGCTGTTGGATCGGATGATTGCCGAACAGGAAGCGGCCCGGTCCCGCGAGCGGCGCACCATGGTGGGCACGGGAGACCGGTCCGCCAAGATCCGCACTTACAATTACCCTCAGAGCCGCGTCACCGATCATCGCATCGGCTTCTCGGTGCATAACCTTCCGGAAGTGATGAATGGCGGCCTCGATGAGATCGTGGATGCGCTGAGGCTCGCGAGCCGGGAGGAGGCTGCGGTTGCGTGAGGTCGTGACCCCCCGGCGGGACCTGCTGCGTGAGGCCGGGTCCGCCCTCCGCCGGGCCGGCATTGCCGCGCCGGAGCGCGAGGCCCGGTGGTTGGCCGAGGCGGCCTTGGGCGTCGGGAGTGCGGCGCTGCTGGGCGAGGAGCGTCTCCTTGGGCCCGGACAGATCGAGCACTACCGCAATGCCGTCGCGCGGCGCCTGGCGGGTGAGCCACTTGCGTACGTGACCGGACAGGCGGCGTTCCGCCATCTGATGCTCCGCTCCGACCGCCGTGCGCTCATCCCACGGCCCGAGACCGAGGGTCTGGTTGATCTTGCGCTTACCCGCGTACCGGTAGGGCGGGCGCTCGATATCGGCACCGGCACCGGCGCTATCGCGCTGAGCCTCGCCGCCGAGGGAGGCTACCACGACGTCGTCGCCACCGATCGCTCGCCTGACGCACTGGCGCTGGCCCGAGAGAATCGGTCACTCACCGGGCTCCGCATTGCGTTGGCATTGGACGATCTGGGATCCTCCTTGAGGCAGGCCTCCTTCGACGTGCTGGTGTCGAATCCGCCGTACTTGAGCGCGGCCGAGGGTGCCACACTCGACCGGAGTGTGCGAGATTGGGAACCGGCAGAGGCGCTGGTGAGCGGGAGCGACGGACTCGCTGCCACGCGCAGGCTCCTCGTGGAGGGGCACCGGCTGCTTCGCCCGAGTGGCTGGATCGTCATCGAACTGGAGTGTTCACGCGCCGGCCGTTCGGCCGAGCTGGCGTCGGCGCATGGGTGGCTGGACGTTGCCGTCCTCGACGACCTATTCAACCGCGCGCGCTACCTCGTGGCCCGCAGGAGTGACAGCCCGTGATCTGGGAAAAAGCCAAAGAATTGGGACGACTGATCGGTCAATCACCTGAGTATCAGACCTTGCGGCGAGCGGAGGCCGGGCTCAGGGAAGACAAAGAAACCGTGGCCAAGCTCGATGCCATCAAGACCTTGGCGGCCCAGGTGGACCAGGCGGTTTCGAGCGGCCATATGCCCGACGCGGAGATGACCAAATCGTATGAAGAAGCGGTGCGCGAGTTGGAGCTGAGCGTGTCAGGCCAGGCGTACGTTGTGGCGCGGGCCAACTTCGAGAAGGTGATGCTCAAGGTGAACGAGCAGATCGGGCAGGGCATGGAAGAGGGCACGGCCAGCAAGATCATCACCCTCTGATGAAAGTGCCCGGCTATTTCATCGTGGTGGAGGGGCCTGAAGGGTCCGGGAAGTCCACCCTCGTTGCGGAACTGGCCGCGTGGATGGAGTCGAGCGGGCTGAAGCCGGTCCGCGTGCGTGAGCCTGGTGGGACGCCGGTCGCGGAGGGGGCGCGCCGCTTGCTGCTCGACCCCCAGCTCGATGTCGCGCCCCTGGCCGAGGTCTTCCTCTATCTCGCCGCCCGGGCCGACCTGGTGCATCGGGTCATCCGGCCCGCTTTGGAAGTGGGCGGCGTCGTATTGGCCGATCGGTTCGACCTGTCGACGGAGATCTACCAGGTCGTCGGTCGGGGCCTCGATCGGGACATGGTGTTGGCGGCCAATCGGGCTGCAACCGGTGGGCTCAGGCCGGACATGATCCTCATCACGGACGTACCGCCCGGTGTCGGCCTGGCCCGGCAGCAGCAGAGCCGGCAGGCATTGGACCGTCTGGATCTGGAGAATCAGGCCTTCCACCAGCGTGTCATCGAGGCGTACCTGGCGGCCGAAGGCCCCGGCGTGCGACATTTGGATGGAACCCTGCCGCCCGAGCAGCTCTTTGCCGCCGCCCGGGACGCCCTGGTGGCGGACCGGCCGGATCTTTTTTCGGGCCGGAACGTAGGGACAGAAAAGCAACGAACCTGAGAGTCGGGCATGAGCGGCCCGCTCGCTCATGCCGGAGGCAATCATGAAGAATCGGTGGGGCATCATCGTACTCGTCGCCGCAGTCTCCTTCTTTACCGGAGGGTGGCTGCTGCAGCGGGGCGTCGCGAGCGACGGCAACGTGTACCAGCAGGCCCGTCTGTTCGACGACGTGTTGCACCACGTGCACGACTACTTCGTCGACTCGCTTGGCGAGTCCGAACTTTACCAGCGCGCCACCACAGGAATGCTCGAGGGCCTCAAAGATCCCTACTCGGTGCTGTTGCAGGGCGAGGACTTCCAACGCCTGACGGAGCAGACCACGGGGAACTACGGCGGGCTCGGCATCCAGATCGACGTGCGCAATGGCTGGATCACGGTCGTGGCACCGCTACCCGATACCCCGGCCGAAGCGGCAGGGGTACTGATCGGCGATCAGATCATCGAGGTGGACGGGGTCTCGACCGAAGGCTGGTCGAGCGAGAAGGCCGTGAGCGTGCTGCGCGGCGAAGAAGGCACGTCGGTCGACATCAAGATCCGCCGTGCCGGGATCGCCGAGTCGCTGCCCTTCAACCTGGCCCGGGCCGTCATCCACCTGCGCTCCGTCTCTCCCGGCATGCTGATGAGTGATGGTGTCGGCTACGTCGGACTGCGCGCGGTCAGCGAGACATCGGCCGATGAGCTGCAAGCGGAAATCGACAGCCTCGTCTCCCAAGGCATGAAATCGATGGTGCTCGATCTCCGGGGCAACCCGGGCGGGCTGTTGGACCAAGGAGTGAAGGTCTCCGACCTGTTCCTCGACTCCGGGCAGGAGATCGTCTCGACCCGGGGACGGGCTCGCGGGTCGTCCCGCGCCTACAGCGACGAAGCCAAGCAGCGCTGGCCCAACCTACCGATCGTCGTGCTGGTGGACGCATGGAGCGCCAGCGCCTCCGAGATCATCGCCGGCGCCCTCCAGGACCATGACCGCGCGCTGGTGGTCGGCGTGCCCACCTTCGGTAAGGGTCTGGTGCAGACCCTCTTCCGGTTGGATGATGCCACGGCACTCAAACTCACGACGGCGCGTTGGTTTACGCCCAGTGGACGAACCATTCAACGGGAAGCACGGGACGCCGAGGACCAAGAGCGGCTAGCGCAGATTGCCGCAGCCCATGACGGCGAGGTGCCCGACTCCCTGCGGCCGGAAGGCGGCGACACGACGGCAGTGCCGGAATTCAGGACTGACGCGGGACGTATCGTACACGGTGGCGGCGGGATCGTTCCCGATATGATCGTACGGGCGGACACCTTGTCGGATGGGGAACAGGCGTTCTTCAATGACTTGGGAGCCAACCTCGCGGTCTACCGTGACGCCCTGACGAGTATTGCGCTCGAGCTCAAGGACTCCGGGACGAGTCTGCCCGAGAGCTTCACCATCACGCCCGCCCTCAGGGCGCAGATGGCCGCGCGGTTGGCGGAGCGGGGCGTTGTCATCGATCCGGCCATGTACCAAGGGGCCCGGAGCATCATCGATGATCAATTGGGGTACGAGATTGCCCGCTACGTGATCGGCCGGACCGCCGAAGTTCGCAGACGAGCGGCCAACGACCGGCAACTCCAACGCGCCCTCGTGTTGCTCGAGCAAGCCGGCTCCCCCCGCGACTTGCTGGCCAAGGTGGAGCAAGAAGCCGGAAAGAACCCATAGAAATCTGGTCTCGAGGAGAAGCCGGCGGCATTCCCGCCGTCCGTACACCAAGCCCAGGGAGCGGCCAGTGATGCCACTACCCTGGGCGCTTGCCGTTTCGGGGGCAGCATGACCGGATACCGCGTCGCAATCGTCGGTGCGGGCCGTATGGGGCAGGCCTTGGGTCTGGCCATGGCGGAGGCCCGCTACACCGTGGTGCTACTCAGCCGGTCCCCGCGCACCCTGGCGCTGCCCGTCGCCATCGAGGTCCACGACTGGGCCTCCCGGCTGGCGAAGTCGGAAGTCGTGCTCATTGCCACACCAGACCATGCCATTGAGACGGTTGCGGAACGCCTGCGCGGGGAGAACGCGATTGGCCCGGATCATGCTGTTTTCCATGTGTCGGGCTGGCACGACCGGCGGGCCATTCGGGCCCTCGAGGGAAGCGGGGCGGCATTGGGTTCGTTCCACCCGCTTCAGGCGATTGCGAGCCCGTCCCACGCGGCGGAACGCCTGGTCGGCGCGTACGTCGGAATCGAAGGCGATCCGCGTGCGATCGAGATCGGGATGCGCATGGCCCACGATCTGCGCATGAACCCGGTGGAGATCCCGGCCGGCGCGAAGGCGGGCTACCACGCCGGTGCGACGATCGTGGCGAGCTACACGGTGGCCCTGATGGCGTTGGCGAGTCGTGTTGCGGAGCGGGCCGGGATTCGACCGGAGCTGGCCCAGCGGTTGTACGTGCCGCTCCTCCGAGGAGTGAGCGCCAACCTGGCTGAGGGGAATCCGGCCGCTGCGTTGACCGGCCCCATCATGCGAGGCGACGTCGAGACGGTGGTGGCGCACTTGGCCGAGCTGGCACCGGAGGAGCGGCCACTCTACCGTGCGCTGGGACGCTTTGCGCTGGAGCTGGCGAGGTCGAAGGGTCTGGACGGTGTGGCCGTCGCTGGGCTCGCCCGAGCGCTGGCCGATGTCGAGGATGGCGATGCGTGATGTCGCCCGAGGGCCCAGACGCTGCTCCATCCGGGAGGAGATTCCAGCCCTTGCGGGGGCGCTGAATTGGAGGGCATGCGATGCGGCGGAGGTGGTTCACCGCCAGTGTGTTCGTGGCGATTCTCTTGGGGAGCGGCGCCTGGTTGGTGCAGGGGTCGATCCCGAGCGACCGGCCGGTCTACGACCAGGCCCGGCTGCTCGAGAGCGTCGTGGACCTGGTGGCGAACTACTACGTCGACTCCATCGGCGAGGGCGACCTCTATCAGCGCGCGGCTCGCGGGGTGGTCGAGAAGCTGAACGACCCCTACAGCGTCTTGCTGATCGGACCCGAATTTCGCCGCGCAAACGAACGGTCGACCGGTAACTACGGCGGGATCGGGGCTCAAGTCGACGCGCGGGCCGGGTCGATTATGGTCGTCGCTCCGCTCCCTGATTCGCCTGCCGAGCGGGCCGGACTACAATCCGGCGACCGCATTCTCGCGATCGACGGCGTCCCGACCCGTGAATGGACTCTGCGTGAAGCCGCGACGAGCCTTCGCGGGCCTATCGGAACGACCGTCGTCCTCACGGTCAGGCGTATCGGACTCGACGCTCCGCTCACCCTCCCCGTCACTCGAGGCCGCATCCACCGTCGCGGTGTCAAAGAAGGCCTCATGCTCGATGACGGCGTCGGGTACATTTCCTACGATTTCGTGAGCGAGAACTCGGCCCGGGAGCTTGGGCTGGAGGTTGCGCGCCTGGCGGCGGCCGGCATGCACAGCCTGGTGCTCGATCTCCGTGGCAACCCCGGCGGGATGCGCGATGAATCGATCGCTGCGGCGGACCTATTTCTGAACCCGGGCGATACGCTACTGGTGACGTGGGGTCGGGTGGAGAGCGAATCCCACGAGTTCATCGATGAATTTCCCCAACAGTGGCCCGACCTCCGCCTGGCCGTGCTGGTCGACGGCCAGGCGGCGAGCGCGGCGGAGATCCTGGCCGGAGCCGTGCAAGATCACGATCGTGGCCTGGTCGTCGGGGAGCCGACCTACGGGAAGGGATTGGTGCAGACTCAGTTCCGGCTCGGCGAGGATGTTGCGCTCCGGATTACGACGGCCCGCTGGTACACGCCAAGCGGCCGGTCGATCCAACGGGCGGAAGCCGATGTAGGGATAGCGCACCCGTCCAGGTTGGACAGTGGCCCGGTGGTTTATCAAAGCTCGGGCGGGCGCACGCTCCAGGGGGGCGGAGGGATCGTTCCCGATGTGGAGATCCCGCGAGACTCGATGCCCGACTCCGAGCAGGCACTCGCCGAAGTGCTCACGCCCCATCTCGCGCTCTTTCACGACGCGCTTACGGCGGCTGCGCTGGACATCAAGCGAGTCGGCACGGTCGAGCCCGAGGAGTTTGCCGTGACCGAGAACATGCGTCGCGACATTCTGCGTCGGTTGGCGGATGCGGGGGTCGAGCTTGAGACCGAGACGGTTCGGCTCGGCGGATCGCTCATCGATCGTCAGCTCGGGTACGAGATCGCCCGCTACAATTTCGGGCTGGCGGCGGAAATGCGGCGTCGAGCCTTGGACGACGGCCAGCTCCAGCATGCCGTCCAACTCCTGCGCCAGTTTCGAACGACCGAGGCGCTGCTCGGACTGTTGCCCCAGACCCGCGCCCACGCCGTCAACCCTGGCTGAGGCCGCCGGCCGGCCCCGACGGGCCTACTGATCAACAATCCGGACGCCGCCCGGGGTCCGGAAGTCGAAGATTCCCTTGGGAAGCGCCGCGTTGAGCCGTGGGGCCGTGAGCGTGATGGTTCGGCTCGTGCCGTTGAGCTCCGTGAGCTGGACCCGCCGTGGCAAAGCGCTTTCCTTGTCCAGCCAGACGACCGCCGCGCTGAACGGCAGATCGAGGTCGATGGGATCCAACCCAATGACCGCTACCGGGTGCCCCGCCAGCTCTTCGGAGCGGAGCAGGGTTGCCCGGTACCGTTCTTTTGGCCGGTCGAGAATCCAGCTCATGACGTTCACGCCGTAGGTCGGCGTTTTGGCCAGCAATATTCGAAGTACCTGCTTCGGTGCGGTGCTTGGCGTGTAGACCCAGAGGAAGGCACCATCGGCCACAATGGCCTCGTCGGGCGGATCGCGGAAGCGCATGGACAGGCGCGACTCCCCGGCCTGCCACAATTCCCCGCGGCTCTCGAACCGGCCGATCATGGCGTTGTCGATGACCTGAACGAACTCCGACTGAAGCGACGTCGCGGAGCGATATTGTGCCGCGGCTCGCTCGAGCAAGGGCCAGGGCGATGGCGACTGGGGTGCAGCTGCCGCAACCTGGAGCGCGGCGGCAACTATGGCCATTGGCAACGCCGGGCTCATGAGCGGACGGTCGCGGGCTCGGCGATGCGGCGCCCGATCGCCTCGGCGATCGAGCGGCACTGATGCATGAGGTCGCTGAATTGGGCCGGGTGGAGGCTCTGGGCCCCGTCCGACAGGGCATGATCCGGGTTGGGGTGCACCTCGACCAACAACCCGTCGGCCCCGGCCGCAACCGCAGCCCGCGCCATCGATTGGACCATGCTCCGCCGCCCAATCCCGTGGCTGGGGTCGGCCACGATTGGAAGGTGCGACAGCTCGCGAATGACGGGAATGGCGCTCACGTCGAACAGGTTGCGCGTGGCCGAGTCGAACCCGCGAATGCCACGCTCACAGAGAATGACGTTGGGGTTACCCTCCGCCAGGATATACTCGGCTGAGAGCAGCAGTTCCTCGATGGTGGCGGCGTTGCCCCGCTTGAGCAGGATCGGCTTCTTGGTGCGGCCCGCCCCCTTCAAAAGCGGATAGTTCTGCATGTTCCGGGCACCGATCTGAAGGATGTCGGCCACCTCGGCAACGGCGTCCACCTCCCCCGGCTCCATGACCTCCGTGACGATGCGCAATCCGGTTTCCTGGCGAGCCCGGGCCAGCAGTGCCAGGCCGGGCTTGCCGAGGCCCTGGAACGAGTAGGGCGAGCTGCGGGGCTTGAAGGCGCCGCCGCGCAGGACGGTCGCGCCGGCTTCTCGCACCGCATGCGCCACGGTCAAGATTTGCCGTTCGCTTTCCACCGAACACGGGCCCGCCATCACGACGACCTCTCGGTCGCCGATGGCACCCCCGTCGGAGAGCCGCACGATGGTGGGGTCGGGATGCCACTCGCGCGAGACTTCCCGGTACGGTCGTGTCACGTGGATCACATCCTGCACCCCGCTCAGGGCGGCGAAGCGTGCGCCGTCGAGCCGACCGTCGTTACCGACGACGGCCACGGCCGTGCGCTGTCCACCCGGCAGCGTCTTGGCCGAGCATCCCATTTCCTGGATCAGGGCCACGACCAGCTGAATATCTTCTGCGGTGGCGCCATGACGCATGACCACGAGCATGTGCAACCTCGAAATCGGACAATTCAACCCACGCGCCCTCCGGGCCTCAGCCCGGTGGGCGTCACGATTGCGGGGGCCTCGGGTCTGCTTGGCAAGTGCCGCTTCCCGAGCCCTCGAAGCCTACCACGGTCTTCGCGTGCGGGAAAGAGGCCTCCCGCGCGGTCTCCCGGCTCTCAGGCGACCGCTTCGACCGCCTGGTGCTCGCCGAGGCGCACGCCGACCACGCTGGAGACCCCCGGTTCCTGCATAGTGACGCCGTAGACCGCGTCGGCCGCCTGCATGGTGCGGGGGTTGTGGGTGATCACGATGAACTGGCTGGTCTGCTTGAACTCATCCAAGAGCCGGGTGAAGCGACCGACATTCGCGTCGTCCAGCGGGGCGTCGACCTCGTCCATCAGGCAGAAGGGGCTCGGCTTCGTCAGATAGATACTGAAGAGCAGGGACACGGCCACCAGCGTCCGCTCACCCGAGGAGAGCAAATGGATCCGCTGGGTGCGTTTGCCTCGCGGAGCTGCGTGAATTTCGATTTCGCTCTCGAGTGGATCGTCGAGCTCGGCCAGGCTGAGGCTGCACTCGCCGCCTCCGAACAAGGTCTGAAATACCTTCGAGAAATTCTGTTGGACGGCCTGGAACGTCTCCAAAAACATGGTGCGCGCCGTCGTGTCGATCTCCCGGATTGCCTGCAGCAGCGATCGCCGAGCCGACACGAGATCGTCCCGCTGGGTCTGCAGAAATTCGAAGCGCTTGACCTCCTCCCCGTGCTCCTCCATGGCGAGGGGATTGACCGGCCCAATCGTTTCGAGGGTTTCGCGAATGCGTTCGGCCTCGGCCTCGAGGGTCTCAAGATCGAGGTCGAGCACCTCGACGTCCTCACTCAAGGTGTCGAGCGGTCGTTTCCACTCGGTTTCCACTCGTTCGGTGATCCGCCGCCGTTCCGCTCCGACCTCCGCCGCCTCGAGCCGGAGTGCGTGGAGCTCTTCGTTCAGGGATTCAGCCTCTCGACGCACTGCGCCGAGCGCCTCCTCGGCGAGTTTGAGTTCTGCGTCCGCTCCCGAGAACATTGCTTCCGCCTCGGCTGTCGCCGTCTCCAATTCCAGCACGGCCACACGCCCCTCGGCCTTCGCCTCTTCCCACTCGGCTTGTTGGGTCGTCAGTCGCTCAGTTTCGGCGTTGATCCGGTGGAGCTCGTCGGTCAGGGCCTTGGCTGACGAATCCGCCTCGGCGCGCTCGCGCGCCAGCCGTTCGGCTGCCTCGCGCGATGCGCGTTGTCGGGCGTCGATGTGGGCGATCTGCACTTGCCAATGCACGCGGCTTTCTCGGGCCGACTCCAGTTCCGTCTCGAGTTCGTTCAATCGGGCCCGGGCCGCACCCAAATCTTCCTCGAGTCGAGCTCGGGCAACCGCACCCGATGTGAGTTCCTGATCGATCTCTGCCAGCCGCGTCTCCGCACGATGCAGGCGCTCTCGGACTCGTCCGAGTTCGGTTTCCGCCGTCGCCAGCTCGCGCTCGAGGCCCGCCGCGAGCCGAATCAGGTCCTCCCGCGTCGCGATCCCTCTGCGTTCTTCCTCCCGGGCTTCTTCCATCGTCTGGGTTGCTTGGGCCAGCGCCGCTTCGCGGGACGTGATGCGCGACACCGCAGCAGCTACTGTGCTCTCCGCGGTGGTGAGCGACAGGGTTGCCGCTGCCGCGACTTGCACCAATGCGTCGAGTTCGGCGCGACGCTGAAGCGGACCGGTCGGCCCCGCCGGTGCCGACAACACGATGGCGCCGGTGGGATGACGCACCACTTCGCCCGCGTCATCGAGCACTTCGGTCCCACCGAGTATGGCTTCGACCCACCGGGCCGCTGCCCGGTCCTCGATGTGGAGCCGGTTGTCGAGCGGTTGGCCTGAAGCCGGAACCGGTGGGACCTGATCGGCGGGGAGCAAGACCACGGTGCTGCCTTTGGAGGACGCATGCCACGCCTGGATTGCCGGCAGGCTAGCCGCATCGCGGATCAGGACCGCGTGCATCCACTCACCGAGAAGACGTTCGGCCAGCTTGGCATCGTCTTGCGAGGCCCGGATGAAATCGCTGAGGGGTCCGAGCACGGCATCGCCGAAGCGGGCGCGCGCGCCGAGCAAAGCGGCCGCGCCGGGGGCGAGACCGACCCGGTCGCGCTCCAATTCCTCCAGGGCCTGGCGCCGCGCGGTGATCTGGGCCAAGGACTCCTCGGCGCGCCTCCGGTCGGCCCTGGCCAAGGCCTCCTGTTCCCGCGCTTCCGCGACGAGGTGCCGGCCCCGTTCCGCGTCGCTGGCGGCCTCGCGCGCCCGCTCGACCAGCCGGTCGGCCTCACTCGATGCCTCAGCCCGCCGGCGCTCGATGGTGCCAAGCTCGGCTTCCGTAGCGGAGTGACGGGTTGTCGCCTGGGAGAGCTGTTCACGGAGTGTGGCCAAGTCCCCTTCGAGCGCCGAGTGTTCGCCCTCGAGTGAACGGTGGGTCTGCACTTGCTGGTGCAGGCGCTCTTCGAGCTGGCGCACTTTGTCGCGTTGTTCACCGAGGCGCTGGCGGACCGCGTCCTCCGCGCTGGTTCGAGTGGTCAGCTCGCCATGGATCCGGTCGTGCTCCAGCGCGGCTTCCTGGAGGTGCTGGCTGGCCGTTTCCCGCTCCCGCTCGGCGACGAGGGCCCGGGACTCGAGGTCGGCGCGCTCAGCCTCGAGGCGCTCCCGCCGGGCCGCCGCGTTGGCCAGTCGCTCGCGTGCGAGCGCCAGGTCTCCGTCGAGCCGTCCCACGTCGACCGAGGCGGCCGTGAGTCGGCGGGCGACGTCGGTGCGCTGCGTCTCGGTGGCCGTGCGCTGAGCGGCGCACGCTTCGCGATGCCGCTCCCGGGCTTCGAGCGTCGCCCGAGCCTCGGGCACCAAGACCTCCAGCTTGGCGTGCCGTGCCTCCATGCCTGCCGCGGCCTGGCGCAGTTGTTCCAGCTTCTTCCGGGCAAAGGTCACATCCACCGCGAGCTTTTCTGCCATCAGCTTGGTGTGGCGCTCGGCCTTGCCTCGCTGCCGTGCTAGGCTCCTGATCTGGGTTTGGACCTCGGCAATGAGATCTTCCACGCGCTGGAGGTCGATTCCGGTCTCCTCGAGCCGCCGCTCGGTGCTGTGTTTTCGGTCGCGATAGAGTCCGATGCCGGCCGCTTCTTCGAACAACGACCGGCGCTCGTCCGCCCGATCGGAGAGGAGGAGGTCGATCATCTTCGCTTCGATCACGACGCCCGCATCGCTCCCCAGGCCGGTGCCGCGGAGCAGGTCATGAATGTCGCGCAACCGGACGGGGGTCTTGTTGAGCAAATACTCGCTCTGCCCCGAGCGCGACAGCCGGCGGGTGATTTGAACCTCCCGGTACGCGATGGGCAGGTCGCCATCCGTGTTGTCCAAGTAAAGCGAGACTTCGGTGACGTTGATCGGCCGGCGTGTCGCGGCACCCTGAAAGATGACGTCTTCCATCTTGGCGCCGCGGAGTAAGCGTGCCGATTGCGAGCCGAGGACCCAGCGCATGGCGTCCGATATATTCGACTTGCCGCATCCATTGGGGCCGACGATGGCGGTCACCCCGTCCTCGAACGGGAGGGTGATCGTGTCGGCAAACGACTTGAAGCCGGAAAGCTCCAGTTTGGTGAGCCTCATAGGGGCGGTCCGGTCTCGGTGTCAGCGGACGCACACGGGGAGTGGGCCGGAGCGGGTCTCGCGGTCACGGCGTGCGCGGTTGGTAGATAAAGTATGGGGCACCCAGCTCGCCGCCCACGGAGTCTGCTTCCTCGCGGGTTTGATACGGGCCGATGACCACGCGATACCCTTCGTCGCCTTGGCGCGGAGCCATGACGGAGGCGGACAGTCCCGCGGCACTCAGCCGAGTGGCGAAATCCTCTGCCCACTTGGGGTTCTGCGAGCTGCTCACCTGCAAGTAGATGCGCGGCCTGTCCCCAGGCTCACCGGCCTGGTCGTCTACGGGCGTCTCGTCGGGCCCGCTCGGCGCTTCGGGAGACCAGCTGAGCGGCAGGTAGAAGTCGACGGCCCCATGCGCGATCCTCTGCACTTCCGGGAAGAGTTCGTCGGTCAAGTCGAGCGCCACGACATCGTCGCCCTGCCTGACCAGCGCGATGTCGCCGATGATAACCGGGAGGTCATCGGCCCAGGCTCCGGCGATCGTTCCCCGATATTTCCCTGCCGCCACGTCCACCAGCCAGATCGAATCGACACCTGCCGGGCGCGCCATCAGCCACCCGCCGTAGAGCGTAGAGCGGAGAGCCTGCGGAGTACCGGGCAGAGTGATGCGGCCGATGGTCTTCTCGGCGTCCCGATCGACTTCCACCAGGCGCTTGGTGGAGCCGGAGACATAGATCCGGTTTCCCGCAGGCGAAAAGGCAACCGCTCGAGCGGCGCCTGGGATGTCGATGGTTCGCGGACGGCCATCCTTGGGGTTCAGCACGACGAGCGCGCTGTCCGCCGCGATGGCGAGGAGATCGCCCCAGGAGCTGACGGCGGTGGGGCCGTCGGGCAGATCGACCACGGAGGGGTCGTTGTCGGGCCGCACTACCGCCAGCCGCTGCGGCGCTCCAGTGAGCACGGCCACCACATCGTGTTGCAGGGTTCCGAACAAGCGCTGCGGTGTACCGACCATTTTCCGGCCCCACCGAGCCGGCGTGCGGCGGTGGAGTTCGGTGACCGAGCTGTCGGTCCCAACGGCGAACAGCGCACCGTCGGGTGCCAGGAAGGCGTCGTAGACGTCCTCCACAAACACGTTCACCTTGCCGGTCTCCAGGTCCAGGCCGACGATTTGCTTGTCGCGATCGAGGGCGAACACCAGCCGCTGGTCCAGGTCGGTCCCGATGGGCCGGCGCAAGGCCGGCAGGGCGTCGGGTGTGCGGGGCCACGGGACCTCCGCCAGCGTGGGCGCCCGGTATAACGTCGGAACCCCGCCATCGTCGGGCATCCGGAGCAGGGTGGTGCTGGCGGTAACCTGGGTGAGCGCAGCGAAGTCGCCGAGGGACTGCCCAGCCCGCTCACCTCCGCATCCGGCGAGGGCCCAGAGCCCGCAGGCGGCGAGCGGAAGAAATCGTGTCGGCACCGGCAAAAGATAGACGCGAACGCGGGCCACATCCAGCCCGGACCGGTGCTGGACGTGGCCCGCGGAGCCCGGCGGCGGGGGGGCTAGAAGGCCGGACCCAGGCTCAACGTCCAGTAATTCCCGATGTTCCGGTCCAGCGGGAAGTTCCAGTCGGCCCGCAGGATCAGGAAGTTGAAGAAGTTCATGCGGAGCGCGAGGCCCGCGGTGCTCAAAGGAGTTCGGACCCGAATCGGGTCGTCGCCCGCCTCGCGGGTGAACTTGAGGGTGCTGTTCTCGTTCCACGCCAAGCCCACGTCGTAGAACAGGGCGCCTTCGATGGGTGGCAGACCGCGCGGCACGAAACCCATGTCCGGCGTGAGAATGGGGAACCGGAGCTCGGCGCTGGCCACGGCCAGTTGGGTGCCCAGCATGCGGTCGAGTTCGACGCATCCGGTCTCGGCCTGCAAATCGACCCAGGGTGTTGCACTCGTTCCGGTAGTAGGAGCCCGACGTGTTGCCGCGCAACAGATCCGTCGAGCCCATGAAGACATCGAACCGATCGGCGTCGGGACCGATGCGGCCGAAGTAGAGCGCGCGGGTGGCGAGCACGAAGGGTCCGGGCAACCGGTCGTAGCGTCGGTAGTCGAGGGTCCCTTGGGTAAAGTCCCAGCCACCGATGGTACGGGAGAGTTCCAGCGATAGCGCCGGCCCATGAATGGGGCCGTCCAGCCGAACAGGGTGTTGTCGAACACCATGGCGACGCTTGGCTGCACGAAGTTCGTGCTGCCCAAGGATCGTTCTACGATGCGGGGCTCGGCCACGAGCAAGCCCGTCTGGGGATTGTATGGCTCCTCGAGCGCCAGGATATCGTCTTCGATGTTGACCAGCCGCATGCCCAGCTCGATCCGTCGGAACGTATTGAGCGGGTAGAATCCCTGGGCGAACGCCTGGCGGACGATGAGCCGCCGGATGTTGGTCACGAACGTGTTCAACCCCGGTGCCGGGTCATTCACCCGCAGCTGATCCAATTCCGCGTAGAAGACCGGGTCCTGTGAGATCCCCACCTGCCAGTTCAGCCGCCGACTCAGGTTGGTGAACGCCACGAAGACCTGGGCTTCCTTGATCCGACCATTCAAGAATGCCGCAATCGCCAGCTGGTGATTGTTGAGCATGTCGGTCAGGACAATCGCGCTCCCGCCATAAAACCCGTTGCCGAACGTGTCTCGGCTGTAGCCGATCGACGGCCGCGACACGTAGTCCGGGCTGAGCTTGGCGCGGTACTTCCCGACGGAGAATTCGCTGGTGTCCGGCAGGTTGAGAGACACGGAGTCGAGCAGGGAAGCTACGGAAATCGGTCCGCCGGCATTCGGGACCGAGTCCACCCCCGCCACCACCTGGCCCGCGGCGCGGAAGCCACGCGGAGTCCGATAGATGGTGCCGCCCTCGCGCACCTGGGGCTGCACTTTCGGCGGCGCCTCCAGCACGCCGGGCGGAACCGCCGCAGAGTCCGGGACGGCAGCAAGTGCGGGCTCAGCTGGGGGCTGCACGTTCGGTGGGGTCTCCAACGCCCCGGGCGGAACCGCCGCGGAATCCGGGGCGGCAGCAAACACGGGCTCCAGTGGTGGAGCGGCCTCCGACTCGAAGGGGGCGCCCTTGAGCGCTCTCGGATCGTCGAGCGTGTACACGTCGAAGTTGTTCTTTTCGTAATACACGAACGCGAGACGATCCGCGTCGGCGGCCCATGAGAGCACCGGCGACTCGGGCGTGATCGACTCGGCCCCGGTGTACAGATCGGTCAGTTTGTAGATGTCCTGGGCTTCGAAATCATAGAGGAAGATGTTCGATACCCCTGTCCGATCGGACACAAACGCGAGGGAACGCCCGTCGGGGGCCCACTGCGGGCTCATGTTCTTTCCCGCATCCATGTGACGCAGCACCTCTTCCGTGCCGCTATCGAGATGGAACAGGGCGATGCGGAAGTTGCCGAAGGCCAGCGTGGCGAAGTCCGTCTCTGGTCCGCGATCCGTCACGAACGCGATGGTCCTGCCGTCGGGCGACCAGACAGGCTGGAGGTTGGCGTACTTGTCGTCAGTGAGCTTGCGAAAGCCGGTGCCGTCACGATTCACCAAGTACAGGTCTGAAATGCCGCCGTCATGGCCGGTGAACACCAGCTGCGCCCCGTCGGGGCTCCACGATGGGTTGGTGATGCCGTTGAGTTGGACCTTGATTCGCCCGACCTCTTTCCCGTTCTCCCCGTTGATGATGACGATGTCGTCCTGGGCCTTGCGGCCGGCCGCGATGGCGAGGAATTGGCCGTCCGGCGACCAGCTCATGCTTGCCTTCAGAAAGCGGAGGGTCCGGAAATTGGGATCGAAGGTCGACTTGACCAGGCGGCGCTTGACCTTGCCGGTAGTCGCGTCCGCCAGATACAGATCGATGAAGAAGAAGTCCTTCTCGCTCAGGTACGCGATGGTGGAGCCGTCCGGCCTCAGGGCCGGGGCAATGTGGTATCGGCCCTCGGATCGCTCCTCGGTCAAGACGGGCGACGCGACCACCCGGGCCTTGACTCGGTCCTTGATCTCGGGGAGATACTGCTTCTGGACATCGTCGCGCCACTGCTCGATGAGCTGAAGTACCGTCACGCCGAGCACCCGGCGGAACGAGCCCTCGATGCCGCCGGTCACCGTGCCCTGGAGGAGGGCGCCGATGGCCTCGTCGCCCCACCGCCGTCCAATGTAGGCCATGATCGAGTGGCCATATCGGTAGGGGAAGACCCGTTCCAACTGGCGCAGGGTCGGCAGGTCTCCCTCGAGCGCCGCATCGCGAATCCACATGGCCGTTTGCGGCGTGATATCGCCAAGCGAGAGGTACTCGGCCATGCCTTCGGCGAACCACAACGGTGGGTTGACCCGCAGAATGGTTGAGAGCCCGGAGCCAGCCTTGCCACGGCTCCAGACGTCATATTGGAATTGGTGCACCATTTCGTGCTGGAGCACGTGCTCGAATTCGGAATAGGAGCCTGTGAACGGCAAAATGGCGCGGTGCTTGAAAAAATCCGTAACGCCGCCCGTGCCCTCCCCAACATTGAGCGTATTGGTCTGTTCGAAATCCGCGCTCGAGGCGTACAGAATGATCGGCTTCCGCTCCTTGAACTCATGGCTCAGGATGCGGGAGAGGCGCGCATAGGCGCGCTCGGCCATCCGGGCGGCGTCCATGGCCGCCGTGCGCTCCCGCTGATAGAAGTAGATATCGAAATGCTCGGTCTTGATGACCTGGAAGTCGAATTTGGTGTACTGGACCTTGTTTTTCCCGAAGTACTGGGCAGCGCTCACCCCCGGCAAACCGATGACGCACGCCATTACCAACCATGCTGTCCGTCTCGACATGAGCTACCTCAAACCTTTAGGAGCTGGCCAGCAGCTCCGGTGCATCACCCCACAACCGCTCCAGCTGATAGAACGCGCGGGTCTCGGGATGAAAGACATGAATCACGAAATCCACATAGTCCAACAATACCCACCGGCCGCCTCGAACGCCCTCAATGTGGTGGGCCCGGTGCCCGTGCTGCCGCAACCGCTCCTCCACCACGTCGGCGATGCCACGCACGTGGGCATCAGAGGTCCCTGATGCAATGACGAAGAAGTCGGTGGCATCGCTCACATGTCGGAGATCGAGGACCACGATTTCCCGGCCCTTGCGGTCCTCGACCGCCTCTACGGCGAGGGCGATTGGCTCGGGGAGCCGAGCCGGCCGCGGGGACCGTTCAGCCGGTGTGCGGGCCACGGGCCTCCTCGGTTGGGCGCTGGGCGTCTCGGCGGTCCGGGCTATCCTCGACTTGGTAAAAGACGGCCCAGGCGCCGGCACCCACGTGGGTAGCCAACGCGGCGGTTGCGGGGGACACCAGGCAATCACGGGGCGCAAACCTGGCCACCATGGCGCTCCGGACCTCCTCGGCCACCTCGGGCGCGTCCACGTGTACCACCCCGAGCCGGAACCGCTCCGGCCGGGGGGTCAAGCGCTGGTCCAGCAGTGCCACCATCCGGGGCAGGACATTGGCGCGGCCGCGCACCCGATCGAGTGGAATCACGGCGCCGCTCGCGTCGAGGCCCAGTATGGGTTTGACGTCCAGCATCCCGGCCAGCCACGCCTTGCCGCGGCTGACCCGGCCCGAGCGAAGCAGGTTGTCGAACTGGTCGACCGTCAAGAGGAGGCCCGACCGGCCCCGGATGTGCTCGAGCTCGGCCACGATCTTGGGGACCGGCCAGCCGGACTCCGCAAGCTCCGCCGCCCGGAGGGCCAACAGCCCAACCCCGAGCGAGGCCGAACGGCTGTCCACCAGATGGATGCCATCCAGCTTGGCCGCCCGGACCGCGGCCTGGACCGACTGGAAAGTTCCCGACAAGGCCGACGAGAGCAGCACCACGATTACTTCGGCGGCCTCGGCTCTCGCGTCCCTCAGGACCTGAACGATCTCGGCAGGGGTCGGCTGGGATGTGGTGGGGATGGTCCGGCTGGTCCTGAGACGACGGAAGAACTCGGCGGGGGTGAGCTCGACCCGATCCCGGAACGTCTCGTCCCCGAACATCACCTGAAGCGGCACCAACGCGATCGCGTGGCGGTCCAGCAGGGTGTCGGATAGGTCCGCAGAACTGTCCGCCACCACTGCGACCGCGCGCTGGGTTTCGTGTGACAGGCCACGATGTTGGGCCCGCATGTCATCCGCTTTGCGGCTCGTGATCGTGCCCCATTGCGCCACATGGGCATAGACGGCCTCGGGCTCATCGGTGTGCACATGGATCTTGAGCACATCCATGGCCTCCGCCACGACGAGCGACCCACCAAACTTGCGCAGCTGGGCGCGGACCTGGTTGGCAGGCGGGAACCCCGTGCCCTCTATGAGCACTTCGGTGCAATACTGGTAATCCCGTTCCGCGTCGACCAGGGCGATGGCGGCCGGCACCATGGCCGAAACCTCTTTCTCCGAGACGCGCCCGACCGGCTCGATCGGTTCTCCATCGACCAAGCGGACCATGCCCTCGATCATCCGGACAAATCCCTTGCCGCCGGCGTCCACCACGCCCGCCTCCTTGAGGACAGCCAATAGCTCTGGCGTCGCTGCCAGGGCCTCCTTCCCGCGGGTCAGCATTCTGTGGAGGAAGTGCCGGATGTCCGGTGAGTCGGCCGCCGCCCGCTGCGCCTCCTCGGCGGCTTGGCGCGCGACAGTGAGAATCGTGCCCTCGCGGGGATCGTCGATTGAGTTGTAGAGGTGCTCGGCGCCTCGTCTGACCGCGTTGGCCAGCTCTCGCACCGTCGCGCTCGGGAGGTGGTCCAGAGCCTCCGCAACTCCGAGGAGGAAGTGTGCCAGCATCATGCCCGAGTTGCCCCGCGCACCCATAACGGCCGCGCGGGCCATGGTGCGGGCCGTCTCGTTGAGCGGCGCCTCTCCGAGTGATTCGAGCGCGTCGGCGACCGAGCGGAGCGTCAGACTGAAATTGGTGCCGGTATCGCCGTCAGGTACCGGAAACACATTGATCCGGTTGATCTCCTCCCGTCCCGCCGCCACCCATTCAGACGCCGCAAATAGCGATCGGGCCAGCCGAGGGCCGTCGAGATACCCGATGCCGACGGTCACGGATCGAATCCTATTCCGGCACCACCGTGACTCGCACGCCGGCCGGTACATCGGGGTGGAGTTTGATCGAGACCGTGTGATCCCCCAGGGTCTTGATCGGGTGTTCGAGGTCGACCTTGCGCTTATCGATGTCGAATCCCTTGGACGCCAGCGCATCGGCCACATCCTGCGCCGTGATGGACCCGAACAGCCGCTCACCCTCGCCCACCTTTCCGGGCAGCGTCAGGGTGATGCCCCGCAAGGAATCCGCCAGGCGCTCGGCGTCTCCCTTTTGGGCTGCGAGCCGGACGCCAAGCGCCCTGGTCTCTGCCGCGATGCGTTTCTTGTTGCCCTCGGTTGCCGAGTAGGCCAGCCCCTTCGGCAGCAGATAATTCCTCGCGTAGCCCGGTCGGACCCGTACCATCTCTCCCGCACGCCCGAGCGAACTGACGTCTTGACGCAGAATGACTTCGATCATGGAGTTCCTCCTGTGAACAGTCGCTTGGCGCGCTGTCGAAATCCGACCCAGGTATCGGCCAGGCCCACGAGTACCAGACTCGCGGCCACGAACGGGAATAGCAAGAGGCCGCCAACGAGCGCAAGCAGCAGCGGCTGCCACCCGCGGCCCTCCAGCGCAATTGCCCACACCACGGCGGCTCCACGGATGCCATAGAGCACTGCCAGCACCGCGAGCCCGTTCAGCGCCAGGGCGGTGTACGACCGGCCCATGTCGGCAAGGTACACCCCCAGGCCGGCGATGACCGCCCAGACCAAGAAGTCGCTGACGGTGAAGGCGCGAAACGGCCTCGAGCCCTCGGCTGCCTTGCCTGCAATCCGCTGGTGCCACCGCACGGCCAGAGTGCCACCGGCGACCGCCATGAGCACCGCCAGGGCAGGGGTGAGCATGGCCGCCGGTCCTACCCCCGCCGCGAACTGATCGAGGGCCACGGCTACGGCGGAGCCCGCTGGCGCCCCTCGGGTCACTTGGCCTGCGACCGTGCGATAGGTCTCCCACCCTTTGGCCTCGAGCGCCAGTTCGATCTGCCACCAGCCGATGCCGAGATAGCGGCACCAGACGCCGGTCGCGACTACCGCCCCCGCGGCCGCCCATAGGGTCTGCGACAGGAGAGACCCTCGCCCGAGGACCACGGCAATGATGAAGGCTCCTGCGAACAGGATCCCACCCGCCCGGAGACTCTGATCCGCCAAACCTCCCGGCTGCGCAAACCACACCGCCGCCCAGGCCGCGATCGTGGCGAGCCAGAACCACTGGCGGCGCGAGGTAGGGCGGCGTAGAAGCAAGAGGCCAGCGAGCGGTCCGAGAAAGAAGACCACCATCACTGGCCAGCTGAGCAGAACATACCCACCTAGGACGAAGACCTGGCCAAGCTGCAGCCGGGAAGGTCCGGAATCGGTAAGGCCGGCAGAGGTCAGCCGCTATGGCCCTTGATGTAGGGGAGCAATGCCAGTTCGCGGGCCCGCTTGATGGCGGTGCTCAGTTGTCGCTGATGCCGGGCGCACGTTCCCGACAGCCTGCTGGGGAGGATCTTCCCCCGCTCCGTCAAGAACCGCGACAGCGTCCGATCGTCCTTGTAGTCGACGACCCGCACTCCCGACTCGCAAATGGTGCACGTCTTTTGTGGGCGTCTCATTTGTCAACGTCCTCCGAGGCGCTGGCGTCGTCAGCGGCGGCTTCCGGGACCGTGGCCTCGGCCCGCTGGGCGGCCCCTTCGTTGGCAACCATCATGAACCGGAGCACGCTGTCGTCTAGCTTCACGGCTCGCTCGTACTCGGGTAACGTCTCGGGAGGGGTCTCGAAGCGGGCGATCACGTAATAGCCAGTTTCGTGATTTCGCAGGGGGTAGGCAAGCGTCCGCTTGCCCCAATGGTCGAGCGCCGGGCTCTCAGGAAGCCCGAGCACGGTGTGGAACCCTTCCAAGCGCTGGGAAATGGCGGCTTCGTCGAGGGCGGAATCGAAAATGTAGACCGCCTCGTATTGACGGGTCATAGCACCTTCCTTTGGTCTCGTCGCCCCGGCTTCAGGTGGAGGCCGAGGAGGGAATCTGTTGGTAACGCCGTAACTTAAGCAGGCCGGGACCCCGAAGGAAGCCTGGCTCCGCCCGCCCTGGAGCGGGGGCGGCAAGGTAGATTGGGTGCCGTCGGGCGAGCCTTGGCGCTTGGTGTCGAGGCCGTCCTTCCATGCGTCCGGGTTTCTCGGTGCGCCTGCCGGCGCCTTGCCTGGGAGAGGGTGATGACTGAGCCGGCGATTCAAATCGTCTCGATCCAGATCGGCCAACCCCAAGCGCTCGGTGTGCCGAACGCGGAGGATCCGCTCGATCGTCCCTGGACAAGTGCCATCAACAAGTCTCCGGTAGAGGGGAAAATCTGGCTGGGAACCGAAGGGCTCGACGGGGACGGGCAGGCAGACCGTCGGCATCATGGAGGGCCCGAACGCGCCCTCTTGGCGTATGCCGCTTCCCATTACCCGAATTGGGAGCGGGAACTCGGGGTGGCGGTGCTTGCTCCGGGGGCCTTTGGAGAGAATCTGACGATCGCGGGGCCGACCGAGGATACAGTGTGCATCGGCGATCGCCTGGCCATTGGTGATGTAATCATCGAGGTGGCCCAGCCCCGGCAGCCCTGTCAGAACCTGGCCCGGAAGCTCCGCGTGGCCGACATGGTCAGGCGCGTCGAATCATCTGGCCGCGGGGGCTGGTATCTCCGAGTGATCCGCGAGGGTTGGCTCGAAGCAGGCATGATGGCCGAGCTCACCGGCCGGCCCTATCCCGAGTGGACGGTCCGCGAGGCCGCCCGGGTCTACCAGGCGCGGCGGAACGACCCCACCTCCGCCGCGAGGCTGGCGGAGTGCCCGGCTCTCTCCGGCGAGTGGCGGGAGCGGCTGGCTCTCGGCGGGTAGCCGCCGGGGCGTTCGCCCTGGCGGCAAAGGCGGTGCCTGGACTCCCCAGTTCAGACGTTGAATCGAAACAGAATGATGTCACCATCCGCTACCACGTAGTCCCTGCCCTCGGCGCGGATCAGGCCCTGATCCCGTGCCTGCTTCCATCCGCCGGCTCGAACGAAATCGTCATACGACACCGTCTCTGCCCGAATAAACCCGCGCTGGAAGTCGGTGTGGATCTCGCCAGCAGCCTCGTAGGCCGTCTCACCTCGGTGGATGGTCCAGGCCCGTACTTGTTTCTCGCCCGTGGTGAAGAAGCTGAGAAGCCCGAGCAAGTGATAGGCGGCGTGCGTGAGTCGGTCCAGTCCCGTTTCCGCAACACCGAGTCCGTCGAGGTACTCCTGCTGTTCCTCCTCGGAGAGGCTCAGCAGGTCGGCCTCCATCTGCGCGGAAAACGTGACGACCTCTGCCGGCTCATGGGACAGCGCGATGGCCGCCTCGAGTTTGCGGACCGCTGGATTTCCGGTGGCGATATCGTCCTCCGCCACGTTTGCGGCGTACAACTCCGGCTTGGTGGTGAGCAGGTTGAGGGATTGGAACGCCGGGCGCTCATCATCGCTGGGCGTGTAGGCCCGTGCCGGTTTGCCCTCGGCCAAGAGCGCCTGGACGCCCTCCAGCATGGCGACTTCGAGTTTCGCCTGTTCGTCGCCCGAACGCGCGGACCGGGTGGTCCGCTCCAGTCGCTTCTCCACCGTGGCCAGATCAGCCAGACCCAGTTCAACCAGCACGATGTCACGGTCTCGTACCGGATCGATTGTGGCCATGACATGTTGGACGTTGTCGGTCTCGAAGCATCGCACCACGTTGACGATCGCGTCGACTTCTCGAATGTGGCCGAGGAACTTGTTGCCGAGACCCTCGCCTTCGCTGGCACCCTTGACCAGGCCCGCGATGTCCACGAACTCGATGGTCGCCGGGACGGTTTCCTTGGGCTGGACGATGGTCGTGAGGACATCCAGCCGTGGATCGTGCACGGGGACGATGCCCGTGTTGGGCTCGATCGTGGCGAAGGGGTAATTCGCCACCAGGGCGCCGGCCGACGTGAGGGCGTTGAAGAGGGTGGACTTCCCCACGTTGGGGAGTCCGATGATGCCGAGGCGGAGCATGGGAGAACGCTATCGGCTAACAGCTGTCGACTAACGGTGTGGAGCCGTTAGCCGTTAGCCGATAGCTGTTAGTCCAAATCCGACATCTGCATGCGCCTACAAACTCGCAAACCATGGCGCCAGCACGAGCGATACCACCGACATGAGCTTGATGAGGATGTTCATGGACGGTCCGGAGGTGTCCTTGAACGGGTCGCCCACGGTATCACCGACGACGGCGGCCTTGTGCGGATCGGATCCCTTGCCGCCGTGTTCGCCGCTCTCGATGTATTTCTTGGCGTTGTCCCACGCGCCACCAGCGTTGGCCATGAACAGGGCCAGGAGCACACCGGCGAGCGTGGCACCGCCGAGCAGACCACCCAACGCTTGAACACCGAGGAAATAGCCGACCACGACCGGTGCGACGACCGCCGTCACGCCCGGCAGAATCATCTCGCGCAGCGCGGCGCGGGTCGAGATGTCGACGCACCGCGCGCTATCGGGTTTTCCGGTGCCTTCCATGAGGCCGGGGATCTCACGGAACTGCCGTCGCACCTCTTCGACCATCCCTGCTGCGGCGCGTCCGACGGCGGTCATCGTCATGGCGCCGATGGCGAACGGCAGCGTGCCGCCGATGAAGAGACCGATCACGACTACGGGATTCACCAGGTCGAGCGACAACACCTCGCCGGGCGGACTCACCGCGGTTGCGAACGCGGAGAACAAGGCCAAGCGCGGTCAGCGCGGCGGACCCGATGGCGAAGCCCTTGCCCATCGCGGCCGTGGTATTCCCGAGGGCGTCGAGGCTGTCGGTGATCTTCCGGACTTCAGGACCGAGATGGCTCATCTCCGAGATGCCGCCGGCGTTATCCGCCACCGGGCCGTAGGCGTCGACGCTCATGGTGACGCCGACGGTGGCGAGCATCCCGACCGCCGCGATGGCAATGCCGTAGAGATCGGCCGACTGATAGGAGACGAAGATGGCCCCACAGATGAGCAGCATGGGAATCACCGCAGACTTGAGCCCCACCGCGAGGCCCGCAATGATGTTGGTCGCCGGGCCGGTGAGCGATGCTTCCGCGATATCGCGAATGGGTTTGGCGGCCGTGTAGTACTCGGTCGAGAGGCCGATCAAGATGCCCGCGACCGTGCCGGCGACCACCGCGTAGAAGGCCCCGATAACAGGTTTGCCGGTCATGCCAAGGGGGAGCAGGGTAGTCAACCAGTAGGCCGCCAGCATGAACAGACCCGCGGCGATGAACGTCGTGAGCCTGAGCGCGCTGGCCGGTGAGCCGCGCTCCAGCAGCTTCATCGAGGCGATGCCGACGAGGGAGGCGGCCAGGCCCGCGAGGATCATCGTGATGGGCAGTGCCACCGCATTGGCCCGGTACTCGAGCGGGATCACGGGGCTCGTCGCGGCCAGGGCGACCGTTGCGATGACCGCGCCCACGTAGCTCTCGAAGATGTCGGCACCCATACCGGCCACGTCACCGACATTGTCACCCACGTTGTCAGCGATGGTGGCGGGATTCCGCGGGTCGTCTTCGGGAATTCCCGCTTCCACCTTGCCGACCAAGTCGGCGCCGACGTCGGCGGCCTTGGTATAGATGCCGCCTCCGACGCGGGCGAACAGCGCGATCGACGAGGCACCCATAGCGAATCCGCTGATGATCTCGCTGAAGTTCTTGAACATCTCGGCACTCACGATGGCCTCGTCGAGCACGAGGAAGGCCACGGTCCCGATTCCCAGCAGGCCGAGCGAGGCCACGGCCAGGCCCATGACGGCACCGCCGTTGAAGGCGATCCGCAACGCCTTGGCCTGTCCGCTGTCTCGGGCGGCTTCCGACGTGCGCACGTTGGCCTTGGTGGCCGCCTTCATGCCGAAGAAGCCGGCGCCGATGGAACACAAGCCGCCGAACACGTACGCCATGGCGGTGTTTCGCCCGACCGCGAGGCCAAGCAGCACCGCGACGATCAGGATGAAGGGGAACAGCACCATGTACTCGCGTCTGAGGAACGCCATGGCCCCGGTCTCAATCGACAGGGCGAGATCCTGCATGATCTCGGAACCAGCGGGCTGCCGTTTGATGTAGCCATAGATCAGCAGCGCGATGACGAGGCCCAGCAGGCCACCTCCGGCGGCATACACGGCGTATTGCACGAGTTGAGCGAGGTCGATCACAACTCCTCCGTCAGCGATTGAACGTGTTCATGGCTTCTTCCATACCATGGGCCAGCCACAGGTCCACGGCGTCAGCCATCGGATCGAGCAGACCTTTGAGCGTCTCTTCCTCATCCGGCAGGAACGGGCTGAGCACGAAATCGGCGAGGTCGTCGACCTCATCGGCCGGCCCGACGCCAATACGCAAGCGCCCGTAATCCTGCCGGAGCAGGGCGCCTTCGATGCTCTTCAGCCCGTTATGACCTCCGGCGCTGCCTTGGCCGCGCAGCCGGAACCGTCCGATCGGCAAGGCGACGTCATCCACCAGGACCAGCAGCTCGCGGCTCGGTTCGAAGGCCGGATGCGCGCGGAGCGGGGCCAGGACCGCCCCGCTCCGGTTCATGTACATCAGGGGTTTGATCAGACGGCATTCATGCCCGTGACGCTGCGCAATACCCTGGCGTGCTCCTCCTACTCGCTTGAGGGACCCCACACCCCACTCCTCGACCAAGTGGTCGAGGAGGCGCCAGCCGGCGTTGTGCCGGGTTCGGGCGTATTCCGGCCCGGGGTTGCCGAGCCCCACAATGATACGCAGCGGTCAGCTCTACGGCTCTTCTGTCTCTTCCTCGGCCTTTGGCTTCCGAATCAGTTCGGGCTCGGGCGCCGCCTCACCTTCAGCCACGACTTCGACACCCTCGGCGGCTTCGACGGCCACGGTCTCCTCGATGGCCCTCGGCGCAACCACTGAGCAGACCGCGATGTCCGGATCGTTCATGATCTCGACGTCGGGCAGCTGGATGTCGCGCACGTAGAGGGCGTCACCGATGGTCAACGCCGTTACATCGAGATCAACCGATTGCGGGATGTCGCGCGGCAGGACCTTGATGTCCAGCTCCCGGAGCGCTTGATCGAGTACGCCGCCCTCGTTCCGGACGCCCTCCGCCGTTCCCACCAGGTGGATCGGCACGGACAGTTCGATCTTCTCGCCAGCGTGGACCTCATAGAGGTCGATGTGGAGGATATGATCGGGCCGCAGCGGATTGCGCTGGAGTTCCCGGATCAACGCCTGCACCGGCTCGCCGCTGTCGATGGACACCTCGAACAGGGTGCTCGAGGAGCCGCCGCGGGCCAACAGGCGCTGGAGCGCCACGGCCTCGATCGTGATCGGCAGGGACTCCCGTCCGCGGCCATAGATGACGCCCGGCAAGTGGCCGAGGCGTCGGAGCGATCGCGCCGCTCCCTTGCCACTGGTCGTCCGGCGGGCTACGTCGAGTTGTGCGTTCTGCGGCATGATTCAGTCCTTCGTTTCAGTCGAAGAGCGAACTCACCGACTGATCGCTGTGGGTATAGCCAATCGCCTTGGCGAGGAGCCGCGCGATCGACAGCACCGTGAGCCGATCGAACCTCCGCTCGGCCGGCAGCTGGATCGTATTGCTCACCGCCACTTCCTTCACCGGGGACGCCGCGAGCCGGTCGATTGCCGGTCCGGACAACAACGCGTGCGTTCCGCAGCAGTAGATGTCGCGGGCCCCCAGCCGCTTCAGCGCATGGACGGCCTCGGTCATCGTCCCGCCGGTATCAATCATGTCGTCGGGAATCAGGCAGTCCCGTCCCTCGACATTGCCCACCACATTCACGACTTCCGCAATGTTGGCCGAGGGCCGGCGCTTGTCGATGATCGCGATCGACGCGTTCAACCGGTTCGCGAACCCTCGGGCCATCTTGGCCCCGCCGACATCGGCCGCCACCACCACCAGGTTCTTCAGCGCCTTCTGGCGGTAGTGGCTGGTGAAGACCGGTGCCGCGTAAAGGTGGTCGACCGGAAGGTCGAAGAACCCCTGCAGCTGGTGCTGGTGAAAATCCATGGCCAGCACCCGGTCGGCCCCTGCCCGAGTGATCATGTTGGCCATGAGCTTCGCGCTGATGGCCACGCGGGGCTGATCCTTCCGATCCTGCCGGGCGTACCCAAAGTACGGGATGACCGCCGTGATCCGTGCCGCGCTGGCCCGCCGGGCCGCGTCAATCAGGAGCAGCAGCTCCATCATGTTCTCGGCCGGCGGATTGGTGGGCTGGATGATGAAGACATCCTTCCCACGCACATTCTCGTCGATCTTGACGAAGATCTCGCCGTCCGAAAAGCGCTTGATGGTGAGCCGGCACAGCGACTCACCCAAGTGACTTGCCACCTCCTCAGCGAGGGGACGGTTGGCCGTTCCGCTCATGAGAAGCATGCGGCTCTGGGACAGCGAGATGTCCGCCATGAGATAGCCTAGAAAGCTAGCGACCCGTTGCGTCGAGCGTCAACCGCCGCGACCGGCCAAAGCCCGGGGCGGTCGACATTGGCCCTGGTGGATTCGAACCACCATTCTCAGATCCAAAATCTGATGTCCTGCCATTGGACGAAGGGCCAGCGAAAACCGTGTAGAACGTAACCCATCCCGCTGGCGGGGTAAACGGTCCCGGCCGTCCCCGGCCCGCCGGGGCAGGATCACTCATTCGGCAGCGGTTCGGGGCCCAAGGGCGGCGCGGACAGGGTCCAGACGGGGGTCACGGCGCCGTGCCGCCGACCCAGCACCGAGCGGGCGTCATCGCGGTCCCGCTCGTTTCGGAACAGACCGAAAATCGTGGCCCCCGAGCCGCTGAGACGGCACGTCAGGGGCCGAGTTTCCGCCAGCGCCCGGAACGCGTCACCGAGCTCCGGCCGGCGCCCGAACACCGCCGATTCGAAGTCGTTACCCGCCATGCGGGCCACATCGCCCCAGGTCGAGAGCGCATCCAGCGTCAGGGCGACGGCGCCCCGCCGTGCTGTGTCGGCGCGGACCTCGTCCACCCAGCCGTAGGCGTCTTTGGTCCGGATGCCGGTTGGGGACGACACGAGGAGCCCGGGACAGGCCGGGAGCGGGGGCAGGGACAACAGCCGCTCGCCCCGGCCCCAGCCGATGGCCAGCGGGGTGCGGGTCAGGAAGAAGGGGACATCGCTCCCGAGCCGGGCGGCGAATTGCAGGAGTTCATGCTGCGGCACGGCCCCGCCCGCCAGCGCATTGGCTGCCAGGAGCGCCGCGGCGGCATCACTCGACCCCCCGCCCAACCCCGCGGCGACGGGAATGCGTTTGGTGAGGCGAAGCTCAATGCCAAATCGGTTGCCCGTGGCAGCCAGCACCATGTTGGCCGCGCGGGCGGCCAGGTTCTCGTTTGCCGGTCCGGTGTCGGGTCCTTCCTCTTCCAGGGCCACGGTGCCAGGGGCCCCGCCACGTGCCACCACGATCTCATCCGCCAGGTCGACCAGACAGAGAAGCGTCTCGACCGCGTGGAAACCGTCGTGGTCCTTGGCCAGTACCCGAAGGAACAGATTGACCTTCGCGTGCGCGGCAATCCGGAAGGCGCGAGCGGTCACTCGCTCGCTCGGGAGTCCTGGCGCAAGTGCCCCAGGCTCATGCCGGTCACCGCAAAGGACCAGAGACCGAGCACGGTGATGGGAATGAAGGTGGTGACGTGATACGTCAGGGCGAAGGACAGGGACTGATCGGGTGGGATGCCGTAGATGGAGAGCACCATCCGGATCACCGCCTCAAACGCGCCAACGAATCCCGGGGCCAGCGGGACCGCAATGCCAAAGACCAACACACCCTGTAGCAGCAGGGCTCCGGCAAAATTGACCGGCAGGTTGAAGACGGCGAATCCCACATAGAACGCAAGGCCGTTCAAGAGCCAAATCCCGACCGACCACGCGGCCACGCCAAGGAACCGACCCGGACTCCGCAGCGCGGACATGCCCTGGCGCAGGCCCTCGATGACCGAATTGATCCGGTCGGCCAGCCCCTTGGCGCGGATCAGGCGGTGCACCAGCCGTTCGGCGGCCAATGGAAAGGCCACCACCAGACCGGCCGCGACCAGGGCGAGTGCCGAGATGATGCCCGCTGCCATCGCCGCGCGGGTGATGGACACTCCCGAGATCATGACGTCCGCCGGCATGCCCGGAAGGAACAGCGCGACGGTCAGGAGAAACACCACCGCCAGGCTGTCGAAGACCCGTTCGACCGCGATGGACGAGAGCGCGGCGGTCAGTCGCGCCGAGGTCAGCCTGCTCGCAGCGTAGGTTCGGAGTAATTCGCCGGCGCGAAAGGGAAGCAGGTTGTTGGCGGCGAACCCGATGGCAACCGCGTGCCACAATGGCTTGTAGGGGTAGGGGCCACCGTCCGGACGGCGCAGCAACAGGCGCCAACGCAAGAGCCTTGCGGGAAAGGTCAGGGTGGCGAGTACGACGCAGCCGATGAGTGGGAGGATTCGCGCACCGCGCACGTTGGCGATGAACTGGTCCAAGTGCACGCCCTTGACCGCCCATGCCAAGAGCGCGAGCGAAATCACCACAGCCAGAGCCAGCCGCCAGATCGGAGGCCTGGTCGGCGGTGGGACCTCAGTCATGCGGCGCCGGTGGGGCCAGGCACGCTAGGACGCGACTCCACGCGCCAGCGGCACGAGGTCGAGCAACTCCTCGACCAGGGGCTTGACCGATTCCCACGCGTCATTCTTGGCGAGAAGCCCTTGGATCTGATCCCGGACCAACGTGGCACGGTCGAGCGCTCCGGGTCCTGTGTAGAGCAGCGTCGCGATCGGAACGACCTCCTCGCCAACCGCGCTCGAGGAGGGGAGGGTGGTTGGCCGATCCAGGAAAGCCTCGAGAGACGGCTCGACCCTGGGGGTCTGTTGCATGAGCCGTGCGAAGGTCACGAAGCTCGTGGCCAAGTCGCTTCGCATGGCGGGCACATCGTCCGCCGGGCCCGGAACATCCTCCTCCGTGTCCGGAGCAAGCGCCCTGATCGGCACGATCTCGCCGGGCGGTTCGGCGGGTGGTGTTGCGGGCTCGAGGGTGGCGAGACGCGAAGTCAGGGCCGCGAGCCGTTCGAGTTGCGCCGCATCCGGCACCCCCTCGTGATGGTCGCGGAGCAGGTGGCCGGCCTCGTCCAGCACCGCCGCAAAGGCATCCAACGTGTCGCCCGCCCGCCCGCGGGCGATGTGGGACCGTGCGGCCGCACCAAAGTCCCGGAGGGCGCCGCCAAATGCCGCGCTCGGCGTCTGGCTCAAGGCGCGCAGCGAGCCGAACACGCTGAAGAGCCTGAGCTTCCGCTCGATGCTCGAGCCGGCAGTTCCGAGCTCGTGGGCGATTGCCAGGAGGTGGTCGGCGTGGCCGGTGACTTCCATGGCGCTCAGCGACTCGCCCCGCCCACTGGCACGGCCGGTGCCACGCTCCACCACGTAGGCCCCACCATCTTCCGGCGCCAGCGTGGCAATTGGGACCACATCCTCCTCTGCCACGAATGCCCGGAGGAGCAGGTCGGCAAAGCGACGCCCCTCTTCGGACTCACGGGTCGTTCGCCCGGTGCCTGCGACGTCGCGCGAAATGCGGGTCACCGCACGTGCGGCGGCGTCGAACACGTCGGCGATGCCGGGTGGTGGGGCGTAGGCCCGGTCGAGCTCGGTACACGCGATCTCGATCCCATCCAGGATCTCAGGCAGGGGAGGCAGCTCGCCGAGTTCGGCCAGGCCGCGCAACGACTGCAGACGCCGAATCACCGTGTTGACCGGGTCTTTGGCCCTGGCCTGAACGCGAAGCGCATTGGCCGCACGGTCGAGCGCGCTGGCGATCAACGCCCCTTCACGAGCCACGAATGCCCGGACTCCGGTGCTCATTGCGAGCGGACCGGCTTCTCGGCTTGCGTCGGGTTGAGGCGTGCTGAATGCCGCCGGTATCCCGCCGACCTCTTCCAGGGCTTGCCCCACGCGGTGCGCCCGGCTCCGGTCCTCCTCTGCCCAGTTGCCCGCGGCACGGACCAGGAGCTTGAGATCCTCGATCGCTTGCCCGGTCACCTCACGAACGGCTGGGCCCCATTTGAGCGTTCCCTCGCGGTACTGCCGGGCGACCGATTCGAGGCCGGCGGCGGCGTGGGCAATGTCGCTTTGCTTCGCCATGAGGGCCGAGCCGCGCAGGGCCCGGCTGAACCGCATGAACTCGTCCGGGGCCGGCCCTTCGGGCTTGGCGATCTGGTTGCCCAGCCGCTCGAGATACTCCCCGGCTTCGAGGGCGAAGAACTCCGCGGCGCCGAGGGAAGGTGTCATGCGGCCTCGAGGGGGGTGACGGGGAACGGGTCCGATACGCTCATAAAGTACACCGTGCCACGCGTGGTGAGAACGGCCCGGCGTTTCACCCGGCGGCTACGCGCTGTGCATGAGTCGGGCCATGTCCTCGACGGCCGACCGCATGCCGGTAAAGATCGCGCGGCTCACGATACTGTGGCCGATGTTGAGCTCCTCGATTTCGGGAATCCGTGCGACGGGTTGCACATTGCGGTAAGTGAGTCCGTGACCGGCGTGCACGGCCAATTCCAGGGCTCTCGCGTAACGGGCGGCGTGCTGCAGTTCCTCGAGCGCTGCCGGACTCTGCTGCCAGGTATTGGCGTAGCGTCCGGTGTGCAGTTCGAGAGCGGGGACCCGGAGCGACTTCGCCGCTTCGATTTGCACTTCCTCCGGATCGATGAACAGGCTGAGGCGGCACCCCGCGGCGGCGAGACGGTCGATGATAGCCTGGAGACGGCTGGGGTCTCTGGTCAAATCGAGACCGCCCTCAGTGGTAATCTCTTCGCGTCGTTCGGGGACGAGGGTGGCTTGATATGGCCGGAGGCGGCACGCCAGGGCGACCACATCCTCACTGCTCGCGAGCTCGAGGTTGAGGATTCGCACGCGCTCCGACAACGCAATCACATCGCGATCCTGGATGTGCCGCCGGTCTTCCCGCAGGTGGACCGTGATGCCGTCCGCTCCGCCGGCTTCGCATTCGGCTGCGGCGAGTGCGGGGTCGGGCTCATCGGCGCGTCGCGCCTCGCGAACCGTCGCGACGTGGTCGATATTCACATACAGTCGTGTTGGAGTCATTGATCCGACTCTCCCCCCGGTTTACTTTCGACGTCGGCCACCACCCACGAGGTTCCTTTGAGTCAGCGCTGGATTTTTGCCGCCCTCACCCTTGTCATCGGATGTGGGCAGGGCTCGGTGCAGGTTCCGCCCAGCCCCAATCCCGAATCGGCCGTCGAGACGTTCATGCAGAGCGTCAGCGACAGCAACCTGGCGATGATGTCCCAATACTGGGGCACGGCCAAGGGCTCGGCTGCCGAGACGAACGACCCGTCCGACTACCTCAAGCGGATCGAAGTGATGCGGGTGTATCTGCGTCACGACTCGTTCAAGATTACGTCCAATCGGGCGAGTCAAGAGGCCGACGACATCCGGGACCTCACGGTCGAAATCCGGCGAGACTCGTGTGTGCGCCAGGTTCCGTTCCAGGTGGTCCGGACCCGCGCGCGTCGATGGATCATCCGCAATATCGATCTCACGGCAATAGGTAACCCTATCGCGCCGTGTCGGGAGTAGCGTGCGTCGTGCGAGGGCCTGGCCGGGAACTTTCCGCGTCCACCGGTGTTCCTTATTCGGTTAGCTCGAGCAGGATGCCGGCGGTGGACTTCGGGTGCACGAACGCGACGCGGCGACCGCCGGCCCCGCGCCTGGGGACCTCATCGATGAGCTGGTATCCCTGTGCCCGGCACGCCTCGAGCGTCTGATCGAGGTCACGTACGCGGTAGCAAATATGATGGATGCCGGGGCCGCGTCGCGCCAGAAATTTTGCGATGGGCCCATCGGGAGTCTTGGGAGCGAGGAGCTCGACGTGGGAGTCGCCGAACGCAAGCGAAGCGATCATGGCGCCGTCCGCCTCCTCCTGTGGAAGGGGAGCAAGCCCGAGGATGTCGCGATAGAAGCTCAACGCAGCTTCGAGATCGGGAACGGCAACCCCAACGTGGGCGATGCGAGCGGAATCCGACACGGCTACCTCGTGGGAGTGTGAGTGGGGTCTCGCGTCGACCGTAGAAAGTAACCAGCACGGTGGCATCTGGTGAGCCCCGTCGGATCGAGAAAATCGAGAAAGAGGAAAGCATGAGCACAGCATCGAGCGCGCCGGTCGCCGTCACGGATGATTCCTTTGCCGGGGATGTCGAACAGGCATCGGGACTGGTCCTGGTTGATTTCTGGGCTACCTGGTGCGGACCCTGCCAAACCATTGCTCCGATCCTAAGCCAACTGGCGGGAGAGTATGCGGGCAAGGTCAAAGTGACGAAACTCGACGTCGACGCCAATCAGCGCACGGCCATGCGGTTCAATGTCCGTTCCATCCCGAGCGTGTTGTTCTTCCGGGATGGGAATCACGTGGACACGGTGGTCGGAGCGGTCCCCAAGGCGGTGTTGGAAGGCAAGATCAAGGAGCATCTCTCCTAGCCCGCGTCCCGCACGGGGCCGCCCTCGAGGGTGGCCCCCGGTCCAATGTCTATGCGCCCAAGCAGCGCGTGCCTGCTGCAATCGACTGTTAGACTGCATGACATCGTGTTCCCGGCGGCCGGTTACCTGCTCCGGCGGACCCGCCTTGCATTTGTCGACCTGAACAATCTCATCGCATTTGCGACGCGGAGCCGGGACGGGAAGGTCGATGCCTACTTCGCCGGCTACCTGCCGGAGGAAGTGGTGCTGCTCTTCTTCCGGCAGGGGAAACTGGTAAACGCCGCCACACTGGGACCAACAGTGCGGGGCATCATCCCGATCGACGAGTCGCTCCGGCGGCTCAAAGCGGAATCGGAGCGCGGCGAGGGAGTCTACGCCACGGCGGAGGCCAGCCAACTCGCCATGATGTACGGCGCGTCGCTCGAGTCAGCCACGCTCCGCTTCGTGAACCCGCCGGACCCTGCCGCGCTGTTCCCATCCCTCATGGAAGAGCGGTTCTCCGGCACTCTCGAGTTCATCTCAAACGGACGCGTGAATTACTTGCAGTTCGACGACGGTGGGTTCGTTGGCGGGTTTCTCTGCGACCGCGCCGCGGATGTTTCCGTACCGTCGTACCTGGAGAGCCTGTTCGCGCCGCTCACCGGCGGTGCCTCACCTGCAATCGCCGGGACCACCCTGCATCCGCCGCCGGCGGTTCCTGTTCAGGCACTCCCCTCGCAGATCCGGATGTATCGCGAGGTGGTGGAACGTCTGGTCCAAGCCGTCGGCGAGGAAGTGCAGGATGACGCTTCGACCCGCGCCCGACGCGCCTTTGATGATGTCGTCGCCCTCCATCCGGAAGCGACCTATCTCCGTCTCGAAGCATCGGACGATGCGGGGTCCCTCGCGATCGAGGCCGATGCCCTGACCCGGGCACTCGCCGCCTGGTCCAGCGAACTGCTGAACGGAGTCGAGATCGTCTCGCCGGAGGCGGCACCCGGCCTCCTCAGCAAAGCAACCCGCGATCATCGTCACGTGCTTCGCGCCGCCGGCTTCTTCGATACCATCCCGTGGACGCTGGAACCGTAGCCGCGTCCGGGACCCTCTACGTCGTCGCGACACCCCTCGGGCATCTCGGGGACCTCACCGCTCGGGCCCGGGAGGTGCTCTGCGTGGTCCCGATCGTGGCGGCTGAGGACACCCGCCACACGCGGAAACTCCTGACTCATATTGGGGCCACGCCCCGGCTGCTGAGCTTCCACGCGCACTCCCCCCCGACGCGGGCCGTCCAAATCATCGAGGCGCTCAGAGCCGGGTCGGACGTCGCGTTGGTGTCGGATGCCGGCACACCGGGAATCAGTGATCCCGGGGCATCGCTGGTCCGGACGGTGCGGAATGCCGGCCTACCCGTCGTCCCCATTCCTGGAGCGTCGGCCGTTGCGGTCGCGCTCTCGGCTGCCGGTCTGCCGGCCGACCGGTTCCTGTTCTTGGGGTTTCTGCCGCGGAAGGGTGCCGAACGGCGCCGGTTGATCGAGCGTGCGACCACCGAAGAGTGGACCACGGTCATCTTCGAGGCTCCTCCGCGGCTCTCGGCGCTCTTGACGGAGCTGGCCGCCGTGGCGGAGCCCGACCGTCGGGCCGTGGTCTGCCGAGAGCTGACCAAGGTGCACGAGGAGATACGGGAAGGCAGTCTCGCGGAGCTGGCAGACCACTATGCGGCGACACCGCCTCGTGGAGAGATCACTGTCCTCGTCGAGGGGACGGGAAAGGAGCGGAAACCACCGCCGGATCTCGATGCCCTGCGGTCCGAGGCTCAGGCACTGCTCGGAGAAGGCCTGAGTCGGCGCTCGGTGGTGGGCCGATTGACGGAATCCAGCGGCGTGCCGCGCAATGAGATCTATCGTCTGGTCATGGAGTTGCGATGATCACCTGCGTCCGGGCTGCCATTCTCGGAATTGCCGCCGTGGCGAGCGGGCCGTGGAGCGGGGCGATATCGGGCCGGATCCCCGGGTCGGAGATGACCATTGGGCGGCTTCACTATGAGGGAGGGGGAGACTGGTACGCCAACCCATCGAGCCTTCCCAATTTGCTGCAGGCCATTCGATCCGGCACGCGGCTTCGCGTCGCCGAGCGGGAGAAGGTCGTTACCCTCGACGACGATGACCTGTGGACCGTGCCTTACTTGTACATGACCGGCCATGGCAACGTGCGGCTGAGCGACGCCCAGTTGCGCACGCTCGGGCGGTACCTCGAGCAAGGTGGCTTTCTCCACGCCGACGATAACTACGGGATGGATGCTCTCTTCGTCGCGAACTTGGCCGGCTGTACCCGAATCTCGAGCTGGTGGAGGTGCCGCTCGAGCATCCGATCTATCACGTGGTCTATCAGTTTCCCGAAGGCCTTCCCAAAGTGCACGAGCACGACGGCAAGCCGGCTCAAGGACTCGGTCTCTTCATCGACGGCCGCCTCGCGGTGTTCTACAGCTATCAGTCGGATCTCGGCGACGGCTGGGAAGACCCCGATGTCCACCGTGACCCGCCCGAAGTCCGGGAGGCGGCGCTTCGCATGGGCGTGAACCTGTTCGCGTACGCCGTGGCATCCGCCGAATGACCCATCCCACGACCAGAGCGACCCTCCATCGGCTGATCCTCCCGATTCAAGCCCTCGAAGGTGCGGCGTGGCTGGTCGGCATGCTTGGCAGCATGCTCGTCGTCCTGGGCCTCGCGGCGTGGCTGGCTCGGCTTGGCTGGTTCGATCCACCGTATTGGGTGCTGGTCGGATGGGCCGTCGCCGTTCTGGCCGTGCTTGGTGCGGTAGTGCGCGGCTGGCGCCACCGTGGCCGGCTGGCGCTCGAAGCGATTGCCCGAGTGCTCGAGGAGAACGGGGTGTCGCGTCGAGGAGGACTCACGGGCCTCCTGGTACCTCCGGTCGACGGAACCAGTGCCGACCTGTACCGGCTGGCCGATCGCAGTCGTGCCCGCGACCTCGCCGAGAGTGGGCGCCGCGAAGTCGCCCCGATTGCGCAGGCGGCCCGAGGCAGAGCCGCCGCCGCCGGCGCCCTATTCCTCTTCGGTGTGCTGCTGGTTGCCTCCGCCGGTCCGGTCCGCGGCGCAGCCGCGCAACTCTGGCGCCCGAAGGCGGCCTGGGATCGGACGACGGCCCCGGTGACGCTCCAGGCATCGGACACGATCGTGGATCGTGGTCACTCGGTTGACCTCGCGCTTGCGGCCGTCGGACGCCGGAGCGCGGCCCTGTGGACCCGGTCGCCGGGCGAGGCGTGGCGGAGCGAATCGGTGACCTTGGATCAAGCAGGGAACGCCACTCGGACCACTGGGCCCTTGGCGAGCGATCTCCACGCGCGTCTCGTGAGCGGTACGCGAAGTTCGGAAACCATCACGGTCCACGTCAGGTTGCCCGCGTTCCTCGGCGCGCTGTCGGTGGTCGCCCGGTATCCGCCCTACCTGGGCTTGGCGGATGAGCCGCTTCCCACGGGAGGCGACACGCTGCTTCTGCCGGCCGGAACCGTGTTGGCGACGTCGGGAGAGGCGACGACCATGCTAGCGGAGGCGAACTGGCTTGGCGCCACGACCTCGCACCCGTTGACCGTGACGGGATCGACCTTCCAGGGGCAATTCATACCGCGGAACTCCGGGGTGTACCGTCTCGCGATCCACACCGCGGACGGTGGGACCCTGGACGGTGACATCCCTCGGCTTCCGATTCGCGTGGTGAGCGATAGTGCGCCGACGGTCGAGGTGCCCGTGCCCGGCAGAGACACCCTGCTGCCGAGCACGTTGCGCATACCGATCGTGGTCGATGCCCGTGACGACCATGGTCTTCGGGAGATCCGGCTCACCAGCCGGCGGATTTCCCGACTTGGAGTCGTGAATGAGCCGCGTGTCGAGCGCGTGCCCCTACCCGAAGGGCAACCTGACCGTGCAATCGTGTCCTACGATTTCAACCTGAGCGCCCGGAGCCTCCTGCCCGGCGATTCAGTGCGGTACCTGGTCGAGGTCGTGGACAATGCACCGCGCCCCAACATCGGCCGGTCGCAGGAGTATCGCCTTCGGCTTCCGACGCTCAGGGAAATACGGGCCCGGACGCGCGAGGCAACCGCGGAATTGGAACAGCGGTTGGATTCGCTCGCGACGGCAAGTCGGCGCATCGAACGACGGACGGAAGATCTGAGCCGGGAACGGACACGCGGTGAACAGGGACGCACCGCAGGGCAGGAGGAGTCGCTGGCGTTCGAGGATGCCAAACGAGCCGAGGCGGCGGCCCAAGACCACGAAGCGCTCATGCGCCAAGCTGAAGAAATGCGCGATGCCCTCGATGCGTTGCGAGAGACCGCGGAGGCGGCAGGGCTCGATGATCCCGACTGGCAGGCTCGACTGGAGGAAATCCGGCAACAGCTCGATCGGGCCCTCTCGCCCGAGATCCGGGAAAAGCTGGCGGAGCTGCAACAAGCACTCCTGGAGCTCAATGCCCAACGCACCCGCGACGCGCTCGAGCGCTTGGCCGAGGCGCAGCGGGAGTTGCGCGAGGTCCTGGAGCGAAGCCGCGACCTCTTCCGCCGCGCGGCGTTGGAGGGAGACCTCGCCAACCTCGAACAAGACGCCCGCGAGCTAGCCGAGCGGCAGGAACAGTGGAACAGCGCGGTGGCATCGGCCGACAGCACGGAGGCCGCCGCGGAGGAACGCGACCTGGCCGCGGAGACTGATTCGCTTGCCAAGGTATTGGAGCAGCTCACCGATGCGCTCGAACGCGAAGGGCTGACCGCCGCCAATGATCTGGTCCGGCAGGCGATGGAAGCCGCCCAACAGATGCTCGATGCGGCGAAACATGCGCAATCGGGCGACCGGCCAACCGCCGAGCAGAAGGGGCGCCAGGCACTCGAGCAGCTCCAGCCGCTGGGAGATCGGATCGGTGCCGAACGGAGCGGGTTGCAGCAGCGGTGGCGGGAAGAGATCGCGACGGCACTCGACCGCGGCCTGACCGAAGTGAGCCGTCTGACCGAGCGGCAGCTCGAGTTGGAGCGCGCTATCCGGTCTGACGCACCACCCGGTCGCGTGCTGGCCGACCAAGGGGCCATCGAGGAGGGTGTCGAGAACCTCATCCAGCAAATGCAGCGGGCTTCCGGCAAGAATGCGCTGGTATCTCCTGACATTGCCGGTGCGCTCGCTCAGGCCCAGCGCCAGATGCGCCAGGCCCGCGAGGGACTGGCATCCGCCATGCCCAATGTGCGCGATGCAGCCGAGCAGGCCGGCCAGGCTGTCGACGCCCTCAATGCCGCTGCCTACCAGATGGTACGATCCCGGGGCGATGTCGCCGGAGCGGGAACGGGCTCGGGCCTGGTGGAAGCGCTGGAGCGCATGAGTGAGCTGGCCAAGCAACAAGGCCAATTGGGTGAACGGGCCGGGGGGCTGATCCCGCTGGCCGGCGGCGGAATGTTGCGCGAGCAGTTGCGCCGCCTTGCGCAGGAGCAGCGTCGGCTTGCCGAAGAGCTCGAGCGCATTCGCGCGAGCGGCCAGCTGCCAAACAGCGGCGCGCTGGCGGAAGAGGCGCGAGACCTGGCCCGGCGGCTGGAGGCCGGTCGGCTCGACCAGCAGACAGTCGAGCGCCAGCAACGGTTGTTCCGACGGATGTTGGACGCCGGCCGCACGCTCCAGGGGCGGGAAGAGGACGACCGGAAGGAACGCCAGAGCCAAACCGCGACGGGAGACAATATCCGGCTGCCTCCGGCGCTGCGAGCGCTGGTGAACAGCGGAGCGCGCGGGCCCGAGATTCCCTCCTGGGAAGAGCTGCAGCGATTCTCGCCCGAGGAACGGCGGCTGGTCGTTGAGTACTTCCGCCGGCTGGCTGAGCCGGCCGGGAGGCCCTGAGGCATGACCCCGGTGTGGCGAGGCACAGCGGGTGGGCAGTCTGTGCCCCGGCATCTGGTTCTATCCGTTCTGCTCGCATTGAGCCTGGTCGGCACATTGCCGGCGCAGGAAGCCGCGGTGGCGCGCGCGTTCGAACTCGAACGCCGAGGGAAGTACGCCGAGGCGGCTGACGCCTATCGGCTCGTCCTCCTTACCCACGCTACCGACGTATCGGCCCTGCTCGGCATGGAGCGGTCGCTCCTCCCGCTTGGCCGATCGGCGGAAATTCTGCCGCCCGTCCGCGCCGCGCTCGAGGGCGACTCCACGCTCACCGTGGCGCATGGGATCGGAGTGCGGGCCTGGGCCGAGCTGGGGCAGCTCGACAGCCTGAAGGCCCTGGTCGAGCGATGGGTTCGGGTGGAGCCGGACGACGAGGCCCCGTACCGGGAGTGGGGCCGCGCGGCGCTTCTCCAGCGCAACCGTGGTGCGGCCCGGGCGGCGTATCACCGTGGACGCGAGCGTTTGGGGCGTCCCACGGCGCTGGCGGCGGAGCTCGCTCAACTCGCGATGCTCGAGGGAGAGTATGGCGAGGCATCCCGTGAGTGGGTGCATGCCGTGGTGGATCTTCCCGGGTATCGAAGCGCGGCTCAGTCGGCGCTCGGCAAGGCCCCCGCGAAGGCGCGCCCGGAAATTCTCCAAGCGCTGAACGCGGCGCGCGCACCTGTGGGGCGCGAGTTGGCTGCCAGCCTCCAAGCAGAGTGGGGCGAGCCGTTGGCGGGGCTCCAACTTCTCGAACGGAACCTTCCTCGAGGTGCCGACGCCGAGGTTCAAGCCTACCAACAGTTCCTGGAGCAGATCCGGGGACAGCACGGGGACGAAGCGAAACAGGTCCGCGCCAGAATTCTCGAGGCCATAGCCCAGCGTACCGCCGGCCCACAGAATGCCCGCCTTCGACTCGAGGCTGCCCGGTCGTTCGCCGAGAGCGGTGATGCCGCCGCCGCCCGCCGGATGCTGGCCGGACTGGCTGAGGACGAGGCGGCACCATCGGACCTTGCGGCCGGTGCGACCCTCACGCTCATCAAGATCCTCGCAGCCGAAGGGAAGTTGGCAGAGGCGGAGCGGCGATTAGAGCAACATCAGGATGGCCTGAGCGGGGAAGACGTGGCGAACGCATGGCGCGATCTCGCTGTTCGATGGATTGATGCCGGCAACCTGGACCGCGCGGAGGCGGCCGTCGCTCACGATCAATCCGTGGAGGGACTCGCCGTCGCGGGGAAGGTCCGCCTCTTTCGTGGCGACCTTCGCGGCGCGTTCGAGCGACTCCAGGCCGCGGGGCCATTTGCCGGCTCGCGCGAGGACGCGGCAAAGAGGACGGCGCTGCTCGCGCTCATCCAGCCGATTCGAGCCGACAGCCTTCCAGCCTTGGGCCAAGGGCTGTCGGCACTGGAGCGAGGGGATACGGCGACGGCGCTCCGGGCACTCTTGGCCGTGGCGGAAAGACTCCCTATCGGTGCGGGTGGGGCCGAGGTGTATCTGCTGGCTGGCCGCGTCGAGGCCGCGCGTGGACGGACTGATCGGGCAGAGCGGCTCTTTCGGATGGCGGACAACGCCGATGCGCTGGCCACGGCTCCGGCCGCCGAACTCGAGTTGGCGCGTCTCTTGGTCGGCCTCGAGCGGGTTGATGAGGCGATCGGGCTCCTCGAACATCTCATCATCACCTATTCGGGTAGCGCCCTGGTGCCGCAAGCCCGGCGGCTACTCGATGCGGTGCGTGGGGCGGTTCCGCGAACATGAAGCGGCGCACCTTCCTTCACGGGACGGCCGCGGGGCTCGCCGTTACTCTCGCCGCTTGGGCGCGCCCTCGGCGTGCCGCCGCGCGAAGCCCCATGGTGGCTGGTGCCGATGGACGACGCCCAAACGGACCATCTCAAGGCCTACGGTGTCGCGTTCCGGCTCCTCGAACGCGGGGGGCAGGGCGAGTGGTTGCTCAATTACCGTGGCGGCGCCTTCCTGGTTCCAGCCGACTCCGCCACGACGCGCGATGCGCAACTGGCCGGGGTCACGCTCGAGCCGCTCGCTGAACGCGAATTGTTGGACATTCGGGCCGAAATCGCCGAGGCCAACATGGACGCCGTCCCGCTCGAGAAGGCGCCGAAGGTGGCGGTCTACGCGCCGCCCAACGCGCCGCCATGGGACGATGCGGTGACGATGGCGCTCCAATACGCCGGGATCACTTTTGAGAAGGTGTGGGACCAGGATGTGCTGAGCGATGCTATCCGTCGCTACGATTGGCTGCATTTGCATCACGAAGATTTTACCGGCCAATACTCCAAGTTCTTCTTGAACTATGCCGGCACGGCATGGCTCGCGGACATGGTGGATCGCAATCAACGGATGATGCGGCAGCTCGGGTTCCCGACCGTGCCGGCGCTCAAACGCGCGGTGGCCCAGGCGATCAGGGCGTATGTCGATCAGGGCGGATTCTTGTTTGCGATGTGCACGGCGACCGAAACCATCGACCTGGCCCTCGCCAGCGCCGACGTCGACATTGCGGCCAACTATGCCGACGGCAATCCGATGGACCCCAATGCGTCGGCGAAGATGGACTGGACCCAGGCCCTGGCATTTCGGGATGCACGACTGGTGCTGAGCCCGACGGTCTCGCAGTTCTCGGACATCGACGGCCACCAGGTCAACTCACCGGCGCTGCGGCAGCCGCTTGGTTCCTACACCTTGTTCGGCTTCAGTGCCAAGATCGACCCGGTGGCCACCATGTTGGTCCAGAACCATCGTCAAGTCATTCCCGATTTTTACGGCCTGACGACCTCCTTCACGCGTCACACGCTCAAGCCGAGCCTGACCGTGCTTGCCGAGGAGGCAGGGACGCCGTGGGTCAAATACATCCACGGCGAGCAGGGTCAGGGCACGTGGACCTTCTTCGGGGGACATGACCCGGAAGACCCCCAACATCAGATCGGTGATGCACCAACCGATCTCTCGCTCCACCCGCATTCACCAGGCTATCGTCTGATCCTCAACAACGTCCTGTTCCCGGCAGCGAAGAAGCGCGAGTTGAAGACGTGAGGGGCCGCTGAAAGCGGCCCGGGGAGTAGGGAGCAGGAGAGCAGGGAGTGGGAAGTGCGAGTGGCGAGTCACGAAGTGAGGAGTAAGGAGTACGGGGTAAGGAGGCCCCCGCCGCTCGGAATGACAACGAACGCCGAGTCCGACTCCCGACTCCCGACTCCCTACTCCCTCAAGCAGCCAATAGCTGATAGCCATTAGCACTCGGCCTTGCAGCCTATCTCTCCCTGCACCCAGCCGATAGCCTCCCAACCCGCCTCCCCCTTACTATTCCGGGCCATGTCTGCCCCCCTGCCGAGCCCGGTCCAACGAATTGCCCAGGCGGCGTGTGCCCGCCTTCGGGCGGAGATTGGTCGTGCCGGTGGCCGTGAGGTCTGTTTCGTGGCCGACCTCGACGGCGAAGGGATCATCGTCTCGGCCGATGCGGTGTCTCGGGGGACGCCCGACATGGTGCTCGCCCTGCCCGGTGTCGCGAGCCGGGGTCAAATGCTGCTCCACAATCATCCCACCGGAGAGCTCGAGCCGTCGCAAGCCGACCTGAGTGTTGCCGCCCGGTTGCACGAGGCCGGTATCGGGTTCGGCATCATCAATAACGACGCGTCTGAGCTGTATGTCGTAACCGAGATCCCTGTCCCACGGGTCACCACCGCGATCGATCCCTTCGAGGTAGTGGGGACCCTTGCCGAACACGGCGCCGTCAGCCGCGTGCTCGGCCAGTTCGAAGATCGTCCGAGCCAGCGCGACATGGCGGCCTACATCGCCGACGGCTACAACGAAGGTGGGGTGCAGGTCCTGGAAGCCGGGACCGGGGTGGGGAAGTCCTTCGCCTATCTGGTTCCGGCGTTGGCATGGGCCCGGGCCAATTCCGAGCGCACGGTCATCAGCACCAACACCATCAACCTGCAGGAGCAATTGGTCGGAAAAGATCTGCCCCTGCTGAAGGAGGCGCTCGAGTGCGCCGACTACACGCCCACCTTTGCGTTGCTCAAGGGATGGCGCAACTACCTCTGTCTGGCGCGGCTGGAGCAGGCGGCGTCAGCGCAACAAACGCTGCTCGAGCCGGAGCGGCTCGATGAACTCCTGACCGTGGTCGAATGGGCAGGGCACACGGCAGACGGCACGCTCAGCGACTTGCCGTTCACCCCGGCAATGGAAGTATGGGACGAGGTCAGCGCGGAGTCCGATCTGTGCACCCGTCTCAAGTGCTCGTGGTATCAGAAGTGTTTCCTCTTTCAGGCGCGTCAGCGAGCTGCGGAAGCCGATGTGGTGGTAGTGAATCACCATCTCTTCGCGGCTGATCTTTCGGTGCGTCTGGCTCAGGACAACTGGCTGGACGCGGCCGTGTTGCCACCCTACCGCCGGCTCATTCTCGACGAAGCCCATCATCTCGAGGACGTCGCGGCCGAGCATCTCGGGACCCAGGTCACGAGTTGGGGGGTGCGGCGGTTACTCGGCCGATTCGAGCGGAATGGAAAGGGGCTGGCGCCGGCGCTCGCCCAGGAATTGGCTGCGCGCGACGATCTCCTGAGTCGGGCCAGCCTGGACCTCCTCAGGGAACGCCTCATCCCGGCCCTCTCCACCGCCCGGCGGATGGCCGACGCGCTGTTCGCTCGATTGCAAGGACACTTGTCGAATGTGTCGGGCCGGACGCTCCGACTGGCCGACGAATTCCAGGCCGACGAGATCTGGGCCCAAGGTCTGGCCGTCGAATTGGACGGCGCGGTCGGCGCCTTTCGGCAGATCAAGGACCTGGTCGAAACAATCGCGGACCGCCTCGCCCAAGGCGAGGAGTCGGAGCGGCAGCAACAGTTGCTCAAGGAACTGCGCGGACTCTACCGCCGGCTCGAGAGCCAGGAGGACGGACTCAATCGCACGCTCCGTCCGGTGCCGGGCGGCGACCCGGTGGTGCGCTGGATGGAGCGGTGGGGGCAGCGTGGCCAACACGTACGGCTGGCGACTGTCCCGCTCGATCTCGCCCCGATCCTGCGCGAGCTCATCTTCGACCGGCTGGAAACGGTCGTCCTCACGAGCGCCACCCTTGCCGCGGGCGGTGACTTCGATTTCCTGGAACGCCGGCTGGGCCTGGCCGAGGCCCCGTCGCCGGTCACCGTGCGGGAAATACTGCCGTCGCCGTTCGACTTCACCGGCCAATGCCTGTTCGGCATCCCCAACGACATGCCGGACCCGCGTGCGGATGAATCGGGTCATGATGCCGCCACCGCGGAGATCGTCGCGCAACTAGCCGCGGCCTCCGATGGCGGCATGTTCGTGCTGTTTACCAGTCACGCCGCGCTGCGACGCGTGGGCGACCTGCTTCGCGCTTCCCTGCCGGTCGAATGGCCCCTGCTGGTGCAGGGCGAAGCGCCCCGGGACGCGCTGCTCCGTCGCTTTCGCGAGGCGGGGAACGCCATCCTCCTCGGCACCGATTCGTTCTGGGAAGGTGTGGACGTGCCGGGTCGGGCCCTTCGGGCCCTGGTGCTCACCAAGCTGCCGTTCAAGGTGCCCTCCGACCCGGTCACCTCGGCACGCCTCGAACGCATCAGCGAAGAGGGCGGTGACGGGTTCTGGCAGTACCTGGTGCCGCACGCGGCCTTGAAACTGAAGCAAGGGTTCGGTCGGCTCATTCGCTCTCGGCAGGACGTGGGAGTGGTGCTGCTGCTCGACCCGCGGATCCTCACGAAACGCTACGGCAGCGTTATCCGGTCGGGACTCCCGCCGGCGACCGAGATCGTCGGAACTTGGCGTGAGGTGCTAATTGCGTGTGAGGACTTCTTTGCCCGGCACGGAATAGGAGCCACGTGGTGACCCTCGTGCATCCGTCGAAGATCGTGTGCGTCGGCCGGAACTATCCGGCCCATGCCGCCGAGTTGGGGAACGAGGTTCCCGAGCGGCCGCTCCTCTTCCTGAAACCCCCGAGTGCGCTCGTAGGGAACGGCGAGCCAATAGTGATTCCGACCCAATCAGCCAGGGTCGATCACGAAGCCGAAATCGGCGTGATCATCGAGCGCCGGGTTCGACGAGCCACCTCGGACGAAGCGGCCGCTGCCATCGGATTGTACGTTTGCCTCAACGACGTGACCGCTCGCGACCTCCAGCGGCCCGATGGGCAATGGACCCGAGCCAAGGGATTCGACACGTTCTGTCCCGTCAGCGATCCGGTCCGGCCGGCGACTGATTGGCAAGAACTCGAGGTGGTGTGCCGGGTCAATGGGCAGGAGCGTCAACGGGGGAGGGCGGCCGACATGCACTTCGCCATTCCGGAGCTGATCGCGTATATCAGTGGCATCATGACGCTCGAGCCCGGTGATCTCGTGGCTACTGGCACACCCGCCGGCGTCGGGCCGCTGGTGGCCGGCGATGTGGTGGAAGTGGAAATCCCGGGCGTGGGACTCTTGACCAACCCGGTCGAGGCGGAGACGATCGCATGAAGCGACACAATACCCGACTCCTGTCGTTGCCGGGCTATCCGCTGGCGGAGCTGCCGGGGATCAAACGGCGTCTGATCCAGGAGGGAAGGGACGTGATCGATCTGGGCGCCGGCGACAACGACATGCCGCCGCCCGCCGAGGTCGTGGCAGCGATGCAGGAGGCCGTCACCGACCCCGCCATGAGCAAGTACGGATTCCAGCAAGGGCTGCCCGAGTTTCGCCAGTCGGCCGTCCGATATCTCGAGCGGCGCTTCGGGATCGCGATCGATCCGGTCGCGGAGCTCCTGCCCATGATCGGCTCGAAGGAGGGGATCGCCCACCTGCCGTTCGGCCTCGTCGAGCCGGGCGACGTCGCCGTCATTCCCGAGCCCGGGTATCAGGCCTACCTGGGTGGGGCGGTGCTGGCGGGTGCCGAGCCCTACATTGTGCCGCTTCGGGCGGAGAACGGCTTCCTGCTCGAACTCGACACGCTGCCCAAGGACGTGCTCCAGCGGGCGGCCATTGCGTATCTCAACTACCCCAACAACCCGACTGCGGCCGTCGCGCCGCGTGAGTACCTCGAGCGGGCGGTCGCCACCTGCCGCCGGTACGACATCGCGCTGGTGTATGACAACGCCTACTGCGACCTCACCTTCGACGGCTATGAGGCGCCGTGCATGCTTGGCGCTGCCGGGTGCGCGGGACGTGGCGGTCGAGTACTTCAGCCTGTCCAAGAGCTTCTCGATGACGGGCTGGCGGATCGGGTTCGTGGCCGGCAATCGGGACCTGATCGCGTGTCTCACCAAGGTGAAGACCTATGTCGACACGGGGCCGTTCCTCGCCATCCAGCGCGCCGGCTCGGTGGCACTCGACCATGCGGAGCGGTTCGTCGAACCCGTGGTGCGCACTCTCGCGGAGCGGCGGGACGCCGCGGTCGCCAGCCTGCGGGCGGCCGGGTTTGCGGTCGACCCGCCGCGTGCGACCATGTACCTGTGGATCGCGCTGCCTGCGGGAGTCCGATCCTCTGAATTTGCGCGGGTGGCGCTCGAGGAGTGCGACGTCTTGGTATTACCGGGGAGTGGATTCGGGCCGGCCGGTGAGGGGTTCTTCCGGATCGCCCTCACGGTGAGTCCTGCGCGGTTGGCCGAAGGAAGTCAGCGTTTGGGACGGGCCCTGGACCGGGTGCGAGGTGGAGCCGTTGAAACCCGCGTTTGACTTGCGGATGCCGCGATCGCGGCGGTGGTCGCCTTGGGCCATCGGCCTGAGTGTGACGATTCACGTCGTGTTCATTCTCTTCTTCCGGGCCGAGGGCCACCTGCCGCACATCGCACGCAGGCCCAGTGCCGACATCATCGTGCTCTCCCCGCCGGAGGCGGAGCGTCGCGAAGTGCTCATGCCGTTTGGCGGAGCACCGGCGGTCCCGCCTGCCGCGGGGCGGCCGGCGGCGCGCACGGCCATCCCGGCGGAGATCCCCGAGCCCGATACCGTCGCCTACGACTTCCCGCCGGTGACCGTGACCGAGACGAGCCCCTACCGGCGTACCCTCGGACGCATCGCTCCGAGCTTGGCTGGAGGCGGGCTCTGGGTACGCCCGCTCCCCTTGCCGCCGCAGGAACTGGCCCAGCGGATTACCCGCTCGCATGAAGAACTGGTCGACAGCGCGGTCACGGCGATCGTGCAAGCTTTTCTGGATTCGGTCACACCCGTGCCCGGTTCGGTGGTGGCTTCACTCCCGAAATGGACGACCGAGATTGGCGGCAAGAAGTTCGGCATCGACGGGAGCAACATCTACATCGCAGGACTCAAGATTCCCACTGCCGTGCTCGCGCTCCTGCCGCTCCAGGGCGGCAACATCGATCAGTCCCGCCGCTACAACGATCTGATGGACATGCGGTCGGATATCTACAACGCCGCTCGCCGCGCGGATAATCTCGAGGAGTTCAAGCAGGTGATCGAGGAGATTCGCGAGCGGAAAGAGCGTGAGAAGGAGTTCGAGCGGAACCAACGCACGGCCCCACCGCCGGAAGAACCTCCGGTTCCGTAAGCGACCGGTCTAGTTGGCCTCGAGCGGCGGCAGGATCTCGCCGCCGTCGCCGATCCTCGCCGCAGTAGCCTTGAAGTCCTCGGTCGAGAGGCGCCGCACCAGCGCGATGGCCCGGCCGTCGGGGTCGGCGCGCGGTCCGGTCCGGGGTAACTGGTACAGCGGCTGGAGGCGGGCGGATCGGAAGGCGCCGTCGGGCCCCAATTCCAAATCCAAGATGGCGGTGATGCCCAGGGCTCCCGACAGATTGAACCCCCGGTAGGTGGCGAAGTTGCCCAAGGAGTACGCGATCGGGCGGCCCCGATAGAATTCGATCCCACGCAACACATGCGGGCCGTGCCCGATAACGGCATCGGCCCCGGCATCCACCACGGCGCGCGCCCACGTTCGGAGATCGCCGCGGGGCTCGCGTCCCAGGAACTCGGGGCCGTCCGGTGTGTGCACGGCGTCGGCTCCCTCGCTCCCGCCGTGGAAGGTGACGATCAGCACGTCCACCAGTGGTCGCACGCTCGCGACCAGGCCTTCGCTCGCCGTGACGTCGAGCAGGTTGTACGAATGGGGATATGTCGCGAAGCCGATGAGCCCGACCACGGTGATACTGTCCGCTCGGTAGAGCGTGTCGATGCTCAGACGCTCCAGGGGACCGTAGGTCCGAATACCGAGCGCTTCCAACGCACGCTCGGCCATGCCCCGGCCTTCGGATCCCATGTCGTTGGCATGGTTGTTGGCCAAATTGAGGTGGGTAAACCCGGCCTCGGCCAGACGCGGCAGCAAGTGCGTCGGCGCCACGAAGGCGTAGCATTGCTGCCGGATGGTTCCATCGTCCCTTCGGCACTTGGATGGTGAGCCGGTGTCTCCCACGGCGCTCTCGAAGTTGCCGACCACCATGTCTCCGGTCAGCAGTGGCGCCACCGCAGCCAAGAGCCCACGCCCGCTGTCCGCAGGAACCCCGTCCGGCAGCGTCGTCGTGCCGAGGCTGATGTCCCCCACGAAGCTCAAACGGACCGGTGCCTCCGCCTTGGGCGGCGACCGGTCCATCGGGACCGCGAGCGGATCGCCCAGACGGGCCGAGTCGATCGAGGGTTCTACCGGAGCATCGCGGGGGATTCGCACGTCGGGACGGTCGAGCCGCGCGGAATCGATGGAGGGCTCTGGAGTCGAGTCCCTCGGGATGGTAACCGGAGCGATCATCGGACCCGGATCGATGTTGGGTTTGATCGGCGGCGTCGGCGCCTCCGGCTGCTCGACTTCCGCTGGCGGGGGCGCGGGCTCGGGGAGGGACTCGGGGGCGGGGTGGGCGCACGCCGCAGCGGTCACCAGCAACCACAGTCCGGCCGACGAGCGAACATCCGTACGCATCATCACTCCCTCGTTCCGGCGTCTCGGAGACGCGCAAGGCTCGAATCTCGCCCCACCACGTACAACAGTTCATTGACTGGCTCCGAAACGGTCGATCCCGTGAGGGCGACCCGAATCGGCTGCATGACGTCTCCGAGCGTGAGCCCATTCGACTCGGCGACCCGTCGCAAGGTCTCGACCAACTGGTCTGGCGTCCACTCGGCCGCGGATAGCTCCTGAAGCGCGGCAAGGGCCAACGCGAGGTTCGCGTTGAAGGCCGCGCCCATCTTGCCTTTGAGTTTCTCGGCCTTCTGGTCCGGCACGACACGGCTCGGGTCCAGCCGTATGGCTATCTGCTCGGCCAGGTGTACCACCGTTCGGCTCCGCGTCTTTACGGCACCGATCAACGGCAACACATCCGCTATGTCGGGCAGCTGCATGCGCCCGAGCTCCCGCCGCACTGGCCCGACCAGCTCCTCCGCGGGAAGCATGGACAAGTATTGGCCGTTCATCCATTCCAGCTTGGTCGTGTCGAAGACGGCCGGCTTCTTCTGGATAGCCTCGAGCGAAAAGGCATCGATCATCTCCCGCTCGGTGAGGATCTCCCGGTCGTCGCCCGGCGACCAGCCGAGCAGGGCGAGGAAGTTGCGCATTGCCGCCGGGAGGATCCCATGGTCTTGGTAGTCACCGACGGCGGTGGCGCCGTGTCGCTTCGACAGTTTCTTGCCGTCCGTGCCCAGGATCATGGGCACATGGGCGAACACCGGCGGCTCACGATCGAGCGCCCGGTAGAGCGCGATCTGTTTCGGGGTATTCGAGATGTGATCGGCGCCCCGGATGACGTGGGTGATTCCCATGTCGAGGTCGTCGGAGACCACGGCCAGGTTGTAGATGGGAGACCCGTCACTTCGCAGGATGACCAAATCGTCGAGGTCGCGTCCGTGAAAGCTGATCCGGCCGTGCACAGTATCGTCCCACGCCAGCTCCTCGTTGGGCATGAGAAACCGGATGGCGAACGGCGTGCCGGCGTCGATCTTGGCAGCGATCTCGGAATCGGACAGGGTATGGCAGCGGCGATCGTACGTGAATGGGACTTTCAGCCGATTGGCTTTCTGCCGTTGCTCCGCCAGCTCGACCACCGAGCAGAAGCACCGGTAGGCCTTCCCCTCGGTCAGGAGTTGGTGGGCGCGAGCTCGCTGCTGGTCGGAATAGTCGGCTTGAAAGAACGGCCCCTCGTCCCATGCGACGCCGAGCCAAATGAGCCCGTCATGAATGACCTTGGTATGCTCGTCGCTGCTTCGCGTCCGATCGGTGTCCTCGATACGGAGGATGAAGGTGCCTCCGGTCTGCCGGACGAACAGCCAGTTGAACAGCGCAGTCCGCGCCCCGCCGACGTGGAGGTAGCCGGTGGGGGAAGGTGCGAACCGGACGCGGGGTGCGGACATGGGTGAGTGAATTCGGGAAGACCGGTGGTGGGGAAGGGCACGATCCCGAGGGCCGGCTGGCACGTCGGGCGGAAACGGAGCGGGAGGGATTCGAACCCTCGATAGGGGGATAAGCCCTATGCCGGTTTAGCAAACCGGTGCCTTCAGCCTCTCGGCCACCGCTCCTCGGGACGTGGAAAGTGATCGCCCGGCCCGACCGGGGCAAGGTCTCGTGACCCAGCTTCATCGGTACCGATCACACACCCTGTCACAAGGGCCGGCACTGCTGGTGCCGGCCCTTGTGCGTCCCGCGGGATGAGCCGCCTTCGGGACCTACCGTCGCTGGATGTGAACCCCGCCGTTGGTCGTCATCGCTCGGATCGGCGGGCCGCCGTCACCCAGGGTCACGGATAAGCGCTTCGTGACCCGGCCCTGGACCATGACAGGGAAGTCGATCTCCAGCCCACCGTTGGTGGTGCCGGTTTCCAGCCGGGCCGAGTAGCCGTCGGGCATCGTGAGGGAGACGCCGCCATTCCTGGTCTGGGCGTCCAACCCGGCGCCCTCCCACCGCGAGCCGCTGAGCTCGATGTGGAGCCCTCCATTGGTCGTACGAGCCCGAACGTCACCGCCGAGGTTCCTGAGGTGGACACCGCCGTTGACCGTGGCGAGTGCCATCGTGCCACGAACATCGCTCACCTCGACCCCGCCGTTCGTGGTTTCGAGGTCCAAGTCCTGACTCCGGGGTAGGTAGATCTCGTAACTCGCGGACCAGTTCTCGTTGCGGCCGGTGGAGGGTCCCCTGGCCCGGATCGAGCCACGGTCGGCCTCGATGCGGACCTCTGACGCGAGCGCCCGGGCCCGCTCGTCGGTTCTCGCGTGACCAACGACGACCACCCGAACGGCGATTTGGTCTCGGTCCCACCCCAGGGCCTTGATTCCTCCGTTGGGACCCGCGTCGACCTCGCAGGCTGCCGGTTGGTGAGAGCGTCAGGTCCTTGACCAGACAATGCCGGCCCCGGTCGTCATTCCGCTCACTGGCCCTCGCAGCTGGTGCGCCACTCTTGGGCGGCGGCCGGGCAGAGGCCGGAAGGGTGAGAAGTCACTGAGATGGAGAAAGCAATCGAAGCACGTCGGGTGACCCCATGGGGACCGACCTCCGGATCGAGAGAGCCAACGAGGGCATCAGTGGGTTAGATGCCCCGGAGTGCCCGAGGGTTGTCATCGTGCGACGAGCGGTTAGTCGAAGATGTGGTGGGTCACGGCGTAGTGGATCAGCCCCGGGGTGGTGCTCACGCCCAGGATTTTCTTGATGCGCCTGCGATGGAACTCGATGGCCTTGACGGTCAATTCAAGCGCCTCAGCCGTCTCGGCAATGGTGGAACCGAGGACCAAGTGATGGAGGACTTCCAGCTGCCGGGCGGTGAGACGAAGCCAGGGCTTCATCCGCACCTCCCCACCGGTCGTTTGCTGCGTGTCGCTGCCGGGCGAATACGCCTTGAGTTTGTCCGCCATGGCCGGGTCCATGAAGGTCTCGCCCTCGAGCGCCTTGGCGATTGCCGTCATGAGCACCTCGCGCGGCGAATGCTTGAGCACGAACCCCGCAGCCGAGGCGCGCATGGCCTCGAGAGCGAACAGGGCCTCATCGTGCATGGTGAGGATGATGACCTTGGTGGGAGACCCGAGCTTCTTCATGCGCCGGGCCACGTCGATGCCACTCTGTCCGGGCATGGACACGTCCACCAGGGCCAGATCGGGCTTCAGGCGTTCGATCTCGTCCAGCACCTGTGAGCCGTCGTGTACCATGGCGACGACGCGGTAGGTGGGCTCGAGCGCGCCGACCAAGCCTTCGCAGAACATCTTGTGGTCGTCGGCCACCAGGACTCGGGGGTGGTAGATCATGGCTGCCGCCGGAGTGGCACCCACGCGTCGACCCGGGTGCCCCGGTCCCGGCCCGGCGTGACCGATACCTGCCCGTTCACCAGGCGCGCCCGTTCCTTCATGCTGGTGATGCCGAGTCCGATGGTTGCCGCCTCCGAGTTCTCCGGCAGGCCCCGTCCCTGGTCCTCAACCACGAGCCGTATTCCGCCGTCCTGTTCCGTCATGGACAGGGAGGCCTGGGACACCTGGGCATGCTGGGCCACATTCCGCAGGGCTTCTTGGGCTATCCGGTAGAGACTGGTGGTGAGATTCTTGGGGAGGGTGGTGGTCTTGTGTTTCAGGTCGATGTTCATGTCCAGCCGGACGCCATCGGTGCCGTTCATGTCTTGCGCCAAGGCCTCGAGCGCGGCTTCGAGCCCGAGATGGTCGAGCACGGCCGGGTGCATCCGCTTGGCGATGTTCCGGAGGTCGCTCGGCCAGATCGGCGACTTCCTCCCGGAACTGCCCTATCCACCGGGCATAGGCCTCTTGACTCACCGGGGGCGCCATCTGCTTTGCGTCCAATTCGCCGAGCAGCACCGCAACCCGTTGGAGCACGTCATCGTGAATTTCTCGGGCCACGAGGGCGCGTTCCTCCTCTTGGGCGGCGAGGAGGCGGTCGCTGAAGGCACGGACCGACGCCATGTGCCGTCGCTGCTGCAGCAAGACGGCGATGACGAACGCTACGACGAGGATCGTAACGGTGCCGGCGGCGGCGAGATAGACCCACCAAATGTCAGGGACGACCGTCCGCACAGAACCCCCAGGGTCAAGAGTGCGTATGCCAGGATATTGATGGCGGCCTTCACGTAGAACGTCGCCCGCAAATACTCCATGGAGTTCGCGGTCAGGAGCATCTCACTGACGGGATCCAGCACCACCCCGCTCCCGAAGTAGAGCAGCCACCCGATGCTGATCCAAAACCATGGGGCGGCCGCGGGGGTGCTGGACTTCCGAAGCCGGGTCACCAGGGTGTAGGCCGCTGCCACCAGGATGACGAGGGCCTGGAGCGGGGCGGTGAACCGGCTGAACTGCGACAGGTCCTCGACCGTAGCCCGTCATGATGAGCCAGACCACCACGTAGAGCCCCGCGGCGATGCGCATGGCATCCCGCGGGACGACGCGGAGCTGCAGGTAGGACAGGCTCCACAGGATGAGGGCCGTGATGACCGGCAGTCGTGCGTGGATGATCCAGAGAGTCTTGGCTGCCGCGCTTGCCGAGCCAGGTCATCGACGACGTCGAGCAGGAACATGGCCAGCATGAGCGGCTGCCGTCAGCGCAAGAGCGCGCGGCACTGGCCGGCGCACGGCAAAGATCGCCGCGAACGCCAGGACCTCGACGCCGAATGAGGCGTAGATGAGCGCATCGCCCACACTTGACCCTATTGACTCAGAGCTGCCCGACCTGCTGCAAAAGGGCGGGCAAGGCCTGCGCCGTCTCGGCGATGGTCCCGTCCTCGAGATCGTTGCCCTGGCTCATCCACACCAACCACCACCAACGCCGGTGAGCCGTCCGGGTTCATTCCCTGATAGATCCTGAGGCCGGCAACACCGGACTCGCTCAGCATCTGATCCAGCACTGCGCGGTCGAAGTATCCGGCAATCACCGTCCCCGGCGCATTTGCATCGCGGAAGGCCCGGGTGAGCTCGCGCCGCCTCGGGAGCCGACATGGCATGCAGGGCAACCGCCTCGGCGCTCGGCGGCGCCATGCCCGCCTGCTGCGCCGGCCGGCTCGGCCCGGCAGGCGGCGAATATCACGGCCATGCCTGCTACGAGGCCAGGAACAGCGGCTCGGTGGAGCACTCGCGGTGTCTGGGTTGTGAGCATGTTGAACATCGGGAACCTCCGTTACGCAAGGATGAACTCGTGGCGGTCGCGGCACCGTCGCGACCCAAACTGATGCACGATAGCACTTTCCTTCTATTCGGGGAATACGATGGTCGGGTTGACTAGGGTTTTCCCTAGTTCTGATTTTTGCCCGGTTTTCGGTGGGTTTGACGCGAGGTGACGCGACCGCCGGAGGACGATCGAATTTCTGAAACGCGAACGGCGTGGGTGAGATTCGAACTCACGGTACCCGGTTAGGGTACGGCGGTTTTCAAGACCGCTGCATTCAACCACTCTGCCACCACGCCCTGACTTGAAAGTTAGCGCGCGGCCCGGGGCGGATACAAGCGAATACACGGTCGGCGGCCTTGTCCCCTCCCATCATTTGGCCCTATCTTGCCGCGCCTTGACGCCCGGCCTTCCTCGCTCCGTATGGTCTGCCATGATTCCGAGAATGTCCCGAGTGATTGCGATGCTCGCGGGGCTTGGCAGCGTGGCCTGTGGTTCCAGCCCGGCCTCGGGGGCCGCCCAGGCGGGGCCCCTGGCCGTCGCGGTCAGCATCCTGCCCCAGAAATACTTCGTGGATCGGATTGGCGGGCCGGCCGTCTCGGTGTCGGTGCTGATCGGTCCGGGTCAGAGCCCCGACACCTACGATCCGACGCCGCGCCAGATGGCGAGCCTTGCGGGCACCAGGATCTACTTCACGATGGGGTTGGAGTTCGAGCATGCCTGGCTCAGCCGGATGCATGCGGCATATTCCGGCATGACCATGGTCGACATGCGTCAAGGCATTGAGCTGCTGCCGTTGGATGACGACTCGGATCCGGGTCATGAGGGTCGTCAGGATCCGCACGTGTGGATGAGTCCGCGGCTGGTGGCCGTCATGGCTGGGACCATTCGGGACGCCCTGATCGAGGCGCTGCCCGATCGCCGCGAGCTATTCGATCTCAACTACCAGCGGTTCGTCCGCGACCTGAGCGCCGTCGATGATGAGGTCCACGGCCTCCTTCGCGACCTCCCGACCCGGACGTTCATGGCGTTCCATCCGGCGTGGGCCTACTTCGCCGAGGAGTACGGACTCCACCAAGTCCCCATTGCGAGCCACGGGAAGGAGCCCGGCGCCCAAACCCTGGCACGCCTGATCCACCAGGCTCGAGTCGAGCATATCCGGGTGGTGCTGGTCCAAGCCCAATACAGCCAAGGCATGGCGAAGACCGTGGCACAGGCGGCGGGTGCCAGGGTGCTGATGCTCGATCCGCTGGCGGAGGATTATGTGAACAACGTGCGGCATGTGGCCGAGCGGCTGGCGGAGGCGTTGCGCGAATCATGAGTGCCGCGATCGAGCTCGAGCGGGTGTCGTTCAGCTACGGCGGGCCCCTGGTTCTGGAAGACATCGATCTCACCGTGGAAGAGGGCGAGTTCCTTGGCCTGGTGGGTCCCAACGCCAGCGGCAAGAGCACGTTGCTCAAGGTCATGCTCGGTCTCTTTCGGCCCACCGCGGGCCGAGTGCGGGTGTTCGGCCGCGATCCGGTGGACGGGCGCCACGCCATCGGCTACGTGCCCCAGTTCGCGACGTTCCGGCGGGACTTCCCGATTCTGGTTCGAGACATGGTGCTCCTGGGGCGGCTCGGCGCCACGCGGGTGCTGGGCGGCTATCGAGCGGCGGATCACGCCGCCGCCGAGCTTGCCATGCGGGAGGCCCAGGTCTGGGACGTCCGGGCCAACCCGATCGGGATGCTCTCGGGCGGTCAGCTGCAGCGGGCGCTGGTGGCGCGGGCTCTGGTCTCGAATCCCAAGATCCTCATTCTCGATGAACCGACCTCGAACATCGATGTGTTGGCGGAGGCCGACATTTTCACATTGTTCCGGACGCTCAATGAGCGCATGACGATCGTTGTGGTGTCTCATGACGTCGGGTTCATCACCCAGTACGTGCATCGCGTGGCCTGCTTGAACCGGACCTTGGTGTGCCACCCCACCGGCGCCATCACCGGCGAGGTCATCGCCCAGTTGTACGGCACGCCGGTGCGGCTCATCGACCACGGCCATGACCAATCATAGGATGCTGTGATGGGCGAGTTCTTCCGAACGCTTGCCACCGAGCAGTTCCTCCAGCACGCCTTGGCGGCGGGAATCCTCGCGAGCATCGGCTGCGGGGTCATGGGCTCCTACGTGGTGGTCAAGCGTATCGGCTACTTGGCGGGGGGTATCGCCCACGCCGTGCTGGGCGGGATGGGGATCGCGTACTTCTTTGGCCAGGACCCGATCCTAGGCGCACTGATCGCCGCGCTGGCGGCGGCCCTCATCGTGGGGTGGGTCAGCCGCCACGGAACCGAGCATGTCGACACACTGATCGGCGCCCTGTGGGCCGTCGGCATGGCGATCGGGATTCTCTTCATTTCGCAGACCCCGGGCTACAACGTGGATCTGTTGAGCTACCTGTTCGGCAACATCTTGATGGTGGCTCCGAAAGGCCTGCTGTTCATTGCGATTCTCGACCTGATCATCGTGGTCTTGGTCTTGTTGCTCTACCGGCAGTTTCTGGCCGTCGCGTTCGACGAGGAGTTTGCCCTGCTCCGCGGCGTCTCAGTCGAGTTCGTCGATCTGCTGCTCCTCTCCCTGGTGGCCCTCACGGTCGTCACGCTGATTCGGGTGGTCGGGCTGATCCTCGTGATTGCCCTGCTCACGCTCCCGGCCGCAATTGCCGGGCAATACGTCCGTTCCCTCGGACGCATGATGTTGCTGGCCATCGTGCTCGGTATGGGGTTTACAGTCGCTGGGCTGGCGCTGTCATTCCGCCCCGACCTTCCGGCCGGCGCTTCCATTATCGTGGTGGCCGGGGTCGCGTACCTGGTGTCGACCGGGCTCCAGGCCGCCCTCAGGTGGCGGAAGATGCGCGGCTTGCGAGGGCGACACTCCGCCTAGGCACGCCGCGCTGCCCAGGCCGACCTCAATGGCTCATCCGGTAGGTCAGGTATAGTCCCACCAGATACGTGATCAAGATGAACGCGGGTCCGGGCTCGATAACCCACCAGCGTCGCTCGGATTTGTTGAGGATGTCGAGGATGGCGATCCCCATCATCAAGACCCCCACCAACGCGCCGATGACGAGGGCCGGGTGCACCTGGGCCAGCAGCGCGTCCGAGCCGTTCAGAATATCCAGCGGGAAGAGCGCGGCCATATTGAAGCAGTTGCTGCCGAGCAGGGTCCCGACGGCCAGGTTATAGGCACCGGTCCGAATGCACGCCAGGGTCACGGCGGCCTCGGGCAGCGACGTGGTGAAGGCCAAGAGGATCATCCCGACAAAGCCCTGGGTCAGGCCCCATTGCTCCGCGAGATCTGCCGCGGCACACG
>CAWFGG010000011.1:0-152843 GCA_963815325.1 uncultured Gemmatimonadales bacterium
GAGCGGTCTCGGAGGCAGCATGAGCAGATATGACGACGCCGTGAGCGCAATGCGCGTCGGACTTCCGGCCAGGCCGGAGCTACGCGACTATGTTCGCTTCGGAACGCTTGCGTCCAATTCCCACAATACGCAGCCGTGGAAGTTCCGGCTAGGTGGGGACACGATCGATATCCTTCCGGACTTTTCCCGGCGAACACCGATTGTCGATCCCGATGATCATCACCTGTACGTCACTCTTGGCTGTGCTGCACAGAATATTGTCATCGCCGCGAACGCGAGCAGCCGGCCAGCGGAAGTATCGCTGACGACAGACCGAGGGGAAGGGACTGCGATACACGTGGACCTGGGCAGGGGATCGGGCATGGGGCATGCAACCGATGCGGACCTCTGCGGCGCGATCCCTGTCCGGCAGTCGACCAAGTCAGAGTATGACGGTCAAGCTCTGTCAGGATCCGAGCTACGCCAGCTCGAAAAGGCTGCCGCAATGCCGGGCGTGGATGTCCTTGTCGTTACGGAACGCCCCAGGTTGGAGCAGGCGCTGGAGTTCATACAAAGGGGTAACAGTGCACAGATGGACAGCCCTGCCTTCGTCCGCGAGCTGAAGGAGTGGATCCGCTACAACCCCGCCGCGGCGCTGAAGGCCGGCGACGGGATGCTGGGGAAGTGCTCGGGCAATCCGACTGTGCCGAACTGGCTCGGCCCAACAATCTTCGATCTCGCTTTCAAGAAGGACGCGGAGAACAAGAAGTACGCGAGACAACTTCGGTCCTCAGCCGGCCTGGCAGTGTTCGTCGCCGAAAGAGAGGGCCCAGAAGACTGGATACAGGTCGGTCGCAGTTTCGAGCGATTTACTCTGCAGGCAACCGCTCTCGGTATCCGGCATGCCCATATGAACATGCCGATCGAAGTGGCCGAGGTTCGCCCGGCCTTTGCTGACTGGCTAGGTATTCCTGGACGTCGTCCTGATCTCGTGGTCCGTTTCGGCAAGGCGCCGCTCATGCCCATGTCGATACGCCGTGCCCTGGACGCCGTGATTGTTCCTTGAGGAAGCTCTTGGCAGCAGGGGCCTACGAATCCCGAAGCCCGACACAGCTGCGGCCCAACAACCGGTTGCAGCGGACGGCGCTGCGCGCCGCCGCTGAACCGGAGCGTTGGGCGGACAAGGGTAACCAATGACCGTACTTCTCCTCTTGGTCCTCTACGCAGTTGGGTTATCGATCGCACTGGCGCGCTCCGGATACCGATCGGGGGGCGAGCGCTCGAGTGACGCGCCGCTTCCGTCTCCGACGCGGATCCTGATCGTGGGAGCCACCGGCGGAACGGGTCGCCAACTCGTCGCACAGGCGCTGGAGCGAGGCTTCTGGGTCACCGCGTTGGTGCGCAACCCGTCGAAGCTTCGGCTGGAGCATCATCGTCTGACGGTCGTCCAGGGCAACGTGCTCGACCCGGGCTCGATCGACACGGCCATGCGCGGCCAAGATGCGGTTCTCTCCGCTCTCGGTCACCAGCGCTACTTCTATCCAACTCGCATCCAGTCGGAAGGCATGAAGAACATCCTGCGTGCGATGGAGACCCATGGCGTACGCCGGTTCGTCTGCATGAGTTCCCTGGGTATCGGTGACACTGCGGGCCGCCTGGGCCTGATCTACACGCTCTTCGTGATTCCGGTGATCCTGCCTTTCTACTTCTGGGACAAGACACGCCAGGAAAGAACCATCGCGGCAAGCGGCGTAGACTGGACGATCGTGCGGCCCGGAGCACTCACGAACGGCGGGAAGCGCGGCCGCGTCCGACATGGAGCGCATGTCGGCAATTTCATCTGGACTGTCCGCGTCTCCCGTGCCGACGTGGCTGAGTTCATGATCGATCAGCTCACATCGAGTGCCTACCTGCGAATGGCGGTAGGCGTAGCATGAGTCGACTGCCAGAGTCGAACCGAGAGGACGGAACTGATGGCACGGAAGCTCTTGGCCGGTGTCGCGTTGATCACTGGCGTAGCGGCGAGTGGTCTGGGTTGGCTGACGAGCAGTCCGGCGAACGCGGACGTGCGTGAACAGCCGCTCCGCGGCACATTGGTCTCGACCGCAGACATGCAGGTTGGCCGCGCCGCACACACCGCGACCGCGTTGCCCGACGGCCGCGTGTTGGTCGCGGGTGGGTTCATCGAAAAGGGCTCCTCGAAGGGGGCTGAAGTCTACGAGCCTGGCACGGAAGAATTCGCCCCATTGCCGCCCATGGTCACGACACGTCACAGCCACACGGCCACGCTGCTTCCCGATGGGAAGGTGCTAATTGCTGGCGGTTACGGCGAAGGCTCCGTGACGCTGGCCGCGGCGGAGCTGTTCGACCCGGAGAAAAACACCTTCATGCCCACCGGGTCGCTTTTCGCCGCTCGAGCCGACCACATCGCCATTCCCCTCAAGAGCGGTAAGGTGCTGATCGCGGGAGGCTTGGGTCCGGGCTGGACCTTCCTGGCGAGCGCGGAGGTCTACGATCCCGTGACGGGCCGCTTCTCACCGACGGGAAGCATGACCATGGCGCGCGAGAGCCATGCGGCCGTGCGACTGCCGGACGGACGTGTGTTGATCGTTGGCGGGCACAATGGGCAGCGGCGAAACCTCACGCTCCTGGCCTCAGCAGAGATCTATGACCCTGCCACCGGTGTTTTCACTCGTGCGGGTGCGATGCGCATCCCGCGCCACAAACACGACGCTGTGCTGCTTCCGGCAGGCCAAGTCTTGATTACCGGCGGCGCCGACGAGCGAGACGATCGCGGAGTTTACCGCTCCACAGAGTTGTTCGATCCGAAGACCGGGCTGTTCGTGGCCGGCCCTGTGATGAAGCTCGGCCGCTATAAGCACGAGGGCAGCAGCGTCTTGCTCCCGAGCGGTCTCGTGTTGATCGCCGGAGGCGCGCCGCAGGCTGAAACGTACGACGTCGCGAGCCGGAGTTTCGCGCTGGTGCCCGGCGAGCCGCGAATGGCGGGACAGTTCTCTGCGGTCGCACCGCTGAGAGGTGGAGGTGCACTGATTACAGGCGGGTATGGCAACGGCACCGGGCCACGGTCGTCGGCGTGGATGTACCGCCCGTGAGAGTCGAACGCCGACAGCCGCCCAACAACCAGTTGCAGCGGACGGTCCGCTGCGCGGCCCGCCGCTGGACCGGAACGGTTAGGCGGCTGAAAACACGAGATTCAGTTACCACTATCGGAGCAGATATGGCTCATTACATCGACGGATTCGTCCTTCCCGTTCCGCGCGATCGCCTAGACGAGTACAAGCGTGTTGTTGAAGCGGTTGCAGAGATTTGGAAGGAACATGGCGCACTCGACTACTGGGAATATGTCGGTGACGATTTGAAATTGGAGGGAACGCGCTCGTTCACTGATCTCGTAGCTGCAACGGAGGATGAAACCATCGTGTTTGGATGGGTGGTATTTGATTCTCGTGAGGCACGTGATCTGGCAAACGAGAAGGTCGCGGCTGACCCAAGGATGGCGGATTTGATCGATTCATCGAATTCAGGTTTTGATGCTAAACGGATGGCGTACGGTGGGTTCCAGTCGCTCGTTCGATCGTCGCCAGTCCACGCCGCTTGAACTCAAGTTTGTAGTGCAACACTGAGGGTCAGGGGACATAGCACTCCTCCGGGGTTCGATAGTCGAGGCGCTTGCGGGGACGCGCGGTTCAGCTTGGCGGCGATGCGATTGCAGTCGTGTTGGGTGAGCTGGGCCATGCTCGCGCGCTTGGGCAGGTACTGGCGGAGTAGCCCGTTGGTGTTCTCGTTGGTGCCGCGTTCCCAGGCGTGGTGCGGCGTGGCGAAGTAGAAGCGCGCGGCGATGACGCGCTCGAGGGCGGCGTAGCTGTGAAACTCGGTGCCATTGTCCACGGTGATCGTGCGCACGGGATGCGGCTGGGCACGGATCAGACGGTGCGCACGCTCGTTCACCTCCGCGCCCGTGCGGCGCTGCAGTTTGCCGAGCGCGACGTAGCCGGTCTTCCGCTCGACGAGGGTCAACACGCACGGGCCGGCCTGGCCGGCGCCGAGCACCGTGTCCCCTTCCCAATGGCCCACCTGCGTGCGCGCCTCGGCGGCCGCGGGCCGGGCGGTGATCGGGCGCTTGCCGGCGAGGCGGCCTCGACTGTCGTAGGCCCCATAGCGTTTGCGGCAGTGCTTCCGCGCGCCCCGCAGATGCTGATACAGCAGGCCCCCCACCTGCTTATCGGCCCAGAGGTATCGGTAAATCGTCTCATGGCTGATCTCCAGGATCCGGTGGCGATGCAACCAGCCGGCGATTTGTTCGGGGCTCCAGTCCTCGCGGACCAGGCGCTCCACGCGCGCCCAGTCCGCGGCGGTGAACTGCGCGTTGCGCCGCGAGCGACGCCGACGCCCCCGGGCATACCAGTCCGCGAGCTGCGGGCGGTAGCTCCCGTCGTGGTGGGTTCGATTGCGCTGGACTTCGCGGATCACGGTGCTCCGATGCCGCCCGAGGACCCGGGCGATGGCGGCGGGCGACAGGCCCCGCTGCCGGAGCAGGCCGAGGGTGTATCTTTCCGCGTAGGTGATCTGGCGATAGCTCATGGTCGGCTTCCCTCTCTTGGCCGAGACGGAAGCACTACCCTATCCCAGGTCACCTTTCTCGTTGCGGGGGCGTGTTGCACTTACTATATGAATCCGCGCCGCCGAACAAGCGATTGCTGCTGACGGCCACGCGGTAGCCTCGCGCGCTTCGCGCGCCCCACCTAGGATGTCCGCAGCAGAATCGCGGAACCGCTAGACGCAATGGGGATTTCGACAACTCTTAAGATCTGCTACGGAATACAGGTGCACTCATGATTCGATCCGGGATCGTTTGCTTGCTTGCCCTTCTCTCTATGTCCTCCAGCGCGTCGGCGCAAAGTTGCGGGACACATCCGATCGCTGTTCAGATCCTGGGTTCTGGTGGCCCCATGATCAGCCGCGATCGCGCCTCAACCAGTTATCTTCTCTGGATCGATGGTCACGCGAAGATTCTTATCGACATGGGTGGGGGGCTTTCCTGCGTTTCGGCCAAGCCCAAGCCAAACTGAGCGACCTGTCTTTGGTCGCCATCAGCCATTTGCATCCGGACCACGTCTCTGACCTACCCGCCCTCTTATGGTTGAGCAATTTCACGCGTAAGGAACCCTTACCTATTGTCGGTCCTTCCGGTAACGACCTCGTGCCAGGGTTTCCGACCTTCCTCAGTCGCCTGTTCGATGCAAAGCATGGCGCCTTTCAAGTGCTTGGGACCACGCTGGGCGGTCCGCCGGTGGCTGGCGTGGGGGGAGGTGTTCGTCTCGAGGTCAGTGTCGTGGATGTGACGCAAGCAGAACCGTCGACGGTATTCGATCAGCAGGGAGTCACCATGACCGCGTTGGGCATACCCCATGGCAATATCCCCACGCTGGCGTATCGCATACAAACGCGCAATGCATCGATCGTGTTCAGTTCCGATCAGACTGGGACTAACCCAACGTTCATCGACTTCGCGCGCGGGGCGAATGTCCTGATCATGCATCTCGCCATTGCCACAGGTGCGACGAGTCCTCTGCACGCTCCACCTGCGGTCGTCGGTCGCGTTGCCCAAGAGGCGGGAGTTGGGCGACTGATTATCAGTCATATTGGTCAGTTCGATCTGGATGCGACCATCACTGACCTGAAGAAGGTCTACACGGGTCCCCTGACGGTGGGCGCTGACCTGCAGTGCACGTCGGTGCCGTAAAGGGGTGACCGCTAGGGCCGCCGTCCGCAGACCGTCTAACGGCGAGCCGAGAGGGCCGATATGATCTTCATGCGGACTGTGACATCGCTGATTGTCTTGATTGTGGCATTGAGTCGCGTGGCTGAAAGCGCCTCAGCGCAAGACCAGTCGCAAGTAGTCCTTCCCCAGCCAACGGGATCAAGTTCGGTTGGTACGACCGTCTGGCACTGGATCGACACTGACCTTCTCGACACTGTCACGCCCGCTCACAACGACGTAAGGGAGATCATGGTTCAGGCGTGGTACCCGGCCGCTGCGGATTCAGCTGCTCAACCTGCACCATACGCTCCCCTCTACCCACACCTCTATCATGTGCGGTCTTGGAGCTATCCGGCAGCGCGGGTCGCGGGGGCTGACAAGCCGCTTCCAGTTCTCGTGATAGCGCCCGGGCGTGGTGTCGCGCGCCACTTCTACACAGCTATTGCGGAGGATTTGGCGAGCCACGGCTACTTCGTGCTCGCCATCGACAGTCCTCACTCTGGCCGCGTGGTGTACCCAGACGGCCGGACCATACCCCCCTCACCACGCTATCGCATCCCGTTCGAGATTCTCACGGGGCCGTATGAGCACGTGGACGAGTACTTTCAGGAAGCTGCGGTGTTGGGCGCAGGTGATGTCGCCTTCGCTCTGCGTCGCCTCGCCGCAATCAACAGGAATGATCCAGCGCGGCGTTTCACAGGGAGACTCGACCTTTCTCGGCTGGGCGCCTTCGGCCACTCGCTGGGAGGCAGGATTGCTGGAGCTGCCGTGGCGGCCGACCACCGCTTCGTGGCATTCGCCTCGATGGAGGGAGTTCCTCCACCTGAAGTGAGGAAGGGGGGAATGGACGCTGCGGTTCTGATGATGATGAGTAGTTCGCTGCCGGACATGGCTCACCCGAACATCAGAGAGATCATACCCAATCGCAGAAACGATGTTTACATCGCAACTCTCGAAGGATTCGGGCACAACTCGGTGACCGATCTTCCGGTGCTTGAGCCCGGGGAGTATACCTATGATGTCGACCCACTCCCGGGGCTGGACGCAGTTCGAGCGTTGCTGCGATCCTTCTTCGACGAATTCGTTCGACAACGCCAAGGGGCAACGCGCACCTCTGGAAGGGCGGAACGAGTGCGGCTGGAGGTTTATGGAAAGCCGTAGGCCATCGCCGCCTAACAAGGTGTTGCACCCGACGGGCCGCTGCGCAGCCCGCAGGTGAACGCCGGTGCGTGAGACGAAACCGAAACGGTGAAAGAATGGCGCACATCATAAGAAGCTTCCTGACTATGAGACAACTCTGCGTCGCAGTGCTGGTGATGAATGGAGGACTATCGGCCTGTCTCCACGCCGGTCAGGCAACGGACGCCAGTCCCCCCACTTCCCCTCTTACCATCGAGCAGACCGATCGGGATGCCGAGTTGTTGATAAGCGTGCTGCGGGGCATCCATCCTGGGTACACGCGGTACCGGACCGCCGTTGATGTCGCTGCTGCCGAACAGGCATTTCTCGCGGCCTCAGCTCATGCTCGAAATACGGGTGAGATGTATCTCGCCGTCAGCGCGTTCCTGGCAACGATAAGGTGCGAGCACACGGAGGCTGAGTTGCCACCGGCGATGTTGGAGTGGAGGAATGCTTCCCCGAGCATGCTGCCTGTAGACTTCGCGTGGGTCGAAGGCACAGCGATTGTGACCGGTGTAGCACCTGGAGTCACCGGCGTTGTGGTAGGGGATGAATTGACGGAGGTGGACGGTCGTTCCATGCAGAGTCTGTATCACGCGATAAGCCCATACATTTCCGTCGACGGTTTCACCGATCAGACGAAAGCCTCGATCTTCGCGGGAAGTGACGACATTGGCCTGACGACCTTTGACGTTTTTCATCCACTGCTGTACGGGTTTTCAAGTTCCTTTGTCCTTTCGATTCGGGGCGCGGATGGCATACTGCGAGAAACGCGTGTTCCGGCCGTCGGCACCGAGGCACCCGATGCAGCGCTCGGTATCGGACTGGTGCAGTCGAACTTCAGCGACAATGACGCTGTGTCGTGGAAGCGGGTTGGCGATGTCGCGGTGATGAATATCAACACCTTTGTGAACTACCGTACACCGGTAGATCCCGATAGCGTCTTCGGTCCTGTTTTTCGCGAAATCGGAGGCTCGGGCGTTGATCGACTGGTTCTTGACCTACGTTCCGTGGGAGGCGGTTCGGACGATGTCATGAACAGTCTTCTCCGGCACCTTATCGACAAGCCGATTACGGTCGGTGGGCCCTCACGCGTTAAGACCTATCGGTTCGATGCTTTCCGCCAACACCTGAGCACGTGGGACGAAGGCGTCTTCAGTATGCCCGCATCCCTCTTCGTGGAGGATGATACCGGGATGTACACGGTCAGCCCGGAGGTCAGTGGAGGTACTCGACAAGCTGAACCGGCTGCCGATGCCTGGCGGGGCCCTCTGACGGTCCTGATTGGGCCGAACAACGAGTCCGGGGCCACGATATTGCTGGCGGAGTTGCGCGACGAGCGAACGGTTTTGTTGGTCGGTGAGTCAACAGGCGGCAGCGCCGAAGGGCCCACAGGTGGCGTTATTGCGTTCCTGTCACTTCCGGAGTCGACCATTCGAGTGCGTGTGCCATTGCTTTGGACAACAACCTCCTACAAGGCGTTCACGCCAGGAAAAGGCATGGTACCGGATATCGCGGTTGGGAGAACAATTGAGGATGTCCGCGCGGGCCGGGACCGCGCGATGGAAATTGCGACGAGAAGGGAATGAGCCATGACATCTGGCAGTAAGCGTCTAACAACGGGTTGCAGCCGGCGTTGCTCCGCTGCGCTCCGCAACGCGGCTGAACCCAACCGTTAGGCAACTCGGGCACGTTCCTGTGTCGTGACGCGCACTTGCATGCCGGCCGCTCCGAGCATGGCGATGAGCGTGTCGATACTGAAGCGCTCGATCTTGCCGCGGACGAGGTCACTCACGCGGGGCTGGGTCACGCCGAGGAGCTTCGCCGCTTGCACTTGCGTCAGGCCCCGGTCTTCAATGAGCGTGCTCAGCGCGATCATCAGATCGGCACGGACGCGGAGATTCTCCGCTTCCTCGGGCTCAAAGCCCAGGTCGCGAAAGACATTCTCACTCGCGCGGCGACTCTTCTTCTTTGCCATCGTTTCCTCCTAACGATCTCGCCGGAGCGCTCGCACCTGCGCTAGTCGCTGCTGGGCAGGTTCGATGTCCGTTCTTGGGGTGCGCTGGGTCCGCTTCTCGAACGCATGCAGGACGTAGACCGCCTCCGCGAACTTTGCGACGTAGAACACCCGATGGGCGGTGCCCGTGTGGAGTCGGATCTCGGAGACCCCAGGCCCCACCGCGCTCATGGGCTTCCAGTCGTCCGGCATCAGGCCCAGTTGGACGCGCCGCAACTGATAGCCAGCTTGGCGCCGCGCGTTGACGGGAAACGCACGCAGATCGTCGAGGGCTGAGCCCACCCAGTGGAGCGGCTTGTCCGTCATAGTCCAATATATAAGTAGAGATATATTCGGTCAAGAGTTGCCTAGCCACCGCGTGCAGTGGCCGGGCCTTGCTGGTGTACAAAGGAAGTCGTTGATGAGTGCGTAGGCGGGTGAGACGGCCCGCCACTGACGCGGGATTCGTCAGCCTGCAGGCTGATGATGGCTTACATTGCGGCTACCAAGCATGCGCACACACCACTAACACCAAGGATCCTGATGCCTAGCGAAACGCCCCCCCCGCGGCTTAACCCGTCTGACGAGACCATCCAGGCCGGTCCCACCACGGTGCGCTTCCTCATCACGGGCGAAGACTCCGGCGGCAGCATTGCGGTCTTCGAGTTCATGGTTCCAGCCGGCAAGCGCCTTCTTGCTCCCGCCCACTCACACGACCAGTACGAGGAGACGATCTACGGCCTGGATGGTGTAATCACCTTCACAGTCGATGGAGTGCCCATCGATATTGGCCCCGGCCAGGCGCTGTGCATTCCCCGCGGGGCCGTCCACCGCTTTGACAACAACGGCAGCATGGATGTAAAGGGCTTCTGCGCGGCCACGCCAGCGCTCCTCGGCCCGGAGTTCTTCCGCGAGGCGGCCGCGATTTACGCGGAAGCGACAGCCGGTCCACCGGACCGCGCGAAACTCATAGACCTGATGCGTCGCAACGGCATTTCGCCCAGTGCTCCACCACCAGCCCCATGATCAGGTCGGCCCATGGCGTCCTGCCACTAACACGGACTTCATTGCGAGCAGCAGCGCAGACTGACGAACGCAAATATTCGTTGCGCTTGCAGTCGCCCCGGCGCTCACTGATCTGCCTCTCGTCGCGACGCCGCATAATGAATGCTGCACCTGACGAGCGATTCATGGAAGCTCGCTGCGCTCGCATTTTGTTTGATTCGCTCGCAGGTTAGCTGAAGGCGTTAGGCTGCCCCTTCCAACTGCTTGCGCACGCCTCCGTAGGTAATTACATTGTGGTTACCATTTGTGGAGGCCCACCCGTGAAAACTCGCATCGTCCGTATCGGCAACTCGCAGGGTATCCGGATCCCGAAACCGCTCCTGGAGCAGGCCGGCCTCGGCGAAGAAGTCGAGTTGCGTCTCGAGCCGGACGGGATCCTCCTTGCCGCCTCGTCTGCGCCCCGGGCAGGATGGGCCGACGCGGCACAGGCGATTCGGCAACGGGAAGGAGAGGGCGTCCTCGACGGGCTCGTGCCGACTGAGTTCGACGAGACGGAGTGGCAGTGGTAGCCGCGTTGCCGCGTCGTGGTGATGTCTTCTTGGTCGCGCTTGATCCAACCCTCGGGCGCGAGATCAAGAAGACACGACCGTGCGTGATCGTGTCCCCGGATGAACTCAACGAACACCTGACGACGGTGATCGTCGCCCCGATGACGACTGGTCGCCACCCCTACCCATTTCGGGTGCCGTGTCGATTTCAGAAGCGTTCGGGCGTTGTTGTGCTTGACCAGCTCCGGACCGTGGACACCCGTCGCCTCGTCCGTCGCCTTGGCAAGCTTTCATCTCAGGCTGTCACGCAATCGCTGGCGGTCCTCCAGGAGATGTTTGCAGCGTAAGGCAGCCTAGCCCCCGCGTGCAGTGGTCGGGCCTTGCAGCTTTCAGCGGTGGTTGTTGACTAGTGAGAGGGCGGGCGAGACGACCCGCCACTGTCGCGAGATTCGTGACGCGGCAGCTGGAAACTTCTGAGGAGATCAACCATGAGAACGAGTTCCCTACTTGCCGTTGCCACACTAGTTGTGGCGTGCCTGACCGGCTGTGCCCCATCTGAGTCGGGCGAGGCAGCAATGGGTGCGCAAGCGGCGGCGAACGTGACGGAAGTGCCAGAGTATTTCCTGTTGCGACCGGAGGTCGAAAAGGCGTACGGGTACACGCATGCAGTGAAAATCGGCGATGACCTCAAGATCTCGGGCGCCGTGAGCATGGATGACAATGGCAACCCCACCGCCATTGGCGACCTGGAACAGCAGATGAAAAATGCCTACTCGGATCTGGACCAGGTCCTGACACACTACGGCTACACTTTTGATGATGTAATCGTGGAGAACGTCTTTACGACCGACATGGCGAAGTTTCTCGAGGTTGCGGCATATCGGGCTTCCATCTACACCAAACACTTTCCGACAGGATCGTGGCTCGAGGTCAAAGGGCTCGCTCTCCCTGAGTTCATGATCGAAATCGAGCTGGAAGCACATAGATCCAGATAGGCTGCTGGCATGCCGTACCTACCGCCTCCGCCCGTTCACCTACCTGCCCAGAGCTGCGGAGGCGGGCAAGCCGGCCCGCCACTGACACGGGATTCACTAGCCCGCAATCAACCAGCATCTGTTCGTGTCGCCGCACTAGCGCGCTACAATGTCCAAGAGACGGGTGTGGTTGCTGTTCAGTTCGTCGCAGGAGCCTACTCAGCCACGTTGAGTGTGCAGCCCATGAGCGGGGTGCAATCAGACTACCAGGAGCCGCTCATATCGGTTGCGCGTGAAGTGCCGAGTCGCCTGCCGTAGTTCAGGGGCGTGGTCGCCGGCTACTACCGGCTTGCGCCGGCGGGTGGGTCGGCCGCAGCTTACGCGCTGCCCGTCAGGCGGACGAGAGGAGATCCATGTGATGGCACGTGTCCTTCGAGCCCGCTCCGTGCTGGCGGTGCATGACGTGGCACGCCCCACGCGCTACTACGTCGACGCGCTCGGCTTCATCGAAGATCCGATCAGCGCTCCCGGCTGGAGCTTCCTCTCCAAGGACCCTTGCTTTCTCATGTTGGGAGAGTGTCGCGACGAAGTGCCTGCGGCTGCCATCGGAAACCACGCGTGGTTCGTCCATCTGCTCGTGGATGACGTCGATACCTACCACCACGAGGTGCGAGCGCGGGGTGCCGAGGTGGTCACTGCCCCCACGAATCGCGCGTACGGCCTCCGCGAGTTCATCCTCCACACTCCGGATGGTCATCGGCTGGTCATTGGGCAGTCCATCGCCGATCCCGGCTAACCACCGCGTGCGGGAGACAACGCATGGCACTCGTAGTTCTGCTGAGAGGGGTCAACGTCGGCGGTCACAGGACCTTCCGGCCATCGATCCTGGCCAAACAACTGAAGCACCTCGATGCCGTCAACATCGGCGCGGCGGGCACCTTCGTGATCCGGCAACCAATCACCCAGACAGAACTCCGTGCCGAGTTGACACGCAGGCTTCCCTTCGATGCCGAGATCATCATCTGCCAGGGCCGCGAGATCGTCAGGCTGACGTCGCAGAATCATTTCGCGGACCTACCGATAGGACCCGACATCGTCCGCTTCGTGAGCGTCCTGTCCAAACGTCCTCGCTCGGCACCGTCGATCCCACTGCGCTTCCCTTCCAGCGGGAAGTGGCTGCTGAAGATTGTCGCAAGAGACAACCGGTTCGTGTTCGGCGCGTACCGCCGCCACATGAAGGTCATCAGCTACCTCGGCACGTTCGACCGCCTCTTTGGGGTCCCAGTCACCACGCGCAACTGGAATACCATCACCGCGATCGCCAAGGTATTGGGTAACGGAGAATCGTGATGGCAGGAGCTGGGGCCTTGGGCCGGCACGAGGGGCCCACGCTCGGCCTGGCGGGGCTGGGGACCCGCCACCGGCGCGGAATTCCTTAGGCCCATGGGGATCGACACCGCCGAAGCGAATGCCCTGTTCGGTGCGCCGCGCATCACGCTCGATGAGTGGTTCACGCTACCCCACGGGGGCGGCGCCCACTGACTCGGCGACCAACGCGCCGCCACGCAGGCTGGAGCGGCGCGGAATCAGCCCCCGCCTCCGAGGCGCCCTTGCTCCTCATCTTTAGTGAGCCCGGTCTCGCCCGCGCCCTCCCCGGCCTCGAGCAGGTCCCGGTCCCCCGCCCTCCTGGCCAGGGCCAGCGCGCCTGCAGCGGAGCCGGCGCCGGCTACTGCGAACACCGGGCCCAACACCACCAGATTCTTCACGAACGCGGGGTCCTCGGCGAGGGCCACGACGGTGACGAAGATCGCGGACAGCAGGAACCCACCGGCCGCCCCCCAGGCTGCGAAGCGCGGAAGGGACATCTGGTCGAACCGGCGACGGCCCTCGACAATCCCGAGCACACCAGAGAACGTGACACCGGCAACAAAACCGAACGCGCCAAACCCGAGCGGATACGGGACGTCGGCGCCGGTACTCCCGGTTACCAGCAGCAGCCCCAGCAGCATGACCATGCCCGCCCCGAACCATGCTATCGCCCAGGCTAGGCCCATCCCGATGGCGCCGCGAATGCGTCTCAGCCACTTGCTCACTCCTGCCTCCGGATCAGTGCGCCTGCTGGTGAGGGTGTATTACTGCTGGTCCGCGAGTACTTCGCGTACTCTCGCCTCGGCCCGGTCGATGAAGCTGAGGTAGCCTGCCCCCGGCGACCACAACGAGAATGGCCGCCGTTCCGAGTAGCGCGGCCCGCCACCGGCGCGTGGTGAACGGTCCCAGCCGAGGGCGCCCTCAGGTTCGGGGATCCGATTGTCAAGTACTTTGAATCACAAAGTTAGCGCCTCGTTTCCCAAGGGGCAAGCGACTCCACGCCGCGGCCTCCAGGCTCGGCGGCCGCCGACCAGCTTCCGGGTCCGGCGACGGGGCCTTGCCGAGCCCCGCGGATGCCGTTGTTTTTGTGACGGGGCGAGCCCGGATGTTCCGCCACCCCACGGGATCCACTTGCGACAGCCGGAGCAGGAGGAGGTTCGGAGCGCACATGCCTCAGTCGTCGAGCCTCATTCCCACTTTGACCGCGTTGGCGGCACCGGCCGCGGCCGCCGTGAGCCTGACCGCGTTACGTCCACGTGTCCGACCCGACCTGAGGCAAAGCCGACGCCTCCTCGTGGTGGTGGGGGCCACGATTCGAGGCTGCAAGAACACCGACATCGCGCACGAGTGGACGCCATGAAGGTTGACACGTACCTCACCCGCATCCAGTACAGCGGCTCGCGCGAGCCCACAGCGGAGACTCTGATCCAGCTCCATCGGGCGCATATGCTCTCCGTCCCCTTTGAGAACCTCGACATTCCCCTGGGTACCCCGATTACCCTCTCCCTTCCTTCACTCTACGACAAGATCGTTCGGAGGCGGCGGGGAGGTTTCTGTTACGAGCTGAACGGACTGTTTGGGTGGCTACTGGAGCAACTGGGCTTTCAGGTCACGATGCTGTCAGCACGAGTGTATCAGGGCACCGAGCCGGGGCTCGAGTTCGATCATCTGGTGCTGCTCGTGGAGGCGGGCGACCGCCTGCTGGCGGACGTAGGCTTCGGGGATTCCTTTCTGGAACCTCTTCCGCTCGAGGTGGACCAGGAGACCGTACAGCTCGGAACCGCATACCGATTGAGAGGGTTGGACTCTGAGCGGGAACTGCAGCGACGGCGACAGTCTGACTGGGAGCCACAATACGCCTTTTCCTTGACTCCGCGCCGACTGTCCGAGTTTCATGCCATGTGTCGCTTTCAGCAAACATCGCCGGAGTCTGTTTTCACTCAGAAGACGGTCTGCTCGCTGGCAACCCCGAACGGCCGCGTTACTCTGTCGAATGGTCGTCTGATCGTGACGAGAGCGGGTCAGCGCGAAGAAAGGGATGTGGCGGATGAAGAAGAGTACCGTGCAGTGCTGCACGAACACTTCAGCATCACCCTTGCAGAAGGGGCACGAGTGGGGCACCTCTTGGCCCCGCGGCTGCCCTCCTAGGGGGGAGGGCAACCTTTATGACGAGAAGAGAACGCAGCGCCGAGTTGGCCGTAGGCTGGATCGAGGCGTGGATCAGGATGGACATGGAATGGCTCCGGCAGCACCTGGTGCCTGACTTCGTCCACATCAGCCCGTTCGGGAGACTCGAAGGCCGTGACGAGTACCTGGCCGCGGTCGAGCCCATGGCGCGGAAGAGCGTCATGGAGCTCACCGTCAAGGATGTGATCGCCAGCGGAAACCAGGCCGCGGTATGGTTCCAGAACCGAACCCCCAACGGGATCGTCGAATCCTGCGACTGGGTCCGTGTCGAGAACGACCTGATCACAGAGATCAGGTCGTTCTATGACAGTGCTGTCATCCGGAAGGTTCTGTCGCCGACCGACCAAGAGACGCTCGACGGTTCGTACTAGCCACGTGATTTGTGGACCGGCCAGCGATGATGCACATTGGGGTCACTCCACGTCGACCGCGAGGTGTCGAGACACTCGGCATGGGCAGGAGGTACGTGGCGAGCCCGTAGAGCCGATCTGATTTCGAGGAGCACTGCCATGCGAATCGCCGTCTTACTGCTGATCCTCGCACTCATGGGCGCCCCGGTCGACGTGGCGACCGGCCAGACCTTCCCAGCCGATGTCGGCCCGGGCCGGATCGCCTGGTTCGATCTGAGCACGCCCGACCTGGCGCGGTCCAAGGAGTTCTACGGCCATCTCTTCGAGTGGGAGTTCGCGCCGGTCGAGGGAACCGATCAGGCCTTCCAGATCGTTGCCGGCGGCACGGCGATCGGAACCGTCCGCAACGCGGAGGGCGCGATCAGCGTCTTCAATGGCGTGGTCTACGTCCAGGTGACTGATCTCCGGGCCAGCTGCGAGCAGGCGACGGCGCTCGGCGGAACGATTCCACCCGGGTTCCCGTTCGATCTGCCGGACGGTACCGGCGCAATCGCCCTGGTCGTCGATCCCGGCGGGCATCCCATAGGCCTCTATTCGCGCAGCCCGCTCGGACCGGCCCCGGCTCCATAAGGAGTGCGGCGCGGGCATAAATCGTCCATGCTCTCCTCATGCAGCGATCCCGTCGCTCGAACCGCCGGACCGGCTCCATGAGCACGAGCACGCTACGGACCCCGATTCCGTACGTGGCTGCGCTCATCAGCTTGGCGGCTGTTCTCCTGGTGGCCTGCGGTCCACGAGCCGACTCGACGGGGCACCTTGACTTGACCGACTTCGCCGCTCGATACGCGGCCGCCTGGAGCAGCCAGCACCCGGACAGCCTGGCGTCCTTCTATGCCGACAACGGCTCCCTTACCGTCAACGCCGGTGCTCCTTCGGTCGGCCGCGCGGCGATCCGAGCCACCGCCGAAGGATTCATGACCGCCTTCCCCGACATGCTGGTCGTCGTGGACTCCGTGGTCGCCCGCGGAACTCAGGCCGTCTTCCACTGGACCTGGACCGGGACCAATACTGGTCCTGGAGGCACGGGCAAGGCTGTACGCATGCGTGGTTATGAAGAATGGACGCTTGGCCCGGATGGTCTCATTGCCGAGTCGAAGGGACACTACGACGAGGCGGAGTACCAACGCCAACTGCAGTCGGGCGCGCCAGCGGCCGAGTGACGGCCCGGCCGCCGGGATCTACGCTAACGGCATGTCCTCGGGCGACAGCCTCGTGTTCGCGCGCCGCTAATCCGCACCCCGAAGAACCAATCCCCGACCGTGGCATCGCCGCCGCAGATTGCCAAACATGGGACCGGGTGTATCGTTGCTTTCCCAGGGAGCATCCTCCCCACGGCGTAGTATCGCCCCGATGCCGCCCGTCCGCACCAGCGGTATGTCAGTCGACGACCAAACATGTAAGCACACCGTTCGAGAGCCGACGCCCGTTAGTCGATAACCGATCTCACGAGGAGAGCACGCCATGGCAGCGTCACCCATCAAGGTGGGCGTCATCACGGACCAGACCGGTCCGCTCGCGTTCCTGGGCATGGCCAATGCCAACGTGGCCAAGATGGTGATCGACGATATCAACGCCACGGGGGGCCTGTTAGGGCGGCAGGTTGATCTCTACCTCGAGGACAGCGCCACGACCGACGCCGTGGCGGAAGCCAAGGCGGCCAAGCTGGTCCAGCAAGACCAGGTCGATGTGATCTTCGGCGGCATCTATAGTTCCACCAGGCAGGCCATCAAGGGGCCGGCCGTCGTGAAGGGCAAGACGCTCTACATCTACCCGGAGCAATACGAGGGACGGGAATGCGACCCGCTCATCTTCTGCACCGGCCCGGTGCCGGCGCAGCAGGTCGATCCGTTCATTCCCTGGCTGATGCACCACACCGGGGCCAAGAAATTCTACCTGCCGTCAGCGGACTATATCTGGCCGCATGTGATGAACCAGAAGGTTCGTCAGGTCGTCACTGCCAACGGCGGCACGATAGTCGGCGAAGAGTACTTCCCGCTCGATCACGCCGACTACCAGAAGACCGTCGACACGATCATGTCCAGCGGCACCGAGGTCGTATTCAATACGACCGTGCCGCCCGGGTTTGCGCCGTTTCTCGAGCAGCTGCACGACGCCGGCTTCACCAAGCGAGGGGGACACCTCGTCTGCACATATTTCGAGGAGAATTTTCTGAGTTTTTTGCCGACCGCCCACACCGAGGGTCTGTACAGCTGCCTCGACTACTACCAGAACATCAGCGATCCCTTCAGTACCCAACTGCTCGAGCAGTACGACACGCTCTATCCGGGCGGCGCCAGGTTCACGGCCGGTAGTGCCAGCACCGGCATGTATCGAGGCCTTAGGCTCTGGGAGGCCGCCGTGAAGGAGGCCGGCTCGCTCGAGCAAGCGAAAGTCATCGCGGCACTCGACCATGCCAAGATCGCCGAGGGGCCGGGTGGCCCCGCCGCGATGGTGCCTGGCCAGCATCACGTGCGCATGAACATGTACATTGCCCAGGCAAGGGGCGGGAGGTTCACGATCGTCGAGAACCTGGGAGCCATCGATCCACAGGAGTGCCGACAGGGCCTGAGGTAGACGAGGGGAATCCCCGGGCTTCGATCGCACACCCGAGAGGAGAGTACGCATGCCGATCACGGCCTTCAATAGCTTCACCGACGGCCTCGCGGCGACGCAACGAAGCCGCGGCCACTTCATCGCCAATATCGACGTCGAAGAGGACGGTCCCTGGGTTCCCTACGCCGACGGGGTCTGGGTCCAGCCCTGCTGTTTCAACGTCACGACCGGTGGGTTTAGCGTTGTGTTGAAAGGTTTGCCGGGCGCCCAGCTGGGCACGCACTATCATATCGGCACCGTGCGGGGGTATACCATGCGCGGCCACTGGCGCTACCTGGAGCACGACTGGGTGGCGAAGCCCGGCACGTTCATCTACGAACCCGCCGGGGAGGCGCACACGCTGGTCATCGCCGACGACTCGCCGGAGGCGGCGCTGATCTTCTTCGTGGTCGAGGGCGGCCTCATCTACTTGGACAAGGCCACCGACGGGGGCTTCGCGGCGTACGAGGATGGCTTCACCTTTCTGGACCTGGCTCGGGCGTACTATCGCGAGGCCGGCCTCGATGTGAAGCAGCTGGACCTCCTGGTCCGCTAGTTGCGTCACGCACGGGCTGAACTTGGTGTCCACCATGTCGATGCGTCTCGCAGTCGTCGTGATGCCGCTCGCCCCTTGCACCGGGCGCGGCAGCCGTCCGACCAAGACACTCACCGTCTCTTCCAGCCGCGCTGGCGAAGCTCAGGCCTGAACTGAGGAAGGCCCCATGGACCTTACCCCGCTCATCCCCGTAGTGGCCATCATGGCCTTCGCAGCAATCAGGATCGCACGGCTACGTGCCGGTAGTCATCCAGCTTCGTTGCCGGCCGACGTCACTGCACGGCTCGAGGACCTGGAGAGCAATGTCCAGCGACTCGACGAGGACCTGGCAGAGACCCAGGAACGGCTCGATTTCGCGGAGCGTCTGCTCAGCAAGGCGCGGGAAGAGCGGCAGATCGGCGGCTAGAGCGCGCACCGGCGTAGTCAAGCCAAGACCAAGCTGGCCCGCCAGCGACACGGAACTCGTTACGGACGAAGAACCGGAAGAGTATCGATGGTCTCCCGGGGATTGAGGCAGGTACCTAAAGCCGCGCGCTGCGCGACGGCAGGCGGTAGAGAACATATCGATAAACACCCAAGGAGCATGAGAATGACGCGACGCAGAGGCCTGATTGCGACTCTCGCTGTGTTGTCGGCATGCACCTCCGGCATCCCCCCTGCAACCCCCGTCCCGGCCGGGCATCAGTCGGGGGAGGAAACCGCAGTGCTCGCGGCCATGGACCGCTACATGACCGCGATCTCGGCGAACGATCTCCAGGCGATGACTGCGATGCAGACGCCGGAGGGGATGACGTATCGGGCGCGCGCCACCGAAGGAGGCGACATGGAGATCGTGCCGCATCCGAACGCGTATTGGGTCGATCCATCCCGAGACGACGGGCGCGCCTATCGTGAGCGCTACTGGTCACCCACCGTGCTGATTCGCGGCGGCATCGCCGTCGTGTGGGCCCCGTACGAGTTCTGGATCGACGGCCGGACCAGCCACTGCGGCGTCGATGTGTTCGACTTCGTCAAGATGGACGGGGCATGGCGCGTGGCCAACTCAATGTGGACGGTGGAACCGGACGCCTGCGAGATGCTGCGGCCAGCCGATGGGCGGCTTGTCCGGCCGGCAGACTGAAAGCGGCAGGCACCGCCCCCCAAGATCCGCGTCTCAAAACGAAACCCCCGTGCCCGAGGGCGCGTATGGCGGGTTGGCCATCGGTCGGACAGGGCGAAGAACCGAGTCGGACTCACGGCTGCCGGCGAGACGCACTCGCGGCCACGCATCACCGAGCACTCGGGGGTAAGACATGGACCCAATAAAGGCGACGGCGCATCGCGCGGGAGCCTTGTACTTCGTCTTCATGATCGTGGCGATCATCGGCGAGTTCATCTTTCCCACCTTCATGGTTTCCGGCGATGCCGCAGCGACGGCACGCAACATCAGCGCCGCCGAACCCATGTACCGCATTGGCATTCTGCTGGGTTTGGGCACGCTCGTCCTGTTCATCGTTCTCGTGGCGAGCCTGCACGAGCTCTTTAGAAACGTCGACAAGGGCCACGCCCTCCTCATGGTGGTCCTGGTATCCGTCGGCGTCGCCGTCGCCCTTGCAAACCTCATCAACAAATTTGCACCGTTGCTACTGCTGAACGGCGCCGACTATTGGTCGGCGTTCACCAAGCAGCAGCTAGATGCCCTGGCGCTGGGCTTTCTCAGGTTGCACAGCAGCGGAGCCACCGTTGCCACAGTGTTCTGGGGCCTTTGGCTGTTTCCTTTCGGCATTCTTGTCATCAAGTCGGGCTTCTTGCCGCGCATCCTCGGCCTTCTGCTAATGGTTGCCGGCTTCGCGTATCTGGCAAGTAGCGTGACCGCACTTGCGCTACCTGAGTACCGGCAGGTTGTCTCCAAGATCATGCTGCCGCTCTACTTCGGAGAGGTACCGATCATCTTCTGGCTTCTCATCAAGGGCGCCAATGTACCGCAACCACAGGCGCGGTCTTCCTCCCTCGGCTGACGGCGCCCGCCGAATGGTGGTGCCTCGCCCAGGACGAACTCGCGTGCGTCGCCGCCGAACACCGGCCCAAGGCGAACCTGACAGGATCTCGCCATGACCTTCAAACCTGCTCTTTGGCGACCGATCGCCGCCGTGCTCAGCGTCGTCAACGTGGTCGGAGTCGGTTTCGCGGCCGTATCCGCTGAGCCCATCCACGCCACGGTGCACGCCGCGCTCGCGGTGGCGTTCGGTCTTTGGGCCCAGCACCTGCGGCAGCCCAGGAGGATCGAGGGCCAGGACCGGCTGGACATGCTCGAAGCCGAGGTGCGCGACCTCTGGCAGGAACTGAGCGAGGCACAAGAGCGCCTGGACTTTGCCGAGCGGGTGCTCGCAGAGAGACCGGAATTCCGGCAGGTGCGCCAGGAGTCTCGGGAGCCGAAGCTACCAGACGCGTGACAGACCGCGGCCCCGTGGCCACTGCACGCGGGGCGTGGCCGCTGCCCACATCACGCCCATTTCGCTAGCGGGAGACGCTCACTACGGCCCTATGCCGAACCCTTTCGATATCCGCGTCGATGATCTCACCGGGCCGGAGGTCACCGCGCTGTTGCGGGAACACCTCGATGCCGTCGCTCGGATCTCTCCGCCCGAGAGCGTGCATGCGTTGGATCTCGACGGCTTGCGAGCGCCCGAGGTGACCTTCTGGAGTGTGTGGCAGAGATCGGTGCTGGTGGGCTGCGGTGCGCTCAAACAGCTGGATCAGCGCCATGGCGAGATCAAGTCGATGCGCACTGCGTCGTCACATCTGCGGACGGGGGTTGCGGCGGCGCTCCTCGAACACATCATCCACGTGGCACGGACGCGAGGCTATCAACGCCTCAGCCTCGAGACCGGCTCCCAGGAAGCGTTCGCCCCCGCACGCACCCTCTACGCCCGGTTCGGCTTCGAGCCGTGCGGGCCGTTTGGGGACTACGTCGACGACCCGAACAGTGTGTTTATGACACGAGAGCTTGCGTCGTAACGACCCTTTCGAAGCGTGACCGGGGCCGCGGGCATCGGCATGTCACGAAGCCCGGGCATTCCGGGCCAGGGCGGCCACCGCCCGGCGGAGCCGGCGGTGGGCATCGAATCGGAGTACGTAGTCGGACTCCCGGCGCCCGCCCTTGGCGCGCATCACCCGTGCGAGCGCACGGCGCTGGGCCAGGGGCCAGTCGGCCACGCCCTCGAGTGCCGCGACCAGCGGAGCCCAACGCGCAAACCCCAGCCGCTCGCCGGCGCTCCAGCCGCGCCGGCTGCCGGTCGCGAGCATGCGGGCCACTTCCTTATCGAGCACCCGGTCGGCGACGTCACGGTCCGCGCCGAAACGCCGGGCCACGGCGTCGGTCACCGCGAGCCCCACGTTGGCGAGCGGAAACACCCCGATTACGTCATCCCGCGGTCGGCCGATGTGGTAGTACATATTGTGCTCGGCCAGCTGCTTGAGCGTGGCCCGACTCGAGCGGTGGCTCGAGGACCGACGCATCCGGGCCAACTCAGACTTCATGAGGCTCACGGCCTCGGGATCCCGGGGTCGGAAGCCGAGCTTCTGATAGAACCACCAGGCACCGGACTTGAGCCCTTCGTCGTTCCCTCCCCCACCCAGCTGGTACGGGTAGATGGTAAACGCGGTGGCACGGAACAGGTGGCGCAGCATGGCCAGCACCTGGCCGTACACCCGGCCGGCCTCCCCGCCCCGATAGGTGTCGAACACGTTGTAGGCCACTTCGGCCGAGCCATAGAGCGCACTGTTCAGCACGTAGCCGATCGGGACACCGTTCTTGAGCGTGAGAAACCCGTAGACCGCCTCGAGCAGCAGCCGGCGCTCCGGAATGAGCCCGATGGCTACGAACTCGAGCCCATCCCCCATGTCCACAATCCGGACGTCATCGGGATCGCCATATGCAAAGGTGTCGAGATCGCGGCTCCGGGCCACCATGGCCTCACGGGCCAAATCGATCAGCTGCTGGGCCTCCCTGCGCGGCACCGCGGACACGCGACGCGGCCGCTCTCGGAGAGCCAGCCGCAGGTCCGGGCGCGCGGTGTCGAGCGGACGGGTGACGTAGTGCACCCGGCCGCGCGGCACCCGGGCGTCGGTCCGGGCCGGTGTGTCGGGACCCGGCGCCAGCTTGAACATGATCTCGAGATCTTCGAAGACCGTCTCCCGGACCGGTAGCTCCGCTCGTATCGCCTCCATCCGGCGAATAAGGAACGTGGCATCGGTTTCTTCGGGGCCTTTCATCCGCCGGATCCACTCCCGGACCGACAGCTGTGCCTCGTCGAGGCCCGGCGTCTCGGCCCAGAGCGCGAGCAGGGGGAGGATGCGGTCAAGCCGGTCGGGATACTCCAGGTCCGCCCATGAGATGGTGAGCCGCGACGGCCAGCGCGAGGCCAGCCATACCGCGGTGGGGTGGAAGAACGGGTAGTAGGTGGGCGTCCCCGAGATTCCACTGTCCTGGAGTTCTGTAGCGTGACGCCGTAGGTCGCGCCGCCGCGAGAACGCCACCAGCATCGCTTCCACCCGCTCCAGGACATCGGGAGAATCGGGATAGGCGCGAAGGTAAGACAGCACTTCATGGAGCCGGCTCACCGCGCGCGCGGAAGGGAGCCGCCGTGAGGCCAGGCGATCTAGCAGGGCGGTCTTCTGTTCGGCGAGGCCTGGTCCGTACTGTCGATAGACTTGCTCGAGATCGCGAAGCGGCGAGCTCATTGGGTGGTGGCCCTCGCGTCATCGATACGAGTGTTCATGGCATCCCCATGGCCGGTGGAGCGGGAACTTGGAAAGAGGTAAGATACCGGTATCCGGCGGCAATGGTGCTTGCGCCGGGCGGAGACGGGGGGTATGGTCGCGGAGTATTGAGGGCCGACATCGGTCCCACGCCGGCTGCCCCGACCGAAGGGAGGTCAGTGATGCATCCGCTTGGCACGATGGCGAGTCACTCGGGCCGTTCCGTAACCCGGAGGCATCGCAGAGCCTGGGACAGAGCGCCGCTCATGCTCGCGGCGGCGCTCCTGTGCTCGTGCAGGCCTGGCGGGGACGTGCCTCAGACATCGAGGGAGTCACCGGACATGCCAGCCGACGCGCACGTTCATCACAGTATCGACTACATCGAATTCTCCGTTACCGACATGGCCGAGTCGAAACGATTCTACGGGGCGGCATTCGACTGGACATTCAATGATTACGGGCCGGACTATGCCGGCATCCGGAGGCCGGACGGCGAGGCCGGGGGGATGCGAGTCGTGCCGGCGGTAACGACCGGCGGCCCGCTGGTCATCTTGTATTCCACGGATCTCGACCTGACGCTACAGAGGGTGCGCGAGGCAGGCGGGAGAATCCTCGAGGAGCCATTCGACTTTCCCGGCGGCCGCCGGTTCCATTTCGCGGACCCGAGCGGCAATGAACTCGCGGTGTGGTCGGAAAACTGAGCACAGCCCGGGCCAAGCAAGAGGTGACCGATGCATCCCGTTCTCCCGGGCTTCTTCCAGAGGATCTCGCATCCGTGCGACGGGTCTACGATACCATTGCGGCCAACGAGGCACCATTGGCGTACACCTTTGTTCACCAGCGGGCCGATGGCGAGGGCACGTGGGATATCTTCCGCATGTCGACACTCACGTATCTGGCCCACAGTAGTCGGGTGTCCGGGCCTGGCTCCGAGGGTGAACTATGAGCAGCAACACGAGCCTCCGGAGGCTTCCGATCGCGCTCCTCAGAAGATGTAGCGCCCGCTCATGACAAAATTCAAAATCGGCCTGTTCGTCATAGCCGGACTCGTCGTGGCCGCGGGCACGGGCGGCGTAGTCGGGGCCGGAGCGGCGATCGCGTTGATCAAGACATCGTATAACGGGCCGGTCGACGCAGACCCGCGCACCGAACTCGCGGTCCACTCAGACGCACTCGGCGAGTCGGTACAGCTGGGCGTGCGCCTGCCGATCGAGTACGCGTCCGACCCAGACCGACAATTCCCCGTGCTGTGGGTGCTCGACGCTTCTCAAGGTGATATGATCTATCGAGCCACGCAGGCCCTGGCGCAGGCCGGCATTGCTGAACCGTCCATCGTGGTGGAGCTGCCCCGGAGCAGTGCCGGTCGCACTGAGGACTTTACTCCTCCCCAGTCCATAATGCATTCGGTCGGCGGGCGAGGTGACCGATTCCTTCGTTTCCTAGAGGCCGAGGCCATTCCCGCGGTCGACGAAGCATTGCGCACCGATTCCGTTCGGATCCTCATCGGGCACTCACTGGGCGGACTCTTTACGCTATATGTATTCGCCGAGCGTCCGTCGCTGTTCGATGCGCACTTCGCGTTTAGCCCGTCGACGTGGGTGGGCCGCCAGGCGATCGTTCCTGTCCTCCAACGAACATTGCGAGCGCGCGGTGCAATCGAGACATTCCTGTACCTGAGCCTCGGATCCGACGAGGGCAACCGAATGCTCAGCGGGTTCGAGGCGGTCCGGGCCACGCTCGCCTCCGATGCCCCGCCGGGGCTCCGGTGGCAGATGGATATTACGACCGGCGCCGATCATGGTTCGAACCCAACCCTGTCGTACCCAGTGGCGGTACGCCGATACTGGGGTTACTGACCTGCTGGCATGCCGCTACGGAGATCTTCGCGCAGGTCTCTTGCCCCTTCAACCCCGAGCCTCGCCCATGCGTCACCTGATCCGTCGTTCCATACTCTGCGTCGGTGCTCTCGTTCCACCCTCGGGCGGTCTCTTGGCCCAGGAACCCGACTCGGCTCTGGGCATCACGCTAACCTACGCGGTCGGGGCCGACCTCTCGTTTCTCCGGTGGGCCGAACGAGACCGCGGGATTCAGTTCAAGGAAAACGGTGTGGTACGGCCGGGGCTCGACATCTTCCGGGACCACGGGTATGACTGGATCCGCCTGCGTCTCTTCCATACGCCGACCGAGCTGCCCAACAACCTGGCATACACCATCGCGCTGGCGCAGGATGCCAAGGCGCGCGGCTTCAAGTTCCTGCTCGACTACCACTTCGCCGATGGCTGGGCCGACCCGCAGCAGCAGCCGACGCCTCGGGCATGGGACACCACCGACATCGCCATGCTGGCCGATTCGGTGTTCGGATATACCCGGAATACTATTCGCGCGTTTAGGGAAGCCGGGGTCATGCCCGAGATGGTCCAGATCGGGAACGAGGTCCGGAACGGGATGATGTGGCCGCTGGGTCGGCTGCCGGCCCACTGGGACAACTTCGCCAGGCTCTTCAAGGCGGCGCTCGACGGCATCGACGCGGGGCGCGGCCGGGCCCCACGCCCGTTGATCATGCTGCACTACGACAACGGAGCCGACACCGACGGCACCAAGGCGTTCTTCGATCGGTTCCACGATTACCATATCCCCTACGACATCATCGGGCTCTCGTATTATCCGTGGTGGCACGGCAACCTGCTGGAGCTGCGGGACAACTTCCTGTCCATTCTGGACCACTACCCGGATAAGGACGTGATTCTGGTAGAAGTGGGCTATCGGCCGCATGAATATGAGGCGGGCGAGCTACCGCCTTTCCCCGAAGACGCGCCCGGCGGTCCCCGGAAGGCATTCCTCGAGGCCGTGAACGAGACCCTGCTGGGAATCTCCGACCGACGGATCAAGGGCATCTTCTGGTGGGAACCGGCCAGCGCCTGCGACCGGGACTACTTCGACGCGGACTGCAACGCGCGGCCGGTCATCACCGTGTTCGACAAGTACCGGCGGCGGTGACGCCAACGAGGAGCTTGGATGGAGTGGGGATGGCGCTGGACACTGTTCATCCTGATCGTCGGGGCAGCGGACTTCGCGGTCCGCCTCATCACCGGCTTCAACATGGTATGGGTGGGGCGAGCGGAGGCCGCGCTGTTTTTCGGGGCGAGTGTCACCCTCTGGGTGTTCCATCGCGGGAAGCCCGCGCAAGTTCGCTGGCAGCTCTGGTTCGAACGGGTCCTGGTGGCACTGTTCGCCCTCGCGGGCTTGCGCGCGGCGCTCTGGGCCCTCGGCCTGCCCGTCGCCCGGGCTAATGTGACCGCGCTGATCGTCGCGGTCGTGTCGGGAGGTGTGACACTCCGTCGCCCGCGCCACTCCAGGAGACATCGGCAGAGGGAGTGACGCGTGGCATTTGATTATCAACCCTTTCTGCGAGGCGACCTCGTCGAATTGAGGCCGCTTCGCTCCGACGACTATGATGACCTCTACCGCGTCGCTGCCGATCCTCTCATCTGGCAGCAACATCCCGTCCCGACTCGTCATGAAGAAGGAGAGTTCCAGGCATTCTTTGGCCGAGCCTTGGCGTCCGGCGGGACGTTGATCGCACTCGATGCTGGCAGCCACGCCGTGATTGGATCGTCCCGGTATCATGGCTACGACGAGGAGGCGAGCGAGGTCGAGATCGGTTGGACGTTCCTGGCCCGATCCCACTGGGGCGGCCGCTACAACGGCCAGCTGAAGCGGCTCATGTTGGAGCATGCATTCCACTTCGTGGACCGCGTCGTCTTTTGTATTGGCCCCGAGAACCTGCGCTCGCAGCGGGCCGTTGAGAAGATCGGCGCGGTACGCGCAGGATCGAGGCCCGACGCTGAGGGCCGCGATAGCATACTCTACCAGATCACTGCCGCGATATTCACAGCCGGCCGCACGTCATAGGCGAGGGAGAGCCGCTCGTTTCAGTGGCCGAATGGTAACACACACCACCCAGGCACGGGCCTTCTAACAAGACTGCCCCGGATCGGTAGATTAGGTTTAGTCCCGATTAACAGGCCACGCGCGAGAGGAGAGCTCCATGACAACGCTCGGCACGATCAGTCAGATCGTCATCGCTCTGGGAATCCTGAATGTCTGGCTGCTGCGATTCGCGAAAGCGACCGAGTGGCGCGGCGGCGACGCAAATAATCATGAGAGAAGAATTCCGGATCTACGGCCTTCCAGAATGGTCCGTGGGAGTAATTGGTGTCCTCAAGGTTGCGCTTGCCGTGTTGCTGCTGGTTGGCGTGTGGCTACCGGTCGTTACTCAACCCGCGGCCATCGAGTTGGCGATCCTGATGGTGGGTGCAGTGGCGATGCATGTCAAAGTGAAGGATCCCCTCAAGAAGTCGCTGCCTGCGTTGTCCGTTCTAGCTTTATCGTTATACGTGGCGTTCTTTTGAGGAGTGAGCAGAAGGGCAGGATGCGGTACGATGGGGTCAAGGTCATCAGGAATCGGCACACCGACCACGTGGTCCGGTAAGGTCGAGTGAACCGCCAGCCGGGCGAGTGTTGTGCTACGACTCACCGAGGACAGGCAGATGATATCTGATACACTGAAATCCAGAGGCAGCCACTCGGGCACCGCTGCAAAGGCGGGCATAGGTTTCGGGACCGCGCTCGCGATCGCCATCTCGTGGAGCGCCAACAAGTCGATCCTCTGGGCCATCGTCCACGGACTCTTGTCGTGGATCTACGTCATCTACTACGCAATCCGGTACCAGTAGGAGGCTTCCGCGTGTCCCCGGTACTTACATTCGTCGCGTTGCTCGCGGTCGCGCCCCTGCCGGGCGCGACGATTCCTGTCCACCAGTCGGCATCTCAGTGCTGCACCGCCACCATCCGGGTGCTGGTACCCGACGGCACCGGTACTGTCTATCTGGCCGGCAGCTTGACGCAGCTCGGCCCATGGCGCCCCGACGGGCAGGCCCTGTCCGGTGAAGGTCGCGAGCGCTCGACCGAGATCACGGCACCGCCGGGCACCAAGTTCGAGTACAAGTTCACGCTCGGCACCTGGGACCGTGAGGCGCTGGGCCCGACCGGCATGGTACCGCCCAATCACCAGCTGGTCATCAACAGCGACACGGTCGTCCTCCACGAGATCACCGACTTCAAGAAGGACCCCAAGGAGTACATCGCCGACTGGAAGGGGTCGGGCGTCAAGGGCCGGCTAGTCTACTGGACCGACGTCGCGTCGGCGTTCCTGGGACCGACCCGCCACGTCGAGGTCTGGCTGCCGCCGGGCTACGATGATGCGCCCACCATGCGCTACCCCGTGCTCTACATGCACGACGGGCAGAACCTGTTCGACCCGCGCATCGCCAACACCGGCGTCGACTGGGGCGTGGACGAAGCGGTGACACAGCTCGTCGAGCGCGGCGTGATCCCGCCGGTCATCGTGGTCGGGGTATGGAGCACTGCGGAGCGTGGGCCGGAGTACTCGCCCGGGGCATGGCGCGCCCAGAGTACGCACGGTTCCTGATCGAGGAGCTGATGCCGAGGGTCAACCGGAGTTCCGGACCCTCACCGGACCGGCCAACACGGCGGTTATGGGCTCCTCCATGGGCGGGCTCCTGTCGTTCTACCTGGTCACGCACCACCCCGGACGTGTTCGGCGCATGCGGCTGCGTCTCCACCCATTTCCCAATCTCCGAGGCGGTGGTCGCGGAAGTCTTCCCCGACCTGTCGACGGCGGCGACCCCGGACACGACGCCTTACATCGTCAAGGACATCGCGGCGGGCGCGGAAGGTCCCGCCCAAGACGCGCTACTGGTTCGATTACGGCACCCTGGGACTCGATTCGGCCTACGCGCCTACCCACGCGGCGGTGCGCGCCTGGCTGCTCGACCAGGGCCTGGTCGAGGGCCGCGACTTCGTGGTCCGGCGCTACGACGGCGCCACCCACAACGAAGCCTCCTGGCGCGCGCGGCTCGAGGACCCGCTGACGTTCCTGTTCGGGAAGCCGGGCACCGACGTGAATCCTCGATACGCCCGCCTGGGCGGCGGACGCGATCTGGTACCAGATCTTCGTCGAGCGATTCCGCAACGGCGACCCGTCCAACGACCCCACCGCACACGACGTGGCCGGGTTCACGACGCAGCCGATGCCGGCGGCTGGCAGCCGACGCCGTGGACCCAGGACTGGTACCGACAGGAACCCTGGGCCAAGGCCACCGGCAGGGACTTCTACGGCACCGTGCAGTTCCGCCGCTACGGCGGCGACCTCCAGGGCGTGCTGGACCGGCTCGACTACCTGCAGGAGCTCGGCGTCACGGCGCTCTATCTCAACCCGGTCAACGACGCGCCGTCGCTCCACAAGTACGACGCCCGCAACTACCGCCACATCGACCGCAACTTCGGCCCCGACCCGCTCGGCGACGAGGCCCGGATGACGGCCGAGACCCCGCCGGACCCGACCACCTGGGGCTGGACCGCGGCCGACAGCCTGTTCCTGACCCTGGTGCGCGAGGTGCACCGGCGCGGCATGCGCATCATCCTCGACTATTCGTGGAACCACACCGGGATCAACTTCTGGGCCTGGCAGGACGTGCTGGCGCACCAGCGGCGTCACCGTACGCCGACTGGTACGAGATCGAGCGCTTCGACGACCCCGCGACCCCGGACACCAACGAGTTCACCTACCGCGGCTGGGTCGGCGTGCCGTCGCTGCCGGAGTGGAAGAAGGTCGGCCGGCCCGCGGGACAGACCCACGGCGCCATCGAAGGCAATCTCGTCCCGGGCGTGCGGGACCTGGTGTTCAACGTGACCCGTCGCTGGCTCGACCCGAACGGCGACGGCGATCCGTCGGACGGCATCGACGGGTTCCGGCTCGATGTGGCCGAGATGGTGCCGCTCGGCTTCTGGCGCGACTACCGGCGTTTCGTTCGGAGCATCAACCCCGACGCGTACCTGGTGGGCGAGGTGTGGTGGGAATCGTGGCCGGACCGGATGTACGACCCGGCGCCGTGGCTCCAGGGCGACGTGTTCGACGCGGTGATGAACTACCGCTGGTACGCGCCCACCCGGAGCTTCTTTGCCGGTGCGCCGCCCCGACTCACCGCCTCGCAATACGCGGCCCAGCTCGATTCGCTGAACTTGGGCATCCCGCCGTCGCATCTCCGGGTGATGATGAACCTGACGGCGAGCCACGACACGCCGCGCTTCAGCACATCGATCTACAATCCTGGCCGATACAAGTACCATGCGAACCCGAGCGAGGACCAGCAACTACCGGATCGACCGGCCCGACGAGCGCACCCGCCAGATCCAGCAGATGATCCTGGTGCAGCAGTTCACCTACATCGGGGCGCCACACATCTGGAACGGTGACGAGGTGGGGATGTGGGGTGCGGATGACCCGGACCCCCGGAAGCCACTGGTGTGGGCCGACCTGCGCTATGAGGACGAAACCACCCACCCGTATGGCCGGCCGCGGCCGCGGAACCGGGTCGCACCGGACACGGTACTGCTTCCGGGTCTACACCGATCTCATCGCGTTGCGCAAACAACACCTTCGTCTCTTCGTCGACGGGCCCTCAACTGGCTCCAGACCGATGACGCGAAGGGTCTGGTGGCCTACGAACGCGTCCTGGGCGACCAGCGCGCTCTGGTCGCGTTCAACAACTCAGATGAGCCGCGCCAGCTGGCCGTCGCGGCCGATGGCACCTATCGCACCGCCTACCCGGCGGGCGGCACCGTCACCACCGAGGGCGGGATGCTGCAAGTGGAGCTGCCACCCCGGACGGCACGCGTGTGGATTCGGAACCAGAGGGAGCCAGGACAATGAGGGTGCATCGTGCCCGCTGGACCGGCATTGTACTCAGCGCGACCGCACTCTGGTCCGCCGCTAGCCCCGCTTGCACTGCCCAGCAAGGCGGCGAGGGAGCAGGCCGGTGCTGAGCGCTACCTCGAAATGGCGCGAGAGGTCCATGACCGTCTGGCCAACGTCGGCTATCAGATCTACCTGTCCGATCGAGGCCATACCGTACTGGACGGCCAGATCGGCTACGCGCGGCTCGAGGACTCGGTTCCCGTCAGCGCCGATACCCGCTTCCTGGTTATGAGCATCACCAAGGCGTTTACTGGGGCCCTGCTGGTGAAGGCCGTCGCTCAGGGCTTGGTGGACCTGGACGTGCCGGTCGCAACCTATGTGCCGGATTATCCACCGGGCGCTGATTCGGGGATGACGTTGCGCACGCTCGCCGCACACACGGCGGGCGTACCGCACCTGGGGCACCCAGATCGCAAGGCGTTCTATGTCGAACACTACACGACGGCCCACGCGGCAGTCATGGCGATCCGAGACATGCCGCTGGTCCACGATCCTGGCTCCGATTACTCCTATTCCAGCGGGAACTACAACATCATCGCGGCCGCCCTCGAGCAAGCCTACGGCCGCTCATTTGCGTCCATCCTCGACAGCGTGCTGCTGTCACCGATGGGGCTCTACGACACCGAGTTGCTCAACGTCCAGCGCCCCACGCCGCGCCTCGCGCGCAACTATACGCTGTATGACTTGTGGACCTATGCGGATCTGACGGAGCTTCAAGTCGTGCCGACCTGGGACTTTAGCTTCAACCCGGGCGGAGGCGGCATGATCTCAACGGCCAAGGACCTGGCGCGGTTCGGTGAGGCCTTTCTAGCACCGGGTTTCTTTACCCAGCCGGAACTCGACCGCTTCTACACGCTGATCTCCACCGAGCCGGAGTCGCCGTGGAGTTTCGGATGGTTCGTGGGTCAGACCGATACGGGAACACGGCGGCTCAGAATCAGCGGCGCCACCCAAGGAGTGATGGCATCGTTGTATGTCCTGCCGGACGAGGGTGTGGTGGCCAGCGCCATCGTCAACTCCTGGACCCGCAACGCTCGAGACGGAGAGCTTATCTTCGAAGGGGTCGAGCGAATCATCAAAGCGTATCTCGAAGAGAGGGACGGCAACTAGTCAGCCGTCCCTTCCCCGAATCCTGCTTCCTACAACCATCGAAAACACCTTCACCAAGCTGACGGTCGCGTCGCAATGCTCATCATGGTGCCGCGGGGCCGGTGACGCCGGTAGCAGGGCCGCATCAACGGTTCACTTCGCGAGGCCCATCGGACTGAACAGGAAGTAGAACATCACCACGATCGCCACGACCACGACGCCGAGGATCTTGGCGCTGCGGGACGACTCGAGCGCGATGGTGGTGTTCTGGCGGAACTCCATCGGTTGCGGCAGCGGACGGACCAGGGTAATCACCGCCATGATCGCAAGGCACAAGGCGAAACACACGGCCATACGATTCAGGAACTGCAGGCTGGGCACGGAGAGCTTGAGCAGGCCGTACGCCACGATGTTCGTGACCAGGCCCACGGTGCCGCAGACGGCCGGTGCTCGACGGATGATGAGCCCAAAGGCGAATACGGCCAGGATACCGGGCGAGATGAAGCCTTGGCCTTCCTGGATGATGGTGAAGATGCTGTTGCTGATGGCCGGGTTGCCCAGCTGGGGCGCCAGCAGCACCGCCACCGCCGCAAAGCACACGACGGAGAAGCGGCCTACCCGCACCACGGTGGTCTGCGTCGCCTTGGGTGTGATGAACTTCTTGAAGACGTCCATGGCGAAGATGGTGGACGTCGCATTCAGCATGGCCGCGAGCGAGCTGACCACCGCGCCGAGCAACGCGGCCAGCACGAAGCCGACGAGTCCCACCCCCTGCGGCAGCACGTGGCCGAGCAGCTGCGCCAGCGCCGTATCGTACTTGTAGGCGATCAGTTTCTCGGTGGCGGGGGCCTGCCCCGCGGCCCGGGCCGCATCCTCGACCTGTCGATTGAACGCGCCGATTTCAGCCGCGAGGCCGGGATTGACCGCCGCCCACGACTGATCTTCTGAAACGAACACCGTGAAGTCGCCCACCGTGATCTTGCCGAACGCGTCCTGGGTGATGGGCAGGACATTCGGGTTTCGGGTGGTGAGAGCCTGAATGGCCCCCGCATCCGGGTAGATCGCCAGCAGGTATCGGTCGGTCACCCCACGCGGCCACCTGATCGTCCGGCGGTGCCACGGCCGTTTCGACGAACTGGGTTGCCGGATTGGCGGCCAGATAGCGCGCCAGGCTATTGGCGGTGTCCCCGCCGGCTTCGAGCCGCATTTGCCCCGAGTAGAGATTGAACGCGATGATGCCGGGGATGACGATCACGAACGGGAATGAACAGCTTCATGAAGGCCGCGAAGACGATGCCTCGCTGCCCCTGGGCCAGCGACGCCGAGCCGAGGGTGCGTTGCGTGATGTATTGGTTGAGGCCCCAGTAGTAGAAATTCGGAATCCACAGTCCGAGCAGGAGCGCGGTCCACGGCAGGATGATGTCCGAGGACGGCAGGAACATGTTCATGCGGTTCTGGTTGAGGGTCCAGAATCGTTCCAGCGACCCCGCATTCGGATCCAGCGGCAGGATGCTGACGGCCCCGGTTTGGGCGCTGAGCACGGCGGCACCCTCGGTGGCCATGCCCAACTTCTGAAAGGCGAACCAGAGGATCACCGCCCCGCCCAGGATCAACGCGCTGCCCTGGAGGAGATCCGCCCAGGCGCAGGCCTTGAGGCCACCGGCGGTCACGTAGGCCATGGCGATGACGCCGATGACCAGGGAGCCCGTCGCCGAGGCTCAAGGAATACCCCGCCTTCCCGGCGAGCGTGCTGATGGTCAGGGCACCGGAATACGTGACCGATCCGAGCAGCAGCAGGTAGATCAGGATGGTGGCGACGGCCATGATGGTGCGCGCACCGCCGGTGTAGCGGTATTCGAGAAACTCCGGCATGGTGTAGATGCCGGCGCGCAGGAAGTACGGTAGGAAACCGAACGCCACGATGACCAGCGTGATGGCCGCCATCCACTCGTAGCTGGCGATGGCGAGGCCCACGTGGCTCGCGGCGTTGCCGCTCATGCCCACGAATTGTTCGGTCGAGATGTTGGAGGCGATCAGCGAGAATCCGATCAGCCACCAGCTCAGCCCGCGGCCGGCCAGGAAGTAGTCTTCGCTCCCCTTCTCGCTCTTGCTCTTGTACAGGCCGATGCTCACGACGGCCACCACGAAGGCCACGAAGATCAAGATGTCCCAAACCGAAATCTGAAAGCTCTCAGGGCTCATGGTGGGTCCGGAGTTCGGGAGAAGGGGAGACTACTCTCTAACGAACGTGTCATTCTGCTGGGCGGATCCGAATGGCTTGGCCGCCGCCCGGCGCGAGCCGTAGGGTCAGTGTCGAGCCCGCGTCGACGGCACGGCTCGAGATCGACATGGGAAACGGGTCGTGCAGCCAGTGGGCCCCCTCGCCGTCGGCGTAGATCTCCGCGACGAAGCGCTGTCCCGCGGCAGGAACGAGAGCGGGACCTCGAACGTACGGGCTTCTTCGTCGGTGATGGCCCCGATGAACCAGTCCGGGCCGCCCCGTTCCTGGCGCGCCACGACCACGTAGTCGCCGATCCGACCCTCGAGCACTCGGGTCTCTTCCCAATCGACCGCGACATCCTTGATGAACTGGAACGCAGGGTTGCCCTCGTAGTTCTCGGGCAGGTCCGCCGCCATCTGCATCGGCGAATAGAGCACGACGTAGAGGGCGAGCTGCTTGGCCAGCGTGGTGCGAACCCGCGCCGCCTCAGGCGGGCGTGGCGTGCCGTCGGTCGATGCGATCAGGATGTCGAACACGCCGGGGGTGAAGTCCATCGGCCCTGAGAGCATCCGGGTAAAGAAGAGGATCGTCTCGTGCTCGGGCGGGTTTCCGCCGTCTCCGGCCCAGGCGTTGTATTCCTGTCCCCTGGAGCCCTCCCGGGTCATCATGTTGGGATAGGTCCGGCGTTCCCCGGTGTCCTTGATCGGCTCGTGCACGTCGAGCATGATCCCGCGCCGCGCCGCTTCCTGAATCACCTTCCGCCAGTGCCGCACCATGTACTGGCCATGGTGCGCGTGGCCCTGAGCCGTCTTGTCACCCACGTAGCCGGTCTTGATCGCCCTGATCCCAAGCCGCTGGTAGAGATCGAAGGCGTCCTCCAGCTGGCGCTCGTAATTTTCGACCCCCATGGACGTCTCGTTGTGACCGACGAGGGTCACGCCTTTCTGGCGGGCGTACTTGGCCAGGCCTTCCAAGTCGTAGTCCGGGTAGGGCTTGGTGAACGAGAACGAGTCGGCGTTGGCGATCCAGTCGCCGTCCCACCCGACGTTCCATCCCTCGACCAGCACCCCGCCGAAGCCGTTGTCAGCCGCGAAGTCGATGAACCGCCGCGTGTTGGCGGTCGTGGCGCCGTGCCGGGGACCCGAGCTCCAGGTCACCTTGTTGATGTGCATCCCCCACCAGATGCCGACGTATTTCATCGGCTCGATCCAGCTCACGTCGCCGAGCACGTTAGGCGGGTTCAGGTTCAAGCCGAGGACCGACGGGAACCAGATCGCTGGCACGATCGGCCAGCTGGATGGTCCGCCACGGCGTCACGAACGGGGTCCGGCCGTACACCTTGGCCCCGTCCGCCCATGCCGTCAGCGTCACGCGCAGCCTGCGGTCGCGCGAGCTGGTCAGGTTCATCCCCGCATAGTCGACCAGGTTCGCCTCGTGAATCACGAGGTAGAGCCCGTCGTAGGTCTCCATCGTGAGGGGCGTGTGAACCTCGGGCAGGGTGGTCATCGGCGACGACCCGTACATCAACTCGTACCGGTGGGTCGGGTCGTTGGCCGGAATCCACCACGCCCGGGCATCCGTTGCCAGGTAGAACTCGGTGAGCTCGTCCGTGATCACGAACGACTGGAGCGCTGGCTGCTCGGGAAACTCGTACCGGAAGCCCACACCATCGTCGAAGGCTCGAAACACAACGTCGAAGCGGCGGCCCGGCTGCGTTGCTTCAGCGACCGACACCCGCAACTCGTTGTGGTGGTCGCGTACGCGGGCCACCTCGCCCCACGGCTGCTCCCAGGTCTCGTCGACCGTATTCCGTTCGGTCCCGGTGATCGTCAGGCTGTCGCGGAGGGGCGGAGCGTCACGAAACGCGAAGCCCAGTCGGGAAGGGAGCACGACCTTCCGGCCCCCACGGTCCAGGCTGTAGAGCAACGCACCCGCCCGAGTCTCGACCGTCACGATGTTCCGGCCGTCGGGCGAGGCAACCCGCACCGGCTCCTGAGCCGACGCGCCGGCCGCAGATGTTGACAGCGCGAGTGCCGCGAGGATGAACCCCCGGCGACCCCAGCGAGCGAGCCTCCATACCAATTTCATCCATCCTCCAGTGAGCGCGCTGGCCGTGCGGGACGCGGTTCCGACTCGCAAGCCTACCGCCGTTCGCTCAAGAGCACCAGATCATATGCGGTCGTGAGCGTGACTGCACCGCCCGTCACCCTGGCCGTCATCCCGGAGTAGGAATCCGTCAGCGCGGTCCCGTCGGGAAACACACCGAAAACGGGGATGGTCTTCCGGCCCTTGCCCTGGTCCATCGCCACGAGCACGCGATCGGAAAAGCCCTGCCGTTTCGAGCGTGCGGCTGAAGATGTACGGCGCCGCCTGAAGCCGGCGATGCTCGCCCGCCCCGACAGCCGGATGGGCTCGGCGGAACGTGCCCAGCTTCCGCCAATGCTCCAGAACCTCCGCCGTCGTGCCTCCGCGCTCAAGGTCCGTCCAGTTCATGAACGAACGGAGATTGGCATCGCCCTCGGCACCCGCGACCCTGAGCGGCCGCGCCAGCTCGTCGCCGTAGTAGATCTGGGCGCCACCCGGCGCGAGCAGCAGGCGAGTGCCGGCACCGTAGGGATCCTGCCGGTCCCGGTCGTATGGTCCCCCGTCGTCGTGCGAGCTCAGGTAGTTGAGGATCGCGACACCCCGAAGCGCTCCCTCATGGAGAATGGCAGAGTACAGAGAGAACAGGCTGTCCAGCGACCCGGCGGCGTCCCGCTTGAAGCCGAAATTGATGAGACCGTCGTAGCCGTAGTCGAAGAAGTCCACGGTCCGGTCTCCGAAGTCGAAGTCCCGTCCGTGGCGCAGCTCGTAGTTGTAGACCTCCCCCACCATGTAGAACGGGAAGGTCGTCCAGGACCTGGTCCGGATGGGCTCGCTTCCAATCCGCGAATGCCCGCTCGGCCTCTCGCTTCAGCTCCGCGCTGACCGACTCGCCGAAGTGCTTGGAGGTGTCGACCCGGTACCCATCGAAGCCGAACTCGCGCACCCAGTCGGTGAGCCATTTCATGATGTAGAAGCGCGGGGCGCGGGGATACCCGGTGCGCCGGAAGAACGCGTCGAGTTCACTCAACTCCCGGTCGGCCCTGCCCTCCCGCCTCCACTTCTCGACCAGCGGTTGGGGCAGCTCGACCGCCTCGTCACGTTCGGTGAGCACGTCCGGGAGGTTGGCCACCAGGGTGCACTCGACCGTGGTCGCGTAGCTCTGGTAGGTACACCGGGGGCTGGTGCGCACCCAGTCGTCGGGCCACTGCGGGATCGAGCGGCGTGACGGGCCCCGTGTGATTGATGACCGCGTCCATCAGAACACGGATGCCGCGCCGGTGCGCCGCATCCACCACCGCGACGCAGGTCGTCCTCCGTGCCCAGCGCCGGATCCACCGCGGTCCAGTCGCGGGTCCAGTAGCCGTGGTAGCCGTAGGTCTTCCCGGTTCCCTCGTCGACGCTCCCGTGGACCTGCTCCACGAACGGGAGTCAGCCAGATGGCGTCCACGCCCAGGCTGTCGAAGTAGCCCTCGTTGATCTTCCGGAGCAATCCGGCAAGGTCGCCGCCCTGGAAGCTCCGGAGCACGGCACCATCCTGTGCCCGGCCGAGGGCGAGGTCGTTGGTGGGATCGCCGTTCTCGAACCGGTCGGTGAGCAGGAAGTAGACCGTGGCGCTGTTCCAGAACGCGGCCGGGTCCGCGGCCAGGGCCGATCGATGCTCTCCTGCTCCGCGGTCGAGCGCCGGGAGGACCGGCATGGCGCGCCGTCGCCGCGCACGCGCCGAGGCCCAGCAGTACTAGGGCACGGAGCAGCATCTTCATATTCCGACCACCCTCCGTGGTAATCTCATGACGTAACCGTCGCCGCCACATCGTCCCGGTCCTCCACGCGGAGCGTCAGCGCCGCGGCCAGCACCAGCGACACCGCCCCCGACGAGGAGGGCGTAGATAGCGTGCCCGCCGAAGAAGCGTCCGACGACGAAGCCGAGAATCGCGGCCGCGACGATCTGGGGAATGACGATGAAGAAATTGAAGACGCCCATGTAGTATCCCATCTTCGACGGCGGCAGAGACCCGGTCAGGATCGCGTACGGCATCGAGAGGATGCTCGCCCAGGCGATCCCCACACCCACCATGGAGCCCAGCAGGAACCGGGGGTCCGAGATGATGAGGATGGAGCCGAGCCCCACGGCGCCGCAGACGAGGCAGATGGCGTGGGCCATCTTCCGGCTGGTGCGCTTTGCGAGCACCGGAATGCCGAACGCCACCACCGCGGCGACACCGTTGTAGGCGCCGAACGCGACACCCACCCAGTTGGCTCCTTCATTATAGAGCGCCGACGTGGTGTCGGTGGTGCCGTAGATGTGGCTGGTCACCGCCGCGGTGGTGTAGATCCACATGGCGAAGAGGGCGAACCATGAGAAGAACTGCACCCAGGCCAGCTGCCTCATGGTGTGGGGCATGTCCTGGAAGTCGTTCAGGATGGTGACGAAGCCGTTGTCGTACCGACCGCCCCGCTGCATGCAGCCCGCTGATGATGAGCAGCACGCCGACGACGCCGATCCCGGCCGACAGGATCATGACCTGATAGATCGCCGCGCTGCGCGAGCCAGAGACTGAGCGGCCGCGCCCACGACGAGCAGGATCCACCCCAGGCGCAGCTGTCGCGCCCCGTTCAGCGCAAACTCCTCCGCCGTCCGTACTTCTCTGACCTGACCCTCCCGCTCCTGGTTATCCTCGAAGGCGGCCATTTCCTCTGGTGAGTACTCCCTCGACTTGATGACCGTCCACAGCACCGCAACGAAGAACACGGCGGCGCCGAGATAGAAGGAGAGGCGCACCGAGTCGGGGATCATGTGCGGGGGCGCCTCGTTGGCGCACGCCGAACTGTGTGGTGAGGAGCCAGGGCAGCGCGGATGCTACCACCGCGCCGGTGCCGATGAAGAAGCTCTGCATCGCGAACCCGGTGGTGCGCTGCTCCGACGGCAGGTTGTCTCCCACGAAGGCGCGGAACGGCTCCATGGAGATGTTGATCGAGGCGTCCATGATCCACAGCATGCCGGCAGCCACCCAGAGCACCGGAGAATTCGGCATGGCGATGAGGGCCAGCGAGGCGAGGACGGCACCGACAAGGAAATAGGGCCGGCGGCGGCCCAGGCGGTTCCAGGTGCGGTCGCTGAAGTAGCCCACGATGGGCTGAACCACGAGCCCGGTCACCGGAGCGGCGATCCACAAGAGCGGAATGTTCTCGACACTGGCACCCAGCGTCTCGAAGATCCGGCTTACGTTTGCGTTCTGCAGGGCGAAACCAAATTGGATGCCCAGGAATCCGAAACTCATGTTCCAGATCTGCCAGAACGTCAGGCGCGGCTTGGGCCGGATGGCGGGTGCGGTGGCTGGTGATCCCATGGTGGGCCTGGGCCTCGGCGTTGGAGTTTACGGGTTCCGGGCGCGGTGGAGTCGACCGATCGGCGCTTTGATTGCGGGGTCGCTGAATATTTCGTCGAGCAGCTTCTGCATGGGTCGCTGCCAGTTCGCGCGTTCCGACGATCGCGTGCCGGGCAGGTTGACCCCCCGCCCCTCGAGCCAGAGGTCCTCGAGCCAGGGAACGACCAGCGGGCTCTCGGACTGGCCGAGCCATTCCAAGAGTTTGGCAAGGAACTCATGGGGTTGGTCCACCTCGCAATCCAATCGCGTTGCAAGCCGCGTGACAGCGCGTGACCGTTCCTCACGCGCACTCGCGACGGCCTCCTCCGCCAGGAGACGGTGACGAACCCGCTCGTCGATGTCCGCGCCTGAGAGCCAGCCCGCGAAGGTCGGCGTGTCGTGCGTGCCTACCTGCGCCATATCGGTGGCGGTCGGGGGTGCCACGTCCGGGTCTTTCGAGGCCTGGAACTGTGCCAGGTACGTCCCCCAAATCCGGTGACGCGGAAGCGCTTCGTCGATTTCCGGGGGAACGGTGCCCAGGTTCTCGCCCACCACCTCGCACTCGTTCTGGTGCGACTCTAACGTCAGGATGGCGAACAGCTCCTCAGCGGGATACGAGACGTAGGTCCCCTGGTGCAACCCAAACCCGTGGGGAATCCAGTAGAGCCTGGTCCAGGCCATGATGTGGTCGATCCGGAGCACACCCGCAAGCCACGCCTGGTGGGCGATGGACCCCGCCAGGTAGCGGTGACCCTCGAGGCGCGACGCCTGCGGCAGCACCGGCGGGAAACCCCAGTCCTGTCCGCTCGGGAAGCCCTGGTCCGGAGGGGCGCCAACGGACATTCCTTGGCCGAAGAGATCCTGCCGGGACCACGGATCGTACCCGTCCGGGTGGACGCCAACCGCCAGGTCGAGACCTACCCGCATTCCGCCGGCTTCCATGGCATGGCGCAGGTCGTCGAGCTGCCGGCGCACCAGCGACTGGGCCACGAGATGGAAGCGCTCCTCCTCAGGATCCACATGCTCGGGCTCCAAGGTGCCGGCCCGGGCCAGCGCCGGCCAGTCCCGCCAGTTCCTGCCGAGCCGGGCCTGGGCGCCGCGGAACCGGGCGTAGCGGAGCAACTCGTGGTCGAGCTCGGAAGAATCCGGCATCGGGTGCCCCGCCAGAGCGCGTCGGACCTCGGCGTCGGCACGGGTCACGTCGAGAATGTCGCCGGCGGGTGATGGCCGGTGGCCCTCCCCAAGATCCAGAATCAACTCCGACCAAAAGAGACGGCTCACCGGGGAATAAGGACTTGGCTCGGGATGGTTGGTGTTGAAGGTGGGGAGCAGCGGGAGCACCATGACCAGATCCCCGCCCCGCTCCCTGATCCAGTGGCAGAGGGCCTCGAGGTCTCGCAGGTCGCCCAGGGAGCGGCTCCGCGCGGAGCGAAGCGCGGCGAGCTCGGTGCCGACTCCCCAGCTCCGATGAGCACCCGGCCGGCGCCAAGCCACGACGGGCGCCGCGATCACCGTCGCGTTCCGGAGCGTGCCTGAGGCATCGACCGTGAGCCGGTGGTAGCCCAGCGGAAGCGGGCGAGACGCACGGAGCTCGGCGCCGTCAGTCTCCAACGGCAGAATCTCGCCGTTCGCGAGGTGTATCTCTGCATGGACCCGACCGGCCGAGGGCACGGTAAGCGGGGGAAGCGTTCCATCCCAAGCGACCAGGACCGACGGAAGTTTCGCGGTCTTCTCAGCCGCGCGATGGGCGCGGAGCGCGTTCGCCGCATCACCCGGTCGCTCGACCGGAGCACCAAGCGCGGCGCAGACGCCGAGCAGTGTTTCCGGCGCCACGATGACGCGCCTACCCAGGCCGTCCGTATAGCGAACATGGACTCCCATGGCCCGGGCGAGCGAGCGGAGCGTCTTCAGTTCATCCATGTGCAGATGTACTCATCCGGCCGGAGGGTGCGGCGTGACGGCGCATAAAAAGTCCCGGGGGTCTGGAGTACGGATCCTGCTGGCGGGGCGGCCGGCCACTGGCCAGGCCGGCGATCGCCCGGCGAAAAGCTAGGGCTACGGACCCCCTTCCGCCAGCGGAGTTTGCGCGAGCGGGCGGCGGCCGATCGTGCGTAGCGTGCCGAGGTTCGCGCTGGCGCCAGTGGCAGGAGCCCGGCATATTCCGAATCGACGGTGGTTGCACTCCGGACCGCCACGGCGAGAAGCCGAACGAAAGGAAGGGCGCGTGCGTCACGGATCGTGGGTCCTCACGTTGTTGCTGCTACTCGTCGGCTCGGCCTGCGCACGCGGCGGCGGCGGCGAAACACCCGAGCCGTCCGGTAGCCTGGCCCGCGTCGAGGTAACCAACAACTACCCGCTCGCCCTCGAAATCTTCGTGATCGGCGCCGGAACCACCCAACGGCTGGGGTCGGTAGATCCCGGAATGGTCGGCCAATTCGTGATCCCGCAGACGATGATCGGCGGCGGTCAGCTCGAATTTCAGGCGAAGCCTCCCCCGCGCTCGCCCGCGCGTGAGCAAGCCCGGTCCGGTCCCATGCTGGTCGCGCCCGGCACGATCGTGGATTTCGTGATCACCCCCCGGTTGTTCAACAGCACGGCCACGGTCAGACCGTAACCGCCTGACGGGCGCGACGGACAACCGGTTCAGCGCGCCTGTGCTAGGCTCCAAGATCGATCCCTCCACATCGTAAGCCCGGCGGGTCGAAGCCGTCCTATCGCCGAAACGGCTCCCGCCGCTCCGGCGGCGCGCTGGGTGGAATGCGAGACTTGGGCCGATCGGCGGCGAGCGACGCCACCACGCGTCCCTCGACCAACAGTGCGGCGCGGAGTCGCGTGCCCGCGAGCGACGCCCCACGGTAGGGCGCGGAGCCCGGCCCGGGCTCCGAACCATCGGTGGTGTAGCGGATTTCGTACGCCGGTGCTCGGCCCTCCAGCGCTGGCGAAGTGCCCAGAATTCGCACCGAGTCGCCGCGCGGGACGATAGCGAGCGCATAAACGGCCGCGCGCACCTCGCCGGGCTCTGTCTCCACCAGAATGCTGGCGATGCCGGCGTCGCTCGAGCACGGGTTGGTGCCGACCAACGTGGCGTCACCCGTGACGCCGAAGGCGACGTTCTCCCACGCGTCCGGCACGACCGTGCCGTTGGCATCTACCAACGATGCGTAGCAGAAGATGCTATCCCTGTGATCGGGGTCGCGCGGCCGCCCTGACACATCGAACGTGAGGGTCAGGCGGTCAATGGCTCCCGGTGTACGGACCACGTGCCGGGCCGCCTGGCGGCCTGCGATATATCCCACCGCCTCCAGAGTTCCGGGCCGGAAACCACCCGTCCGGAAAGTGAACGGCGGATGGGCGAGCCGCGTGCTCATGCGGTCCTTGTCGGGGCCCTTTCGTTCCAGCAGCCGACCGTCCAGGTGGAGGGCGACCTCGTCGCAGTTGCTGAAGACGCGGACCTCGGGATCGGAGGACCGGGTCCAGTGGCTCGCGATGAAGACCATGGGACCGGAGGCAGCGACCGGCAGCCGTTCGTCCGCGGAGCGTTGGCTCTGGAAGAAGTAGTGCGAAAATTTCGGCAGCCGGAAGATGTCCATGCAGCCGGAGGACTCGATGTCGGGTGCGTAGCCCCGGTTGTAGTCGTACATCACCCAGAGGCCGTCGGCGAACGCGACGGTGGCCAGGTTGTCGTTGTGCGCCTCCTGGAAGTTGGCCGCTTGTTGCAGCTGGGCCCGCTCGCCTTGCCAGCGCAGCTGCCGGCTATTGCTCTCCGCCGGCGTCAGGTCCTGCCAGGCGCCCTGGTCCAGGCCGGCGTTCATGGCGTAGTATTCCCAGTCGCCGTACTCGCTTACCAGACAGAGGCCGTCCGGCTCATTGCGGCAGCCGCCATGCTGGCGCGCGTCGATGTGGACGTCGTAGCCGCGCATCCATCCGGCCGTGACGCACTGATCCCCCGGGTATTCCTCGTGCGCAATGGCGTGGGTCCGGGCCACGAACTCCGGTGTCATGGCCGACTCGTTGAGCGACACCTCCCACAAAATGACGCACGGATGGTTGCGGTCGCGCCGGATCAGGTCGCGGCAGTTGCGATATTGCAACTCGACGAAGGCGGGGTCCAGGTTGAAATACTGCCAACCGGGAATGCAGTCCATGACCACCAGGCCGAGCTCGTCGCAGGCGTCCATGAAGGCAGGCGAGTGTGGATAGTGCGACAGGCGCACGTAGTCGAAGCCGGCCTCTTTGATCTTCAGCGCATCGCGGTACTGCGCCGCATCCGACAGGGCATAGCCGATGTAGGGATACTCCTGGTGCCGGTTGGTGCCGCGCAGGAACATCCGCTCGCCGTTGATCTGAAAGCCGTCTCGTGTAATGGCGATGCGCCGGATGCCGACCCGGATCGTCTCCGCGTCCACCGTGCCGGCGTCGGTCACCACTTCGCAGTCGAGCGTATGGAGGCTGGGCGCGGCGGGGCTCCAGAGCGCCGGCGCGGTTACCTCCAGCTCCTGCGACACATCGGTGTCGGCATCCGGCGCGAGCATCGTGAGGGTGGACGTGGCAGTGGCGGCTACCGCTCCGCCGGGCGCGCGAAGCGTCGCGCGCACCCGGAAGCTGCGTGGCGTCGGGTGCGCGTTTCGCACGTGGGTTTGCACCCGCACCGTGGCCGACGCCTGCGAGACGCGCGGGTAGGTCACGAACACGCCACCGCTCGCCGGACGATCGGCGAGCAGCGGATCGGTGATGTGCAGCCGGTCCTTCTGAACCAGGTAGACGGGTCGATACAGCCCGTGGTACATGTTGAAGTCGAGCTGGGCCATCGGCTTGGGCCCGGTGATCGGATTGTCGCGGTTGTCGAGCCGCACCGCCAGCAGATGGTCGGTGCCGGGCCGCACCCGCCCGCTCAGGTCGAGCGTGAAGGGCAGATAGCCGCCTTGGTGGCCACCGATACGCTCGCCGTCGAGCCAGACGTCGGCCACGTTCATGGCGCCATCGAACCGGAGCAGGACCTGCTGTCCGGCGGCGTCCGGGTCCAAGCGCAGGGTGCGGCGATACCAGCAGACTCCCTGCCACTGGGCCTCCGGCGAGCCCGCCGGTCCGGTGACCAACGCCTCGATGCGGGCAGTGTGCGGCAGGGTTGCCGGCTGCCAGCCCGCGTCGTCCAGCCGCGTGCTCGTCGCACCGACGGGGTCGTCCCGCAGGAACTTCCAGCCGGTGTCGAGCCGCGAAACCCGGCGGCCAGGTGCCGTGGTTCGGCCCCGGAGCCAGCGTGGCAACCCGAGCGCTGCAGCAAATCCCGCCGCCGTTACTCCGCCGACGAAGCTTCTCCGTTTCATCGAAGTCAGCGCCCCCGCCGCTCGAGCACCACCGCACCGTAGGCCGGCAGTATCACCGTGTCGCCTTGCTGGGTGCGGTTCGACAGCAAGTCGATCGCGCGGTCGACATCGAAGCCCGGCAGCGTGATGCGCACTTCGCGCGGCCTGGCGTTCACCAGCACCGCCGCGTTGCCCCGCCGGTAGGCGATGACATCGTCGGGAAAGCTGGTCTCGACCACGCGGAGGTCGCCGGCCCTGAATGCCGCGTGCGTCCGCAACAACTCGAGCACCCGCCGATAAAAGGCGCGGGCTTCGGCCGCTCGAGGCTGGTCCCACGCGATGGGGTCCAGTTCGAACAGACGGAGCTTCTGGGGGCTTTCGACACCCTGCCCGTTGTAGATCAGCGGTCGACCGGGTAGGAGAGCCATCGCGACGAAGGCCGCCCGCGCCCCCTCGATCCCCCCGAAAATCTCGAGCGGCGGGTCGTCCCAGCCGGTTTCGTCGTGGTTGGTCGTGAAGCGGAGCCGCATCCCTCCTGGACGAATGGCTTGCTTGTCCGCCACCTCGGCCGGGACGAAGGTGGAAGCCGCGGCCCCGCGCCAGACCTCCTTGAGGCGGCTATAGGAGTCCCACGCGTAGCTGAGGTCGAAGCCGAGCCGGTGCATCTTGAGGTCGCCCCACTCCGCAAGCAAGAGGATCGGTCGTGGGACTGAGGAGCGCAATTGTGGAATGGCCTCGCGGAAGAAATCGTCCGGGATGAAGCCGGCGACGTCTACGCGGAATCCGTCGATGCCAAGATCGACCACCCAATGGCGCATGGCGGCGATCATGGCTCGGCGCAATGCGGGATTCCGATAGTCGAGCTGCACCACGTCGGTCCAGTCGGTGGGATTGCCCTCGAGGTCGTGCGGCACCATCGGCTTGCCTTCATCGTCCCGGACATAGAAGTCCGGGTGCTCCCGGATCCAGACGGCGTCGCGAGCAGTGTGATTCGGCACCCAGTCGAGAATGAGCTTCATCCCACGCGCGTGGACGGCACTCACCAACTCTCGGAAGTCGGCCGTCGTGCCAAGCGCGGAATCGATAGCGTAGTAGTCCCGCACCGAATAGGGCGATCCGAGGGTCCCCTTCCGGCCTTCGACCCCGATCGGGTAGATCGGCATGAGCCAGACGACGTTGGCCCCGACTGCCTCGATACGCTCGAGCCCGTCGATCACGCCGCGGAGATCGCCGGTGGGCGAGAAGTCCCGGACGAACAGTTCATAGATGGTGCTGCGGGCAACCCAGGAGGTATCGGGCGCCAGGGCGACCCAGGACGTGTCCGGGGCCAGGGCACGTGCGGGGGCCAGGTCCGCCGCTGGGCGCGCGGTGGTGGAGTAGCACCCCAGCGAGAGGAGGGCCGCAACTAGGAAGAGACGATTCCGCATCTATGGAGATCCTCCGTGGCAATTGACCCGGTGCCGTGGCTAGATCCGCGTCGTGGTATCGATGGCGATGGCCGTCCCGGGCAAGAGGTTGAGCTGAACCGCGCCGGTAGCATCCACCACGATGGATACGCCCGCGCATGCGGCACCGGCGACACCGCCGGTCAACCGGTCGCAGTACGTGCCAGGTGCCAAGCCCGTGGTGATCGTCGCGGTCATGGTCATGCCTTCCAGGTTGATCGCCACGAACCCCCGATCGCCGCGGGAGAACGCGATGGCGTTGGCGCCGTTGTCCCACCAGTGGTCGACATCGGTGCCCGCGACGACTCGGCGGAAGCCCACCATGTTTCGGATGTAGGGGTCGCGGTGCTCGCACACCCACTGGCCCACAGTTGCCGTCTCGAGGCTCGCCGCGCAGGCCACCGGGTTGGTGTTGCCGTTGGCGTCGGACGGCGGGCCCATGGAGTTCCCGAGGGGACAATCGAAGGCGTAACTCGACAGGATCGACGGGTACCCGTAGGGCTGTGCCAGCATCCACACGTTGGCGAGTCGGAAGGCATCGCCATCGCGGTAGCCGATGCCGCACTGGTGCTGGGTGTCGTGATTCTGCAGGAACACCACGGCCTTATCGGCGGGCATCAAGCCCCAGGCGGCCTCGGAAAACCGGTTCCCGGACGTGCCGTTCGGGTTGAGCTGGGCGATGTATTCGCCGCCGGCCCCTCGAAACTTGTTGCCCACACCGACGAAGGTAAACTCCGTGATATCGGCCGCACCGCCCGAACGGTATCCGGCGCCGAAGTAGTCGCGCGGCGACAGCGCCTCGCCCGCGCCGCCGATGACCTCGAGGAAGACGTACGGCAGCGGGCGGCCCTCGGCGGTACGGGTCGAGTTGACGAGCGCGAGGATGTCGTCCAGCTCCACCTGCTGGATGTGCTTGGCCGCGTCGATGCGGAAGCCCGCGACGCCCAGTCGCGCATGCATGAGCAGGTAGTCGGCGATCTTCTGCTGGACCGACGCGAGCCCGGTGTTGAGGTCGGGGAGCGACAGCAGTTCGCAGTCCTGCACGTTGGCCGCGCTTTGGTAGTTTGACACCGTGCAGGCTGGGTGGAAGTCGGCCGGCGTGTAGAGGCCGGGGTAGTTGTACTTGGTGTAGGCCGTGCCGTTGCTCCCGACGCCCGGGCTCGGGAAGTTGGTCATGTGGTTGATCACCGCATCGACGATGATGCCCACGCCCGCCGCCCGGCAGCGGTTGACCATGTCGGCAAACTCGGCGTCGGTGCCGGAGCGGCTCCGCGCGATGCTGTAGCTCACCGGCTGATAGCGCTCGCTCCAGTCGTAGCCCGGGACGATGCTGTGCTCCTGTGGCGGGGAGACCTGCACCGCCGCAACGCCGGCCGGGCCGAGCACCGTTTCACATTCGGTGGCGATATCGGCCCACCGCCACTCGAACAGGTGCACCGCCACGTCACCGGCCGCGGCGCGGCCGGTCGGGCGGTAGGTCTGGGCCAGCACCGGCCGGCCCGCGGGCGGCGGTCCGGAGTCTGGGAGGGGTCGGGAGCGAATCGCCGCACGCCAGGGTGGCCCGGTGAGGAGCCCGGCAGCGGCGAGGCGGCGGAGAAGCGCCATGGAATGGAACCGGTAGTCCCTGAACGAGCCGCAGCTCCGCCGCGGAACACGGCGGAGCTGCGGACACGTTCAAGCTGACTGATCCCGAGCTCAGTAGCCCGGATTCTGGATCAGGTTCGGGTTGGCCACGATCTCCGACACGGGGAGCGGATAGAGATCCCGGAACGTGTCGGTGGACGTGCCCGCTTGGACTCCTCCCTTCCACTCCCAGATGTAGCCGTCGCCGGTGAAGAGACCGTAGCGGATGAGGTCGACCCGCCGGTGGGCTTCCCACAACAGCTCGCGGCCCCGCTCCGCCAGGATGAAGTCCAGCGTGAGTTCCGGGTCGGTGATGTCACCGCTGTTGTCGCCGTAGGCACGCTGCCTGAGCGCGTTCACATAGGTCAGCGCCTGGCCCCGGGTTCCCCCGCCGCCACGCAACACGGCCTCGGCGTAGATCAAGTACGCATCGGCCAGGCGGAACATCGGGAAGTCCGTGTCGACGTGGGTCGAGTTGGACCCGGCCGCCCCGCTCGAGGTCACGTTCTGGTACTTGGGCGCGGCGATCCCGTCGTTGAAGTTGCTGATGCTGCCGATCGAGACCGCCTGGCCGGTCGTATAGAAGTACGAGGCCCGCCCGTCTCCGGCGGCATAGTTGTTGTAGGCCTCAGGCTTGAGCCGCAGCCCCCACCAACAGCCGTCGATGCCGTAGTCGGCGTTACTCATGCTCCCGCCGCACGCGGCGTGGACCAGGAATGTCACGCCACCCCACGTCCTGGTGTGCACGCCGTCCTGGATAACGGGGAAGATGATCTCAGGCGACATGTCGTTGTCGGCCAGGAACATGTGCTGATAATCGGGATCCAGGCTGAAGGGACCCGCGATGGCGGCTTGTGCCGCAGCCAAGGCTTCGGCGTAGCGCGGCGTACCAGTGTAGACCTCCGAGTTCATGTAGAGGTGCGCCAACAGCATGGACGCGGCACTGGTCGTGGCCCGGCCGTAGCTACTCCCACCGGGCGCGGGGAGCTGACTCTGGATAGAGGTCAACTCGCCCACGATGAAGGTGTAGATCTCCGTCCTCGTGGCCTGCGCCGGCGGTGTGGCGCCGAGCGCGTCGGCCTCGGTCACGAGCGGGATGTTGCCGAACAGATCGATTGCGTGCCAGTAGCTGAGAGCCCGGAGGAATCGTGCCTCCGCGCGATAGGTGTCGATCTCGGCCCGGAGCGAACTCGAAACGCCTCGCTCCGACAGCTTGGCATCCGTCGTCTGACGCAGGAACTCGTTCGCCATTCCGACTTGGAAGTAGATCCGGTAATACATCGCCACGACGAAGGAGTTCGACGAGGCCCAGAGCTGCGTGTTCATCTCGGGCAGCCCCACGTCGCCCCATCCGATCACTGCCTCGTCGGTCGGCAGGGTCTGCGCCTCCCAATACAGGCGGAGGTACTGCGAGAAGCCCTCGTCGATGCCCGAGATGTCGGGCTGTCCGGCCGGGCCCTGCTGCCCGCTCACGGCGAGCCCTGCGTAAACCTTCGCGAGGAAGGCCTTGTACGAGGCCGGATCGCTGAAGATGTTCGCATCGGTGATGGTGCTCGTCGGCTCCACGACCGTGTCCGTGCAGCCAGCCACACTCAGGGCCACGAGGGCCCCGGCGAGGGTGAGCACCTTGCGCGTGCTGCGATTCATGTGTTCGTCCTTTCTCGAATGCTCGAGCTCATGGGTCACGCGCTCAGAATCGGAGGCTCAGGCCGCCGGTGAAGGTGCGCGAGCGAGGGTAGATGTTGTTGTCGATGCCATTCAGTCCCGCGGTCGGGTCCACACCGCTATAGCCGGTGATGGTGAAGGCGTTCTGCACGGTCGCAAACGCGCGGGCCGACTGGCCACGCAGGTTGAACGAGTAGCCGACCGTTATGTTGTCCATCCGTAGGAACTTACCATCCTCCACGTAGTAATCCGACAGGTACTGCGGCGTCTCGAAGCCGGTCTCGAGGACCGAGCTGTGGAGGTTGTAAGGTGAACCACGGGTGACCTCCGAGTACGTGCCCAGGTTGGATGCCACGTTGTTGTACACGTAGTTCCCAAAGTAGGCCCGGAGGGTGAAGCCGAAGTCGAAGTTGCGATAGGCAAGATAGGACGAGTGCCCGATGTTCCACTTCGGCGCCGGGTCATTGAACGGCCGGCGGTCGTCGACGTTGATCACGCCATCGTTGTTCCGATCGACGTAGAGATCCTGCTCGTTGATCGAGCCGTCGTTGTTCTCGTCCGAATAGATCGGCTTGCCACTGGCGTCGAGCTTGTGCTCGTACACGAAGAAGGAATTGATCGGGGCGCCGGGCGTGAGGACCTGGATGGTCGTGCCCACACCGCCGGCGATGCCGCCGACCAGGATTTGGGCCGCTGCGCCCACGACCGGGTTGATCGTCAGCAGTTCGTTGCTGTTATGGGCGGCGGTGAAGTTGGCATTCCAGCTCAGGCCGTCCGACCCGCCCTCGAGGAGCCGGGCGCCGAGGCTGAACTCGATGCCTCGGTTCCGCATGCTGCCGATGTTGGTCGTGACGAAGTTCGACAGGTTGGTTCCGGCCGCCACGGGCACGGTGAAGATGAGGTCAGACGTCTTCTTATCATACCAGTCGATGGCGCCGCTGAAGCGCTGGTTCGAGAACCCGAAATCGAGGCCGAGGTTGACGGAACGGGTCTCTTCCCATCTGATGTTGGGATCGACCGCGCCCGGCCGGATCGTGCTGATGAACTCGCCATCGAAATAGTACTGCGACTGGGCATCGCCAACGAGATAGGCAGTGTACTGCTGATAGTTGGCGAATGCCTGGTTGCCCGTTCGCGCCCATGAGCCGCGGAGCTTGAGATCCGACAGCCCCGTCAGGCCCTGCATGAACGGCTCCTCCGAAAGCCGCCACGCCAGCGCCACCGAGGGGAACGTGCCCCACTCGTTGCCGGGCCCGAAGCGGGAGGATCCGTCGCGACGAATGCTCGCCGCCAGGAGGTAGCGGTCGTTGATGTTGTAGTTGAGCCGCCCGAAGAAGGAGATCAGCTTGCTGTCCTGCACGTCCAGGAAGTTCTGGAATGTCGTTGCGGACGGGATGCCGTTGGGGCCCAGGAGATCGGTTGCCAGCCCCTCGGCCTGGAACCACGGATAGTCCGCATTGGACTCGGAGTAGGAGTAACCGGCCGTCAGACCCAACGTGCCCGGTCCGACGCTCCGCGGCACCACGTAGTTGAGAAAGCCGTCCAGTACCGTGTTCACCTGGCTGGGATTCTCCCGGCGATAGACGCCGTCGAGGCCGGTCTTCCTTTGGCTATGCAGGATGCTCGGAGTGAAGTTCTCGCGCTCGGCCTTGGTTACGTCGAAGCCGAGGCTCAAGTTGGCCTGCAGGCCCTCGAGGAACGGCACGTTGTACTCGGCCTGAATGTTCCCGATGCTCCGGAACGTGGTGGCCCGTTCCGAGGCCAGTTCCAGAATGGCCAACGGGTTGTCCGCCGACGTGAGGAGGTCGCCGGGCCAATCGTAGAACCCTCCCGGCTGGCTCGCGTCCAAAACTGGCTGCGTTGGCCCCATTTGAGCGGCGTTGGAGAGCACGCCACCGGGCGAGAACTCGTCCGCCGTGCGCGAACCCCTCAGGTGGGCGCGCAGGCTCAGATCGTCGCTCAGGAGCCGCTGATTGTAGTTGAGCCCCAAAGAGATACGCTGAGCGTTGGTGCCCTGGATGATGCCGTCTTGGTTGAGATAGCTGGCCGACAGGCGGTAGTCCATGCTCTCGCCCGCGCCCGAGACGGCGAGGCTGTGTTCCTGGCCATAGGCCGGACGATCCACGACCTTGAACCAGTTGGTGTTCGCGTTCCCCAGTTGCCCGACGTTTTGCGGCGCGTACTGCTCCACTGCTGTGCGGAACTGCGACGCACTCAACATCGAGGGCACCTTGGTGACCCTGGAACCGGACACGGTGCCGCTGTACTCGAACTGCGGCCTTCCCTGCCCGGTCTTGGTGGTAATGATCAAGACCCCGTTGGCCGCGTTGGCCCCGTAGATGGATGCCGCCGAGGCATCACGGAGCACCGTGATGCTCTCGATGTCGTCGGAGTTCAGGAAGTTGAGCGGGTCACGCCCGACCGACAGCCCACCGCCGGAGCCGGATCCCATCGGCACACCGTCGATGACGATCAACGGGTCGCTGCTCGCGTTAATCGAGGTGGCACCGCGAATCCGGATGGCGCGGCCGCCGCCCGGTTCGTTGTTGTCCTCCACCTGCACGCCCGCGACCTTGCTCTGAATCAGCTCCGTTGGGCTCACGGTGCGGCCGGTGTTGAACTCCGACGAGGTGACACTGGTGACCGCGCCGGTGATGTTGCCCACCGCCTGCTCGCCGTAGCCGATCGCCACCAGCTCCGCCAGCTCGATCGCCCGGGGAGTCAGGGCCAGATCTAAGTCGAGGGTCTGGCCGGCCACGACCGTGACGGACCGGGTCAACGGCGCGTAGCCGATGGTCCGAGCCTGCAGGGTCTGCATACCGGCAGGAACCCCGGGCAGGTCATAGCGGCCGTCCGCTTGGCTCACCGTGGAGCGGCCCGCGACCGTAATCGTGACGCCCGGGAGAGGTCGCTCCGATGTCTCGCCGCTGATGCGGCCCCGGATGGTCCCGGTGGTCTCCTGGGCGCTGAGCGGAGCGATCGAGAGCGCTGCCAGGAAGACGCCAACCAAACAAGTTAGCCGTCTCATAGAACGTGCGTCCTTTCAGGTAGAACGGCGACAGCAGCCCCAGCGCAGGACCTACGACGGACAGTCCTCAGTCCCTTTCGCGGGGGCAAGGAAAAATCGGGATCAAATGACATCGTGTCAAGAGTTTGTCTAAGTTCAAATTGAAGCATAGCTTAGACAAGCTCCTTATGTCGTTACCACGGTACCCGAATCTACGGGTCGCGCATGAACAGCGGCGGAACCGACTATGAAGACAACTTCATTCTTCCCATGGGTTCCCGCAACCCCCATATGCCGCGGTTTCCAGGCGGCGTCAAGGGACCCCGACTCAAGTCGGTAGGTCGGGAAGGCGCAGGGTAGGAGGGAGGGAAGTAGGTAGGAAGGTGGGTAGGTAAGTCGCAGATTGGGGAGTAGGTTGGTCGGAGCAAGGTCACGTACCGCGTTGAGCCACTCGGAAGGACACACCATGCCACACATGGAACCTGCTTCGCCAAACATCTACCCTTCCTTATCATATGCGGACGCACAGGCGGCCATCGAGTGGCTCTGCCGCGCTTTCGGTTTCACAGCCCGACTCGTCGTGCCGGGTGCCGATGGCGCCGTGGTGCACTCGGAGTTGAGCCTCGGAGCCGGCGTGATCATGGTGAGTTCCTCTAGACCCGCGGCAGGCCGGGTCAGTCCCCAGACCCTCGGCCGCGTGAGCCAGGCCCTGTGCGTGCGGGTCGATGACCCCGACACCCACTACGCGAGGGCGAAGGCAGCCGGTGCCGAGATTCTCCAGGAACTGAAAGATGAGGACTACGGCTCCCGGGGCTACATGGCCCAGGACATTGAAGGGCACCAGTGGTATTTCGGCACGTACCAACCGGGTGCCTACTGGGACGGTGCCCCACCTTCCGGAAGCGAGGCTTCCGCGTGAACCCAATCGCCCCTCGGCACCACCACTGGGGAGCGTTGGCACTCCTGCTGGTCGCGACCGGAGCGGCGGCCGCGGCAGGGTCGATCGCCTCGATCCAGGCGGCCGACTTCTACCAAGAGCTGGCCAAGCCGCCGTGGGCTCCCCCGGCTGCCGTCTTCGGCCCGGTCTGGACCGCGCTCTACCTGCTCATGGCCGTCGCCGCGTGGCTCGTGATCCGCTCGTCCGGCTGGCCCGGCGCGCGGTCAGCAATAACGCTGTACCTGGTGCAACTGGCGTTCAATGCACTCTGGACCTGGATCTTCTTTCGCTGGCGCTCGGGGGGTGTCGCGCTGCTGGAGATCCTCGTTCTCTGGACCCTGCTGCTCCTCACGGTCCGAGCCTTCTGGCGCTCGCGTCCCCTGGCGGGCACCCTCCTGCTGCCGTATCTCGCATGGGTCACGTTCGCGGCCGCGCTGACCTACGCCCTGTGGCGGTACAATACCGCGGTACTCTAGCCATGGTGGCTCGACGTACCGCGTCGTATACGCCTCATCGGTTGTTGCCAGGCGCGGCAATACGCCCGCAGGACGTGAAATGAGTTTTCGAGGGACACCCGAGCAGATACAGGCGGAGCGCAATTGGGCCGCCTTCGTCGCCGCCAATCTCGAGCGGCTCCAGGCGGCGGGCCTCCCCGAGCTCGCCACCGTGTCGGTGGAGCACTGGGACGATCTGCTCATGCACGGTCACTTGGAATACCACCACGATCCGGCACACTTTGAAGTCGGCGCCCTCACAGAGGACCAGTACGCCGTGTTCGTCGACCTGGTGGAGAGCTATTTCGTAGGCGGGTACGAGTACTTCACACCTGGGGCGTTGAAGACCGAGGACCAAGCCCGCCTGGACAGTCGGTTCGGTCCTTGACGGGTGGCCAGGGTGGTCACGGAACCTACCAATGCCCCGGCGATCCGGCTCTATACTACGACCGGTGGCACTAGGCCGCCGAGCGACACGGTAATGCGTTCGTTCACGCCCACCTAGCATCACGTCAGCAGCCGTTGACACCGGGGTTCCGGTCGCGCGGGTCCCGCGCCGGCAGGGTGCCGTCGAGCCGAACCGTGTAGCTGTCCTGGACCTGATTTCCCTCATAGCGAATCGACTGCAGCACCATGGCGGGGCGGGTTTTCGCGCTCGTCAAACTATACCAGTTATGGGTCGAGTGGGTGTACACCGGGCCGCAGCGCACCAGTTGGACGGCGATGCCTTTTTCGTACACCAGGCCGAGCACGTGCTCGCCACGTGGATGCATGCCGAGCTCCTCGAGGTAGATGGTCGTGACCTGAGTCGGCGTCCCGCTGGCCATCAGGGAGAATTTCCGCCCGGCGTAGGTGACCAGCCCGGACTGCATCATGGGGTTGGGATCGTTCTTGAAGGACAAATCCGCCGCCTTGGGACCGCTCGCGTCCCACGTGATCTCGGTTGCAAGACCCGCGAGCGCGGTCCAATCGGGGAGGGCCGGGCCGGCGGCGGGCGATAGGAACGACACGAGGGCCTGCGCCAGGAGCTCATGCGGCTTCATGGTGGAGACCGGCTTCCGCTCGGCGCCGGGCGCACACTGCTCGGTGTAGAGCGCCAACTGGTTGGGCTGCAAGGCAGGAAGCTCCTCGCCGTAGGACAGCACGAACCCTTCGTTCCGCTTTCCGGCGGCGGCCTGGATCGCGAGATGGGCCGGTGCCAGGTTGGCGCCCGCCAGGCGATACCAGTCGGTGCCCCCGGCCCCGCTCCGGATCGGGCACCGTGCCAGGCTCGCCGTCAGGCCGGCCCGCTCGAGCGCAGCCACGACCGCGGCCTCGCCCAACGGCGCGGACCCGTTCCGAAAGTAAAGGTTCAGGACCATGGTCCGGGCACCGGTGGCCAGCACCGTCAGGTTCCTACCCCCGACGGCAGCCCTGCCCTGTCGGGTATAGCACCCTCCGTCCGGCAGGCAGTTCTCGAGTGACGTGGGCGGCAGCGGCGCCCACGTGACGTTGGGCAGTTGGTCGACGCCGTCCCAATCCGTCGGGAGGCCCATGCTCAGGTAGGCCTTGAGGATCGCCGCGAACTCGTCCTCCGGCTTGGGCGGCGCCTGGAAGGCCGACAAGAGCCCGATCGCAGCGAGGGCGGCCGCAGTGCCGCCGGGGAGCCTGGTGCGCATGACGTCCTCCCATGAAGAGCATGTGGCGGGGAGACCCTGTCGGCTCGGGATCACGGCGCCCCCGGCCTCGAGGGCTGGATGCCCGGGCGTCCCCGCTACCGAGATGGTCGATCTTCCTCCCGCAGTACGCGGAAACGATGCGCCGACCGTCATCGGGGAGCGAAGGGCACGAGGCCCATGTGACAAGGCCCGGCCGGAGCCCTATACTGACCGTGGCTGGCGATATTGCCTCGGCTCGGCACGCCATGACCACCTCCAGCTACCCAAGCGTCAGACACCAGGTCCTGCTATTCACGCCACCCAGGAGCTACCGCATGACGAAGCGCGCCACCGGCACATTCGACGTTGACATGAAGCCGTTGTCCCCACCCGAAGAAACGGCGGGGACGTCACTCGGACGGATGGCCCTCGAGAAAGACGTACGCTGGGGATCTCGTCGCCGTGGGCGAGGGCGCCATGCTCACGGCCGTCACATCCACCAAGGGATCGGCGGGCTACGTGGCCATCGAGCGGGTCACCGGGACACTCCATGGGCGCACCGGGAGTCTGGTGTTCCAGCACTCGGGCACCATGAACCGCGGGGCACAAGAACTGTCCATCACGGTGGTACCCGATTCCGGCACCGAGGAGTTCACCGGCATCAGCGGCCGCTTCACGATCAATGTCGTAGACGGCGTGCACCATTACGAATTCGAGTACTCACTGCCCCAATGAGGCGAACGATTTCGATCGAACAAGAAGGGACTGGTTAAGCGGAAACGGGGCCGCACCCGCTAGATTCCATCTGCCCGACCAGGACGCCGCAATATCGGGGGCCGGATTTGCCAAAGAGGAGATTGGGTGATCGCACGTCCACAGTCGCTCGGAGAAGAGATCGCGAATAGCGTGAGCCACGGGATCGGCTTTTTGGCCGTGATAGCGGTGACTCCCGTCCTGATTCTTGCCGCACTGCCCCATGGCGCTGGGCAGGTTGTGGGCGTGAGCGTCTTTGCAGGCACCATGGCTCTTGTTTACCTCACCTCCACGCTCTACCACGCAGTACCGCACCCGCGCGTCAAGCGGGTTTTTCGGATTCTCGATCATGGTGCGATCTTCCTGCTCATCGCTGGCAGCTACACGCCGTTTACGCTGGGCGTGCTGCGTGGCGGATGGGGGTGGACGCTGTTCGGTGCGATCTGGGGCCTGGCATTGGCCGGTGTGATCTTTCGCGCGTTCGCGGGCTTCCGCTATCCGAAGGTTTCCACGGCGCTCTACCTGGCCATGGGCTGGCTGGCGTTGTTCGCCATTCAGCCGCTCTGGCAACGGCTGCCTCCGGCAGGTCTTCTCTGGCTCCTGGCAGGGGGCCTCGCCTATACCGGGGGCGTAGGATTCTACGCCGCGAAGCGGCTGCGCTATGGTCATTTCATATGGCACCTTTGTGTTCTGGTTGGTACCGCGTGCCATTTCGTTGCGGTGATCCGTTACGCGGCCTAGTAAGTGCTCGTGGGACACGTGGTTGTACCCTCACCTACGCGCTCGTCTTCATTGCCGTGGCTGTCGGCACGCTTGGTGTGGTTCTGGGCCTCTTCTTTGCCGCGATCGTTCCCCCGCTGGCCGCCCTCATCGTGTACGCACCGCTGGTAGCCGGCGGACTCCTCGCGGTCTGGTTCGCATGGCGCATCCTCCGGGGTTACGCCGCCTATTGGTGCCGCACCCCGGTCGGTCATCTGGTGAACGACGCACCTCGATAGTACATTCTTACCGCTCACGATCTCCGGTTGGAGGCTACAAGGCTGAGCCACGAGTCTGATTCCATAGGATCGACACCGATCGATGCCGCAACCGTCGTCGGCCACGTCCATCTGAAAGTCGCGGACCTGGATCGTGCCATCCGGTTTTATCGCGACGTCCTCGGCTTTGAGGTGACGCAGCGGCTGGGCTCCGAGGCAGCGTTCCTGAGCGCTGGTGGGTATCACCATCACGTGGGCTTGAACACCTGGGAATCGAAGGGCGGCACACCGCCGGCTCCTCGCTCCACCGGCCTCTACCACGTGGCCTTTCGCTATCCGAGCCGAGCCGCCCTGGCCGTGGCGTTCCGTCGCCTGCTGGAGTTTGCCGTTCCGCTCCAAGGCGCCGCGGACCACGGCGTGAGCGAGGCTCTCTACCTTCGAGATCCGGACGGCAACGGCATCGAGCTCTATTATGACCGGCCCCGGGAGGCGTGGCCCCGGGGACCCGACGGCAAACTAGAGATGATGACTGAGGCGCTCGACCTCGACGATCTGCTGCAGGCAGTGGAGTCGGATCGCTAGGCGGCGTTGGTTGGCATACGGCACTGAGCCTCATCGGTCGCGATGGCGGCCCCCTTCCCCCAAGGAGAGCACCATGTCTCGATTCCCCCTAAGCATGAGCCTGGCGGCATTCGCCGTGGCCCTCTCGGCATGCGCCAAGGACGCCCCGGTGGTCCAGGTAAAAGGCGACTGCGCCGTGGCGTACCAGGGAGAGGTCTGCACCTGGGCGATGATGCAGGGCACGACCGTGCTCGAGGTCGGCGCCACCATCCCCATGACCAGCATCCAGAATGCCCCGGATGATGAGCACATGGCCTGGCCGCCGGTTCCCGCCATCGCGCCGTCCATGCCGGAGGCGGCCCGCTCGCAGGCTGGCCTTACCCACCTCACCATGTTCTGGGAAGCCATGGGACACCCGCCCGGTCCATACCTGACGCCGCACTTCGACTTCCACTTCTACACGATCCCGCCGGCGGAGCGCGCCGCGATTGACTGCGCCGATGAGACCAAGCCGCCCGCGATCCCCGCTGACTACAGTATGCCCGACCTGACCTTGCCGCCTGAGATGGCCGAGATGGCCGGGGTGGGCACCCTCATCGGCCTGTGTGTTCCGCAGATGGGCATGCATTCCGTGTTGACCTCCGAGTTGGAGAGCACGGAGATCTTTCGCGGCAGCATGATCGTCGGCTACTACCACGGCAAGCCGATCTTTATCGAGCCCATGCTGACGCGCGCGCTGCTCATGGAAAAGCAGTCGTTCGATCTTCCCATTCCCGAGATCCCCGGGATGGACGGCCGCTCATCCGCGCGTCTTTCGGGCGGAGTACGATTCCGAGAAGGATGCGTACAACTTCGTGTTCACCGAGTTTGCGCCGGGCGCATAGAGGCCACCCGGAACAGCGTCGTGCCGTGGAGGCCGTCGTCGAGCGAGCGCAATCGTGAATCGGTAAGGCCAGCTACCCTGTGAAGGGAGACCCGATGCAGATCCGCGTGGGCAGGATTCTCGTCGCAGCGATCGCCGTGGAGGTGCTGGCGGTACTGGTGCTGGTGGTGCTGGTGGCGCTCGCCGGGCCTTCCGAGCCCGCCGCAGCCGAGGCCTACGCCATGCGGCTCGGCTATTGGGTCGGCCCGATTGCGGGCTTCGTGTTGTGCGTGATCGGCGGCTGGTGGGTTGCGCGGGGACTCGCGACGGCCCATGTAATCAATGGATTGGCTCTGGGAATAGTCGCCGCCGCCATCGATGTCGCCATTCTCCTGGCGAGCGGCACCGAGTTTCAACCTGTCTTTGCGGTATCGAACATTGGCCGTGTGGTTGCCGGGACCAGCGGCGGCCTGCTCGCGGCTCGATCGAAAGCGTCCGCACGCTGACCCAGGGGTGAGGCATTAACCATCAACGAGGGATGTCACCATGAAGAAGTACGGTGCCGAGTTCGTCGGGACATTCTGGCTGGTGCTGGGCGGGTGCGGCAGCGCGGTGCTGGCCGCGGCGTTTCCCAATGTGGGCATCGGCCTCCTCGGCGTGGCGCTGGCGTTTGGCCTAACACTCCTGACCATGGCCTACGCGATCGGCCACATATCCGGCTGCCATATCAATCCGGCCGTGTCGGTGGGGCTCTGGGCCGGCGGGCGGTTCCCGGCGAATCAACTGCTGCCCTACATCGTAGCCCAGGTCTTGGGCGGGGTTGCGGCGGGGGGCGTCCTCTACCTCATCGCCAGCGGCAAGGCCGGTTTCGACGTGTCCGCCGGCTTCGCTTCGAACGGCTACGGCGCCCACTCACCGGGCGGCTACAGCCTGCTGGCGGCGCTGGTCACCGAAGTCGTGATGACCATGATGTTCCTGCTCATCATTCTGGGCGCGACCGATAAGCGAGCGCCGGCGGGATTCGCGCCGATCGCGATCGGGCTGGGTCTCACGCTGATCCACCTCATCAGCATTCCCGTGACCAACACGTCGGTGAACCCCGCCCGGAGCACGGGCGTGGCCCTGTTCGTCGGCGACTGGGCCGTGGGGCAGCTGTGGCTCTTCTGGGTGGCACCCATCGTGGGCGGCATCCTGGGCGCCGCGGTGTACCGGCTGATCGGCGGCTCGGCTGAGAACTCCTAGGTAGCCAGCGGCAGGGTCGGTCGAGCCGGAGTGACCGACGAACTTGCCGTCGCGTAACCAGGGCGGCTGAAATGAAAAGGGCCGGCGCGACGCCGGCCCTTTTCATCCGAAGATCCGTCACCCACTACGTCTACATGCTGCTGTTCCAGGTGTCCCAGTACAGCACCCACTTCCCGTCCACCTTCTTCCACGCCGCCATGTACTTGCCGTGGTCGCGGTGCGACCCGTCGGCAGCGACTTCGGTGAACGTGCCAATTTCCACCGCCAAGTCACCGCTTTCCATGACCTCGGTCGGCTTGATCTCCATCTTGGATCCGCCTGCCGCTGCGAGCGCGGCCTTGACGAGCCCCTCGATCGCGGCACGACCCTTCGCCGACTCGGCGCCGGGTGCCATGAGCACGGCGTCCTCGGCATAGAGCGCGGCGATGGCGGCCGCGTCGCCCGCGTTCCAGGCGGCCATCCACGCCTTGGTTCCCTGGTGAATCGCAGCTTCGGCGCCGCCCTGGGCCAGGGCCGCCGACGGAAGTGCGACGAGAACGGAGCACAGGAGTGGGGTGAGCAGACGCATGGGGGGTCCCTCCATAAGGTGTGTGGTACGGGTTCGGCTGGAGCCGCTGGAGCGGGACGTCAAGGCATCAACAAAACAGCCGTGTCCCGGCGCTGTCAACCGGGCAGGGCCGCCGTGCCATTCATGTGCGGCGCGGGCAGCGGTCCTTAGGCCGACCGGCGCCGGGCCCGAGGAGAGCGCTTGGTGGCGCGGGCGGGAGGCCGTGCGGCGGCCGCGGCACGGCGCTCCGCGTTGATCCTGGCCCGCACTCGGTCCTCGGCCTTGCGGGCTCTGATGCCGGCGATTCGCTCGGCCAGCGGCACCTCGAGCTTCATCTGCGATTTCACGTTGTAGTCGAAGTCGGGCACCTTCACCCGCGGCAGGGCCTGCCGCAGCGCACGCTCGATGGCCCGCAGCTCGCCTTCTTCTTCCGGCGCCACAAAGGTGAACGCCTCGCCCTGGGCCTCCGCCCGCGCCGTTCGGCCCACCCGGTGGATGTAGTCCTCCGGCACCTTCGGCACATCGAAGTTGACCACGTGGCCGAGCGCCTCCACGTCGATACCCCGTGCCGCGATGTCGGTGGCCACGAGTACCGGGAACTTGCCCGACTTGAAGCCTGCGAGCGCCGCAGTGCGCTGCGCCTGCGAGCGGTTACCGTGGATCCGCTCCGCCTTGATGCCTGCCCGCACCAGTGCCTTGGTGAGGCGATCGGCGCGGTGTTTGGTGCGAGTGAACACCAGCGCGTCCTTCAAGTCGCCGCGCTCGAGCAGCCGTACCAGCAGGGCCGCCTTGAGGTCCTGGCGCACCGGATAGACGGCCTGGGTGATGCCGGTCGCCGGGGCAGCGCGCCGCTGCAACTGAATCTGCACTGGAGATGTCAGGAGCTCACGCGTGAGTGCCACGATCGGCTGCGGCATCGTGGCACTGAAGAAGAGCGTCTGGCGCTTCGCAGGAAGCCGGCTGACGATCCGCTTGACGTCCGGCAGGAAGCCCATGTCGAGCATCCGGTCGGCCTCGTCGAGCACGAAATACTCGATGCTATCGAGGCGCGCGTAGTCCGACCGCATGTGGTCCAGCAGGCGCCCCGGCGTGGCGATCAGTACGTCCACCTTCCGGCGGAACGCCGCCTCTTGCGGTCCCATGCCGACGCCGCCGAAGATGGCGGCGCCGGTGATCGGGGTATGCTTCCCGAGATCCTGCAGGTCTCCGAGGATCTGTGCTGCCAGTTCTCGCGTGGGCGTCACGACCAAGGCCCGCGTCGCCCGGCGCGGGCTCGCGAGTAGCTGGTGCATGATCGGCCAGAGGAATGCCGCCGTCTTGCCGCTGCCCGTCATGGCGCAGGCCAGCACGTCGCGGCCCAGAAGCCCGGGCGGAACCGCCTCGGTCTGAATGGGGGTCGGGCGGACGAATCCGAGATCCCGTATGCCACGGAGGAGACTCGGGTGTAATTCGAGGTTGCTAAAAGGCACAAATGTCCTGTCGTTGTGGCCCGGCCCTCCGACAGATGTGCCGGTGTGCCGTTCCTGGTTGCTGCGCACTTATAATGAAGGGAGTCCTACGAGGCCGCCGTGTGCGCGGGGGCGATACCGGGTCGAAAGCCCAGCCCCCGACGCTGGGAAGACTAAGGGTACCCCGGGCGTAGCACAACTGTCGCATCGCCATATACAGTAGACCGGCTCATCGATGGGTGCCGGTTTGCCCTCGACGGCGAGCCCAGCGATCTTGACCCATTATGACCGAGCGACGATACAGCGAGGAGGAGGTCGCCGCCATCTTCGAGCGGGCGGCCGAGGCGCAGCAAACCGCCCGGCGTCACCTGCCCCCGGGGGAGGGCATGACCCTGGCCGATCTGCAGGAGATCGGCCGCGAAGTGGGCATCCCACCCGAGTTGGTAGCTCAGGCCGCGCAATCGACACTGGAGCCCAGCCGTCAGCCGTCGCGCAGGTTCCTCGGCCTGCCGATCGGCGTCGGCCGGACCCTCGACCTCGAGCGGCGGTTGTCCGATGCTGAATGGGAGCGCCTGGTCGTCGACTTGCGCGAGACCTTCGACGCGCGGGGCACGGTCAAGTCCGACGGATCGTTTCGCCAGTGGACCAACGGCAACCTGCAAGCCCTGCTCGAGCCGACTGCAACCGGGCACCGGCTCCGGCTCCGAACCGTGAATGGCAACGCACGCGGCCTCATGGCCGGAGGACTCGGCCTGCTCGGTTTCGCGGCAGCGATGTTGATCACGGGGGCGGTGGTCGGCCATCTGGACGGGGCCGCGGTTGCCTTCCTGTCGACCATGGGACTCGGCATGTTCGGCCTCGGCGCACTCCGCCTGCCGGGTTGGGCGCGGCGGCGGCAGCAGCAGATGGAGGCGGTGGCCGCACGCCTTGCACTGGCGGCCCTCGGACAAACGCTGCGCCCGAGGCATGAACTGGCCGCCCGGCGTGAGGCGCCATCCGGTAATAGAGGATCCAAATATCCGATGATATCGGCGCATGAGGCACTCCAACGACTGCGTGAGGGGAACCTTCGATTCGCCGCGGGCACACGGAGCCACGACCCGAGCCTGAGTCTCGCGCGCCGCGCCGAGATGGCCCAGGCGCAGGAACCGTTCGCGATCATCCTCGGGTGCGCCGACTCGCGAGTGCCGGCTGAGATCGTGTTCGACCAATGGCTCGGCGACCTGTTCGTCATCCGTGTGGCCGGCAACATCGTGGCGCCTTCCCTGGTTGGCAGCGTCGAGTTCGCCGCAGCCCAGTTCGGCACCCGGCTCGTCGTCGTGCTGGGCCACTCCCAGTGCGGAGCCGTGCTCGCCACGTTGAAAGAGCTACAGCAGCCAAGCAAGACCAATCACCGAATCTCCGTGCAATCATGGACTGTATCCGCCCCTCGGTGGAGCAGGGATTGCTGAAGACCGAGGGGCGGCACGACCTGCGAGCCGCTGTCCAGCACGCGGTACGGGCCAACGTCGGGTGTCGGTCAACCACCTGCGCCACGGCTCCGAGATTCTCGAGCACTTGATTCAGCACGAAGGCCTCCGAGTCGTCGGCGCCGAATACTCTCTGGAGACCGGGGTCGTCGAGTTCTTGGATGACGACGTGGGTGGCTGACCGCCGTCGGGGCTGGAGAATCGTCAACAACTAGGGGAGAATTCTTATGGGAATGCCGAAGCCGTCCCCCGGTCATGTGAGGCTCGAGAAGCTCGCAGGAAACTGGGAAGGACAAGAGACGATGTACCCGTCCGACTGGGACCCGAAGGGCGGGGTCGCCATTGGGAGAATGAAGAGCCGCGTGGCGCTGAATGGCTTCGCGCTGATCGGTGAGTACGAACAGGAGCGTGGTGGCGCGATCACGTTTACCGGTCACTCCGTATTCACCTTCGATGCACAAGAGGAGGTCTATACCCTCCATTGGTTCGATTGCCTGGGTACACCGCCGGAAGTGTTCACTGGTCGTTTGGAGGATGAGGTGTTCACAGTATCCCACGGCGGGCCCGGCATGCACGCCCGCCTGACATACGATATCACCGATGCGCAGCACCTGGCGTCGAAGATGGAAATGTCCGACGACGGCACGAACTGGAAGACACTGTTCGACGGTCGGTACCTTCGGATTTGATACCACAATTGCCCAGTACACGGAGCCGGCAATGAGTCGAGCCAACACTGACGGCATTACCCTAGAAAAGGTCGGTCCCGACAACCTCGCGACCTGCGGTATTGGCTGTCTCACCAACCCTAAACACCTCGGCCACCAACCCAAGGTCGCGTGGCTCGACCGTCGATTTGCCGAGGGCCTGCGCTTTCTCCTCTACCGTAACCAGAAAGGCAAGCCGCTAGCGTTCCTCGAGTATGTCCCGGGCGAGCATGCCTGGCGTCCGGTGGACGCCAAGGGCTGGCTATTCGTGCATTGCCTGTGGGTCTACCCGAGCGGCCAAGAGATTGGCGGGCTGGGCCACCGACTGATCCAGGCCTGCCTGGACGAAGCGCGCCAGGCACGCGCCACCGGTGTCGCAGCCATGGTGAGTGACGGCACCTGGATGGCCGGGAAGGAAATATTTTTCAAGAATGGGTTCAGCCAGGTGGCCGAGGCCGATCGTTTCCAGTTGGTCATTCATCGCCTGAGGAAGGGCCCGGCCCCCAGGTTCCGCGACATTAGCAAGAACCTGGCCCGGCTCCGCGGCCTTCATGTGCTCTACGCGCCCCAATGTCCGATGCTTCCCAAATCGGTCCACGACCTCTCGGAAATGGCGGCCGAGCATGGGCTGAAGCTCCAGGTCACCGAGTTCACCACCGCGCGCCAGGCCCAGAACGCGCCGTCGTACTACGGGGTGTTCAACTTGGTGTGGAACGGGCGACTCTTGTCGGATCATTACGTCAGCAAGGGGCGATTCAGAAACCTCCTGCGAAAAGAGATCTTGGAAGAAAAGAGCTGAGGGGAACTCCGAGTAGCGTCAGCCCTGGCACACGCGGAGATGGGAGGAAGTGATGAGCGATCCTCGACTTCAGGAAATCCTGCGCCTCCTCGACCCGCCCGCTGGGAAGCGCTTGTGGTACGGCGGCGCCGGGGTCATGGGCTGCCTCCGTGGGGTCACTGCCGCACAGGCGGCCTGGAGGCCGGCTCCCAAGCGGCATTCGATCTGGGAGCTGACGCTTCACCTGGCCTACTGGAAGTACGCGGTGCGCCGGAATCTCGAGGCTTCGCCCCAGGGATCGTTTCCCCGCTCGCCGTCCAATTGGCCGAGCGTGCCGAAGCCCGCCGATGCGAAACACTGGAAGCTCGATCGCGATCTGCTTCACGCGGAGCACGCGCGCCTGGTGGACGCCGTCAAGGCGTTCGATCCGCGGCGGCTCGATCGACCGGCACCCGGCAGCGGGGCGCATCGCTTCGTGGATCTGATGTTCGGCATCGCGAGCCACGATCTCTATCACGTCGGCCAGGTCCAGCTCTTGAAAAGGCTGCACCGCTCCCATCGCACCTAACACCATGAGACCAGACCTGACCGGCATCGTCGACTTCCTCCGCGCCGCAGAGCGGCTCAAGGCCACACCCCGAAGCGGCTACACCTCGGCGGGGCGTCCGGAGAGCGTGGCCGAGCACACCTGGCGGCTCTGCCTCATGGCTCTGGTGCTCGCGCCCGAACTCCCCACCGTCGACTTCGCGAAGCTGGTCAAGATCTGCATCGTGCACGACCTGGGCGAAGCGATCGGTGGCGATATCCCGGCACCCGAACAGACGCGGCGATTGGCCGAAGACTCCGGAGCGGACAAGGCGGGCCAGGAACGACTGGACCTCCTGACCTTGCTCGAGCCCCTGCCGGCGACGCTCCGGCAGGAGATCACCGCCCTCTGGGACGAGTACGAGGCGGCGACATCGCCAGAGGCCCGGGTTGCGAAGGCGCTCGACAAACTCGAGACCATTTTGCAGCATACCCAGGGCGCCAACCCACCCGACTTCGACTACCGCTACAATTTGGAGTACGGGCGGCGGTTCACCGCCGACCATCCGGTGATCGTGGCCCTGCGTGAGATCCTGGACCGCGAGACCGAGCGGCGGGCCAGCGACCAGGACCGGGCACGCTGAAGCGGAGTGACGAGGGAGCCGGCGTTCGGGCGCCGGCGAAACGGAGGTAGCTGATCTGTATGGCGAGATTGTTCCTGTCGATTCTGCTACCGGCGTTATGCCTCGCGTGCGCCTCCGATCCCGGAATCCAGCAGCGGGAGCTGCTCGGCGCATGGACGTCCGGCGGTCCGAGCTTCGACTTCGACATCCGGGACTCGACCGTGCTCTACGAGTTCGACATGCAGGAGCATCCGTACGTATTGGAAGGCGCTGTGATGGTGGTCGATTTTGGGTCGGAGCTCGGCATACAACGGAAGCGGATCCTCGCACTGAGCACGGACAGTCTGGTGCTCCAAGATGTCCGGGCCGGCACGAGCGCGACATACCGGCGAGTGCGGTAGCGGGGGGGGGGGTGCTCCACATCGATGGCCCCTTCGCGCCAGGGACACGCGGGATAGTCGGACTCTCCGGCCTGGCGCCAGGTGAGAGGGTCGGTAGTTTAGGCACAGTAAACCCGTCTCCCTCAGGTCGGAGTCGACTATGGGACTACCCGTCCTCATTGTCCTGGCAGTGCTGATCGCGTTCGTCATCGTCACCTACAACGGCCTAGCGAGGCTTCGACTCCTGGCCGACAACGCCTGGGCCGACATCGACGTACAATTGAAACGCCGCCATGACCTGATTCCGAGCCTGGTCGCGGCAGTCCAGGGCCACGCGGGCTACGAGAAGGGCACGCTCGAGGCCGTGGTCAGCGCCCGGAACCGCGCCATGAGCGCCGCTGGGCCGGCCGAGAGCGGCTCCGCCGAAGGAGTACTTAGCGGATCGGTACGCCAGATCTTCGCGCTGGCCGAGGCCTATCCCGATCTCAAGGCGGCGGCGAGTTTCCTGTCCCTCCAGAAATCCCTGTCCGAAATCGAAGACCACATCCAGAACGCCCGGCGCTACTACAACGCCGTGGTCCGCGACTTCAACACCAAGATCGCGCAGTTCCCCTCCAACCTGATCGCGAGCGGGTTCCGTTTCGGGCCGCGCGAATTCTTCGGGCTCGACGACAGGTCCGAGGGAGCCGTGCCCGACATCGATTTGAAGCAGCGGCCATGAGAGTCTTCCTGCTATTCCTCGTCGCCTCGTTGGCCCTTGCCTCCCCTGGCGCGGCCCAGCGCTCGCTCGTGATCGAGCGGTTCGATGCGGCTATTACGGTCAATCGCGACGGCTCAATCGACGTCACGGAGACCATTTCCCCGCGCTTCACCGGATCGTGGAACGGCATCTTTCGCACGATCCCCGTCAAGTACCATACGCCGCAGGGCTTCAACTGGACCCTGCGACTCAAACTGGTGAGCGTGACCGACGGACAGGGCCAGGCGCTCAAAACGGAGGCCAGCCGCGAGCGCCACTACCTGAAGTACAAGATCTGGGTGCCGGGTGCCGAGGATGCGACTCGAACCGTAGTGCTCAGGTACCGGGCCGAGAACGGGCTTCGCTTCTTCGACGACCACGACGAACTCTACTGGAACATCACCGGCGACGAATGGGAGGTGCCGATCGAGGCCGCCTCCGCCCGGATCGTTCTGCCCGACGGCGCGGAAGGCATACGGGCCATCGCGTTCAATGGAGCCTATGGCTCGACGGCGCAAGACGCGTCGGTCCAACAGGACGGCCCTGTCATCCGCATCGCAATGCCCCACCGGCTCGAATTCCACGAGGGACTGACGGCGGTAGTCGGCTGGAACAAGGGACTCGTTGCCGGAACCGACCACAGACCGATCGCGCCGTTGGCTTCTTCGAGAGCAACTGGCCGCTCGGGCTCCCGATCGTCGCGTTTTTCGCGATGCTCTCGCTCTGGCGCCGCCACGGCCGGGATCCGGAGCCCAGGCCGGTGCCGGTCCAGTACGAGCCGCCCGAGGGCATGACCCCCGCCGAAGCCGGCACGCTGATGGACAACTCGGCCGACATGCGGGACGTGACCGCCACCCTGGTGGATCTGGCCGTCAACGGCCACATGAAGATCGAGGAGCGCGAGGAGCGGAAGCTGTTCGGCCTGATCAAGGACCAGGAAGTCGTGTTTCACCGGCTCGAGCCGGCGGCCGACGCGCGCCCGCTCACACCGCACGAACAGCGGGTGCTGAGCGGCGTCTTCGCGAGCGGGACCAAGGCGGTCGAGCTGTCCGATCTCGAGAACGAGTTCTATACCAGTCTGCCCGGCATCAAGAGCGCGATCTTCGACCGACTGATCGGGCACGGCTACTATCGGAAGCGCCCCCAGACGGTCCAGGGAATCTGGACTGCTGGCGGCATCGCCGCGGGCGTGCTCATCGGTGTGGCGGGCAGCGCGCTTTCTGTCAAGCTCAGCATGACCCCGGTGCCGTTCTTCGTTGCCGGCGCGCTTGTGGCGATCATCGTGGTGGGATTCGCCTTCGTCATGCCGGCCCGGACCGTAGCCGGCGCACGCGCCCGTGAGCGGGTGCTCGGCTTCGAGGACTTCCTCCACCGGGTCGAGTCGGACAAGTACCGGCGGATTGTCCGCACGCCGGAGATGTTCGAACGGTTCCTGCCGTTCGCCATGGCCTTCGGCGTCGAGAAGCAGTGGGCCAAGGCATTCGAAGGCATCTTCCGAGACCCGCCGCAATGGTATGCCGGCAATATCTCGACCTTCAACGCGAGCGGCTTTTCCGAGCGCATGAGCGCCTTGTCCGCACGTGCGAGCAGCACCATGTCGTCCTCGCCACGCAGCTCGGGCGGGTCGGGCTTCAGCGGGGGCTCGTCGGGAGGGGGCGGAGGCGGCGGCGGCGGCGGCGGGTTCTAGACCCATGCAATCTCGCTGGAGCACCAACCGTGTCTTTGCCGTACGGGGTCTCGGCCAACGGCCTGCCGCTCACCATCCAGTCCATGGGTCCCGTCCGGTTCATACTCTCAAAGGGATCGCAATGACCATTCGACGACTTCACCCCAGCATCGCTGTCGTTCTCGTCCTCGCCATGACGGCATGCCAACCGACGGATCGCGGCCATGAGAGCGAGGCAGCGATCGAGCCCGCAGTGGTAGAGGTGACCGCCCTGGATTACGCCTTCCAGGCACCTGACACGATCTCCTCCGGCTGGGCCACCTTGCGAATGAAGAATCAGGGAGGCGAGGATCACTTCTTGCTCCTGAACCGTCTTCCCGAGGGGAAGGCCTTGGACGATTACGGACGCGAGGTCGGCGTTCCCTTTGAGATCGTGTGGGACTCTCTCAAGACTGGAGCCATGAACAAGGCGGAGGCTGGACAGCTATTGGGTCAGCTGCTGCCCGCATGGTACGCTGCTGTGCGGCAGATGGGCGGGGTTGGGCTCTTGGGCGCGGGCCGGACGGGAGAAACCACGGTAAACCTGGAGCCTGGAACCTACGTGATGGAGTGCTACGTCAAGACCGCCGATGGGAGGTTCCACTCGTCGCTGGGCATGGCACGGCAGCTTGTCGTGACGAGTGACCTTGCCGACACCTCGCCCCCGGAGTCGGATATCAACATCACCCTATCAAACTCGGCAATCGCTGCGGAGGGTGCCGCGACTCGGGGGTCGCATACCGTCGCCGTTCACTTCGCTGACCAACCCGCAGTGGGCCTCGGAAACGACGTGCACTTGGTGCGATTGGAGGACGGAACCGAGATGGACCGATTGATCACATGGATGGACTGGATGGAGGTGGACGGCCTCCGCGAGCCATCCCCGGCACGGTTCCTCGGCGGCGCCCAGGAAATGCCGGTTGGATACACCAGCTACTTCGTCGTAGATCTCGAGCCCGGTCGATATGCCTGGATTTCCGAACCGGGCGCCGTCAAGGGAATGGTCAAGGAATTCACCGTGGACTAGCCTCGGTCAATGCTCATGTCCGAGCTCATGACTCGTCCGGCGGGTGTTTCACACGAGACCGAATGCGGCCCGCGCGAGCGGCGGCGCGCCCTGTCGCTGGCGCCCTCAAATGTGCCGCGGCTGCGAAGCGGGTGAGCGCAGTTGAGCCACATGCCGATGCTTGTCGTCGTATCCGCGACACTCATCACCCTCGCGCTGATCTTCTATTCCCTTGGGGTCTGGTCCGAGCGAATCGCCCGCTATCTCCTACCCTGGCACGTCGCTGCTTTCTGGATCGGGTTTCTGTTCGATGTCTCGGGCACGTGGGCCATGCACCGCCTGGCGGAAGGGCGGTTCGATCTGCGGGATCCGCATACGCTGAGCGGACAGATCGCCCTCTGGTTGATGCTGGCCCATGCCATCTGGGCCACCGAGGTGGTCCGGCGTGGCAGCGAGGAAGCACGGACGGGGTTTCGACGCTACTCCCTCATGGTGTGGCTGGTGTGGCTGGTTCCCTATTTCAGCGGGCTCTACCTCGCCATGCGCAGGTGATCGGTGCAGCGGACGACGAGAGCGGGTCGGCCCGGTCCCGATCCATCACGGGCGCAAAGGCCGTGAGACGCCGGTGAAGGTCCTCGAGACGGAGCGTCTCACTCTCCGGCGGCTCTCGATCGACGATGCCGAGTTCATTCTCGAACTCCTCACCGACCCCGCGTTTCTCAAATACGTGGGCGACAAAGGCGTTCGGACCGTCGCGGACGCACGCGACTACATCCTGTCCGGACCCGTCACGAGTTACGAGCAGTTCGGCTTTGGACTCTACCTGGTGGAATTGAAGGGGGACGGGAACCCAATCGGCATGTGCGGCCTGCTCAAGCGTGAGTCGCTGCCGGATGCCGACATCGGTTTCGCCTTTCTACCTCGCTACCGGGCCCGGGGATACGCCTGCGAGGCGGCCGCCGCGGTGCTGGCCTATGCCCGGGAGCAGGTCGGCCTCCGCCGGATCGTGGCCATCACCGTTCCGGACAATGCCGGCTCCATCCGAATCCTCGAGAAGATCGGGCTCCGGTTCGAGCGCATGGTGCGGCTCTCCGAGGACGCCGAGGAACTCCAGCTGTTCGCGTCCGGTGGCACGGCACCGGATGGATGGATGTGACCAGATGACACCTGCCCTCGCGGACCTCGGCAGGGCACCGAGGTCACGGGGGTGTCTAGGTCGGTCGAGGGGTCGTTTACCCGACGCGCTGCGACGCGCCGCTGCCACCCATCGGACGGGCCGCGACCGCAACCGAGATTTCGCGCAGGTAGTCGACGGCCTTGAAGACCACGATCAGGATCTCCATCATCACCCGGAAATACATGGCCATGAGCAGGAAGACCAGGCCCGCGAGCGGGACGCCGATGATCAGGGCGCCGAGCTTGCCGAAGAAGCCGCCGGCCATGCCCAGCGCGGCGATCAACACGGCCACGCCTGCGACGCCGCTCGCCAGCAGCAGCAACGCGTAGAGAACCCGTTGGATCTTGGGCGTGATGAAGTGGGTGAACGACAGGTCGAAGATCGACGCGATGAAGCCTCGCTGGTCCATGGTGCGCTCCGGTGGGGGGACGGATGCTCGGATGTTGCTGCCCCCTTGGGGGCTCACCTCGCATTACGCAGGTTCGCGGCTGGAGCTGTCATAGCCCTGCGTAGTCTTCCCTCGATGGAAGCGAGCAATGGCTGAGGTGGATGCATCGAAGATCGCTAGACGCCTGAGGGCCGCGCGGCCGCTCAACGCGGCCGCGCTCCGTGCCCTGCGCCGTGATGTCTCGAAGCAGGTGGCCGCGTGGCCACCTCGCGACGTGATCGAGTTGGCCGATGCCATTATCGACCTGACCCCGCCCGGGGCCTACCCGTTTGTCTACGAGCTGATCTGCTATCACCCGACCGCGCTCCAGCACCTCGGCCTGCGCGATCTGGAACGCCTGGGTCGGCACATGCGCGGCTGGGGAGACGTCGATTCGTTCGCGGGAATCGCCGGTCGAGCATGGCGGAATGGCCAGATATCGGATGCCGCAATCCATCGCTGGGCCCGGTCGGATGATCGGTGGTGGCGGCGCGCGGCGTTGGTGTCCACCGTGGCACTCAACGTCAAGTCGCAGGGCGGCCGTGGCGATGTCAATCGCACGCTGGGGGTGTGCCGCCGACTACTCGACGACCGCGACGACATGGTGGTGAAGGCCATGTCCTGGGCGCTCCGGGCATTGGCCGTTCGGAAGCCAGGGGCAGTGGATCAGTTCGTGACCCGCAACGAGAGGGCACTCGCGCCCCGCGTGGTGCGGGAGGCCAGGAACAAGCTCCGCACCGGGCGAAAGGACGGCAAAGCCTGAAGCGAGCCTGGCGACCAGGGATCTGCCGCCCTGGCTCGCTCCAATGCTTCGATGTGCTTGGGGCTACTTCTTGCCCTGAAGCGCCTTCAGCACGTCCCCGAGCAGCCCGCCGGCCCCGCCCCAAGTGCCGGTGGTGAGATCGCGAAACCCAACCGCATACTCCCTCACCGACCGGATCTGCTGGCTCGGTAAGATCTCCATCTGCTCGATGGTAAAATCGAAAGCGTAGCGGGTGCCTACCTGCCGACGGCCGGCACGGAACCAGACGGTGAACGTCGCGTTCCGTGACTGCCCTGGGTCGAGCCGGAACGACGGGTCCGCCGAACGCCCGGTGACCAGCCCGATGCCCTTGACGCTGGTGTCGTGCGTGCCGGGGCGGCCCCACAGATATCGGTTCCCGACGTCGTCCACCATCACGCTCGAGCCGGATTGGTACCCAATGATCAGCGGCTCGTTGGACACATTGCTGAACCGGACCGTGGTCTCCACGATCTGGTCATTGTACGGATCCCGTTTGCTCAGATTGACCCGCACCACCTCGGCCACGAACGGGCCGGCGTGGTTGCAGCGCACATCGCCGCCACATGGATCCTTGACCGGCATCGCCGCCTCGGCTGCCGGAGGCTCGCCACCAGACGGTTCGGCCGGTGCCGGGGCGGCGGCAGCGACGGCACCTTCGCCGAAGCCGCTGAAGTGGAGCACGTGTTCCTTCCCCAACCGGTACTGTGACCCGGTCACGGGATCGATCTCCCTGATCGCCAGGTCGATCTCGTAGGTCGTGCCGTAGATGTCGCCCCGGCGTGGCTGCCAGGCGAATTCGAACCGGGCGTCGCTCACTTCCCCGGGCTGCAACACAAACTTGGGGTCGAAAGTATTGGCGTTGACCTCACCGATTCCGCGCACGCCGCGTCCGCCCTGGACCTGATACCGATTGCCTCGGTCATCTACAGCCAGCCCGGAGCCAGAGACATATCCTAGAACCAGGGGGCCAGTGGTCCTGTTCTGGAATCGGATGGTGGCCGACACCAGCCGGTAGTTCCCGGTCGTGCTTTCGCGAAAGTCGCTTACGGTCGCAATGAATGTCGTCACCTCGGTACAGGACGGCTGTCCTGCACAGGCCTGGTTTGCTTGGCCGGCGAGCGGCGGGCCGACGAGGCCGAGGGCGGCCCCCGCAAGTACGATCGCAAACCCGTTGTGGCGCAAAGTCATGATGTGTCCTCCGTTGATCCGATGCAGGTCGTGGGTCCATAAAGCAAGCAGCATGGTTGTTAACGACTCCGTCCGGCAGATTGGTCAGGGCTATCACCCGGCGGGCGACTTGACGAATTCGGAATAGCCCGCTTCCACCGCCGCAACATTCCGGGCACTGCGCCACCAAAGCCACGCGCCCACCAGTGCGACCGGAACGCCGGCCGCGGCTCCGGCGACAGTGGGCAACAGCCCTACCCCGAGAAGGAGAAGCCCGCCACCGAGCAGCTTCGGCAGCCGGAGGCTTCGGATCATGGCCAGCTTCTTGGCCCGCAGGACGTCGGGGTCGCGTGAGCCGATCTCCCTGAGGCCGCCAATCACGGCTTGCTTGTCCACGATCACGAACGGGTTCCCTCCAACCTGCATTGTTGCGCCCTCCGGTAGGGTCAGGCCGCAAATACTACCCACCTCTGTTGCCGACCCCCGCGCTGGGCGGTAGTGTATCCGGATGGGCGGCTCGTGGTCGCCCACAATGTTTCCGGGCCGGACGACGGTGCGCTGCCCAATTGGTAATACGCGGAATGACCGGGCACGCTGTCACAGTGGCCGCCGCAATCGGAGAAGTCGGCATATGCCGGAGCACGAGCCCACGCTCGATGAATGGTTCAGCCTTGCCTATGAGGAGCTTCGTCGGCTTGCCTCGAGCATTCGGCGAGACAACGCGAGCGCAACCCTCAGCCCCACCGCGCTGGTCCACGAGGCCTGGCTCAAGCTGGCTCGCACCTCGTCTCTCGACGTGTCGTCCAAGCTCCATTTCAAGCGCATTGCCGCCCGCGCCATGCGGCAGGTGCTGGTCGACGCCGCACGGCGCAAGAGCACTGAGAAGCGAGGCGCCGGTGCCGCGCTCGTTACCTTCGATGACGAACTCGACAAAGCGGCCGCGACCGCCGCTGACGTCCTCGTGCTGGATGAAGCACTGGAGGAATTAGCCCAGGTAGCGCCGCGGCAGGCCGCAATGGTCGAGAGCAGGTTCTTCGGTGGCTTTGATGTCAAGGAAACGGCGGAACTCCTGGACCTGTCCGAGGCCACCGTGATGCGCGATTGGCGAGCCGCCCGGGCGTGGCTTGCCCTCCGCCTCCGTCAAGGGGAAGCGCCCGCGTCCTAGGGGAGCAGCTATGGATCCGGTTCGTTGGGAGCGAGTGCAGGGGCTGTTCCACGCCGCGGCGGCGCTGCCGGATGCCGAGCGGCGATCGTTCCTCGAGTCCGAATGTACCGGGGACCCCGAACTCCTCAGTGAAGTCATCGCGCTGCTGGAAGAGGATGCTCGGACCGGCTCACTGCTCGATCGCGGCGTGGCCGGGTCGGCCGAGCACTTGGTTGACGATGCACGTGATGTGACGATCGGCCTCCGGTTTGGTCCCTACCGGACGACCGGCATCGTTGGAGAAGGCGGGATGGGCCTCGTCTATCTCGCGGAACGCGCCGACCTCCAGAGCCGCGTCGCCATCAAGGTTCTTCGTGACGCGGCGCTCTCCCCGGCCCGCCGAGAGCGATTTGCCGCTGAGCAACGTACCCTGGCCCAGCTCAACCATCCGGCCATCGCACCACTGTATGATGCCGATACGCTTCCAAACGGTACGCCATGGTTCGCCATGGAATACGTCGAGGGGCTGCCGCTCACCGAGTACTGCCAACGCCGGGGGACTTCGCTCGAAGGTCGATTGCTCTTGCTCCGCGCGGTATGCGAAGCCGTGCAGCACGCCCATCGTCATCTGGTGGTCCACCGGGACCTCAAACCGTCGAACATCATGGTCAAACAGGACGGCACGGTGAAGTTGCTGGACTTTGGGATTGCCAAGCAGCTGGAAAGTCTCGACGTGCCGGTAGATCAGACCAAAACCGGGCTTCGGCTCATGACGCCGGCCTATGCCGCCCCCGAGCAGCTGCGTGGTGAGCGTGTCGGCATTCACACCGATATCTACTCGTTGGGCGTGCTCCTCTACGAACTCCTGACCGGCCAATTACCGTTCGATTTGGCCAACCAGGCACCGTGGGAAGCCGAGCGTATCATCGCCGAGCAAGAGCCCGCCAAGCCCTCTGCGGTGGTGCAACGCGCTGGAGGGGGGGTGGGTATCAGCCGGGCATCCTGGGGCGACCTGGACGTGTTATGCCTCGCCGCGATGCACAAGGAGCCCCAGCGTCGATACCGGACAGTGGACGCGCTCATCCGCGACATCGATCACTATCTGGCGCGGGAGCCGCTGGAGGCGCGACCCGACACCATCGGGTACCGGGCCGGGAAGTTCCTCCGCCGCAACAGAAACGCGGTGGCAGCCGGGATCGTCGTGGCCGCAACCGTGCTCGGCCTGGTGGGCTTTTACACCGTCCGACTTGCCAGCGCGCGGAATGCGGCCGTTGCCGAAGCCGCCCGCACTCAGCGGATTCAGGGATTCATGCTCAACCTCTTTCGGGGCGGCGACGAACAGGTGGGCCCGGCCGACAGTTTGCGGGTGGTGAGTCTTCTCGGACGCGGCGTCGAAGAGGCACGCACCCTCGGCAGCGAGCCCGAGGTGCAGGCGGAGCTGCTCTTCACCCTGGGCGGTTTGTATCAAAAGCTCGGCCAACTCGATCGGGCGGACTCCCTGCTGCAGCGTGTCCTCGAGCAGCGCCGCTCGTTGTATGGTGCGGAGCATGCCGACGTGGCGGAGGCCGAGGTGGCGCTGGGCGAGCTGCGGCTCGATCAGGCCGACTACCCGGAAGCCGAACGCCTGATCCGCGAGGGCCTGGCCAAGCTCGAGCGCGTGCTGCCCAGTGGTCACCCCGCCATCGCGAACGCGACGACGGCCCTGGGAACCGTGCTGGAGGAGCGTGGCGATTATGACCAGGCCATCGCGGTGCTCCAAGACGCCGTGCGTCTCCAGGAGCTGCAGGGCGAAGGCCCCAACCCCGGGCTCACGACGAGCCTGACCGAGCTCGGCAACTCTCATTTCTATGCCGGCAACTTCCCGATTGCGGATTCCATCTTCCGGCACGTGCTCGACTTGGACCGGCAACTCTATGGAAACCGTCACCCCGTGGTGGCCAACGATCTGATCAACGTCGGCGCCGTGCAGCATGAGCGGGGAAAGTACCCAGAAGCGGAGCAGTTCTACCGCGATGCGCTCGAGGTAAACAGGGGGTTCTATGGGGAGGAACACCCCAAGACGGCCCAAAACCTGACCATGCTGGGCCGCTCCCTCATCTTCCAGCGGCGGCTCGATGAAGCGGACCAAGTCATTCGGCAGGCAGCTGCCATCCAAGAAAGGGCCTATGGCGAGAACCATCCCCTGGTTGCCTCAACCGTCAACGAGTTGGGCAGCGTGGCCCTGATGCAGGATCGGTTGGATGACGCGGAAGCGGCCTATCGCCGGATGATCGAGATTTATCGCGCCGTATACCCACCACCGGCCAATCACTACTTGATCGGCATCGCGGTATCGAACCTCGCGAGCGTCCAGTTGACCCGGCAGCGGTATGCCGAAGCCGAGCGGCTGTTCAGCGAAGCCGTGCAGATCTTTTCCGATACCCAGTCTCCCGAGCATCTGAACACGGGCATCGCGCGAATCAAGCTCGGACGCGCGCTCCTGCGTCAGCACCATTACGCGCAAGCCGCAAGTGAGAGTCTCGCAGGATATGAGATTCTGGTGCCGCAAACCGACCCGACGGTGAGCTGGCTCCAGACCGCTCGTCGTGACCTGGTGGAGGCCTACGATGCCCTAGGACAGCCCGAGCGGGCCGAGCGGTTCCGCAAGGAGCTGGCGGATACGGTAGAGAAGACCCCATAACGCATCAACCGCCTTGCGACCCGGGCGTGAGGGCTCGAGCGCTGACAGCCTCAGGCCCTGAACTGCGTACTGCAACAAGAACCCGAGAAGGAGCCCCCCGTGCATCGGTCCCGATTCAACTGGTTCGCGATTGCCTCGGCGCTGGCCGTCGGTCTGGCCGCCCCGCGTGCGCTGCCCGCTCAGTCCCATGCGCCGGTGAGCTTGGGCGCCTTGCTCACCACCTTCCTGGCCGATTCGGGGGTCCGAACCCAGGGCCTTCCGTGGACGACCGGGAACGAGCTTGCCATCGAATGGCAGAGCCCGACGCCCGTCAAGATTCCCTACACGACCCAGGATGGCAGCACCGTATCTCGCACGGGTACCACTCGGGTCAGCATGAATGACGGATCCATTGTTGATGCCACCGTCGAAGTGGCCGGCAACGAGGTGGGCATCCAGCGGGTCACCGTGGGCTTCGACGCACCGGAGCTTCCCAAGAACCTGGTGCTGGCGGAACAGACCCTGACCGCCGCGGGCATTGCGCTCACTCCGCTCAAGTGCAGCCGAGATACCGAGGGGATCAGCTACGGCAACCTGGTCTACGTACTCAAGGCTCCCGGCAAGACCGCCTCCGCGCTGCATGAGTCGTGGAATTGTGGACAGGACGGCTGCGGCGCCGCGTTGACCATTGTCTATCGGAAAAAGGACCTGGCCTCGATCTCGTGCTTCGGGGAGTAGGCTCGCACGGTCGCGGCGCCCTCGCTCGCCACCTCATCTAGCCACCCGGCCCACCACCTGAGCCGGGTATTTCATGCTGGCTAGAGGCTGCCACCGGCCATAGATTCAGTTTTCCCCCTCACAAACGTCCGCAATGAAAACGGGGAAGGCAATTATGAGTCAAACCGGTCGAGTAGCTACTGCCGTGCTGGTGGCACTCGCCGCGGCGTCCTGCGCCCCATCAGAGACAGCTCAACTCGAGGCCAATAAGGACCTGGTGCGGCAGTTTGCCGCGGCGATCAACGCGGCAGACTGGGACACGCTGGACTCGTTGGTAACGGAGGACTTCCGCCGGCACAGTCAGGCGACACCCGACGTGCAGGTGAACTCGCGCGCCGACTTTCGCAAACTCCAGGAGTCGTTCTTTGCGAGCATGCCCGACCAGCACATCACGGTCGACATGCTCGTGGCGGAGGGCGACAAGGTCGCCGCGTACGCGACCTATGCCGGCACCTTGACGGGTCCGATGGGCGACTTTCCGCCGACCGGGAAGTCGGCGGAGAGCAAGTTCATCAGCATCTTTCGCATCGAGGGCGGACGGATCGCGGAGCTCTGGGTCGAATGGGACAACCTGGCCATGCTCGCCCAGCTCGGGCTCTTCCCGCCGCCTAGTGAGCCGAGCGATTGAGAGTTGTCTGAGTTTGCAGGCACGGGCAGTGGACATCGCGGCTAACACGACGGTCCTGTACAATGAAGAATCGGAACGTCAGGGACTTGACCACGGGGGCACGGTAGGATGACGCACATCGAGGCCCAGCCCGCGCTCGACCGAGACAGAAGTAGTGCGGTGACGCGCGGACGCTGGCTCACCTGGGCTACCGTCGCCTACAACTGCCTGGAAGGCCTGCTCTCGATCGGGAGCGGGCTCTTGGCCGGCAGTGTGTCGCTGATCGGCTTCGGGGTGGACAGCTTCATCGAAGTGAGCGCGAGCCTCATCGCCGTGTGGCGGCTGCACGTCGATCACGAGGCCAGTAGGCGCGAGCAGGCGGAGCGCCTGGCACAGCGGCTGATCGGCCTCTCGTTCCTCGCGTTGGCCGGCTACGTAGCGGTCGAGGCCACCCGCTCGCTCGTCACTCGGGCCGAGCCGGAACCGAGCCCTATCGGGATCGCCATCGCCGCAGCCTCGCTCGTCGTCATGCCGCTCTTAGCCCGGGCCAAACGCCGGGTCGCAGCGCGACTCTCAAGTGGAGCACTTGGCGCGGAAGCCAGGCAGACCGAGATCTGTATGTACCTGTCGGCGATTCTCTTAGGCGGGCTCGTCCTGAATGCCGCATTCTCCTGGTGGTGGGCCGACCCCGTTGCCGGAATTGCCATGACGCCGTTCATTGCCTGGGAAGGCATCGAGGGTCTGCGCGGCCGCCACGCTTGCGGTGACTGTGCGCCGGTCGAGTTGGTCGCTGCCCAACAGCTCAGCACTGACGGGCCTGGAGCGTCGCGAACATAGGCCTGCGCGAAACAACGCCCGGGAACCCGAACGCGCCCTACTGCGTTCACGTGACAGCACGCAGACGGTCATATGCGCCAACGAATTGAGATCCATAGATTACCGAGCGCTACCCATGTCCATACGACCTGTTAAGAAAGTCATCGAAGCCCAGCCCACCCTCGAGGGCGCCGGAGTCCGCCTGCGTCGTGCGTTCGGATTCGGTGCGACCGGCGAGTTCGATCCGTTCCTTCTGCTCGACGACTTCCGGAACGAGCACCCCGAAGATTATCTCGCCGGGTTCCCGTGGCATCCGCACCGCGGTATCGAGACCATCACCTACGTGCTGGCCGGCACGGTCGATCACGGCGATAGCCTGGGGAACCAGGGCACGCTGGGCGCGGGCGACGTGCAGTGGATGACCGCCGGGAGCGGGATTCTGCATCAAGAGATGCCGGCCGGCGACGAGCAGGGGCGGATGCACGGCTTCCAGTTGTGGGCCAACCTCCCATCCTCGCTCAAGATGACGGCGCCGCGCTACCAAGACGTGGTGTCGCGGGACATTCCCGAGATCATCGACGACGACGGCACCCGGGTGCGAGTGATCTGTGGCGATTTCTGGGGTAAGACCGGTCCGGTGGACGGCATCGCAGCCGAGCCACGGTATCTCGACGTGTGGGTGCCGGCTGGCCGGCGAAAGACGCTTCCAGTCGAGACATCCTTGCACGCGTTCGCCTACGTTTTCGAGGGCAGCGGCACCTTTCGCGATGCCTCCGAGCCTGGCCCCGTCAGAACAGACCAGGTGGGGTCGGGGTCACCGCCATCGCTCGATGAGACCGGGAACCGGTCGCTGGTCTTGTTCGATCGTGGGGACGAAGTCACCGTGCAGGCGGGAGCATCGGGTATCCGTTTCCTGCTGGTGTCGGGTAAACCCCTCGCCGAGCCGGTCGCGTGGCGCGGCCCGATCGTGATGAATACCGATGAGGAGCTCCAGCAAGCCTACGCCGAGCTTCGCGCCGGCACATTCATCCGAGAACGCTGACGCGTTCTGCACCTTCAGCGCCACGGCACGGCTGGCTCATTGGATCCCAAACAGGAGAAGAAGCATGGCGGAACCCAAGACCAAGCCTACCAAGCTGAGCGTAACGCGATTCATCGACGGCATCAAGGACGAACGAAGACGCCGGGACTGTCGGACCGTCATGAAGATCATGAAGCGGGTCACCAAGGCGACGCCCAAGATGTGGGGTACCAGCATCGTTGGGTACGGTTCTTATCATTACAAGTATGCCAGCGGGCGCGAGGGCGACTGGTTCACCGCAGGCTTCTCGCCTCGGGCGCAGAGCTTGACGCTTTACATCATGTCGGGCTTCCGGGAGTACGCCAGCCTCATGAAGAAACTGGGCAAGCACACGACTGGGAAGTCGTGTCTCTATATCAAGCGGCTGGACGATATCGACCTCGGGGTACTCGAAGAGCTCGTCGAACGATCGGTGCGGCATGTCGAGCGATCCAGCGCATAGACGCGACTGCCAGGTACCGTATGTTTGGACCAGAGCGTAACACCTCCGAGTCATTTTGCCCACGAGAGCCATCATCGCGGCAATATCCTGCACACCTTGAAGCAGTCTGGTCACGCCCTCGACAAGGACGCGTGTTATGCGATTTGGGATTGGGGCAGGCTGTAAGTTCGGACCAGCGGCCTAGTTCGTAGGCGGCACGACGCGTCCGGGGTGGGCTAGCAGGTCTCCACCCACCGCTCCAATGGCGTCGAAGGTGTCTTGCGCCGCTTTCGTGATGAGACGAACGTCCGCCTCGGTGAGCGCCAGCTGCTCCATCTCGTCCTTGAATTCCTGCCAGCGGCGCGGCTGGGCATCGCCGTAGGGATCGACATAGGCCGCGCCGCCCCCATCACCCGGCAGGTCATACGCCGTTCGGAGGCGGCGCGCGATGAACCGCGCCCCGTTGGTGCTGCCCTCCAACACGTAAAACACGCCCAGCAGAGCCAGCGGGCTGTCCGCCGCCAGCGTGTCCAGGTATGCCAAGAACCGGCTGGTCGCGGGCACGGGCTCGGTGTCGGCGCGAGCCTGATAGAACGCCAGATCGTCGAGCAGGAACGGGACTTTTCTTCGGTCATCGTCGAAGACCGCGCCCACGGCCGGATGGCTCGCAACCAGCCTGGCCAGATGCTCTTCCAGTCCGCGGTGAACCAGTAGCATCTGCCCCAGCCACTCGGCGTAGGCTTCGCGGGACAGCGCTCCGCGCACCATCATCTGCTGGAACTCGTGTTTCTCGGCACGATGGTGATGCTCCGCCGTGGCGGTTTTGAGGGTCGCCATAACCCCCGGAGCGGTGGGCGGGCCGTTCATCGAATCACCAGGAAGATTGCGGGAATGACCAGCCACAGGAGGCCCTTCACCAGGAAGAACACGAAGCCGGCCAAGCCGAGGTTGCGAATCCAGGGGGCAAGACGCATGATCGAGATCGTTCTCTGCAGGTTGAGGGCCGTAGTTAACCGCGATCGGGGCCGACTGTCAAGCCAGGCGCGGGTACACGCAGCCGCGCCGGACAGGCCTTCCATGCCGGATCCGAGGAGGAGAGCATGCCCGTCACTTCGCACGACCAGCCCTTGCGCGTCGCCCTCAATATCGTGGGTGCCATCTTTGTCGTGGGACTCTACCCGCTCACCGTGCTGTGGCCGGCCGGCTTCATGTGGGAACCACGACAGGCCGAGTACGAGCAAATGATCCTCGGAGTCTATGCCGTCCTGGGCATCTTCCTGCTCTTGGCATCGCGGAACCCCGCCGAGCACAAGAGTCTCATCTGGTTCGCGGCCTGGTCCAGCCTGGTCCACGGCCTGATCATGCTGATCCAAGCACTTCGCGACACAGTAGAACGACCGAACCTCTTCGGTGACGTCCCCGCGCTCATTCTGATCGGTCTGGTACTCGCGGTTCTGATGCGAAAGGCCGAGGCCGGCTGGACGGCCGGTGCTCGAGCGCCGTGACAGCGCCAACGCCCGCCCGCCCCACGCTCATCGGCCTGCCCTACGACGCGAGTTCGTCGTTCCGGAGGGGTGCTGCGAATGCACCGCCGATCATCCGGGCGGCGCTCGCTTCCCCCGCATCCAATGCCTGGAGCGAGTCGGGCATCGACGCCGGGTCAACGGCCGTGCTCGCCGATGCGGGTGACCTCGAGCTTCCATCGAGCGACGAAGCCCGGGGCCTGATCGAGGCTGGCATCCGTCGGATCGTCAAACAGGGTGGGCGCCCGATCGCCCTCGGCGGCGATCACTCGGTCACCTACCCGGTGTTGCGCGCAGTGCGGCCAGCCTGGTCCGATCTCACGATTCTGCACATCGATGCCCATCCGGACTTGTATGACGACTACGAGGGCGATCGGTTCTCGCACGCCTGTCCCTTCGCCCGAATCATGGAGGAGGCATTAGCGGACCGCCTGGTGCAGGTGGGCATCCGGACGATGAACGAACCGCAACGCGCGCAAGTCGAACGATTTGGCGTCGAGGTCATCGACATGCCTGCCTGGTCGGCCGGCCGAAGGCCTCAGCTTCGAGGCCCGCTGTACGTCTCCATCGACATCGACGCCCTGGACCCCGCATTTGCGCCTGGCGTATCTCATCGCGAGCCGGGAGGGCTGTCGGTCCGGGAGGTGTTGACGTTGCTCCAATCTCTTCCTTCGCCCGTCGTTGCTGCGGACATCGTCGAGTTCAACCCAGCCGAGGATGCGGTGGGACTAACGGCACCCGTCTGCGCCAAGTTGGTGAAGGAACTCGCGAGCCGCATGTTGATGGATGGACCGCTTCATTCGCACGGGGGGATTGCTAGCGGCGTCGCACCGTGACGCTCTGTTTCACGTGCTTCGACCCTAGCCGACTCTCCGCAGAACAATCCGCGATTCCCGTCACCACGGAGGCAACATGGATCTGGGCGCATTCTCCATCAGCCTGAACGTCAAGGATCTCCAGAAGTCGCGCGCGTTCTATGAAAAGCTCGGGTTCGAGGTGTCGGGAGGCTCGGCGGAGCAGAACTACCTGATCCTCAAGAACGGGGAGAGTATCATCGGCATCTTCCACGGCATGTTCGAGAGAAACATTCTCACCTTCAATCCGGGACTCTCCAATCGCATGGAGCGGCTGGAGGCGTTCACCGACGTGCGTGAGATCCAGCAACACCTGAAGCAGGAAGGCCTGACCCTGGCCACCGAGGCAGACGAGAGCACAACCGGGGCGGCGAGCCTGACGTTGACGGACCCCGACGGCAATCCGATCTTGATCGACCAATTCTTTTAGGCCTACTATTTCTCTCTGTCTCCATCGAGCGCCTATGTGCAGAAACATCAGAACGCTGTTCAACTTCGATCCGCCCGCATCGGACGAAGAGATCCGGGCGGCCTCGCTTCAATTCGTTCGGAAGCTGAGTGGCTTCACCAAGCCGTCGAAAGCCAACGAGGCGGCGTTCCATCGCGCCGTGGACGATGTGTCGGCCGCGGCCGGCCGGTTGCTCGCCTCGCTGGCTACGACAGGCACTCCTCGAAACCGCGACGTGGAACAGGCCAAGGCTCAGGCACGCTCCGCCCGCCGCTTCGGTGGCGCTCCGTCCAACACAGCTGCCGGCACGGCGGAGGCATAGGCCAGAGACGTGAGCCAATCAGATCGTGGTTGAATAGTCCGGAAGAGTGAGCACGGTCACTGTCCGTGAGGCTCGCCGCCTGGCGTTGGCGCGGGCGGGTTTGCTCAAGCCCGAATGGACCGGCCTACCCCGTCGCGCAGCGGGACGGGGGCGGCGGGCCAGGAACGCCGCGAACGCGATCATTCAGCGCTTCGGCTATCTGCAGCTCGACACGGTTTCCATCGCCGGTGCCCGGAGTCACACCATCGTCCTCCTCTCACGGCTCGTTGGATTCGACCCTGCCCTCGGTGAAGAGCTGCTTCAACCAGGCGAGCCGTTGTTCGAATACTGGGGGCACGAAGCCAGTTGGATCCCGCTCGAACTCTATCCCGCCCTCGAATTTCGCCGCCGCGAATTCCGCCACCACCCTTGGTGGGGTGACGTCGTCGGGCAACACCCCGACGTAGCACGACGGCTGCGCCGGCGTATTCGAGAGGAGGGACCGCTCCGGTCAATCGATATGGAGGGTAGGGGAAGCCGGGGATGGTGGGATCTCAAAGCCGCCAAGCGGGTGGCCTCGGCGCTCTGGTCCAGCGGGGAGCTGTCGATCAGGGAGCGCAAGAGCTTCCAACGAACCTACGATCTCACGGAGCGGGTCATCCCGGAAGCCGTCCGGCGGCACCCGCTCACCAAACGGGACGGCCTGGCGACGCTGGTGCTCAGGGCGCTCGAGGGCCACGGCTGGGCCACGACGGGCACGATCACATCGACCTGGCGATTGCCGAATCGGCAGCAGGAAATCGCGGCGACGCTCGCGCGCCTGACGAGGCAGGGACTGGTTCAGCCCTGCGCCCTTACGGAACCCGGCCGACGCCCTGTGTCCGGCTGGATCCGGCCCGAGGACCGCGACCTCGCGGCCCGGCTGGATCGGGTGCGGCCACCGACCGATCGCGGTGTATTGTTGTCGCCGTTCGATCCAATCCTGTGGGATCGCGCGCGGGTACGACGGTTGTTCGGATTCGATCAGATTCTCGAGATTTTCAAGCCGGCCCCGCACCGCAAGTATGGCTACTACTGTCTCCCGGTGTTGGCCGGTGAGAAGCTGCTTGCCCGCTTCGACTTGAAGGCGGAACGCAAGCAGGAGGCGCTCAGGGTCTTGTGCTGCCGCTTCGAGAGCACCGGCGACGCCCGGCCGGCCACGGCCGAAGAGGGCAGAGCCGCGTGGAGCGCCCTCGCGCGGTACGCCACCGCGCTCGGCTTCGAGCCAGTCGGGTGGCACCCAGAAGAGCCCCGGGGGGCGCCGGACAGGGCAATCGGGTATTATTGACGCATGCGGACCCTCGGGGATCCGCTCGGAAGGCCGACGGCTGAGACATTAGGATCGGGGACACCATGACCAAACAGGACGATAAGCGGATCGCGGCGCTGGCCAAGAAGAACGCCGCCAAGATCAAACCCCCAACCCAGGAACGGGCGGCAAAGTTCGACGATACCCTCCGCAAACGGACTGACGAGGACAGCGCAGAAACCGAACGGCTGTTCAAAGAGATGAAGCGCCGGGAATTCTAGTTTCCTGCTCGTTTGATGCTCGACGCCATCCGCAGTTTCGTAACCCAGCGCATCCAGCGTACCGCGCATACCAGCCCGGACGTGCCAGCACGGGCCGCCACCCAGGAGGTCCGGCTTGCGGCGTGTGCGTTGCTTCTCGAGTTGGCGCACGCCGACGGGGAGTTCAGCGCCCCGGAGCGGGCCCACATCGAGGGCGCCCTCGACCGACACTTCGGGTTGGACCAGGCCACAGCCCGAGAACTCATTGAATTGGCCGAGACCGAGCGAACCCACTCCATCGACCATTTCCAATTCACCCGCCTGATCGTCGACCACTACGATCTCGGACAGCGGATGGTGCTCGCCGAAGTCATGTGGGGCGTTATCCTGGCCGATCAAGAACTCGCGCAACACGAAGCCTACCTGATCCGCAAACTCGCGAAGCTGCTGGAACTGGAGCCCGCGTACTTGTCCCAGGCGCGCCGAGCCGCCGAGGCATCATGATCGTGACTGGTCGGGTGCGCGCTGCACCTGCTATCCTCGGTCACGGAGTGCGTGGATGACCCCGGAACAACGAGTCCAGTTGCGCGAGCTCCTCACTGCTCAGCGCATTCTGGCAATCTCGGTGTTGGTCGATGGGGAGCCGTATGCCGGCCTCCTGCCGTATGTCTTTGTGCCCGAAGACGGGGCCGTACTGGTGCATGCTTCGCAACTGGCTCGACATACGCGCGGCTTCACGCCAGGAGCGCCGTTCAGCACGGTCGTGCACCAGCCCGACCGGCCCGGGGCCGATCCGTTGCAGATCCCCCGCGTGACCCTGCAGGGAGTGGTGGAACTGGTCGACAAGGGCACGGAGGCGTACCGCGACGGTCAGCGGCGCTACCTCGAGCGCTTTCCCACGAGCGAACCGACCTTCCAGCTTGGCGATTTCGAGCTGTACCGCCTCCGATTCTCGAAGGGACGGTACGTTGGCGGGTTCGCACAGGCGGTGAACGTCACGCCCGCGGACCTGGTGCAGCTGGTCTAGGCGGCTACGGGCAGCGGAACGCCGACGGAGAAACGGATGGTCACGCTGATCGGTTCGCATCGCACGCTGGTGGCGGCGGTTCTCGTCTTAATCGAAAATCTCCCGTTCGGGTTCTGGCGCGCGGGCCTCAAGAAATTCACTCCCCGGTGGTTCGTGGCGGTCCACGCTCCCATTCCGATCGCAATCGGACTGCGGCTACTCGTGGGCGTGGGATGGCGCTTGAGCACCATGCCGCTCTTTGTTGGAAGTTTCTTCGCGGGTCAACTCGTTGGAGGAAGACTACGGATCGGTTGGCGGAGGCGGTCGGTGACGAGTGTCCCACCAACCAACGGTGCCCTAGACCGGAACCGTATCGAGGGATTGCGTCCCGAAACGGGCGACCGCTCAGTCGACGTGGGGAAACTGCTCGGCTAGGATACGCAGTCGCTCGAAATCCTCACGGCATGCCCGCCTGGTCGCGTCGAGATCGATCAAGTGGTCCGAGAAGCGGTTCTGGCGCGAGAAGTACTCCGCCGGGTCGGTCCAGTCGGGTTCGACGCTGATCCGATAGGTCCTGCCATCCCACACCTCGTAGAGCGGGAAGAGCCCGCTCGCGACTGCTAACCGCACCAAGAGCAGCGACTCGGACGGCTCCGACTTCCACCCCGTGGGGCACGGGGAGTGCAGCAGCAGGAAGCGCATTCCCTGGAGCGAGAGGGCCGTGCGAATCTTCTTGGCATAGTCTTCCGGATGCCCAATGGAGAGCGTGGCCACATACGGAATGCGATGGGCCGCCATGATCGACATGATGTCCTTCTTGCCCTCACGCTTGCCCGCCGGGGTCGTGCTGGTCCGGGCGCCTAGCGGCGTGGCCGACGATCGCTGCCCGCCGGTATTCCCGTAAATCTCGTTGTCGTAGCAGATGTAGATGAGGTTTTCGTTCCGCTCGGCGGCTGCAGACAGGGTCGCGATGCCGATGTCGTACGTGCCCCCGTCTCCTGCCCAACAGATGACCTGCCCGCTTTCCCCGTTGAGGTCTCGCACGCTCGCCATGCCGCTCGCGAACGCAGGGGCGGCGGCAAACGTGGAGGCAACGACCGGCACCCCGTAGCTCGTGGTTGGAAAGCCCCCGGCCGTGACGATGCCGCAGCAGGCCGGGATCACCAGGCTGCAGGTATCACCGGACTCGGCGAGTACGCGACTGAGCATGGTCAGGCCAACGCTCATGCCGCAGCCGCCGCAGTTGGTATTCCCAGGCCGGAGCAGGCAATCCTCACTGCACGGAATCGACAGCCCCTCCTCGACTCGGCCGGGCATCGGCTCGCGCTCCGTACCGGCGGACATCAGGTGGCCTCCATGGCGGCATCGATTCCCATCCACATCGGGCTGCCCGCCTCTCGCCGGCCGCCGAGGTCGTCGATGACCGCGTCGATCATGACCGGCGTCACGTCGCCGCCGCACAGCCCGGTCAGGTAATCCTGAATCAGAAGATCGTCCCGGCGGCCCTGAAAGGCGGCCCGGATATCCTGCCAGAAGATGCCCCCCAACCCGGCTGCGTAATTGCGGTCGAGCACGGCGAGCTTCTTTGCCGTCCGGCAGTGTTCGATAATCGCCGCCTCGGGAAACGGCCGGTAGAGTTTGATCTTGATATGACCAATCTTCTCCCCCTTCTGGCGCCGATGACGCACCACGTCCAGGGCGGTACTGGCGATGGTGCCGGATGTGATGACGACGAGGTCGGCATCGTCGGTACCGAAGGTCTCGATCATGCCGCCGACGTCGCGGTCAAATTCCCGAGCAAAGGCTCTGCGGCATTCCTCGTAGACCTCAGGAACTCGGGCCATCGCCTCGTCGATCTCCAACCGCTGCGACATCCCTTCGAGCGGCCACACCAGTCCACCCATGGTGGTCGGGTGCTCCTGTCGCATACGGTGCGGCAAGTCGAGCACCGGGAGGAACCGATCGACCTGTTCCTGCTCGGGACACTGGGTTCCCATCTGGGTGTGGGAGATGATGAACGCGTCCATGGCCACCAGCGCGGGCAGGAGGATGCGGTGATCCTCCGCCAGGCGAAAGGCCAGGAGCGTCGTGTCCAACACCTCCTGGTTGTCCTCGCAGTAGAACTGGATCCACGGGAAGTCGCGCAGCATCAACGTATCGCCCTGGTCGGCCCAGATATTCCAGGGCGGGCCGAGCGTGCGATTCACCGCAACCATCACAATAGGCAGCCGGTAGAAGCCGGCCACCATGATGTTCTCGGTCATGTACGCGAGCCCATTGGACGAACTCGCCGTAAAGGCCCGCGCGCCGGCGAGCGAAGCGCCGATCGAGACACCCATGGCACTGTGCTCGCTCTCGACCGGCACCACCCTGCCCTTGGTGAATGGAAACTTGGCGACGTACTCGACGATCTCGGTTTGGGGGGTGATAGGATAAATACCGCATACGGCGCCGCGCGCCGATCGATTCGCCTCGCCCGCGACGCTCAAGGCATAGCCAGCCGCGTGATTGCCGGTAACCAGCTCGAGTGCCATCGCTCACATCCTCACAGGTGACTCATGAAAATCACGTTCCGCGGGCACTCGGACGCGCACACGCCGCAGCCCTTACAGAAGGAATAGTCGAACACGAACTCGTGGCCCACCCGCTTGAGCACGCCTTCCGGACAATAGGTCACGCAGAGATCACACTCATTGCAAACACCGCAGGACAGACAACGCTTGGCCTCCCGCGCATCGGTCAGGCCCTGATGGATCTCGTCGAAGGTGGAGCGGCGGGTGGTCATGGGTACGGTGGTGCCAGCGCTCGGCGCCGTTCGTTCGAACAGGTGGAGCTTCATGGCCCCGGCGTTGATCACCTCGTCACGCCACACATCGACGTGGCGGCGTGCTTCGGCGTGTGCATGTACCTCCAACAACTCGCCGCTCAGGGCCTCGTGAATGTGATACGCCGAGCGCCGGCCGCTGCCGATCGCACCGGCCACGGTGCCGTCGTTGGTGGCCAGGTCGCCGATGGCATAGACCGGGGTTTCGAGGAGTCCCAGCAGGTGGTCCCCCTCCCGCACTTCGGTACCTTCCGGGAATACCGTCAAGTCGGCCGATTGGCCAAGCGCCAGGATCAGCCGGTGGCAGGAGATATCGAAGTCCGAGTCGGGCACCTCCACCGGAGCACGGCGCCCCGAGGAGTCCGGCTCGCCGAGCTGCATGCGGCGGCAGGTGAGCCGAAAGCGCGCACGGCCATCTGTGCCGACGCCATCATCGGCGAGTGCCACCGGCTGAGTGAGGAAGTCCATCACTATACCTTCCTCGAGCGCCTCGTCCACCTCTTCGCGGATTGCGGGCATCTCGGCCCGAGTCCGGCGGTAGACCACCCGGACACTCGAGGCACCCAGGCGGAGTGCCGAGCGTGCAGCATCCATCGCGGTGTTGCCGCCACCGGCTACCAGGACGTCTTCACCGTCGACCCTTACTTCGCCTCGATGCGCCCGATCGAGGAAGTCGATTCCCTGCGCTACCGCGTCAGAGTCGGCAACACCCAAGCGGAGGCCCCGCAGTTCTTGAAGACCCGTTGCCACAAGCACGGCGTCGTGCGACCGAGCCATTTCCAATAGGCGCGGCCGGTCAATCCGATGATCGGTCTCGGCCGTGACTCCGAGCGCCAGAATTCGGCCGATCTCTCGGTCCAGCACCTCGGCCGGGAGCCTGAAGGTGGGGATGCCGGAGCGCAGCAGCCCGCCTATTTCGGGTGCGCCCTCGTACACGGTCACCTGGTACCCGAATCGGGCCAGCTGATATGCGGCGCTCAGGCCCGCGGGGCCCGACCCGACGATGGCCACGTGCTCGTCGCGCTGATCGATGGCTTCCACGTCGGCGTTACCGTGATCGCCCGCGAACCGTTCGAGCTGTCGCACGTTGACGGCGCCGTCGAGACCGATGCGGTTGCAATTGTCCATGCACGGCGCTGGACAGACCCGACCGCACACCGCAGGAAACGGCGAGGTGCGGAGCAGAATGGCCAGCGCCTCGTCCGTTTGGTCGTGGGCCAGTGCGTGCAGGAAGCCTTGCACGTCGTTTCCGGCCGGGCACACGTGGTTGCAGGGCGGCACCATCTGTTGGCGCTTGGGCTGCTCAGTGGCCCATTGTCCGGTCTTGATGCGGGGAAACTCTCCGCCGAGTCCGCCGAGGAATCCAGGGGCGCGAGCCTTGGCCAGCGGGGGAGCGGCGGCAGTGGCGGCTTCGTCCGGTCGAGCAACCTCCAGTAATCGAACGTGCTCGTAGGCCTGGGCCGCCGCCGTGAGATTCGCACCGGTGAAACCGAGGTGCTCGAGCGCCGCGTTGATGTCCTCGAACCCGAAACCAAGCATCCGTCCCGCGGCACCGGCCAGCGCCGTATTGACGATCGGGACGCTCCGGGTGCCGAGGTGATGCTCCAGCGCGATGGCCGTGGCGTCGATCGTGGCGATTCGGTAGGAGGGATAGTCTGCCGCGAAGTGGGCCGGCGGCTCGGGGGAGTTGAACAGGATCCACCCGCCTGCCTTGAGTCCTCCGGTGATGGCCGGTCCTACCAAGGTGGGGTCGAGCACGATGACGTGATCGGGCTCGTAGATCAAATTGCGATTGGTGATCGGTTCCGTATCGTACCGGCAAAAGGCTTGGAGCGGTGCCCCCGAGCGCTCAGCCGCGTAGAGCCCGAAGGCCTGGACCGATTGGCCCTTTAAGAACCGGGTGGTGGCGATGATCTTCGCCAGCGTTACCCCGCCCTGACCGCCGCGGCCATGAATACGGATTTCGATCATTAGGAGTCTCCTCATCGGAGATTACCCCACCCAGGATGAAGAGACCTTTAAGCTCGTGTGAACAGGTGCTTGGGGACGGCTCCGAGCCCATGAAGCTTGCGAGCGTCGCGGGTAACCGGCATCCTGCAACATGGCACTGGGGGGGGTCGGCGAGCGAGCAACGGGTCCAATAGCCTAGGAGGGACAGGTGCCCCGAGTCACCGGAATCGGAGGGATTTTCTTCAAGTCAAAGCAGGCGAAGGAGTTGCGCCGGTGGTACGACGAGCATTTGGGGGTCGAGCCAGAGGACTACGGCGGCCATGCGTTCCGCTGGCGGCAGCTGGACGACCCCAATCGGGTCGGCAGCACGGTTTGGAGCATATTCCCGGACGAATCGACCTATTTCGATCCGAGTGATGCCGGATTCATGGTCAACTTCCGAGTGGACGACCTGGAGGGACTCCTCCAGCAGCTCCGAGCGGCAGGGATCAGAGTCGACGACAAGATAGGAGAGTACGAGTACGGGCGGTTCGGCTGGTGTTACGACCCCGATGGCAACAAGATCGAGCTGTGGCAGCCGCTCGGTGAAGAGGGTCAGTGACTTGCGTGTGAGGAGATCAGACCCTGGAACACCGCGCAGCCGCTTCGGGGGGTGCCCTCGTGAACTCGCGACTCTACCTTGACGTATCGGGGTTGTCCTGGCCCGGTGCGGCGGCTCCTCGCTGCGTCGCGGCGGAGGATAGGCTGGTACCTTCACCGGACTGCTCATGTAGTTCGTTGAGCTTCAAGTATTTCATATAAGTGCGGAAGATGCTGGTAACGCCCACGGTACAGCCGTCAACACCCTTGAAGAGCCCGCCCCGGAGAACGAACTGACGGAAGCCGGCGCCGAGGGCGCTGAGGATGGGCTTGGAGTTGGACGGTGGGTAGCCCCGCTCGTACATGCCCCGCGCATCCCGCGACGTCATCCAGTTAATTTTTGCGAGCCAGTCGCTCAGGTTGTCATACGTGTAATGGACGATGTGACCCTCCGACCGCTGCACGCGCGGCGCAACGACGTGTGCGTGACCGGGCTCTGGTTGGTAACCCGACCGTGTCCGGTTGTAGAGACGCGTCACGAAGTCGGGGTAGAAGCCAGGGCCCTTGATCCAGTGTTGACCCACATAGTTCTTGCGATTGAAGGCGAAGGCGGTAGCCGCATCGTCCAGAGCCAGGTTGTGGATGACCGTGCACATCTCGTCATCGATGCGTTCGTCGGCATCCAGGGCGAGAATCCAATCGTGACGCGCAAGCTGCTGGGTAAGCTTTCGTTGCGGGCCTTCCCCGAGGTACTCCTGCTGAATGACCGCAGCGCCCGCTGCTTCCGCAAGGCTCACCGTAGTGTCGGTGCTGACAGAGTCCACCACCACCACGTCGTCACAGACCCGTCGGAGTGAGGCGATGCAGGCCTCAATATGGTCGGCTTCGTTATAGGTGATGACTGTGCCGGTGATGGATGGGGTCATAGGCTCAGAGTGATGGCGCTGGCGTGGTCAGGACCTGGCTAATATATAGGGAACCCTCACCAAAGAAGCATAGCAAGAATGGAAGCGATTACTCCTGAGGACGGTCTCCAGCGCACGAGTTTTGTTGGTTTCAAGAAACGGCGATTGCCGTGGGCGTAGGAAAACCGACTGCGGCAACCCTGGCGACGGTGTCCCTAGTGGACATGCCATGTGAGGCCCTCCGACGCGTGCCCCGGGCGCGTTGGCGGCTGACAATCACGCTTCACCGCGTCACACAGCCAGGCTAATGCGGCCGCCGCGAGCGACTACGGCTCACCCGGTGCGGACCCTCGCGCTGACACTGCTCGCCCTCAACGCGTTTGCGGCCAACTCGGTGCTCACCCGGATGGCATTGGGCCACGCCTCGATCGACGCGTCCAGCTTTGCCACTATCCGAGTCGTGTCCGGCGCGGCGGCGCTGCTCCTAGTCTCATCCCTGAACCGCCGGACGGACGGACCCGTGTTTCGCGGCAGCTGGGCCTCCGCTCTCATGTTGTTCTCGTACGCCGTGCCCTTTTCGTTCGCGTACTTGAGCCTCAGTACCGGAACCGGGGCGCTCATCCTGTTCGGCATGGTTCAGGTCACCATGATCCTCGCGGCGCTGGGCTCCGGCGAGCGGCCTCACGCCTGGCAGTGGGCCGGACTCCTCCTGGCGTTTGCCGGCTTGGTGTACCTCGTGTTCCCCGGGATCACGGCACCCTCGCCCATCGGATCGCTGCTCATGGCCGTGGCCGGTATCTCCTGGGGGCTGTACTCACTTAGGGGCCGGAGCGCCACACGCCCCCTGGCAGACACCACCGGCAACTTCGCCCGGGCCGTCCCGCTAGTCTTAGGAGTGAGCCTGGCGGCGCGGTCCCAGGTGAGCCTGTCCGGCCCAGGCATTCTCCTGGCGATTCTTTCCGGAGCGCTGGCATCCGGGGTGGGATACGTCATATGGTATGCGGCACTCCGCGGCCTCACGAGAACGCGAGCGGCAACGGTGCAATTGTCCGTTCCGGTCTTGGCGGCACTAGGAGGAGTGTTCTTCCTGTCGGAGGACGTGTCGCTTCGCTTGGTGCTCTCGGCCGTGCTCATTCTCGGAGGAGTCGGCATTGCCATTGTCAGCAAGGAACGCGTGATCCCTCAGACGGTGACGGTGCCTCGATGAATGCGATGACATTCTGCCGGTTGGTCCTCGGCGTTCTACTGGTGGCCGGGGTTGGTTGCTCCTCCGGGGAACGGGTGCATACCGACGCGCCCGATGCCCAGCGTACGCGGGACAGCGCCATCGGGGAGTCCCAGCTCCCGGGAGCGGCAGGAGTGCGTGGAGCGCTTCGCGCGGCCGACTCGGCGGAAGCGCGACGGGCCCGGGAAGACTCCGTCACGGCGCCATGACCGTCGCGTTCACCCGAGCGGTGAGTCCCAGTCTCGCCCGGTGCGAGTTGACCCACCTCGCCCGCGATCCGATCGATGCAACCCGCGCGGCAGCCCAGCATTCCGACTACGAGCGCTGCCTCGCCCAACTCGGGGTGGAGGTCGTACACCTGCCTGCCCTGTCCGACCTCCCCGATTCGGTTTTCGTCGAAGACACCGCCGTCGTCCTGGACGAACTCGCCATCATCACGCGGCCAGGGGCGGTCTCGCGCCGTGCCGAGACGGGGGCCATCGCCAACGCGCTCCGGCGCTATCGAGACCTTGTGTTCATTGAGGAGCCAGCCACGGTCGATGGCGGAGATGTCCTGGTCATTGGCCGCCAAGTATATGTCGGGTTGTCGTCGCGCACCTCCGCGTCAGGGGTCGCACAGATTCGCCACATGCTCGAACCCCTCGGCTATCGGGTCACGATCGCGGCGGTCGATGGATGCCTCCACTTGAAATCCGCAGTGACACAGGTTGCGCCGGACACCGTGCTCATCAATCGCACCTGGGTGGACAGTGACGCCTTTCGCGGCATGCGGCTGGTCGAGGTCGATCCAACCGAGCCCCATGCCGCCAACGCCCTCAGGATTCGCGACTCGGTCGTCTACCCTGCGGCCTTCGAGCGGACCCGGGATCGGCTCCATGAGCTTGGCATCGCCGTGCTGCCGGTTGATGTTTCGGAGTTGGCCAAGGCGGAGGGCGGTGTCACCTGTTGTAGTATTCTCGTCGAGCGCTAGCGTCTTGACACAGGGAGGCCTCATGCTGGGCGGAAAATCCTGGGACGAGTGGATCGCGCAATACAGCCTGAGTCACCAGCACCCGATCAACCGGGTCTGCCACACGATCGGGATCCCCCTGATTGCCGTCTCGCTTCCGCTCTTTCTGGTGGCGATCGCGGTCCCCGGGGGTTGGCCCATCCCGCTCGGCCTGTTCCTGGTCGGCTGGCTCTTTCAATTCGCGGGCATGCCGTCGAAGGGAAGCCACCGGAGTTCTTCACGGATTGGCGCTTTCTGTTCGTGGGACTTCGGTGGTGGGTCGCCAAGATCCGGGGCCGAGTCTGAGATTCGGATCGATCGACTGACAATCGCCTCGTAGAATAGAAATGGGCTACGAATGGAAAGAGAATGAACTCGCAGGATCCGCAGTTGTCGCCGCTGAATTGGTGGACTACCAGGCCGGAGCGGTGGTCAGCCGGGTCGTGCTCAAACAGAAGACCGGGTCGATCACGGTCTTCGCGTTCGATCGGGGCGAGGAGTTGAGCGAGCACACCGTGCCGCACGACGCGTTGATTCACGTGATCGATGGTGAAGCCGAGATCTCCGTCGCCGGCGTTCCGCACCGAGTTGAGGCAGGGAGCATGATCATCCTGCCTGGCGGTGAGGCGCACGCGGTCCGGGCAGCCACGCGCTTCAAGATGATCTTGGTGATGATCAAACCCTGACAGCCTGGGGCCGGCTGCCTGGTCGCTGTGTTTCAGGGCTCGGATGGACAGCGCACCCGGCGATACGGAAAGTCGATCCGTCGAAGCTCCCCTCCCCGCGTACCCTCGATCCAGCCAACGAGCGAATCCGAGCCCATGCGGTCGTAGCCGATCCGCTCGGGGAAGTCGTGCTCCGGGTTCTCGAAGATCAGCGCCGTATCGCTCACGTGAATTGCCGGAAACGTGGCCGACTCCTGGCCTGACGGGTGTGCCTCATACGCTAGGCCCGTGGTGTCTTCCCGAATGAGGACCAACTCGTAGCCTACCAGGCGCCCGTCGCGCATGGCGCGGTTCATCCCGAGCATCGCATCGCCCCGGGGGGCCATCCACTGCTCCTCCATGGTCCGGCTGCCCGACCCGCGCTCCCAACAGCCGCTGAGCCATGCCGCGCGATCGACACCCGTTGGTGTCTGGGCCGAGAGAACGGCTGCAGTGCAGCAACAAAGAGCCAGTACCCACCATGGCATCTTGGACATCGATGTCCTTTCCAAGGAGATGGAATCTGCCACCGCCTACCTCAAGCTCTCCAGGGCCCGCCGTACATACACCGGCACCATGTCCTTGCGCCAGCCGATGGTGAAATCGGTGTTGTCGAGTGGCTTGGCGGGCCGGGCGGCGATGCGGGCCGCGTGGTCGATGGCCTCGTCCGACAGCTGCTTCCCCACCAGGGACCCGGCCGCCTCGTCGCTCACGAGCGGGGCCGAACCCACCGCACCGATAACAATGCGAGCCTCCGACACCGTGGTGCCGCCGTTCATGCGAGCCCAGACGGCAACGCCCAGGACCGGGAAGTCGAACGAGCCGCGGCGGCGGAGCTTCTGGTAGGACGCCCGGGCCCGATCGAGCGGAGGTATCTCGACGGTCGTCAAGAGCTCATCAGGTCGTTTCGCCAAGAAGTCGATGCCATCGTTCAGATAGAGATCCCGGGCGCGCACGGTCCTAGCGCCGTCCGGCCCCTCGAAGCGCATGCTCGCGTCCAGCGCCACCATCACCGGGACCAGGTCGCTCGATTGCACCGCCCAGCACCGCGGCGACGAGGGGGCGACCCAGCAGATGTCGCCATCCTTCTTCATGCAGAAGTCGATGGCCTTCCGCCACTCATACCCTTGGTCGTAATAGTTGCAGCGGGTGTCGAGCAGCAGGTTCCCGCCGATCGTGCCCATGTTCCGCAGCAGGGGTGTCGAGATGAGGGCCGCCGCATGGGAAATCACCGGCCATCCCTTGCTCACGGCGGGATGTCGGATGAGCTCGGTCAGCGTGACGCACGCACCGATGGCGAGCCGTCCATCCGACAACGTCTCCAGTTGCCCGAGCTCGGGGATGCCCCGGATATCGATCAAATGCGCCGGGGTCTGGACCCGTCGCTTCATGTTGGGATAGAGATCGGTGCCGCCCGCAACGTAGGACGCCGCCTGGCCATGGGTGGCCTTCTCGGCTAGGGCTTCGTCGATCGTTGCTGGGAAACTCGCGGTGCAGGGCGAGAGGCGGAGCATCAGCGACCTCCTGCCGGGGCGCGACCGGGCTCCGCGGCCCGCCCGTCTCCGCCTTCGGCCGGAGTGCGCACCGTGGTGACCGGTGGCCAGGCCACCTCTGGCGTTCCGGTTGGGCCGTAGCGCGGCTCCTTGCCCTTGGCCTTTGCCTGGATGGCCTTCAGCACCTTGGGCGGACTCATGGGTACCTCGTCGATCCGCACCCCTACCGCGTCGTAAATCGCGTTGGCCACGGCCGGCATTACCGGGAGGAGGGGGCCCTGCCCCGCTTCCTTGGCGCCGAACGGCCCGTTCGGATCCGGCTCGCCGACCAGGTAGGTGGTGACGTCGCACATCTCAAGCGTGGTGGGGCTCTTGTATTCGAGCATCGACGGCCACTTGTGCACCAGGTTTCGATTCTCGCGATACGACATCTCCTCCATGAGCGCCTCACCCAGCCCCATGTACACGCCGCCCTCGATCTGGCCCATCACGAGCGCCGGGTTGATCGCCTGCCCTACGTCGTGGGCAATCCAAATATTGGGAACCTGAACGATGCCGGTATCCGGATCGACCTGGACCTCGGCGACACATGCGCTGTAGCTGTAGGCCGGTGACGGCCCGACGCCCGAGCCGCGATAGCGCCCCGGCGAACGGGGCGGCGTGTAACTCCCGACGGCACCGATGGTGCCGGAGGCCGACTCGGCGAGCACCACCGCTTCGGCGAAGCTCATGCCTGCGTCGGGCTGCTCGCGGTCGCACACCCGCTCTCCTGTGAACACGACCTGTTTCATCGGCAGGTCGAGCTTCGTGGCCACGGCGCGAGCAATGAGTTCCTTGACCCGTTCGGCAGCCTGAATGGCGGCCTGGCCCATCATGAGCGTTACCCGCGACGAGTAGCTGCCGAGGTCGACCGGAGTGAGATCGGTATCGGCGGTGACCACCGCGATCTTCATGGGATCGAGCCCGAGCACCTCGGCCACGATGTAGGCGAGGACCGAGTCCGAGCCCTGGCCGATGTCGGTGGATCCACAGAAGACCGTGACTCCGCCGCCCCGGTCGCACTTGAGTTGCACCCCGGAATGCGGCATGGCGTTCCAGTAGATCGGGAGGCCAGCGCCGGTGATGTAGGAAGAACACGCGAGCCCGAGCCCGTGACCATACGGAAGCTTCCGGAACCGGGTGTTCCAGTCTGAGCCAGCAGCGACGCGCTCGATGCACTGGCCAAGGCCCATGGTACCGATCTTCATGTAGTTGGCGGTAATCGAGTTTGCCGGCTGGAGGTGTCGGAGGCGCATCTCGGCGGGATCGAGCTCGAGGCGCTCGGCGATCTTGTCCAGCGTGACCTCGACCGCGAAGCGGGGCTGCGGGGTGCCGTGCCCGCGCTTGGGGCCGCACGGGGCCTTGTTGGTGAATGCCCTGGCACCGCGAAAGCGGTAGGCGGGCACCTGGTAGGTGACCGTTTGCAGCGCACCGGTGTAATAGGCGCTGGCCACGCCGTACGACCCGTAGGCCCCGCCGTCCAAGTAGGACTCGAAATCCATGGCGGTGATGGCGCCGTCCGTGGTCACGCCGGTCCTGACCCGCATGAGCACCGGGTGGCGGCCGCGGTGACAGTAGAACACCTCTTCGCGGGTGAGGCAGATCTTGACTGGGCGGCCAGTCAAAATTGCAAGTTTCGACACAGCAATCTCATGCGGAAACGGATCGCTCTTCCCTCCAAACCCTCCGCCATTCGGCGTGGCGATCACCCGGATCCGGCTCGGCGGGAGTTCAAGCACCTTGGCCAGGGCGCGATGGACGTAGTGCGGGGTCTGGGTGCTGGACCAAAGGGTGAGGCGGCCGTTCTTGTCGTACCGCGCGAGTGCGGCGTGCTGCTCGATCGGGAGATGGGTGTTTCCCTCGTAAAAGAAGAGGTCGTCCTGCACCACATCGGCACGCCCGAGGCCCGCCTCCACGTCGCCGAACTCGAGATGAATCAGCTTATGGAGGTTCCCCTGATCAGCGTAGTCATGGAGCTTCGGTTCGGGGGTCGTGGCCGCCTGGGCAACGGAACCGATCTGCGGGAGGACTTCGTACTCGACCTCGATGAGATCGAGCGCCGCGGTCGCAGTGTCCTCGTCCCGCGCGGCCACCGCCGCCACCGCGTCGCCGATGAAGCGCACATGGTCGGGCGCCAAAGCGTGTTCGTCCTGGCTCACCGGCAGGATTCCAAACGGAATGGGGACATCCGCGCCGGTGATGACCGCGTGGACGCCATCCAACGCCCGCGCCTTCCTGGTGTCGATCCGCACGATCCGCGCGTGGGGATGCGGACTCCTGAGCATCTTACAACTCAGCATCCGGGGCAGGACCAGGTCGTCCGCAAAGATGGCCTCGCCGGTACACTTGGCCGCCGCGTCGACCTTGGCTCGTGGGGTGCCGATTACCGAGTAGGGGCTCCGCCCCGTGTCAGTACCCATGGAGCGACTCCTCCAGAGGCTCAGCCTCTTCACCTCGCATGCGCCGGGCAGCCAGTTCTACGGCCTCGTAGATCTTGATGTAGCCGGTGCAGCGGCAGAGGTTTCCCGCCAGCGCCTCCTTGATCTCGTGCCTGGTGGGTTGTGGGTTCTCGTGCAAGAGCGCCCGTGCCGTAAGGAGGACGCCCGGCGTGCAATAGCCGCACTGGGCCGCGCCCAATTCGACAAAGGCTTCCTGGAGTGGGTCAAGCAAGGGCCCGTCAGCCATCCCTTCAACGGTGGTGATATTGCGATCTTGGTACGCGGCAGCCAGGGCCAGACAGGACAGGAGCGGCATGCCGTCCACCAGCACCGCGCAGGCGCCGCACTCTCCCAGCTCGCATCCGTGCTTCGTGCCGGTCAGGCCGAGATCTTCGCGCAACACTTCGAGCAGGGTCTTGTGGGACGAGAAGGTGATGTCATGCTGCTCACCGTTGACCGTGAAGCGTCCCGCCACCTTGTGGGTTCGCGTAAGGGGAATCGGTTGGGCCATGTGACGTCTCGATTCTCTCGGAGTCTTTGGACGAGGGATGTCCGACTACAGTGGTTTCAATTTCGCCAGGACGTCCGCCACTACTTCCGCCGGCACGCGGCAGGCAATGGCAGCGTCACGAGCTTTCCAGTCGGCGCTCCGCAGATGATCGGCCAGGACCACACCGCTCACGGGCAGGCCCTGGGGCAGGGGAACCTCAAAGGGATACCCTGTGGCCGCTCCACTCACGGCGCACATGAGCGCAAGCCCGGCCCGCTCGTTGTAGCGGGCCGGTGATACGACCAGCGCTGGGCGCCGGGTGGGGCGGCCATCGTCCGACCGGGGTGCGATGGAGATCCACACCAGGTCACCACGGTCGGGCACTACCATACCTCCGCCCCCGCCGGATGTCCCCAATCCGTTTCGGTGTGGCGATTCTCCGCCGTGATGCCGTCCACCAGTTCTTCGAGCTGGTACTCCCGGCCAAGGGCTGTCACCACGATCCGGCCACCGGACACGGAAATGTCCACCGGCGTGCCGTCCTCGAGGCCGGCCTCGGCGGCAAACGCCTTGGGAATCCTGACCCCTAAGCTGTTGCCCCACTTTGAAATACGAGTTCGCATCACAATGCCCGGAATGTATATACATTGAATATACTATTTCGATATGGTCCCTGCAAGCGGTCCGCCCGTGGTCGCCATCGTTTCCACCGCCATGGCCTGGCCCTATACTTCATGCCCATGAATCGTTCCCGGGCTGTCGCGCTTCGGTCGCTGGTCCTCGGCCTGGCATTTCTGTTTGCCACGGTTGGGCGGGCGGTGGTCGATGCGGCGTTGTACCACGGGGGCGACGCCGTCGACGCGTCGCGACAAATACACGTCGAAGCGCTCGACAACCCAGCGTGTCACGACGAAGCCTGCGCCCTGAGCGCTCTCGTGGCGCCGCTACGGCACGGCCCCCTCGGCCCAGCGGGGTTTCGAGGTGGCCACTTGCCGGCCATCGTAGAGGTCGACCAGCCGGACGCGCCGCTTTACTCCTCCCACTACTTCACTCACGCTCGACCACGCGCTCCTCCTCTCAGCCACGCCTGAGAACCCCGTACCGGGGCGCCACACAACGGCTTTCACAGCACCGTCGAGGCTGAGCGTCCCGGGTCCCGAGAGGAACCCTGGTCTTTCGTGGAGTGTGAATGCGACGAACACACCTCTTTACCGCGCTGGTCGGCGCGCTCTTCCTGTGGCCCGTTTCGAATGCGGCCGCCCAGGACGAGCTACGGCCCGCGGTTGATTCGCTGCACCAGCGAATCACAGCACTCGAAGCGAGGTTGGATTCGCTCGACACCGGGACTTGCCCCCCGCAACTGATTGTCTCCCTTGCGCAAACGCCGACCGGAGACCGCGCGGTCGACTCGTTGGCAACTGCCATCACCCGGCTCGAAGACCGGGTGTATCGCCTCACCATCGAGCGGTGTGCAGCACCCCAGACTGGCGGGACGCCTTCCGACACGGTGGTCGATGAATTGGCCGCCATCCGTGCCGCTGCCGCTGCCGCAGCAGGCGCGGCGTCGGAGGGTGACTCTACGCAAGCAGAGGCACCTTCCGGCACGACGGGGCGGCCGAACCAGAATGTGCTCAACCCCGAGATCAGCGTCACCGGGACCGTGCTGCTCACGGCACGGGACGAGAGTCCGCAGCGCGACAATGCGGAGCTCCGTGAGGTCGAGGTATCGTTTCAATCGGCGCTTGATCCCTACTCGACCGCCAAGATCTTCCTCACTTTTTCTGAGGACGAGATCGGGGTCGAAGAAGGCTATCTGTATTGGGTAGGCCTGCCGGGACGCATCCGGGTCGATGCGGGCAAGATCCGCCAGCAACTCGGCGACCTCAATCGTTGGCACGCGCACGCCCTTCCTGAAAGCCAGTACCCCCTGGTCTATCAGCGGTTCCTGGGCGAGGAGGGCTTGGCCGGCGTGGGCGTGTCGCTCTATACGACGCTGCCGCTGTCGATCGCCGGCGGCACCCACGAGGTCTGGCTCCAGGGCACCACTGCCGAGAGCGAACCGCTCTATGCGGGCGGCACGCAACCCTCGCTCCTCGGCAGGTTTCAGAGCTTCTGGCAACTCACCCGCAGCAGCTACATGCAGCTCGGCGTCACCGGCGTCGGCGGCAACAACAGCGACGCTGATTTGCGGAGCCGCCTGGCGGGGCTGGATTTCCGGCTGACCTACCGGCCGCCCGACGCCGCGACCCGGCGGGACATCACCTTCCGGGCAGAGGGCTACCGCCTGCACGCGACCGAAGCGGGCCAGACCACCAACCGTTACGGTGCGTTTGCCGATCTCCAGGTGCGGACCAGCCGCCGGTGGGTATTCGGGGCGAGGTATGACTGGGTCGAGGCCCCGCGAGGGGTGAACGACCGCGAATGGCGGATCACGCCAACCGTCACCTGGTGGCAGAGCGAGTTCGTCTATCTGCGGTTGGAGGGGGAACACCGCGACAGCGATCTCGAGGGAACGTCAAACCAACTCCGCATGCAGGTGGTGCTCTCGATGGGGCCCCACAAGCACGAAACGTACTGAGCGCCGCCGCGCGCGAAGGATAGATCATGTTGCTCTCAATCTTGCTTCTCGCTTTTGGCCTCTCCAGCCCACCGCCGGTTCTGGCACCGGTCAAGGTTGTCACCAGCCTCACGACGTACGGCGCCATCGCCCGTGAAATTGTTGGTGACCGCGGCACGGTCAACTCCATCGCGCAGGGGGATGAGGATCCTCACTTCGTGCAGCCCAAGCCCAGCTTCGTTGCACTGTTGCGTGACGCCGATCTGTTCGTCACCACGGGCATGGACCTCGAACTCTGGGTCCCGGCGTTGCTCGACCGGGCCAACAACCGGAACGTGGCCGAGGGCGGCCGCGGCTATGTGGCGGCCAACGCCGGCATCGAACTGCTCGAGATCCCCGTCTCCGTGAGCCGGGCCCAGGGCGACATCCACGCCGAGGGCAATCCCCACATTCACACCGACCCGCTGAACGCCATTCTGATTGCGCGGAACATCCTGCGCGGTCTCGAGCGTGTGGCGCCGGCCGACGCCGACTACTTCCGAGCGCGCGAGGCCGACTTCGAGCGGCGTATCCTCGAGGCGACCATGGGGGCGGAGGTGGTGCGCATCCTGACTCCCCAAACGGCCCTCGATCTCCTGCGCAACGACCAGCTGCTGCCGTTCCTGACCCGCACGACGCTCGACGGACGGCCCCTTGCGAGCCGGCTCGGGGGCTGGCTCAAGACAGCTGAGGTGTTCCGCGACAAGGAGATCGTCTGTTACCACAAGGAATGGGCGTACTTCAGCCGGCGGTATCGGATCAACTGTGTCGAGTACATCGAGCCGAAGCCGGGCATCCCGCCCACCCCGCGGCACGTGCATGACGTCATTAGTCTGATGCGAGAGCGAAAGATTCCCGTGCTCCTCGCGTCGAACTACTTTAGCCGCTCGCAGATCAAGCAGGTCGCCGGCCGGACCGGCGCGACGGCCGTCATCGTGCCCGAGAATACCCACGGCGTTCCCGGAGTGGAGACGTATTTCCAGCTGATGGACACCTGGGTCACGTCGCTGGCCGCCGCATTCAAGTGAGAGGTAGAACGCGATGCTCGAACTGATCCTGCCCCCGCTCGCGGCGTGTATGGTGATCGTCGCGATCCACAGTTACTTGGGCCTGCACGTGATCGCGCGGGAGGTGATCTTCGTCGATCTCTCGCTGGCGCAGATGGCGGCCCTGGGTACCACGGTCGCCATCTTCCTCGGATCACCCCACGACTCCCCGGCAACGTTTGCCTACGCGATCGGGTTCACCACGATCGGAGCCGCGATTTTTGCCCTCACGCGAACGAAGGGCAAAGAGCTCGTCCCGCACGAGGCCATCATCGGCATCGTGTATGTCGTGGCGTCCGCGGCAGCCATCCTGGTCGCCGACCGGACGCCAGGGGGCAACGAGGCCATCAAGGACATCCTGGTCGGCACTCTGCTCTGGGTCACGTGGCCGCACATTCTCCGACTTGCAGCCGTGTACGCCGTGATTGGCTTGGTCCACTGGTTCCTGCGACATCGCTTCTTGACGATTTCATTCCAGCCGGCGTCCGCGGTGGCGTTCGGCTGGAACATCCGGTGGTGGGACTTTTGGTTTTATCTGTCGTTCGGGCTGGTGATCACGTTCTCGGTACCGATTGCAGGTGTGCTGCTGGTGTTCTCCTTTCTCGTCGTGCCCGCGGCCATCGCGTTTCAGTTCACCCGGCGCTACATGCCCCTCGCCATCATCTCCTGGGCTGCCGGGGTGCTCGCGTCCGGTGCGGGCTTGGCCGTGAGTTTCCGCTACGACCTGCCGACCGGTCCGGTGGTCGTCTGCATGTTCGGCGTGTTCTTGATTCTGGCCTCGCTGGTCAAGCGGGTGGCCCGGAGGAACGGCCATGGGGCGCGCACGGCGCCCCAGGCCGAAGCCGCCTAAGGTGTGGCGAACCCACACCCATTGTTACTTCGGTCCACGTCCGGCAGTTGGGCGTCTGGATCGACCGTGGCACACTGGACGGTCCGGGGACCGGGAACCGACAGGGTATAGGTATCACGGCCAATCCAAATCTCGACCGGAAGCGAGAAGCGCTCCTTGGAGCCGTCGGTGAAGGTCGCCTCCACCTCCACCGGCATGACCAGCCCGCCCCGATTCGCGAGCCTGATGCGACTCCCCTGGTCACCGGTGGCCACCGAATCGACGGCCTGGTCCAGCACCTCGGTGCTGTAGAACCACCCGCGCCAGAACCAGCTCAGGTCCTCACCGGCGCCGTTCTCGATCGCCCGGAAGAAGTCCGCGGGCTCGGGGTGCTTGAAGGCCCAGTCGGCGATGTACTGCCGGAATGCCGGGTCGAACCGGTCCCGTCCGAGAACGACATCGCGCAACAGCACCAACCCCGCTCCCGGCTTGGCATAGGCGAGGAATCCAAGGTTCTGACCCATCATGTGATCGGGGTACGTCATGATGGGCAGCGTGGCATTGGGGGATTTCATTGCCCGGGCAATGCCCTCGGCGTTGGTACGGCCGGCTCGGCTGGCCTCCTCCCCATAGAAAGCCAGGTTGGAGTAGTGGTTGATGAAGGTGTTGAATCCCTCGTCCATCCACGCATACCGCCGCTCGTCACTGCCCACGATCATGGGGAACCAGTTGTGCCCCAATTCGTGGTCGGTCACGCCGAACAATCCCTGGCCGCGCGCGCGCACGGAGCAGAACACGATCATTGGGTATTCCATGCCGCCCACCGGACCTGCGACGTTGATGGCGACCGGATAGGGATATCGGAACCACTCGGTGGAATAGTATTTGATGGTGTGCAGCGAGTACTCGGTGGACCGCTCCCAGCCGGGATTCTCCTCGGTTCCGAGGCCCTCCTTGGGATAGGCCGACATGATGAGGACGTTGTCCCACGACGCGGCATCCCAAATGAACGACCGGCTCGCAGCCCAGGAAAAATCGCGCACATTCTCCGCGTGAAAACGCCAGGTGAGGGGGCCTTGGCCGGAGGGCCGTGTTGCCGGCGAACCCACTTCGTCGGGCGCAACCACGTACACTCGCTCGGAGCTTCGGCGAGCCCGATCGAGGCGTTGCTGTTGCTCGCGGGTGAGCACGTCGCGTGGATTCTGGAGTTCGCCCGTCGCCACAACGATGAAGTCTCGGGGAACCGTGAGCGCGACATCAAAGGTGCCGAACTCGAGGTAGAACTCGCCTGCCCCCAGGTACGGCATGGTGTTCCACCCGCTGACATCGTTGTAGACCGCCATGCGCGGATTCCATTGCGCAATGGTGTAGAGCCAGCCGTCCGTGGTTTCCAGCCGCCCCATCCGGCCTCCTTGCGGCGGCACGACGAACGACCAGCCGATCTCGATTTGCACCATTCCGCCTCGGGCGCTCAAGGGACGTTCGAGGTCAATCCGCAGCCGGGTATCCGTAACCAGATAGTGCGGCTCGGCCCGCTGGCCGTCCTGCACGATGGCCACCTGGTCAAACGCATAGCCCCCTTCGAACGGAACCCCGCCCCCCCGCTGGCCGAAGATATTCATGACGGCACCACGGCTGGTGGGGGCGAAGAGGTTCTGGTCGAGCTGCAGCCACAGGAAATGGAGGTCGTCCGGCGAGTTGTTGGTGTAGGTGATTCGTTCTCGACCTGCTATCCGGTGTGTTCCGGGATCGAGGGAGACCTGGATGTCATAGTCGGCCCGTTGCTGCCAGTAGTCCGGCCCAGGCGCCCCGCCACCCGTGCGGACATCATTGGCCGGCGTCACCGCCAGAGGGGCGAACATCGCCTGATTACCCTCCGGGACGGAGCGCGAGGGCGGCTCCTGGCCCTCGAGTGACAGGGTGGCCGCCATGGCACAGGCGACGAGCGAAATGAGGGTTCGGACACCGGAGATCATGGTTCACGCTCACACATGGAGGAATTGAATACTACGACCATACGGACCCACCCTGGTGGTGGATTCTATGAAATCAGGAATCGGTTGGATGAAGAATCGAGGAAACGACTGGGAAGGACGGTTCAGGCCGGCCGGTTGCCCTCGGGCTGGGTCACCCGGCGCCAGGCCTGTGAGGAGGTGCGGGCCGGGGCCCTCCCTTGGCGCAGGAGTTCGAGATGGGGCGCAAATACATCCGCAAGTTGTTGTGCAAGGGAAACATCGGCGCGGGTGAACGACTGCTTCCCGGTGGCGAGGAGTGTCATGGTTCCGAACACGCGCCCACCCACCCGCAATGGCACCACCACCGCCGCGCTTGGCTGGAGCGCCCCGGACCCTCCAACGGCGGGCGAACGACGCGCCTCGGCGAAGGCGTGACTCAGCTCGCCGTCGAGGACCCGTCCCAACTCCGTGCCGGTGTATCGCATGACCGGCAGCTGCGATAGCGGACGGGTTTCACCCGGTTCGAACACAACGACTTCCTCATCCCCCCCGAGCCGCAGTGCGAATTCACATTGCGTGAACGGCAGGACGGCCGCGGCTTCCTGGGCAACCAGGCGGGTGGCCGCGCTCAAGTGCGCGGTCGTGGCCAGGATTTCGGCGATGCGTCCCAAATGGGCCGGGGCGCTTCGCAGAACTCCGAGATGGGACTGCAGCACATCGAGTTCCCAGGCCAGCATGAGGCCCTCCACCCGGGGCGAAACCACGGCGCCGATCCGACCAAGGAGATCAACGTCTTCCTCCCAGTAGAAGTCGGGGCCTGAGTTTCCGAGCAGCAAGTACCCCAGAACGCCTCCTCCCGACCCCCTCAGGCGAACGCCGATGACCGATCTGATCCGAAGTTCCTCGCCGGGATCCTGGCGGAACCCTCCGATCGGAGCTCGCCGGTCGGCCTGGACGTCCGTCACGAGTAAGTGGTCGGTGGGGTCGAACAGCCGGCCGGGCTCGAAATCCGATTGGGTCACGACCAGCGACGGATGCGACCACAAGAGCCCATGGACGTGGCCGCTCAATCGGTAATGCTGCTCGGCCGCCTCATCGGGAATCAACAGCTCGATCGCGTCGTACGGGAGGACGTGTTCGATGGCCGACCCCATCAGCTGAGTCAGCTGGCGCGGTGTGACGGCATCCCGCATGGCCGCGCCGAGCGTGTCCATGAGGCCGTTGAACTCCCGGGTGGAAATCCCACTCGCTTCGCCTCGCTGGCGGTCCTCCGACGGGCCGTCCCCGACTGTTTCCACCCACTGCCGGGAGAGTCGGGCCAGGATGGGCCCAAGGTCTCCGGCGGCCTGCTCAATGAAGATGGCCTCAGGAGATCCGTATTCCCCGTGCCGAAGGTTCGCGACCAGGAGGAGACCCACGTCACGGCTCCCGTGGGGGATGGCAACGCAGATGGCCGACCCATAGCCTGCGTGCCGCACGGTTTGCTCAACCGCGTGGAGTTCCCGCTGGTCCACACGCGGGGTGGGGCGGGGAAGTTCGAGCGCGTCTGCGGCCAACGCCGGCGGACCGAGCAGGACCGCGGGGTGTTCCGGAGGATAGAGCCAGAGCGCCAGCAGATCGTGGGCAACCTCGGTGCCCACCATGCTCGACAGCGCCTCCCGCCAGGTCTCCAACGCCGTGTCGTCCCACCCGGCACCATCCAGCCGGAGCAGAGGCACGCGGGCGCCAAAGTGGCTCTGCCAGGAGCCAGGGTTGGAGCCGTGGGAGCCGGGGTTGTCTTTCATAATAGGGACGGGGTAGCAGAAGTTGTGCCCGATCTTCCGGCGACCAGACGTAACACTCTGTGGTACATGTGATTAGGGGCAATGCCAACCGCACCTCGGCCGACCGGTCCCGGGGGGCTCAATCCCCTTCTTGCACTAACTACCGCGTGCTGCCCTAACGGCCTTTCCGACAGCGACTTGGCGTCTGTTCGGCTGCCGGGACGGGTCGCAACTTGACATACCCCTCCCCCCTATATATTGTTGTCTCCAAACCACTGCGAGGAGCATGCTGCATGAAATCACTTTCCCTCACGATCGACGGCATGAGTTGCGGGCACTGTGTCAGCGCGGTCCGGCGCGCACTCGAGCAGATGAAGGCGGTGGAGGTCGAATCGGTAGACATCGGTCACGCCTCGGTTCGCTACGACCCGGGCGCGCTCGGGCCCGAGCAGGTCCTCGCGGCCGTCCGAGAAGCCGGCTACCGGGCCGCCGCGGCGGAACCGAGCGATCCGTCGGCCGTATGACCGCGTCCCAGTGGGTGGTAACGCTCGGCGGCGCCGGCGCGATCGCATGGGTGATCTACTACTTCTTCCTCGCCGCCAGAGCCGGGGCTACCGCACGGCTGGGCGCTGCCGGGGTCCAGCGGGTGGCGATCGAGGTCCTTGGCGGGTACGCGCCGTCGACGGTCACGGTCCGCCGCGGGCTCCCGGTCGAACTCGAGTTCCACCGCGCTGACACGGATAGCTGTACTGAGGAAGTGGTGTTGGAGGATTTCGGCATCCGGCAATATCTGCCGGCCTACCAGACGACGGCGATTCAATTCACACCCACCGAATCGGGCACATTTGCCTTCAGCTGCGGCATGGGCATGGTGCACGGACGGCTGGTCGTTCAGGACGAGGTGTCGAATGACGGCCACAACTGACCAGCTGGAGCATTGTGATATCCCCGTCACGGGTATGACCTGTGCCGCATGCAGCGCCCGGGTGCAGCGCGCACTCGAGCGCACCCCAGGAGTGAGTGCGGCCAACGTGAATCTCATGACCAATCAGGCGACGGTCGATTTCGACCCGGGAACAATCGATCCGGTGGGGCTAGTCGAGGTCATCCGCGACACCGGCTACGGCGCCGAGGTCCCACGTGCCGAGGTGGCCCCTGAGGACCTCGTAACCGCACAGGATGAGACCCGTGCGGAGGAAATCACGACGCTGTGGCGGAAGGTCGTGGTGAGCGGGGTCGCCGCCGTGGTCGCCATGGGCCTCATGGTCATTCCAACCGGGTGGGATATGAGGATCACCAATCTGATCCTGCTGGGCATTTCACTCCCGGTCGTGTTTTGGGCGGGGCGCCATTTCTACACGAGAGCCTGGGCCGGGTTCAGGCACCACAGCGCTGACATGAGTACGCTCATCGCCGTGGGCACCGGAGCGGCGTTCGTGTTCAGCCTCGCGACGACTCTGGCAGCCGAGTGGTTCGCCGCACGAGGATTGGAACCACACGTGTATTACGAGGCGGTCGTGTGGGTCATTGCTCTGGTTCTGCTCGGCAACCTGCTCGAGGCCAAGGCAAAGGGACAAACCTCCCAAGCCATCCGCAAGCTGCTGGGACTTCGCCCGCGCACCGCGCGTGTTGTCCGGGACGGTGCGGAAGTCGAGGTTCCGCTCTCGGACCTGGCGGTGGGAGACGTCGTCGTGGTGAGGCCCGGCGAGAAGATCCCGGCCGACGGAACAGTGATCGAAGGGCGAAGCAACGTCGATGAGTCGATGCTCACTGGAGAGCCGCTCCCGGTCGACAAGGAGACCGGGGATACCGTGGTCGGCGCGACCCTGAATCGAAACGGCGCGCTCAAGGTACGCATCACGGCAACGGGCGCCGGGACGGTGCTCTCGCAGATCGTGCGTTTGGTACAGCAGGCGCAAGGGACCAAGGCACCGATCCAACATCTCGCCGACCGGGTCTCCGCGGTCTTCGTGCCTGTCATTCTCTGCATTGCCATCGCGACGTTCGTAATCTGGTTCGATATCGGCCCAGGTCCATGGTATGTCCATGCCCTGGCAGCGGCCGTGACCGTACTGGTCATCGCCTGTCCGTGTGCCATGGGCCTGGCGGTCCCTACCGCGGTCATGGTAGCCACCGGACGAGGAGCGGAACGGGGCGTCCTCTTCAAAGGTGGGGACGTCCTCCAGCGCGCCAGCGAACTGGACGTCGTAGTGGTGGATAAGACCGGGACGGTCACCGAAGGACGGCCCACGGTCACGGAAGTCATTGCCATCGCCGAGGACCGGGCGACGATCCTCCGGCTCGTCGCCTCGGTCGAGCGTCGGAGCGAGCATCCGCTTGCGGAGGCCATCGTAGACGCCGCAGCCCGCGAGGGCGTCGAACTCGGCGAGCCCGAACGGTTCGAGGTGTTCGCGGGCCAGGGTGTGCTCGGCTCAGTGGAGGGACGGGAAGTCGTCATCGGAAACCCGGGGCTCATGCATGCGAGAAACGTCGACCCGGCACCTCTCGTGGATCGAGCCGATGCCCTTGCCGCCGGCGGTACAACTGCGGTGTTCGTCGCGCTCGATGGTGCGCTGGCCGGCCTGCTCGCGATTGCGGACCCCATCAAGGGTTCCAGTGCGGCCGCCATCGAGCGACTCCACCGGCTCGGGCTCGAGGTCGTGATGCTCACCGGCGATGCTCGGCGAACGGCCGAGAGCGTTGCCCGAGCGACCGGCATCGACCGGGTCATCGCCGAGGTGCTTCCCGATGAGAAGCTCGCCGTCATTCGCCGCTTGCAGCAGGACGGCAAAGTGGTTGCCATGGTCGGAGACGGCCTGAACGACGCGCCGGCCCTGGCCCAGGCCGATGTCGGGATCGCCATTGGAACGGGCACCGATGTCGCCATCGAGGCGGGCGGGGTCACGTTGATGCGCGGCGACCTGGCCGGTGTGCCGCAGGCACTGGAGCTTGCGCGGCGCACGCTTCGGGTCATCCGGCAGAATCTGTTCTGGGCATTCATCTACAACGTGATCGGCGTGCCGATCGCGGCGGGGGTGCTCTACCCGGTCTTCGGGCTGCTGCTGACCCCGACCATTGCCGGAGCTGCCATGGCGGCCAGCTCGGTGAGTGTCGTCAGCAACAGCCTGCGGTTGAGAACGGCCTGAGCGAGAAAGGATTGCAGATGGATTCGACAGCTCCCACCACGGTCCCATGCGCCTGCGCCACCGAGGGTCCGGATCGTAAGGCCGTCGCGGTGGATCCCCACATCAAACGCGCGGTGCTGAATCGACTCCGCCGCATCGAAGGGCAGCTCCGCGGGCTCCAACGCATGGTGGAGGACGAGCGCTATTGCGCCGACGTCCTCATGCAGATCTCGTCGGTGCAGGAGGCGCTCCGGGGCGCGGGGCGGGCGCTGTTGCGCAACCACTTGGCCCACTGTGCCACCGCGGCCATCCGCTCGGATGACTCCGCCAGGGCCGAAGCCATGTACGATGAGTTGGTGGACCTGATGTACAAGACGGCGGGGCGCTGAGCGGAACTAGGCTTTAGGAACGATGCCCTTGGGCCGGCGGAACATCCCCGTGGTACGGTGGGACGCGCGGTCCATATCCCGAATGACGGTGCTGGCTGCACCCAGCGTTACGAACCCACCGACCAGGGCCACGATCGGCAGAAGCAGAATGGCCCGATCGATCCCAAACTTGTCGGACAGCATGCCCACAATCGGAAACGCGATTGCGTCGCCGACGAGATGGATGAAGAGGAGATAGGCTCCGATAACCGTCGCGCCGATCCGAGCAGGCACGACGTCGAAGATCACGGCTGAGAGGGGACCATTGTACCACGTCAGGAAGAAGAACGAGGCGCTGAACACCGGAACGAACAACCGAAGATCGCGCACCGTGAGCAGCCACAGTGCAAGGGTGCCGCCGGTCACGAGGCCGAACACAATGGTGAGAACCCGGCCGATCCTGGTGTAGCGCCGCGTCCAGTCGGCCACGAAGCCCCCAACCAGCGTGCCGAGCGTGCCGAACAAGAGACCCCACTTGCCCAAGAGAACGGATGCGGCTGCCGGCGACAGCCCCAGCTCCCGCGAGGTGAACGTCGGGGCCCATCCAACGAGACCGTTCAAGCCGAACGAGATGAACGCTCCACCGACGAATAGATAGACCAAGGTCGGCGTGCGGAGCACGAATTGCATCGCACCGAGCATGTCCTCGAAGGCCGTGCCGACCTGCCCGCCAAACGGTGTTGCGTCGATGTGATCGGCCTGGATCTGCTTGACCCAGCGACGGATGTTGAACGCCAGTCCAAGACCGGCGAAGGCGCCGAACACCGCAACGTCGAGGTTGGACTCCGCACCGAACAGCTGGTCGAGCGCCACCGCCACCACACCACCGACGGTCGACCACACAATGACGGGGGTGAACTGGCGAACCGCGGTCGACACACCGATCTCGAAATCTCGAAAGTACTTGCGGACTGAAATCGGGCCTGGCGGCCGGGTCGGGTCCTTGAGCCGGCCCGCCAGGATCGCGGCGAAGAACCCGGGAACCGCCACCGCCATGAATGCGACGCGCCATCCATATCGAGCCTCGAGCATGCCGCCCAGGAGGATGCCGAGGACCCCGCCAAGGGCGACCCCAGACATGAGAATGCCCATGGCAAGCGCGCGGCCGCGGCCAGGGTAGTAGTCGGCGACGAGGGACTGGGATGCCGGCCCATAGGCGGCCTCGCCGATGCCAACGGACGCCCGGCAGAGGAACAACTGCCAGAAGCCCCGAACCCAGCCACTCATGAAGGTGAACGCACTCCAGAGGGCCACCCCACCCGAGATAACGGCGCGGCGGGAACGCAAGTCGCTCAACACCCCGAATGGGAGCGCCGACAGGGAAAAGACCAGTACATAGGCCGAGGCGAGCCACCCGAGTTGGGTGTCGGTCAACGACAGGTCGCGCTTGATCGGTTCGAACAACGCGAAGATGACGTTGCGATCGAGATAGTTGAGGATATTGATGAACGCCAATAACGCGAGCGCGTAGCCGCTATAGAGCGGACCGGGTCGCGTCGGTACGGCGGTGTTATCCGGCACGCGTGGGACCGACAGCTTCCTCGGCCTCTCTGGCGCGGGCATCGCGACCGATCATCACCTCGCGGTAGGCCACGCGTAGGCGCTCCAACATCACCTCACGCTTGGGGTAGAGGCGTCGGAGTGGGCGTGGCGAATGCCGGTCGAGGGCGTAGGCGGTGAGAAGCGGCAAGGTCAGGGTGGCATCCCCGTAGACCACGACACTGCTCGGCAGCATCGCGGGGTCGATCTTACCCCAACTCACTGCCTCGGCGGGCGTTGCGCCCGATAGCCCACCGGTGTCCGGGCGCGCATCGGTCAGCTGGAGGAAATAGTCGTGGCCCCGGTCGTCGAGGCCCAAGATCTCTTGAATCTGCGGCTCGGTCTGGAGCAAGAAATTCTTGGGACTCCCGCCGCCGACGATGAACACGCCGCTCCGCCCGTCGCCTCGTGTCGCATGGTACACCAAGGCTGCGGTTTCATTGACATCGGCGCTTACGTCGAAGCGCAGCTTGCTGCCGTGCATGGCCTGCTCGGCCACGTTCAATCCAATGGAGCTGTCTCCCGGCGAACTGGTGTAGATGGGGACGTCCAACTCGTGCGCCACCGACAGCACCGACCGGCGCGACAGCCCCAATGCCCGCTCGCGCTCCCGGACATAGCCGCCCAGGAGATAGTGGTATTCGGCGGAACTCATCGAGCGCTGGAATTCAGGGCGCGCCGACACCTGCCGGATGAAGTTGTCAGTCGAGAGCAAGACACCGAAGTCGAAAAACACGTCGTAGATTCGCACCACGCCCTGCTCACGCAGCTCGACGTCATCGGCGTGCGGCGTGCCGCGGTGCATGGCCAAGCCCAGCCCGAAGTGGGCATCGTGATAGAGGTTGGCCCCGGTCGAGACGATCCAGTCCACAAAACCGGCTTCCATGAGCGGTATCAGCACACTCATGCCGAGTCCCGCGGGGGTCAGGGCACCGGTGATACTCAGACCCACCGTGACCTCCGGGGCCAGCATCCGGTCGCTGAAGAGCCGGCATGCCTCCCGCAGACGACCGGCGTTGTAGGCCAAATACGCCTTCTCGATGAGGTCCGCCGCCGACTCTCGGCCGGTGATCCCCTCGGGGTCGATCCGTTCGCCTCGCAGATACGATGCGGAGGGCCGGCCGTGCTCGGCAGCGTGATCGCTCATCGATGTACCCCTTGTTGGCGGGATCGCAGGATATGATCGACGACTTCGGCGGGATCGTCGGTCAGATGGAACAACAGCAAGTCGGGCTCGTCGATCTTCTTCTCCCTCGCAACCGTATCACGCAACCAGTCGACCAAGCCGCTCCAGTACGTGGGACCGAACAGCACCAGGGGAAAGTTCTTCACCTTGCCGGTTTGGATCAGGGTCAGCGACTCGAACAGCTCGTCCATGGTCCCGAACCCGCCCGGGAACACCACGAACGCCGTTGCGTACTTGATGAACATCATCTTTCGGACGAAGAAGAAACGAAAGTTGATGCTGCGCTCGAGATAGGCATTCGGTTTCTGCTCGAAGGGCAGTTCGATGTTGCAGCCGATCGACAAACCCCCGGCCTCGCTGGCGCCCCGGTTGGCAGCCTCCATGATGCCGGGACCGCCGCCGGTAATGACCGGAATGTTTGCCTCCGCCAACAACCGACCGACCTCCCGGGCAGCTTGGTAGGACGGATCCGTGGGCGGGACCCGCGCCGAACCGAAAATCGACACGGCGTCGAAAATGTCGCCGAGGGAATCGAACCCTTCAACGAATTCACCCATGATGCGAAAGACTCGCCAGGGGTCGGTCTTGCGCAGCGCATCGGGCCGTTCGACCAGCTCGCCACTCTCGAGCAGAACTTCGTCCTCGGTGGGACGCTTGTGGTTATGAAGCCTACGGTAAGGACTGGCCACGGGTCATCGCTCGCGCCGCCCATAGCCCGGGCGGCTTTCGTATTGGGAGGTTTCGCGGCGCCCGGCCTCTCCGGGCGCCTGGCCAAGCACGGGCAGGGAATATATGCCCTCGGCCTGCCGAGGACACGCCTCGTTCCGAGATGGCCGCGTCGGGCGTTATGTTAGGGCGGCATGCATCCAGCCCCTCTTCCCCCTTCGCCTGACGCGCAGGCGCCAAGGTCTTGGGGTGCGCTCGTCGCCCGGTTGGCGTTCCGCGGGGCCGCGAACCCCCGACTCGCCGCCGACCTGCTACGCACGGCCTGGGCGTTCCGCCGCCGTGGGTGGTGGACGACGCCGCCCTTCCTGCCCATCCCCGATCGTACCTATCTGCGCTGGCGGATGGAGACTGCCTACGCCGACCCCGATGCGATTCCTCCGGTCGAGGATGTGATCCGCTTCGCCCGCTGGCGACGAACCACCATCGGGGTGTAACGCCGTGCCGTCAACCAAGGCGCAGGTGGTCATTCTCGGGGGAGGCTTTGCCGGGCTGTACGCGGCCAAGGCCCTTGGATCGGCGCCCGTTTCGGTGACCCTGGTGGATCGGCGGAACCATCACCTCTTCCAACCCATGCTCTACCAGGTGGCAACCGCGGCACTGTCGCCCGGCGACATCGCGTCGCCGATCCGCTCGATCCTGCGCGGCCAACCCAATACCCAGGTGATCCTGGGAGAGGCGCGATCGGTCGACTGTGCGTCGAAAAGCGTGCTCGTAGATAGGAGTAGTCTAAGCTACGACTATCTGATCCTTGCGACCGGGGCGCGGCACTCCTATTTCGGCCATCAGGACTGGGAGGAATTTGCCCCTGGCCTCAAAAGCATCGAAGATGCCCTCGAAATCCGGCGCCGGGTCCTGCTCGCCTTCGAGGCGGCAGAACGGGAGCCCGACCCCGATCGGAGACGCGCCTTGCTCACCTTCGTGGTGGTTGGCGGAGGACCGACCGGGGTCGAGCTCGCGGGTGCCCTAGCGGAAATCCGACGCTATGCGCTGCGTCGCGACTTCCGGCGCATCGACTCCCGGGAGGCCACGGTCGTGTTGCTCGAAGGCGGCCCGCGCCTGCTCGGGTCCTACCCCGACTCACTCAGTGCCGCCGCCGAGCGTGCCCTCACGCGCCTGGGCGTGGACGTGCGGACGGGCAGCTTCGTGGACGGGATCACGGCCGAGGGAGTCTCCGCCGAAGGGACTCGGATCCCGACCCACACGGTGGTGTGGGCGGCAGGCAACCTGGCCAGTCCCCTCCTCCGCTCGCTGGGCTCGCGCCTCGACGACCAGGGACGGGTGGTCGTGGCGGACGATTGCACCATCCCGGATCACCGGGAGGTGTTTGTCCTGGGCGACGCGGCATGTTTCGACCATCAGCCGGGTGGACCCCTCCCGGGCCTCTCGCCCGTCGCCATTCAGATGGGCCGGTACGCGGCGCGCGCGATCACCAACGACCTGGCCGGCCGGCCTCGTCGGCCGTTCCGCTACCGAAACAAGGGCCAGCTGGCCGTCATCGGTCGCGGTCGGGCCGTCGCCGACATTGGACGCCTGCACTTCAATGGGTTTCTCGCCTGGCTCGCCTGGGTCTTCGTTCACATCTTCTTTCTGATCGGCTTTCGAAACCGGATCATCGTCCTGATGGAGTGGGCCTGGTCGTACGTGACGTTTCAACGCGGCGCACGACTCATCACCGGCGATGGCCGCGACAGAGACACTGCGCGTCTCGGAGGGTCGTCATGAGATCCGCGGACGAGGTCAAGGTGGTGGCGGCATCGCTTGGGTTTCTTGCTTGCGGGGTTACCGACCTGGCACCGACGCCGCATGCCCGCGAGTTGGATGCCTGGCTGGAGGCGGGCTACGCTGGAACGATGCGCTATCTGCATCGCCAGGCCGCGCTTCGGCGCGAGCCCGGCCGGATCGTCGCCGGCGCACGATCGGCGGTCGTCGTGCTCGACAACTACTTCTACCCCGATACGGCAGCGGACGCCGTGCCGCCACGGATCGCGAAATACGCGCGAGGCACGGACTACCACATCACGACCCTGCGTCGGGTCGAGAAGTTGGCGGATTTCCTTCGCTCCTGTGGCGCCAAGATCGCGAGGCCGTTCGTCGACGCCGGCCCCGTGCCCGAGCGAGAATTGGCGCAGCGCGCCGGCCTCGGGTGGATCGGCAAGAACACCATGCTGCTTCGCCCGGGCAGCGGCTCGTTCTTCTTCATCGGCGTTGTGCTGACCGATCTCGAGTTTGAGCCGGATCCCGCGTTCGAGGCAGACCGCTGCGGCAGCTGCACCCTGTGTCTCGACGCCTGTCCCACCGAGGCGTTCGTCGGGCCACGCCTGTTGGATGCCACGCGGTGCATTTCATATCTCACCATCGAGCATCACGGCCCCATCCCGAGCGAGCTCGGTGCGAAGTTCGAGGGTTGGGCATTCGGATGTGATATCTGCAACGATGTCTGCCCGTGGAATCAACGCTTTGCCGCACCGTCATCGCACGGCGCCTTCAAGCAGCGCGACACACCGGTCAAAGCGCCGGACTATTTCGAGACCATGAGCGATGTCGACTTCGACGCCCGCTTTGGAGACACCCCCCTCGAACGGCCAGGGCTCGACGGGATGCGTCGCAACTGGAAGGTGGCACTCGACAGTGTGGGCGGCGAATGACATGGTGGTGACCGGACGATGACCTCCATCGACCCTTCTCCGGCCGATCCCGCCACCGACCCCGAGGTTCGGGGCGGGCCGGCTCATCATCGGAGACTCGAGCGGGTCCGCAAGCTCGGGCGCCTGCTCGACACGTCGATTCGTGTCCCGGGCACCTCGTTCCGATTCGGACTCGATCCGCTGATCGGGCTCATTCCGGGTCTCGGGGATGCGATCGGCACGGTGCTGTCCGGCTACATCGTGGTCGAGGCCACGCGGTTCGGGGCAACGTTGAGCGTGCTGTTCCGCATGCTCTCCAACATCGCCCTCGAAGCCATCGTCGGGTTGGTTCCGGGAGCGGGAGACGCCTTCGACGTCCTCTGGAAGTCGAACACCCGAAACCTCCGACTGCTCGAACGCCATCTCGAGGATCCCGACACCACGCACGCCCTGAGCCGACGATACCTGATCGTGGTGATCGCAGGACTCGCACTCTTGGCCGGCGTGTCGATCGTCGGCCTCGTATGGCTGGGCCGCGCCTTCCTCCGAGTGCTTGGCCTATGAGGCACGGTTCGTGAAGCCCGGCGATCTCTGGTGGTCGATTGCCTCGGCGTGGGCCTGGTTCACGACCGGGCTCATCGTGCTCGTCTGGCTTCCGCTGATGGCTGTCCTCTTCGTCGTCACCGTACCCTTCGACCGAAGCCGGTATGCCATCGGCCGCTGGTTCCGGATCGCAGCCATGCTAGTTGCCAAAACCAACCCGTTCTGGAAGTTCAGGGTTACGGGAGTTTCAATCGACGACCCGCGCCGTCCGTACGTCGTCGTGGCCAATCACGAATCCTTTGCGGACATTCTGCTCATCAGCTATCTCCCCTGGGAAATGAAGTGGGTATCCAAGGCCGAGTTCTTCCGGATTCCCGTGGTCGGATGGGAAATGCGTCTGGCCGGCGACATCCCGCTCAGGCGCGGCTCGCCGACCAGTGCTGGGCAGGCAATGGCCGACGCACGGAACGCATTGCGGCAGAAGGTGTCGGTGATGCTCTTCCCCGAGGGGACCCGCTCCCCGACGGGCGAGCTCCTGCCGTTCAAAGACGGCGCCTTTCGCCTCGCGATCAAGGCCGGCGTCCCGATTCTCCCTCTGGCGGTGGCCGGAACCGGGACCGCCCTGCCCAAACACGATTGGCGGTTCGGCCGCGCCGTGGCCGAGGTCGAGGTCTTGCCTCCGGTCGAAACTGCCGGCCTCACGCTCAAGGACGCAGCCGACTTGAAGAACCGAGTGCGTGATCTGATCGAACAGGCTCGCGCGAGATCACGGGAACGGATCGGATGAGTCGGTTCTGGGTGATCGCGGTGACCATGCTCCTGGCCGGAGCGGGGTGTAACCGAACCGCGCCGCCGAACGAACTCCGGGCGTTCGATCCCGGTCGGACGCCGGCCGAGTTCCACGAGGGCGAGCAGCACTACGAGGCGCGGTGTGCGACATGTCATGGGCGCCATGGCACGGGGACGGATCGCGGACCGCCCCTCATCGACCGAATCTATCGGCCGAACCATCATGCCGATGCCGCGTTCCAGCGTGCGGTGGCATTCGGGGTCCAGGCGCACCACTGGAATTTCGGCCCGATGCAACCGATCCCGGGAGTGAGCCGAGAGGAGGTGGCCCAGATTACCGGCTACGTGCGTTGGCTCCAACGGCAGGCCGGGGTCGGGTGACAGGCGTGGCCGCCGAGTTCCTGGCTAAGGTCAGCCCGTTTCCTCAGTGCCTCGTCCCAGGCCCGCGGGCGCGCGCACTCGGCCGACCACGCCGGCGAGCGCCAACAGCGTCAACACATACGGCAGCATGAGGAAGAACTGGTAGGGAACAGCCAGCCCCATCGCCTGAAACACATACTGCAGCGCGCTGGCCGCGCCGAAGATCAGGGCGGCGATGGCTACGCCAAACGGATGCCACCGGCCCAGCACGACGATGGCGATGGCCACGAAGCCGCGGCCGGCGGTCATCTTCTCCGCGAACGTCCCGACCTGAGCCAACACGAGGCTCGCGCCACCCAGGCCGGCCAGTAATCCCCCCACGATGGTGGCGATACTCCGCGTGGTGCGTACCCGGACGCCCGCGGCACGCGCCGCCGACGGCGATTCCCCAACCGCGCGAACGGTGAGCCCCCACCGGGTGCGAAACAGAAGCCACCAGAGGGCCGGCACGGCAACCATGGCGATGTACGTAGGCGCGGGCTGAGCGAAGAAGGCCGGGCCGATGATCGGGATGGCATGAAGACCCGGCACCTCGATGACGCCCATGGTCGGGATCGAGAGCCCGGCCCCGGCCGCGCCAAACGACTGCCGGTAGAGCGCGCCGGTCAGGCCGAAGGAGCCGAGGGTCAGGGCCGTCCCGGTGATGATCTGATCGGCCCCGGCGCCCACCGCCACGATCGCGAAGATTGCGGCCACCGCCGCCCCCGCCAGGGCAGCCGCGAGGACGCCAACCCATGGGCCGCCATGCACGGCACCGAGTGCGGCGGCCAACGCGCCACCCAACATCGCCCCCTCGATGCCGAGGTTGATGACGCCGGCGCGCTCGCCGAGGGTCTCGCCGGTGGCCGCGAGCAGAAGCGGTGTGGCGACTCTGACGGCGGCGGCCAGGAAACCCGCAACGAGGGTGGCGATGTCCATGTCTTAGGCGGCCGCCGGACTTGGGCGGCTTACGGCCGATCGTCCCAGGTGGCGGAGCCGCGAATCGGCGAGAACGATGACCAGGATCACGACAGCCTCGACCACATAGACCGCGACGGACGGAATTCCGGCGTCCCGTTGCATCGCACCGGCGCCGGCTTCGAGCGCGCCGAAGAGGATCCCGGTAAATACGATTCCGATCGGACGGAGGCGGGCGAGCAATGCAACGGCGATTGCGGTAAAGCCGTAGCCGGGCGAGAGATTTTGGTAGAGCGCGTAGGAAACACCGCTGACCTCGAGGCCGCCGGCCAGGCCGGCAAGCGCACCGGACCACAAGAGCGCCGTACCCAGGATCCGGCCGCTCTTGATCCGACCCGATACTTCCGCGGCCCGAGGGCTGGCGCCGACTGCACGAAGACGATACCCCCACACCGTTCGGGTCACGACGTACCACAGCACGACACCCAGCGCGAGCGCAATCAGGAAGCCGAGATGGAGACGCGTGCCGGGCAGGATGGGCAGGCGGGCCGAGAGCGGAAGCGGATTGCTTTGGGGAAACACGCCGGTGGACTCCTGGAGGGGCCCCTGGACCATGAGCGACACCAGCGACTCGGCGACGAAATTGAGCAGTAGCGTGCTGATGACCTCGATGACGCCGAAGCGCAGTTTGAGCCAGACCGGAACGACCATCCACAGCGCACCGGCGATGGTCGCAGCAAACAAGATCGTGCCGATTGCCGGGAAGAGAGGCCAGTGCCCGAGCTTGAGCCCGATCCAGGTTGCGGCTATGGCGCCGGCATAGAATTGTCCCTCGGCGCCGATGTTGAGCGCACCGCCTTCGAGGGCCAAGGCGAAGCCGAGCCCGAGGATGATCAATGGAACGGCGCGCAGTAGTGTGGCTGAGGTAAAGGCATACCAAGAACCGAAGGCACCGTTCCACAATGCGGCCAGTGCTTGGGGCGCGTCGTAGCCACTGGCCCAGAGGCCGAGCGCGAGAATCGCGATTCCGGCTGAGAACGCCGACGCCACGACCAGGGCCGACCAGTGAAGGCGGGTGCGCGTCATACCGCGCTAATTCATATCAAGGGTGTGCGCGAGCAGTGGATGCGAAAGCCCAGAAGCCAATCGGCCATGGGGTACCAGCGCTGAATAGTCGCGTCATTTTCGCCGACAGACGCCCGCCGTGGGTATCTTGCATCGGTCGGCGACTCTGGAAGCAATCGGCCACCGTACTGGCGGTAGCCCGGGGGTGGGGCCATCGGCTGCTCGCTTGGTACTATGGGTCGTGCTCGGGGTGTGGCTTTGGCTCTCAGCATTGGCTCGCTCGTACCACGTCACGAAACGACGTTCGGCCTGGTTGCGCAAGGACCAAGCGTCGACCGTGTGTGGGCTGGTCCTTGGATGCTCCTGCAACCAGGGATTGCGCCGGACGCGGCTGCGAAGTGACGGAGCATTCGGATTCCAGAACTCAATGGTGTGATCGGTAGCACTGCCTGGGCAGTCGCCGTAACACCGCGACGGAGGTCGATACTGTGTCTGTACGCTGCCCGGCATGTCTCTCCGAGTTCCGCCGTTCCGAAGGCCTTCTGGAGTGCAGCCGGTGCGCCCGACAGTTCCGAGTAGACGACGGAATCCCAAGGTTGTCGAAGAGTCCTTCCTCCTACTATGCCTTTGCAGGAATAGAGCAATCGGAATTTCAAGAACTCTTAGGATCCATCGATCGCGAAGGGTTCCAGACGGCCGTCCACCGATTCTTTCGGGACTTCGCCACCGACCGTGCCGAAGCGTTCTATCGGAACACCTTCGCCCGAGAACGAGCGGCGTGGAAATTCGCGCTGTCGCTACCGGAGGGGGCCACCGCGCTCGACTTGGGCTCGGGCGCCGGCGCGATTTCCATGGCATTGGCCCAGCATTGCCAGAGCGTCTTCGCCTGTGACATCACCCAGGAAAGGCTGTCGTTCTTGAAACGCTGGGCAGCCTACGAGTCTGCGGACAACATCACGTGCGTATGTGGTGGAGACACCGATCGCCTTCCCTTCAGCACTGACTTCTGCGATGTGATCGTCCTCAATGGTGTGCTAGAATGGGTGCCGGCCAGCAAGCCCGGAAACCCCCGACAGTGTCAGATTGATTTTCTTCGGGAAGTTCGCCGGGTCCTGAAGCCCTCAGGACAGCTCTATGTTGGAATCGAGAATCGAATCGGCTACCCGTATTTCTTCGGGAGAAAAGAAGACCATACGGGGATACTGTTTCTGTCGCTTCTGCCCCGTCCGATCGCCCGTGTCGTCCACCGCATCAAACGTCAGTCTGAGTTTCGCACGTATACCCATTCACCTCAAGGGTTGGCGAACCTGTTGCACACCACCGGTTTCGCCCACGTCACAGCCTATTGCCCGTTCCCGGATTATCGCCATTTCTCAGAACTGGTTCCTCTGGACGGGCAAACCCGGGTAACTCCACCCGTGCGAGCACGTCGGATCTCGACACTGGCACACCGGGTAGCCTCTCATCCAATCCTCCTGCGCCATGTGAGCCCGTCGTTGGCGGTGGTTGCGGGGAATACGAATGGCCAAATTCTCCTTCATGATGTCGCGGATGCCCTCGCACTCGCCGTCGACTCAGCATCAGCTAGCCCCTTTCTGGTCTCGCCAACCGGCATGGTCGTTTGGCGGGCACGGCACCGCGACGGCACACCGGTCATTGTGCGCCTCCCCATCTCGCCAGGAGGCCGGGCACGGTGCGAGGACAACTTCCGGGCCCTCAGCAGAATCCACACCCAACCAGGGATCAGCGCGTCGACTCGTCGACATGTCCCATTGCCGCTTGGTCAAGTGGAAGTCAAGGGACAGTTCGCCACGGCGGAGTCCTTGCTCCCCGGACGGCAGGTGAGCGTGGCAGACCTCAGGACGATTTCAACGGTGTGGCCCACTCTCGTTGACCTCATCGAGAATCTCGGGCACCTCGAACGACTGGAGGCGGGTGACAACGCCGCTGACGTTCCCACAGCAATCGAGCGATGGGTGGCAGCGCTCGAAGCCGCGTTACCGACCACGGAGGAGGGGCACGGCCGGCGGGATATAGTCAGGAGAGCTGCGAACGTGCTTCTCGAGTTTGCCCCGTCTCCGCAATTCGCTCACGGCAACTGCACCGTCGAGAACATTGTCGTCGATGAACGCGCGGGGCTCTTGGGACTGTACGACTGGGACCTTTCCCGGTGGGGGATGTTTCCGCTGATTGACTTGCTCGAGTTTGGCCTCGCGACCCGGCAGAAGGACGGCGAGGACGGGGATTCCTTCTTGCGCCCGGTGATCCCCGAGTGCCATCCCACGATCGAGCGACTGGCCAGCCTCAAAGGGCTCCCCAGCAACTACCTCCAGATTCTCGAGGCGGCGTTCCTGTTGCGGATGGCCGCGTTGAAGGTTCTGCCACATTACGTCGGGCCGGAACGTTATCGGGCGGTCCTGCAGATCATTGATGTGTTGGCGCGTCACATGCGCCGCGTCGGATTGGCAGACATCACGTAGTCGCGACAGCGGCCGGCTGCCGATTACATCCGGCGTCAACTCCCCGTGCCTCCCAACATCATCGCCCCCACTTCGTCACGGCTTGCGTGCGGCGGGACTTCGGTCACGGTTCCATCGGCGACGACCAGCACCCGGTTGGCGATCTGGAGCACCTCGTCGAGGTCACTCGAATAGAATAGCACGGCGGCACCCGCTTGGGCCGCCACGCGGAGCCTGGCCTCCACGGCCTGGGCCGCCCGGATATCGAGGCCTCGGGTTGGGTTCTCCGCCACCAACACCGCCGGCTCTTGCTCGAGCGCCCGCGCGATCACCAGTCGTTGTTGGTTGCCTCCACTGAGACTGGCCGCCGGAACCCCGGGACCCGGTGCGTCCAGCTCGAAGTTCCGCAGAATATCGGCGGCGCCTTCTCGGGCGGTACGCCAGTCGATGCGTCTGAATCGGCGCCCGCGAACCCACGGCGCACTGCGATCGAGGCCGAGCACCAGGTTCTCCGTCAGGGAGAACTCGGGAATGAGGCCCTCGGTCGTCCGATCTTCAGGCACGAATCCAACCGGCCCTGTGACATCCAAGCGGCCGCGCAACGGCGGCAGCAACCCCACGACTGCACGCATGAGTTCCCGCTGTCCGTTGCCCTCGACCGCTGCGATACCGACGATCTCACCCGCTCGCACGGAAAAGGTGGCCTGCAGCAGAGCGGTTCCTCCCCGCCCGTCCCGCGCCACATCGAGCGCCTCCGCCCGAATGCGCACCGCGCCTGGCGCCGCGGCCGGCGCCGGCCGTGACTCGGGCAATCGGCCACCGATCATGTAACGCAGCACGCTGTCGGCGTCGACCTCCGCTGTCGGGCCCGAGAAGGTGACTTGCCCACGCCTGAGCACGGTGACGGTGTCGGCGGTCGCCATCGCTTCGCGCAGTTTATGGGTGATCAACACCGCCGAGCCACCGCGCTCGGTGAATCGGCGAACCACGCGGAGCAGCTCGGCCGCTTCGGCTGGGGCGAGAACCGCGGTCGGTTCGTCCAGCAGCAGAATGCGCACGTCGGTGGCCAGCGCCTTGACGATCTCGAGTCGCTGCTTGAGTGCGACAGGGAGCGTCCAGGCAGGTGCGTCCGGGTCCAGCGCCAGACCGACGCGTCGAAAGACGGCATCGACGCGGTTGGCCAGCTGTCTTGGCTTGGGACTCCAGCCGGCTGCCAGAGCAATGTTCTCGGCCACGCTGAGCGCGGGAACCGAGGTGAAGTGCTGGTGGACCATACCGATGCCGAGCCGACGCGCTTCGCGCGGAGACCGAAGTGGGCGTGCCACGCCGTCGACCAGGACGTCACCGCGGTCTGCGCCAACGAGGCCGAAGGCGATGTGCATCAGGGTGGACTTACCCGCCCCGTTTTCCCCGAGCAATGCGTGGACCTCCCCACGCCCAAGGGTAAAGTCGACACCGCGCACGGCATGAACCGCACCGAAGTGCTTGTGGATCCCGCGCAGGGTAAGCGGCAGCATGACGGGGGAACTCGGCGGGTGGGTCAGAGTCCCGTTGGGTAGGAGAGGAAGCTCCAGGGGAGGTTGAATTCGGCGGCAACTTTTCGAGCCAGCGCCTGGACGCCCAATTGTTCGGTGGCGTAGTGACCCGCGTACACCGTGTTGATGCCCCACTCCATGGCATCGAAGTAGGTGTGATGTGCCCCTTCCCCGGTGATGAACGTGTCGAGCCCGGCGTCCCGGGCAGCGGCAATCATGGAACCCGCACCACCGGTGATGATGCCCACTCGACCGACCTGCTCTGGCCCGCCTGGGAGCAGCAGCGAGCGGGTCCCCAACACCTGGTCGAGCCGTTCGACCAGTGCCTGACGTGACATCGATAGGGCGCCCCATACCCCGATAGGGACCCCAAGTTGATCCCCGAACCATCCAGACACATCGAGCCCTATCGCCCGGGCAAGCTCCACGTTGTTGCCGACCTCCGGATGGATATCCAACGGCAGGTGGGCGCTGTAGAGGGCGATGTCACTCGCCAAGAGCCGCCGCACGCGGCGAATCCGGCGTCCCGTGAGAGGAATGTTGCCGTCCCAGAACAGCCCGTGATGTACCAACAAGAGCGGGGAGCCTTCGGAGGACTTCTCGGCGACCCCGTCGATGGTGGCCTGGGAAGCGTCCACCGCCGCCACCACCCGATCGATCCGTCCGGAGTTCTCTACTTGGAGACCGTTGAGGGCGTTGGGATAATCAGGAACATCCTGGATTCCGAGATACTGATCAAGGAATTCCGTGACGATGCCGAGGGAAGCCTGCTTACTCACGGCGTGGCCGACGCTGGTACCGGATCAGGAGCAGGACCAAGAGCCGGATTCAGCAGGCCCCGCGAGATCGAATCCGCGGCGGCGGCGACCTGGGCACTCAGCGCCGTCGGGAATCAGCGCGGTCGTTCGTGGATTCACTGCATACCTGATGACGCCGCTGGCCAATCCGAAGCTCTCGACCCGTGGTGTGAACGTCCCGTCGATGACCTCACGGGCGACGGCCAAGAACGCTCTGGGCAGGTCGATGACCGCCGAGCCGAGCACGCGGTCGGGTGCGAGGTCGGACTGGTCGGCGTTCGCACCGAAGACGTAAACGGCCGGACTCTCCTTCACGGCTTGGAACACGCCGAGGGCGGCCGCGTCCGCATTGTGGTGGATCATGTCGGCACCGAGCCGAATGAGAGCGAGGGCTGCCTCGCGTCCCGCGGCAGCGTCTTCGAAGGTGTTGATATAGATGAGCCGGGGCTCGACCGCCGGGTTCACCGCGCGGGCGCCATTCACCCAGCCATCATAGGCGGAGCGGATCGGGGGAAGCTCGATGCCCCCGACGAACCCGATGATGCCGGTTTGGGTCATCCCCCCCGCGACCATGCCGGCCAGATAGCTCGCTTCCTCGAGCCGGAAGATCATAGGCGCCACCTGCCCCACGGTGCGGATGCCAGACGTAATGATGAAGACCGTCTCGGGGTATTCCATGGCGACCCGCTCGGCCATGTCCTGGAACTCGAACCCATGGCCGAAGACCAGGTCATAGCCCTGTGCCGCGTAGGTCCGTAGCGCTTCCTCTTGGGCGCCAGGGGTCTTGGCCTCGACATGACTCACCTCGACACCCAGGCTGTCGCGGATCTGGGCGAGTCCCTGGTAGGCACCCGAATTCCACGCCGCGTCGGCGATGGACCCCGGGGTGATGAGTCCGACCCGGAAGGCCGAGGAGCTATCATTGCCGCGGCAGCCGACCGCACCTATCGCCAGCATCAAGACAGCATGGCGCCAGTAACTAGACACTCGGACTCCGGCAGAAGAGGGCGATCATTCCGAAGGTGGGGCGCCACCGTCGATTACGTCGGCCTTCTCCACCGCGCTGGCGTCCATCTTGATTTCTCCGTTCACGCGCCCGCCTTCGAGCATGACGATCCGGCGCGAGGTGATGTCGCCGTTGATGAGCGCCGTGGCCTGGATCTCGACCCGGTCCTCGGCTCGGATCGCGCCGCTCACCTCGCCGCCAATGATGGCCTCTTTGGTCTGAATGTCTCCTTCGATCAGCGCCTCGGTCGAGACCAACACTTGGGTGCCTGCCCGAACGGAACCTTGGACCCGTCCCTCGACTTTGACCACGCCGGACGTTTCGAGATCGCCGATGACGGTCAGGTCGCTCGCAATGATCGATAACGAAGCTGGCTGGGTGCTGCGTCGCGGAGGCTCTGCGCCTTCGCGAGCCGGCTCTTTGAACATGGCCATCAGCGAGTTTCCTCCTGAACCAGGGTCAGCGGGTCGAGCGAGCGGCCTTCGCGGCGGATTTCGAGGTGCAGGTGGGGTGCACTGGAGCGGCCGCTGTTTCCTGAGAGCCCGATCACTTGACCGGCCGAAACGGAGTCTCCCACCGCCACGGTCACGCGCGAGAGGTGACCGTACATCGACTGGTAGCCCTCGGGATGCTCGAGCAACACGAAGAGCCCGTACACTTCAGGGTCCGACCCGGCATCGAGCACCCGACCCCCGCCGACCGCCCGAACCGGGCTTCCGATGGACACGGCCACATCGATGCCGGGGTGTGCTTCGTCGCGCGTGTCCGCTCCGATTTGGCCGCGGGTGACGTAGCCCTCTTCGTCGAGTGGCCAGTGTTTCGGAATCGAGGCCCCCGACTCGAACCGGGGCGCAGCACCAGGGGGCCGAGCCTCGATGGGCAGCGCGACGGGCACCGTCGGGGCGAATCCCACCGGCTCGCGGATGATGTCCGCCCCCATCATTTCCCGAAGCTGGTAGTAGCGGGCTTCCGCGTCTTCGAGTGCCCGGGCCAGGGTATGCACTTGGGCGTTGTCCGCTTCCAGTCGTGCGATATCACGTTTGAGACCGGGAACGCTGGCGGCGGCTCGCACGATGGGGCCATAAAAGAAGAGAATCGCGGCAAGGCCTAACAGTAACAGGGTTGCCGCCACCGCTCCTGCGACCAGGGCTCGCTGGGAGAATCGCAGACTGCGTGACGCCAGCTCCCCGTCACGGTGCACGACGATCGTGACTCCACGACCGGAACGCGTCATCCGTCGAATGGCCTCCCCAACACGACTTCGAGAATCCGGGCCAGGTCGTCATTGGAATAGTAGCTGATGGTCAAGAGCCCTCGCCCGCGCCGCCGCGCGGTGAGTCGCACGTCGGTTTGGAGCCGTTCCCGGAGGGCCTCTTCGATGCGCCGCGCCTCGGTCGTCGCGGCCTGAGGCTTGACGGGCTTCTTGCCGCGTGACTTGGGTCCGGCGGTGCCGCTTCGGACATGGTTCTCCATATCCCGCACGGACCATCCATTGGCCACGGCTTCCCGCGCGAGACGCAGCATGGCGGGAGCGCTCGTGAGCGCGAGGAGCGGCCGGACATGTCCGGCGGAGAGCTCGCCTCTGCCGACCATGTCCTGCACTGCTTCCGGCAAGTTCAGCAAGCGAACGGTATTCGCCACGGTCGAGCGGTCGCGGCCGACCAGCCGGGCAACCTCGGCCAGTGACTGGTCAAATTCGTCTGCCAGTCGTTGATAGCCCCGCGCCTCTTCGATGGGCGAGAGGTTGTCGCGCTGTAGGTTCTCGATCAATGCCAGGGTCAGCAAGGTGCGGTCATCGACCTCACGTACGACGGCCGGCAGGCTCTTCCAACCCAAGCGTTGGATAGCACGCCAGCGCCGTTCGCCGGCAATAAGTTGATAGCCGTCGCCCGCAGGTCGCACCAGCACCGGCTGGAGGAGACCCGACGCCTGAATCGAATCGGTCAGCTCTTGCAGCGCCTGGTCATCAATTGCTTCGCGGGGCTGATACGGGTTGGGGCGAATGGCGATCGTGGGCAGCTCGCGGAGACTGCCTTCGCGCGCGGCTTCTTCTCGCGTGATTGGGCCGAGCAGCGCCTCGAGTCCGCGTCCCAGGCGGCGCGTTTCAGTCATCGAGTTATCTCCGAGATCGACGGGGTCTCTAACGGCAACGATGGTCGTCGCCGTACCAGTTCTTGCGCCAACGCGATGTAGCGCTTCGCGCCGACAGATTGCACGTCATACAAGAGAATGGGCTTCCCGAAGCTCGGCGCCTCCGCGAGTCGGACATTCCTGGGAATCACCGTCCGAAAGACCTTCGGTCCGAAGTACTCGTTGGCGTCCTGCGCCACCTGTCGCGAGAGATTCAGCCGCGAGTCGTACATCGTGAGCACCACGCCATCGATGGCCAACAACAAATTGAAGTTCTGTTGCACCACTCGAATCGTGTTGAGCAGTTGAGACATGCCTTCGAGGGCGTAGTACTCACATTGAATCGGAATGAGCACCGAGTCCGCCGCGGCCAAGACGTTGAGCGTCAGAAGGCCGAGCGACGGCGGGCAATCGATTAGAACGAATTCATAGGCACTCGTCGCACCGGACAGTGCGCGCCGGAGCATCGTCTCTCGGTCTGGCCGGTCGACCAGCTCGACTTCCGCGCCGACCAGGTCCTGGGTCGCGGGCACCACGTCGAGGGCGGGCAGGGTCGGATGGCTGAGAATGGCGTCGGCCAGCGGCCGGCCTTCGATCAACACGTCGTAGAGCGAGTGGCCAATTCGCTCGCGCGGGATTCCAACTCCGCTGGTGGCATTGGCTTGCGGATCTGCGTCGATCAGGAGCGTGGGATGCTCGGCCGCGGCCAGCGAGGCGGCGAGGTTGACCGCAGTCGTGGTCTTGCCCACACCACCCTTCTGATTGGCGATCGCGACGATGCGGTTCATGGCTACCTAAGATATTGGTAGATATACGCTTATGAGCTAAAATGTCTCATGGCTGTCGGTCGGGTTCGACTCGTTCTGAAGAGATTCGGAATATATGCTCAGGCGAGCGAGAGGCAATGACGAGCCTGGGGGGGGCATCGGGGCGTACCCCAAGAGACCCCATGGGGGACCTGGTGGGGTGTTTCACGTGAAACACCCCACCAGGAGGCTTCAATCTGAGGCCGGAGCGGTCCGTTTTCGCCAGCGAAGGACTTCCACGACCAAGCCCTGGAGATCGCTCGGCGAAACGCCCGGGATGCGGCTCGCCTGGCCCAGGGTCCTTGGCCGCACGACCTCGAGTTTCTCCCTAGCTTCGTACGACAGGCTGGCCAGCGGGCGGTACGCGATCCCGTCGGGCAACTCGAAGTGGTCCATTTTGGCGAGCCGCTCAGCCGCTGCCTGTTCCCGCACAATGTAGCCGGCATAGCGCAGCTCGATGGCGGCCCATTCCACCTCTTCCTGTGAGAAATCGAACCCAGCAGCCTCCATCAAGTCGTGGAGCGAAATACCGGGCCGCTTGGCCAGGTCGGCCAGCCGGACAGGCTCGCTGACCAACGCCGATTCCGCTCGGGCGAGTATCGGGTTGGCCAGTTCAGGGTCGAGCGTGGCAGCGCGCGCCGATTCCTCGACCTGCTCTTCCAGCTCGAGTCGCGCCTCCATGGTGCGTCGCTCGGCATCCGAGAGCAGGCCGAGCTCTGCGGCCAAGACCCCAAGGCGGCGCAGCGCGTTGTCCTGCCGCAGCAGCAGGCGATACTCGGCCCGGCTGGTGAACAGCCGGTAGGGTTCGTCTACTCCCCGCTGAATGAGGTCGTCCACCAAGACCCCGATCATGGCCTGGTTACGCCGAAGGACCACCTCTTCCCGGCCCAGCGCCGAGTGGGCGGCGTTGAGGCCCGCAATGACGCCCTGGCCAGCGGCCTCCTCGTATCCCGTGGTCCCGTTGACCTGACCGGCCAAGAACAGCCCCGGCAGCTGTTTCACCTCGAGGGTCTGGGATAGTTGGGTCGGCGGGAAGTAGTCGTACTCGATGGCATAGCCCGGCCTGGTCATCTTTACGCCTTCGAGCCCAGGCACCGCGCGGAGGAAGGCAAGCTGGACTCGCCGGCGGCAGCGACGTCGAGAGTCCGTTGACGTACATCTCGGACGTGTCCAGGCCCTCCGGCTCGAGGAAGACCTGGTGACGCTCGGCGGTGGGAAACTTGACCACCTTGTCCTCGATCGACGGGCAATACCGCGGCCCGCGGCCGCTGATCGCTCCGCCATAGAGCGCGGACTCGCCGATGTGTTCGCTGATGATCTCCTTGACCTCGCCGCCGGCCCACGTGATGTAGCAGGGGAGTTGACGCGGATGCCCACCACGCTCGAAGAAGGAAAACCAATACGGCCCAGGCTCCCCGTCCTGGCGCTCCATGCGCGCCAGGTCCACGCTCCGTCCATCAATTCGAGGCGGGGTGCCAGTCTTGAAGCGTTCTACTGTAAGTCCATTGTTTTCAAGTACTTGCGCAAGCTCTATCGTGGGGCTTTCGCCGGCCCGCCCGGCGGGAATCTGCGCGCCGAGGCCCATGTGGATCCGGCCACGGAGGAAGGTGCCGGCGGTCACGACGATCGACTTGGTCTCGAACCGACGGCCATCCGCCGTGGTCACTCCGCTGACACGTCCGCCGATGATTTGCAGCTGCGAGACGGTGCCTTGAACCACGTCCAGTCCAGTCTGGCGCTCGAGCAGGCTGCGCACCGCCCGGCGGTAGAGTCCCCGGTCGCACTGGGCCCGCGGAGACCACACCGCCGGGCCCTTCGAGCGGTTCAGCATCCGGAACTGGATCCGGGCGAGATCGGTGGCCCGGCCCATGATCCCGCCAAACGCGTCGACTTCGCGCGCAACGGTGCCCTTGGCGATCCCGCCGATGGCGGGATTGCACGACATCTGCCCGATGGTCTCGAGGTTCTGGGTGAGGAGCAGAGTGCTGGCTCCGGCGCGCGCGGCGACGGTAGCCGCCTCGCTCCCGGCGTGTCCACCGCCGATCACGATCACATCGTAGCGCGCATTCATGAGGCAGTGAATCTAACGACGAGCCCCCCGCCGGAGGCTAGTCAGGCGGGGGGCTCGGCACAGAGGTGGCGGATCTCGGCTACTGGGATTCGCCGGCCGAGTCGGCGTCTTCCTCGGGAAAGATCACCGAGGTGGTGGGGAAGGTGGCGGTAGGGCCACCCTCGGCGTCGATGCCCAGGCCGGACCGACTGACGCCGAGCGTATCCGCGAACACCAGCGTCGAGGAGCCATCGGCGCTCAGGCCGAGGACCGCACGAGCTCGTCCACTGCCGTCCGCCAACACCAAGGTCGACGTCTCGTCCTCGAGTAGGCCGAGCACGATACGCGCCCGCTCCGTCGTGTCTGCGAAGGTGACGGCGGAGGATCCATCCGCGAGCAGGTTGATCTTCAGCATCGAGCGCCCGTTCTGGTCTCGAAGTACCAGGCGGACCGTTCCATCTTCGGCTGTACCCCAAATGCCACGCACCCGTCCCTCGGCGTCACGCAGCAGATACTGCCGCGATTCAACCACGCTGTTGACCGTTCCCGGCATGCCCCGTTTCGCGCTGATATACACGAGGGCTGCGGCCAAGCCAAGAATGACGCCGACGGTGACCAGGCTCGTAAGGCTGAGGCGCTTGGCTCGGCTTGCGTCTCGCTCAATCTCGGCCACGCGGTGCATGATCGCCCGCACGCCGGATTCCTCGGTCGGAGATGATGCCTGGCTCTTGTGGATGGGACATGGCGCCCCCTCGGTTCAGCGTCCTACGGGCCCGCGAGCGGTGCTACGTGCTGGCGGTCGGGAAATCGGCAAGGAAGTACGATCGACTCGCGTAGTCGATCAACTCGGTGGAGAGCGTGGCTTCGACCTCGAGGTATCTCGCTATGTCGCTCAGGTGATCCACCAGATCGCGCGGGTGACACCCGCGGGGCTCGATGGACCGCTTTCCATAGTATTCGTGGTAGATGTACTCGATCGACCTCGGGTTTGAACGGAATGCCCTTGGCCTCGCAACAGCGCCGGAAGATCTGCTGGTACTGGACGGGGCGTTGGGCTCTCGACCTCGACCTTGTAGTGGATTCGCCGGAGGAAGGCCTCTTCGACCAGCGATTGAGGATCAAGGTTGGTCGCGAAGATCAGGAGACAATCGAATGGAACAGGGAATTTGCCGCCGGTGTGGAGCGTCAGGAAGTCGACGTTCTTCTCCAACGGGACAATCCAGCGATTCAGGAGATCGCGCGGCGGTACGCGCTGCCGGCCGAAATCGTCCACGATCAGGACACCGCCGGTTGCCTTCGTTTGGAACGGCGCCTGGTAAAACTTCGTATGCTCGTCATACTGCAAGTCGAGTTGCTCCAGCGTCAATTCACCGCCGGTGAGCACGACAGGGCGTCGGACCTTGACGAATCGGGCGTCGAACTCGGCAGCGTCACTGCGCCAGAGCAGCTCGATCCCGGGCTGGTCCTCCGCGCGGTCCGCAGGGCTGGCCACGCGGTGATAGATCGGGTCGAGCAAGAGCATCACCTGCCCGTCGATTTCCACGGCGTGCGGGACGAAGATCTCTCCGCCGAGCATTCGGGCGATGGTCTCGGCAATCGCGGTCTTGCCGTTGCCCGATTCCCCGAACAGGAACAACGACTTGGCCGAGTTGACGGCCGGACCGACCATGTCGACCATCTCGGGGTCGAGCACGAGCCAGCTGAAGGCCTGGTGGAGGACCTCTTTGTTGACCCGGGCATGCCTGATCGACTGGATGTCGACCCACCGGCGATACTGCGCGAGAGGGATCGGGGCGGGGCCGACATACTGATTGGATGCCATGGCCTCCCGCGCCCGGTCGCGGCCCTCACCACCCAGATCGAAGACGTAGCCGGCCCGACCATGCCCTCTGGTACCCTGCACTTCGACCATCATCCGTTGCTGCATGGTCATCAGGAGGTCATCGGCCAGCGGGAAGGGGAGGCAGATGGCGTCCGTCAGCTGTTGGCCGGTCCGGGCACCTTGGACATAGAGCGTCTTCAGGATGAGCTCCGTGAGGAATTCCTCCGAGAGCCCGGTGTCCGCGAGTGTCTGTGGTATCGGTGGGGCCGAAGGTGCAGCGGGTGGTGCGGTGTGGGCCATTTCGGCAGTGGCGTCGGCCGGGGTCATGAGGCGACCTCCTCCTCGATTCTCGAGGGTGGGCGAGCCGGCCGCGCCTCTGGCGGCCCCCACTCGAGCGTATGTCCCACCGCAGTATGTGTTGCCACCAGGGTGCCGGCGGCCAACTCGAGCGCGTAGCGGGCCTCTTTGTGCCACCGGGTCCGGCTCCCGGGCTGGAGTTCGTGGTAGACGGCAATCACCTCGCCACGGTCATCCAGGAACGCAACATCGAGCGGCAATTTCATACCGACCATATGGACCGACCGGCACGGCACGAGAAGTAATCCTGCGCCTTCTTCCAGTGCTGATCTGCCAAGCAGGCCGCGCAAGCGAGGCCACCATGAATCGGCCAGTCCGATCCGCCAACCGAGCTCGACTCCGCTGGTCTCATTCCGGACCCGGAAGTATTTCATTATCCGAATTGCGAAAGCGCTTGGACGATCTGAATGATGGCCGCACCGAGGATGACGACGAACATGGCCGGAAAGATGCAGAACACCAGCGGGAACAGCATCTTGATGGCCGTCTTGGCGGATGCCTCCTCGGCCAGTTGACGTCGCTTGGTCCTGAGATCTTCGGAGTGGACCCGGAGTGCGTCGGCGATGGAGGTGCCGAATCGGTCCGTCTGGATCAACATGGTGACGAAGGATTGGATGTCTTCGACACCGGTGCGGGTGGCCAAATTCTGGAGGGCCTCCTCCCGAGCCGACCCGGCCCGAATCTCGAGGTTCACCATGGCGAGCTGTTCGCCGAGGACGGGGCTGATGTTGGCAATCTCCTCGGACACGCGGAGCAGGGCCTGGTTCAGGGCCAGACCCGGCCTCGACGCACACCACCAGGAGGTCCAAGGTGTCGGGCAAGGATCGTTGGATCTGGTGCTGGCGGTTGGCCACCCGGCGGCCGACGTAGAATCCGGGGATCACCCATCCCATCAACAAGCCCCAGACGCCCACGAGCACGATCCCGGCGAACGGCGCCCCGAGAATCGGTGCCACGGTGAACATCAGGAACCCGAGGCCCAACGCGAGAACGATGCGGGCGCCCTGGAAAATATAGGGCGCGTTGAGATCGACGAATCCAGCATTGAGCAGCCGAAGTCGGAGGCCTGAGGCGGCCTCCCCGCCAACGCCCCGTGAGCCCAGTCCCTCGAGGATGGCCTGGAGCCGCTCCGCCCGCTCTTGCCGACGACGCCGGACGATCACCGTCTGGTAGCCCTCGACCCGCTGCATGTCGCCCAGGCGGCGGATGACGGCCGAATCGCTCGGCATCAACTGCAGCACCAGCATCACCACGAAGGCGGTTGCGCAGAGGACGAGGAGGGCGATGAGGTAGATCACGGCGCCTCTAGAAATCGATATCCACGATCTTGCGGATCCAGAAATACCCCAAGATCTGCAAGACGACGGCACCAGCCACGAGGATACGGCCGATCCCGGCTTCGAAGAGCGTGGACATGTAGGACGGATTGAGCAGAAAGATGACGACCCCGAGCGCGATGGGCAGCACGGCGAGGACGTAGCCGCTGATGCGGCCTTGGGCCGTGATCACCCGCAACTGACGCCGGAGCTTGAACCGCTGCCGGATCATATTTGCCAGGTTATCCAACACCTCGGCCAAGTTTCCTCCGACCTCGCGCTGGATGAGAATGGCGGTATTCAGGATGCGTACGTCGACCAGCGGCACGCGATCCGACAACGAGAGCAGGGTGTCCTCGAAGGCAAGTCCGAAGCGCTGCTCCTCGAAGACTCGCCGGAACTCCCCCGCGATGGGCTCGGTGGTTTCATCGGCCACCATCTTGAGGCCTGCCGACAGCGGGTGGCCAGCCCGGATGGCACGTCCGATCAAATCGATGGCACCCGGCAGCTGGGCCTCGAACTGCCCCATTCGCTTGGCCGCCTTCCGCTTGATGACCATATACGGGATGAACGCGCCAAAGACCGTGGCACCGAGGGCCGCCAGCCAGAGTCGCGTAACGAGCAAAGTGGCCAAGCCCAGGCTCGCCGCTAGCCCCAGCGTCACGACCGCGTAGGTCTGCAGGGCCCACATGACGCCGCCCTGCTGCATGAGCAAGACGACGTCCGCCGCATGGGGGAGGTGCGCGAGAATAGGATCGAACAGTTTCTGCTGAAAGCCCGGCCTCCGGAGCAGGGCGTCCGACCCCTCGTCCGGCCCTTCCTGGGCGAGCCTCCGAAGCTGGCCGACCATCTTCCGGCCCCGAAGCCGCTCGCGCGAGAACTCCAACAAGAGCGCGATGGCCACCGTGCCCAGCGCCACTGCCAGGAAGACCATCCCGGCCGACAGCCACGAACTGATCGGCACTACGCCCGCCGTCCTTTCCGGGACGGCTCCTCACCCAGGATGTTGTCGAACAGGACGGCGGGCAGGTCGATTCCGTACGCCTTCATCCGGTCCGCAAAGCGGGGACGGATTCCCGTCGCACGGAACTCGCCCGTCACCTTGCCGCCTTCGCCGATACCATGTCGCTGATACGTGAAGATGTCCTGCATGGTGATGACTTCTCCCTCGATACCCACGATCTCGGAGATTTGAATCACCTTGCGGGTGCCGTCCGACAACCGGGCCACCTGGATCACCACCTGAATGGCGCTCGCCGTCTGCTGACGCATGGCCCGCTCCGGGAGATCCAATCGTGCCATCGATATCATCGTTTCCAGCCGGCTCAGTGCATCGCGCGGGGTGTTGGCGTGGAGCGTGGTCAGCGAGCCGTCGTGCCCGGTGTTCATGGCCTGGAGCATGTCGATCGCCTCTTCTCCCCGTACCTCGCCCACGATGATGCGATCGGGCCGCATCCGAAGAGCATTGATGAGCAGCAGCCGCTGCGACACGGCGCCACTGCCTTCGATGTTCGGCGCCCGGTCTCCAGCCGGACCACATGGGGCTGGCGCAGCTGCAGCTCGGCCGAGTCCTCGATGGTGACGATGCGCTCGGTGACCGGGATGAACCCGGACAGGATGTTGAGCAGCGTGGTCTTCCCGGCCCCTGTGCCCCCCGAGATCAAGACGTTGAGCCGAGACTTGACGATCCCGCTGAGGAGCGCGAGCATCGGCTCGGTCAATGTCTCGGTGCGGAGCAGGTCCTCGCCGGTCAGCGCATCGCGCTTGAATTTACGGATCGACAGATGAGGACCATCGAGCGCCAGCGGCTTGATGATCGCGTTCACCCGCGACCCGTCGGGCAGCCGGGCATCCACCATGGGCGAGGAATCATCGATGCGCCGGCCCACCGCCGAGACGATCCGGTCGATGATCTGGAGCAAGTGGCGATCATCCTGGAAGCGGACGTCGGTGCGCTCGATCAGGCCATGACGCTCGACATAGACGCTCTTGTAGGTGTTCACCAAGATGTCGGACACGTTGTGGTCCTTCATCAGCGGCTCGAGCGGTCCCAGACCGAAGATCTCGTCCAACACCTGGCCCACCAAGAGCTCGCGCTCCTCGTAATTGAGAGGAACCGACTCCTGGGTGAGCAGCTCGTGGACCACCTTGCGGATGGCGGCCACCACCTGGTCGCGTTCGAGTTTGTCGAGGTTGGACAGGTTGAGGCGTTCCAGCAGGCGCCGGTGGATTCGGCCCTTGACCTGCTGGATGTCGTGCATGTCGGTGCCCCACTGCTGGGCTGCCGGCTCCGTGGAGGGCGGAGCAGACGCCGCTCCAGGCGTGCCGGGAGACTCCCAGGGCAGTGCTTCGCCCTTGCCGTCGCCGGCCCACGATTGCTCCCGCCCGGCGGGCGGCGGCGGGGCCGGCGAGCCACCGCCCGCCGCGGGGTTGGCTTTGGCCGGCGGAGTATCAGCGGCCGGTGATTCCCACGGCAGCCGCTCCCGTCCTCGGTCCTTGGTTGAGTCACTCATCCGACTTCCCCTTCGGTGGCTTGGATTCTCGGCGCCGACCCGGCACGACCCGAGCCAAGCCACTGGTGAGGCGCTGGAATGCCCCGGATGGCGTCCTCTGCTTCTGAACACCGGTGATGCGCGTGCCCAGCTTGGTCAGGTCCTGGGAGTATGGCGAGTTGCCGTTCAGCACCACGGGTTTCCCCGTGTTGAGGGATCGCATCACCGCTTCGTAGTCGTTGCTGAGGGTCGCGTAGACCGGGATCCCGACGGAGCGCTCCACTTCCTTGGTGGTCACCTCTCCACCCTTCTCGAATCGATTGAGCAGGAGGCGGATCCGCTCCTTATCTCCCCGCGTCACCCGTTGCAGCATGGGGAGGGCCCGCTGCACGTTGCGCAGCGACGGAAGATCAACCGTCGTTGTGAGAAAGATCTGATCCGCTTGCTCGAAGGCCGCCATCGTGACCGGCGTAAAGGACTTCGAGACATCGATGACGATGTACTCGTAGTGTTGTTTGAGATACTGCAAGATTCGCCGGATTTGGTCGGCGCTCACTACTTGAGCGCGATCGGGATGGAATGGCGCCGACAGCAGGTGCACGCCCGATTCGTGGCGCTCGATGTAGGAGGCCAGGAGCCCGGCATCCACCCGATGGAAGTTCTGAATCAGGTCGACGAAGTTGAACCGCGGCTGAATGCCCAGCAAGAGCGACGCCTCGCCCAGCTCCATGTCGAGATCCACCAAGAGCGTCTTCTTCTTGGTGAGCCGGTGCAGCACGATCGCGAGGTTGGTGGCGAGGGTGGTGGCCCCCGAGCCTCCCTTGGAGCCGAAGAAGGCGTAGATCTCCCCGAGAGTCGTGGCCGGTCCCGGGCCGGTCGAGACGGTGCTCGACTTGATCCGGCGCACCGCCTCGCGCACTTCCTCGGGCGTCACCGGCTTGGGCAGAAACTCGGTGATGCCTCCGCGCATGAGCTCGAGCAAGAGCTCGGCCTCGAGCGTTGGCCCCGACGCGATGATCCTATAGGAAGGGGAGGACGCCCCCGCCAGAAAATGGGCCAGCTTGATGCCGAGCGCCGGATCGTCCCCGAGGTCGACGATCACGACCTCGGGAGACGCCCCTTTGAGCGCCTTCAGCTCGACGTTGCCGAACGCCGCGAACGGGACCCCGAACTCGATTTCGAGCGTGGTCCCCGCATCGGGATGGCGGACCGCCTGCTCCACGATCTTCCGGAACGCGCCATCGGTCGAGATGACCGCGCATCGAACCGGTCGCGTCGGGGCGGTCTCGGGCCTCAGGTCGTCACTCGACAAGCTGGAGGATCCTTATGAGCGGACCCGTGGTCGGGCCGCCGCCGCCGGTTCCGCTCGCGTACCAGAGGAATCGTGCGACCAAGGGTGCCTGGTTCCCGCTGCCCTGAAACCCTTCGAGAAACAGAACGGCAAAATCGTTGAACTCTACATTGGTGTGGCCGCCGTCATGGATATCGATCACTTGGTGCGGGTCCATGAGCCCGACCTTGATGACCCTCGGGCTGGCACGCCAGTCGGGGCCATACAGGGCCGTGTTGTGACCAGTGACTGCGCTGCCGTTCCATTGCGCGAGAGGGTCCCGGTTGATGAGCGAATCGATGCCCTGCCGCGTCGGTCCGATCATGTTGCCGGTCTCTACCAGGTAAGTGGTATTGACAGTCACAGGAGCTGGGTTGAAGCAATCTTCGTAGATGGACTGCTTGTAGTCCTGCGCTCCCGTGTTCCCGGGCAGTCGCCATGGATAGAAGAACCCGGGCCCGAGGGCCGCTGTCGGGCTTTGAGCCTTGATGATCATCAAGCGGCCGTAGTCGTCGACAACGCTCGACCCGTTCCCGTTGCGAAAGGTACTTCCGTACCCGGTCTGCGTGCTGCTCACGACGTTCGGATCGTATTTCTCGTAGTAATCCGTCCCGTTGTAGGGCGAGGTGGCGTCGTCGAACACCCACCGTTCGTTGCCGTCCCACTCCTTGTCGCGGTCGAGGTCCCCGGTCTCTTTGTAAGCTCCTCCGGGTCGCATGACCGATCTTTCGTCCCAGAGGTCAGGCACGGCGAAGGGTTTAACGCACGTGGTGTTGCCCGACGGAGATGCTATCGCCGCTGCTCGACCGAGGACGGGTACGAGCCGGATATTGAGGACCTCGGCAAACCAGGTTCCCACGTTGGGTCGGTTGATGGTCACCCGTACCAGTACGTCATTGGGCACCACCTCGACCGTGGCTTCCGAAGTGTAGGCGAAGGTGCTGGGACCGCTAACCTGCTGCGTCTGGCCAGTCGTATCGACGTACCGGCCATCTACGTAGTTCTGGGCGGCAATCTCAAGTGCCCGGTTGATAGCTTGTTGTACCTGCCCCGGCCCGGCGGGACCCATATAGGCGCTGGCCCCGGCCAGCGCCGCCGCGTCGGCGGTGCGTTGGGCCTCGGCGCGGGTCTTGATCAGCATGCCTAAGTCGATGGCGAGTGCCGCCATCGCCAACACCACGATCATGGAGACGGCGATTAGAGCAAGCGTCGCGCCTCGCGTGTTCCGGACCAAGTTTCCGTTGAATACCATTACCAGGTTCCTCCAAGGGGATGAGCGGCCAGCCGCCCCTAGTTCTTCGGATACTTGAGCCATCCGGGCCACTTCCAGGTCTCGGGCTCGCCGGTCGGCAGTGGCACCGAGGTCTCGTTGGCGACGACGAAGTGCGGCGTGATTAACACCAGCAACTCGCTCCGCCGTTGCCGGGCATCGGTGGTCCGGAAGAATTGGCCCAGAATCGGGATGTCCCCGAGAATGGGGATTTTGCTCACGTTATCGATCAAGTTGTTGTCTATCAGCCCCGCAATGGCCAGATACTGGCCGGCTCGAAGCTCTACCTCGGTCTCGGCCCGGCGTGTGATCAGGGTTGGAATCTGGAACCCGCCGATCACCAGGCCATTGGCAAAGTCGAGCGACGACACCTCCGGCATCACCTTGAGCCGGATGGCCCCGCTTCGGGTTATCGTTGGCGTAAAGCGAAGCTTGATCCCGAATTCCTTGAAGACGATCGTGACGTTCTGGCTGCCGCCGCTTTGGACCGTGGGGTACGGGAACTCGCCGCCCGCCAGGAAATAGGCTTCCTTGCCGGGCAGGGTCAGCAAGTTCGGCTCCGCCAGGCTCCGGAAGTTGCCCTTGGATATCGACGCCCTAATGATGCCTTCGATGTTGGCGTTCGGATTGGAGAGCAGCACCCTCAAGAGGCCGTCAGAAATCGATTCGCCCTCCCAGTCGCCGTTATCGCTCAGGTCCTGCGGGTTCAAGGTCGAGAGGGCGGTCGCAAAATCCTTCATCCCGCTCCGGGTGATTTCCGCAAAACGCACCTGCAGCAGAACCTGAACCGCCGGCGGCGCCACCAGGTTGTCGATCACCGTGGCCCCGCTCGTTTCGGCAATCTCAATGGCGCGGGCCACCGAGTTGGGATCCCGCACCGTGCCCGAGAGGGTCACGGTGTTGCCGCTGGCCGAGACCCGGATATCCTCGTCCGGCATGAGCCCCTTGATGAAGCGCTCGAGGCCGGGCGCGTCGGCCGTCACTTCCACCGAATAGAATCTCGGCGTTCCGGTAGTCGCCCAGATCAGGAGGCTGGTCGTGCCGAGTGTCTGGCCGGTGATCAAGAGCTCGGTGGGTGAGACCGCGTTGGCTTCGGCAATCGAGGGGTCGCCCAGGGCGACCCGCTCGAAGCGGAAGGGATTGGTCAACAGGAGCGACGCTCCCCTCGCAACCGAGAGCACCTGTTCTGGCTCCTTCAGAACCTGCTGCGCCCCGAGGGATGTGGGTAGAAAGGCCAGCGCCACCAGCGTCAACACCGACCACCGGCGACCACGAGGTGCCTTGCTGGATCTGGGAAGCAACCGTTGAATCGACACGAACACCCCTCGAGAGATTTGGGTCAGCTCAGTTGTTGAACTTGGTCAGCGTCTTCTGCCCGCCCTTGAACACCTCGATGATCGTCTCCGTCTGCCGAGGCAGGGTCGCCGCCTGGGCCGACACCCTGGGTCGGGTGGGCGACGATGTACGACGGCCCACCGAGAGCAGGGCATCCGATCGCGCGCCCTGCGTCACGACCTGTAGGGTATCCATGGCGTTCCGCAGCGTCATTTGGATCCGCCCGTCGTTCGCGGCCAAGGTCAGGAGTTCCGCTTGGTCCGGCGACAAGAGCACCGTGATGACCGCCACCGTCTGCGGCTTGCCCTCTGCGTCGGTTTGGATGGACTGGCCGGCGGCGAGGATCTGCACGTTTTGGAGTATGGCGCGGGTGATGTTCTGCCCGCTCACCTGTTTCGTGAGCAACACGTCGACCCGGGTGCCGGGGATGACGAACCCGGCCACGGCGATCACTTCATCGACCCGCACGCTCAGCGCTCGCAATCCTTCGGTGATGATGGTGGTAATTCCACCCCCGGCGCCCCGCGGGGCGAGTTTCCCCTCCAGGAAGGGCTCGTTCAGCTTGACAGGGGTAATGATCCCTCGTCCGACGACCTCCTCGGGAACGCTGAGAAAGCCCGGTGGGAGGGCATCGCCCGGCCAGTCCACCGTGCGGATATCCTGCTCGCCCACAATCGCGCCGATCGGGAGATCCTTCATCGCGAGGATCACTTGCCCCTTCGGCGCCTCCGCCGAGAGGAGCGGCGTCGTCTGATTCCGGATGTAATTGAGCGCCAAGTACGCCGCGGCCGTTCCGAAGCCGAGTGCGAGCACCAGGAGCAACCAGGGTTGGGGTCGTTTCATGTGCGTTGCCTCGGCCTACTCGTGCCGCATGACGAATTGGGTCTTCAGCACCACGTAGCCGTTCTGGCCCAGGCCGCTCAAGTTGATGAGCACCCCGAGAAACCGGAACTGATAGGGTGACTGGACGTCGACCGTGACCAGATTGCCGACTGGGGCCCCGACGCCAGTGAGTGTGATCTGGGCCGTGGTCGTGTCGATGGCGGCCCGGGCCAATGCCGCATTGATGTTGCCCCTTACACTCTGCTGCGTGACGGCAGGATTGGCCAGCACGGCCTGGCGTGCCCCTTCCCGTGCCGCGTCTGTCAGTACTTGCTGCACGTTCCAGGCGCGGCCAAATTCGATGATCCCGACGAGCATGAGCAGCACGATCGGCATCACCAGGGCAAACTCAACAAGAGATTGGCCCGCATCCGAACGTCTGAGCCGAGCGCGCAACGTCATAGCACTTTCCCTCCAAGAAACCACCAGGCAACCGCACCAATTGCCATCGGAACGCCATAGGGTATCGTGGCAACACCGGGCGACTCTATCGTGGGTCTCGATCCTACCCGCCCGAAAGTTACCAGGTTCAGGGTAAGCGCAACCGAGTCCCGCAAGAGACGGACCATGGCGCCGCGACGGACGGCGTCGAGCACGGCAAGCACGCCGCCGACAACGGCGATGACCAGTAGGGCTCCGAGGAGGCGGCTGCCGCCAAGAAAGGCGCCCAAGGCAATGAGGAACTTGGTGTCCCCACCACCGAAGGCGCCAAGGGCAAACAACGGGACAGCAACGAGGAACCCGAACCCCGCTCCGACAACCCCGTCCGCAACCGCTGGCAGGCCGAACGGCGCCCGAAGCAGGAGCCCAACAAGCAGGCCCGTGAGGGTCAGGGCGTTGGGGATCCTCCGCGTGCGGACATCATACCATCCGCCGGCCAGAGCCAGAGCGACCAACGTGACATCAAAGACGAGGCGCACTGGCGCACCATTCCTCCCGTACAAAGGCAAAAGCAGCGGGATCGGGGTTTCCCCCGACCCGCTGCTTCCACCTAAGCTTTACGGGACGTACGCTGGTGAGTTCGGAGCGTTGTTCAGGACCTGCGCCCCGGTGTCGAATACACCGCCGATGGCATTCCGGAACAGGACCAGGATCGCCACGAGGGCTACGGCGACGAGGGCGATGATCAGGGCGTATTCGGTCAGCCCCTGACCGGACTCATCGCTGAGCAGCCGAGTGAGAAGGGTCTTCATAAGTGCGGCCTCCATAAAAATGGACACTAAAACACCGGGGACACGAAGAGCGGGGACCACGAAACGACGCGCCGCCTGGACAGCGATCGCAGCCCTCGCTGCTTAACAACCAGCGGCAAGAGTACCGCGCAATCGACGTGCCCGCAAGAGGAAAGGGGGGATAACATTGTCGGCATCGTAACGACTTATATCACAACAACTTAAAGTTACGGCCTCGAGCCAGGCGCCGTGCGGCTGTTGTGCCGCGGGTCGGATCTTGCGTGTGATCCGAGTCACAGGCTGCGACACCCCGCACTCCATGAGTCGCGTCGCTCGAATCATCGCTTCAGGCCCGGGGGCACCCCATTTGCGGAACCGAGCGTACCTTATCTCGGCGCGTCGTTGAGACATCACCCATACGGGGAAGGGACTCGTAACCTGACCGATTCTCACAGGAAGTCGATCCAGCCCGCCATCTTCGATCTCGTGTTCCTCACATGGGCGCTCGTGATCCCGCTGCTGTTTTACGGCCGGCTCATCAACGGGGATGGTGACCTGCCGAGGCACCTGCGGCTCGGGAGCTACATGCTCGAGCACCGGGCGCTGGTGCGGCAAGATTTCTTCTCCTGGACCAAGGCGGGCCAGCCCTTTGTTGCTTTCGAGTGGCTGAGCGAGGTGATGTATGCCGGCGTCTACCAGCTGGCTGGGCTGGCCGGGGTGGCCATCTTCGCAGGGTTACTCCTCGCTCTTACCTATGCGCTGGTCACCCGCTTCCTGCTCAGGCGCGGGGTCGATCCGTTTCTCGCCTATGTGACCGGTACCGTCGCCGCGATCCTGGGGGGGGTTCACTGGTTGGCCAGGCCGCATTTGGTGACCTTCCTCGCGGTCGTGCTGCTGCTCTTTCTGCTCGAACGTGAACGACCGGCGAAGCTTTGGATCTATGGTGTCTTGTTCGCCGTGTGGGCCAACCTGCATGGTGGGTTTTCCTTCGGCCTGGTCCTTGTCGGCATTTACCTGGTGGGCGCTCTGGCGGAGGCGATCTCACCAACCAATCGCGCCACATGGCTCGCCTGGGCCAAGCACTACGGGCTGGCCTTGCTGGTGGGCGTCTTGGCCACGGTCATCAATCCCAACGGTCTTGGCCTGCCCGCGCACGTGGTGGGGTTCTTCGGTGAGGGCTATCTGAGCGACGTGACCAACGAGTTCATGTCGCCCAACTTCCACGTGTGGACCGGGAAAATCTTCTTGGGAGTGATGCTCCTCGTCGTGGGTGGCCTGGCCTGGAGCCGTAAGCGGCCGACATATCCGCGGTTCTTTCTCATTTTGGCGAGTATAGCCTTCAGCCTCATCGCCCAGCGCAACATCGCCCTCTTCGGGCTCACGGCCGTGGCGGTGCTGGCGCTCCATGTCGACCCCGAATGGCGCCGGCTTCCGGGTATCGGCCGAATCCGGGCGGCCTTCGAGCGCGACGAACAGCGCCGCAGGTCCGGCCCATGGGCGCTCGGAATTACAGTTGTCCTCATCGTCGTCGCGCTCAATCGCGGCACGATCGGCCCCGTGATGGTAGTGCCCAATACATTCGACCCCAAGGTGTTTCCAGTGGCCGCGGTCGAAGAGGCACGGCGTGACGGGGTCGAAGGCAATCTATTTCACGAATTCATCTGGGGCGGCTACCTGCTGCTCGAGTGGCCCGAACAACGGGTCTTCATCGACGGCGGGACGGACTACTACGGCACCGACCTCTACCGTGAGTTTATCGAAACCATCACCCTGACGCCGGGCTGGCGGGACAACCTCGAGGAACGCAAGGTCTCCTTGGCACTCCTCGGTACGGGCTCACCCTTGGCGCACGAGCTTGCGCGAGACTCCGCCTGGGGGGTCAGGTACTGCGACGACAGGGCAGTGCTGCTGCAGCGTGGCTACCCGGCGCCGGGCGTCGAGCAAGACCGAATAGGTTCAGACTGGCACAAGCTTTGGGCTTGCTATGAAAGAGCCCAGGCTGACCGGAAGGCCGAGTAGCCGGATGACCACGGGACGTATCACCGAATGAACGCGATACGCGCTTCCTGGCGAGAGGTGGCTACCCATCTCGCACTCATCCTTGCTACGGGTGCGGTGTCGCTCGCCAGCACGGCACTCGTTGCTGTGCTCGTGGGATCTCGCTTCTCGTTCTGGCTGGACAAGACCAGCATGCTGCTGGCGTTCGCGCTCGGTCACATTTTGCTCTGGGCGGTGCTCTGGGATGGAGCCACTGTGATTACCTCCAGGCTCCTTCCGGGTCGGCGGGGACTCTGGCGTCGCATGGGGTTCTTCAGCCTAGGGCCGTGGCCGCTCTTGCTCATGGCTCCGGCGGTTTATTTCGTGGTGCAGACGGCCAACATCACGTTGATCAGCCTCACGCTGCTGGATTCAGTGACTGCGTGGCGGGACTCCCTTTTCTGGGCCCTGGAAGGCGGCCTTTTCACCTGGGTCACCAGGCACGCATTTCTCGTCCTGGCGTGGGAGACGTTGTACCATAGTGCGTGGACCATCGAGTTGGGCGCCGTCTTCCTCCTCTTTGTGGTTGGGCGCAAACCCCGCCTGCTGACCAGCTTCTTTGTCTCGTTCATCTTTTTACCTGGGCCGCTTGATCGGCCTGGTAACCCCGGTTATGGGCCCCGCCTTCTATCAGCCGGAACTATTCGGATATCTGGACGGGTCACCCAGCGGCCTGGCCATGGAATACATCGCGCGACTGATTGCCATGGATCCAGCCGACGTGACCCTGAATGCGGCCCTCCTGGGCGGCGTTTCCGCCATGCCGAGCCTCCACATCGCGATGGTCGGCCTCACCGCCTATTGGCTTGGCGTCGGGAACCGGAAGACCATGTTCTTTACCGTGCCGTGGGTCTTGACGGTCTGGGCATCCACGGTCATGCTGGGCTGGCACTACGCACTGGATGGTGCCGGTGGGTTGCTCCTCGCGGCGGGCGCGATCGCAATGACCTCATGGATGGTGCGACGATGGACGGCGGCGGCGCTCCGGTTGAAGCCGCACCAATCCGTCGCGGACACGTCCCACGCCTTCCAGGTGCGCCCGTGACAACCACGTTTGGTATGCCCGGGAGTTCTATCAATGGATGAGAGCCTGTACTGGAAGTTCCTGGAGGTCGAACGATCCCATTGGTGGTTCGTCGCGCGCCGTCAGATCCTCTTGGCGCTCTTCAGGCACTACCTCCCAGCGCGGGGGGCGCATTCTCGACGTCGGCTGCGCGACGGGATACTTCATCGAGGGGGCACAGCAGGAATTCGACGCGTGGGGCATCGATCCGTCACCGGTCGCCGTCAAGATCTGCCAAGACCGCGGCTTGACACAGGTGGTGCCAGGTTCCACCGAGGATTTTTCCGCCGTCCAAGACAAACGCTTCGACGCGGTCGGCTTCTTCGACGTCATCGAGCACGTCGACGACGATCTCTCGGCGCTCACAAATGCCCGCGACGTACTCGCCGATCGTGGCCTCGTCATGATTACCGTGCCGGCGTACATGTGGCTTTGGTCGGAACATGACGTACTCAACGAACACAAGCGTCGCTACGTCAGGAAGGAAGTGGCTGCGCTGTTGCAGCAGGCAGGGTTCGAGATCGAGCAACTCACCTACTTCAACTCGTATCTGTTCCCATCCGCCGTGGCGGCGCGCTTGGCTCGGCGGGTCATCCGGAGCGTCGGCAAGGCCGATCTCTCGATGCCACCACCCTGGGCAAACCGGCTCATGACTCGGGTGTTCGCGAGCGAGCGGCGACACCTAGTTCCCAATGGGCGCCCGCGCGGGTTCCCGGCCGGGCTCTCTCTCCTCGCGATCGCTCGAAAGGCCGGGGCTTAGACCCGACCTTCCCCTCGGTGCCACCCGGTGCCGACTGCAACTCCAACAGCGAGAAGAAAAACCACGAGGCGAATTCGCTCCGCCAGACCACCAAACGCAAATCGGATCCCGGGACGCGTGGCGGCCTCGAGGTCTCCTTGGGCGTGATTCGGCGGGCGCGTCGCTGCAGCAGGCAACGGCTCGGATGTCCGCTCATAGACATCATGTTGACCGAGGGTCATCACATAGTTGTATGAGGCAAGCTCACGCGCGAAGCGTGGCTCCCGTGAGAAATACGCGAGGTAGTCGAGCCGCCGTGCATCGTTCCCTGGCACATCCCTGGCCGATCCTAGAACGACGAGTAGCCTCGGCTTCGCTCGTTCCAGGTCGGACACGACCGCGAGCTTGAAGTTGCGCTCCAGCGGCGTCTCGGTGCCGGCCGGCTGATAGTCCAGTGGCTCCGGCTGCTGGAACTGGTCAGCGTACAGCACCCAGAGGATCCACATACTCGGATAACGCAGCGGCCATTCGGCGTGGGCATAGGGAACCAGCGGCCAGGCCGAGCGCATGTTGTACGACAGGACCGCCACGTCTTCGCCTGCCGCGCGGTCTCGCACCAGCTCGGCGAGTTCCCAGAACTCCGGGAACGGCTCGATCTCCGGCCCCTTGGGGTCTACCACCTTCCAGCCGCCCATGACAACCGCGCCCAGAACAACCGCTGCCACAAGCCCGTACGCGACGACGCCATAGACCCGCGACGCCAGCGACGTGAGCGGTCGCCGAACAGTTGCAACCATGAGTCCGAGGAGCACGACTGACGCCGCGGACGCGGGATAGAAGTGATAACTCCATCCTTTTCCTTGGATCGTGCCCACGACCAACAATCCGAGAACTGCGACGGCGAGTCCGGTGACGAGCGCCGGATATGGACACCACCTGCGGAGGGCCAGAAACGCGAGGAGGGCCACCAAAGGCAGTCGCGCTCCGCTACCGAACATGAGCGTCATGATCGGCGAGTTCCTGAGGAACGACAGGTATGGCCCGCCGAGTTGATTGACCACGTCGAGGTACGCGGGGGTCAGGGCGAGGACGGCGAGGGCATACACCACGAGACTTGCCGCGACCCACGTGCTTTCAGGACGAAGCTTGGGCCACGCTCGTCGGCTGGCGGCGAGCCACAGTTCGACGACCAGCCAGAGCAGCACGAACTGCGGCTTGAGCGCGAATCCCAGTGCCGCGAGCGCGCCGATCAGGTGCGCCGGAAGGGCGGGAATCGGTCGATCCATGCATCGGGCGATTGCCACGAAGCAGGTACGGCAACACCAGCGCGACCATGAGATGCTCGCGCTCGCTGAACACTTCGCCCGGAAGGAGAAAGAGAACGAAGGTGATCAGGATCGTCAGGGAGGTGCGTAGCGCTCTGTCGCCGAGGGGGAGAAGATGGCGCGCAACCCAACCTGAGAGGCCAGGAGCGACAGGCCGAGCAGACAGGCCACCCCGATCCGAAAGACGAGGAGCTCCGAGACCCCGATCAGCCGTGCAATGAGGATCGGCGGGAAGTTGAACGCGATAATCAGTGGCGGGTTGATCTCAACGATATCGACGTAGAGCTTGGCGCCGTCGAGCACCCGTCCCGCGGCATAGAGCAGGAAGGCGTTGTCCGGGTCGGGCGGGGCCACGAACTCGGCGGCCAAGCCGAGGATCGCGATGCCGGAGAGGATCACGACCAGGACCCAACGCTGTTTCGGCACGACGCTCCAGGACATGATTAGGCTTCGCCTCGCTCCGCGGTGCCACTTGAAGGCGAGTGCCAGCATGCCACTGACCAGGAACACGAACAGTTGGAACATTCCGACAAAGCCGAACAGCGCGGCCCGTCTCTCCGGAGGCAGCTCGGGTGCCGGGGCGCCAAGGTCATGTGCTGGCGGCCGGCGCGGGCCTTCGAGCGCCGCCTCGGCGACACGCTGGTACACATCGTGGACGCCGATCGTGCGGAGGTACCGATAGTAGCGAAGCTGCGCGGCGAACCTCGGGTCGCGCGCAAAGTACGCCAGATAATCGAGCCGGCTGAGTCCGCTCTCCGGCGTATCCGGGGCCGCGGAGAACACGATGAGAAGCTCGGGCTCGAATCGTTCCATGTCGCTGGCAACGGCGTCGCGCAGAAACGTCTCCTGCGGGGGTTCGTTGGCGGACGAGTGATACCGGATTTGACCCGGCTGCCGCGAATTGATCGGCGTAGAGCACCCACACCATCCACAGGCTGGGGAATCGCATGGACCATTCGGCACCCGTGGCGTAGGTCAGCGGCCAGGCAGACCCCATCGCCCAGGACAAGACGAGGATCGGCCTCCCGCGCGCGCGCTGGCTCACCAGATCGGCCAACTCCCAATACTCGGGATGCGGCTCCACCTTGGGGCCGCGAGGGTCGGCCACACGCCAGGCGGATACGAGTATCGCGCTCGTCATCACGGCGATGACGACGCCGAAGGCGACCACACCGTAGATCTGTCGAGCGAGCGACGTGAGCGGACGACGCACCGTCACCACGATGGTGCTCAGGAGCACGAGTGCCGCCGCGGAGGCCGGGTAGAAGTGGTAGTTCCACCCCTTCTGTTGAATGGTCGCGACTGAGACGAGGCCCACGACCGTGAGCGCCAGTCCGGTGAGGAGCGCAGGTCTCGGGCACTGCTTTCTCAAGGCGAGATACGCGAGCAGCGCAAGCAGCGGAAGGCGCGAACGCTCCCCGAACAGGAGCGTCTTGACGAGCGACGCCCGGAAGAAGGCCAGGTACAGGGCACCGATACGGCGGACGAGATCGAGGTACTCGGGTGTTAGCAGCAGCACCGAGCCCGCATAGGCGAGGAGCACGGTGGCAACCCAGCCATTCTCCGGCCGGACGATCGGTCTCACCCGGCGGACCACGACGAGCCACAACTCGAGCAACACCCAGACCAGCGCGAAGTGGGGCTTGAGCGCAAACCCGAACCCGGCGAGGATGCCGATCACGTGGGCGTACCGTGTCGGAATCGACCCACCCATGACCCGCGCAATGACCGCGAAGAGGTATGGCAGGACGAGTGCGAGCATCAGGTGTTCGCGCTCGCCGAAGGTCTCGGCCGGCATAACGAACAGGGCGAAGGCCAGGAGCAGGGTGAAGGCACGTCGGCCGAGTAGCCCGCCCGGGACAATCGAGCGGAGCCCCACCTGAGACAGGAGAATCGAAATGCCGAGCAACAGCCCGACCCCAAGCCGAAAAACCAGCAGGTCGGGCAGGCCCGTCATCCGGGCGAGCAGAACCGGCGGGAAATTGAAGGCGACGATGAGCGGCGGGTTGACCTCGAGGATGTCGACGTAGAGCCTGGCGCCGTCGAGCACCCGGCCGGCCGTGTAGAGCAGGTAGGCATTGTCCGCCCCGGGCGGGGCGATGAATTCGGCCGCGAGCCCCAGGAGGACGATGCCTGTAAGGGCAGTGGCGAAGAGCCATCGTTGCTCGAGCAATGCCGTCCAGCCTTGTGAGGCGACCAGTCTCACGGCTCCTCGGCTGCGCAGCATGCGCTTCAGCTCCTCGCGAAACCAGTGCAGGTCTGAGCCCGTCGCCACACTGTCCGGAGCATTCAAGAGGTTGGTCGTCTCGGCGTTGTCGGTCGCGTAGTCATAGAGTTCCTCTTCACCGTCTCCATTCAGGATGTAGTGCATACCCCGGGCCACTAGCGACTGCATCGGCCCGCGGCTGATCGGCACCGAATCAGGCGTGTTATGCCCTTCCCGCACCTCCGACAGGAGTGCCAGGGCCGTGGCACCCGACCCATCCCAGTAGCGCGACAGACTCGTGCCGGCAACGTGCGCGACGTCTGCCAGCCCGGCCAACTCGAGCATCGTCGCGGGGAGATCGCGCAGGCTCACCGGTTCACCGACGCGGACTCCCGCGGGGGCGCGGCCCGGCGACAGGACGACAAGGGGGACATGCAGCACTCGGAAGTGCAGGCTTTG